>NZ_BAABWF010000004.1:0-359466 GCF_040366405.1 Arenicella sp. 4NH20-0111
GCCAAGTGCACTTCGTTCGTTGCACCCACTGCGCGGGAGCGTTTTCAACGTGCCCCTTGCAAAGACGTTATGCATATGAAGAAATCGATTACTAGCACATTCGCTTGTTTGACTTGTTGAAAGTCATTTAAAAAAGATCGGTTTTCACAACGTTCTAATGGCTCGTGGGAAGCAATTCAATATGATGTGGTGTGCCCCTCAGTGCAGGGGCAAAGTCTATGATGCTGGTCCAGCATTTAAAGCTCCAAAAATGAGTGATCTAAAAGAATGGAAAAACTAACACCACTATTTGAAAGTGGTTATCAGTTTGCTTCAAGACGAGCCTAAATGTTTGGATGCAATAAAAGTAAGTGATTCCTCACATTGGCATAGCCAAGATATTGATGGAGAATATGGCTCTTTGTTGCAGGCTTTTAGGAAAGAACAAGGTAGCAATTGTTGCTTTATTGAGAAGTTTTTTGTCAGATTTTCTAGTGAAATAGGGGCAGTACGAGGAAGCTGAATCCGTTTTGGTTAAGTGTTTTATCGAACATGCGATGGTAAATGGATGAAGAGTTTTTTAAAGCTAGGTTAAGTTACCTGACAAAGTATGAGGTATTTTATAGAGACTATTTAAATTCAATATTCTCTAATGCGTCAGAAGGAAAAAAGAATTCAGTTGAAGGAATAAAAGAGTTAATAGAAAAAGACGGCAGTTAACCATGCCAGACACAATCCCTTCGCTCGGACGCGATCGTGCTCGCGGCGTCAGTTTAAAAGGAAAGGCTATGAATCATAAACCTATATATTTAATCTTTGCCATTTTAATATCAACAATGGGATCGTTTATAGCAATAAATGTGCTATCAAATTATTCAGGATTTATTCGATATTTAGGCTTCACTAATGGAGGTGCTGGAACACAGTCAAGTTGGTGTTTAGCCTTAATTGTAGTGGTCCTGTATTGCTATAGTGCTTCAGGAATTTCTGATGTTAAAAGGTATATGTTTAAGGCAGATTTATTGAAGTTTGTTGCTGTTATTGCAGCAGTCTGCGCCGGCATAGTCGAAGAAATTGTCTTCCGAAAATGGGTAATGGATTACGCTGAATCCGAAGGTTTTTCTGTCTTTTTTCAAATATTTTTTTCTGGGTTAGCTTTTGGTCTATTACATTTAATGTGGGGACTAAAAAATATCAAAGCTGGAATTAATGCAGCATTGTCAACATTCATATTGGGGTTAACATTAGGGATTGTATATTGGGTAGGAGACAGAAGTTTAGCACCATGTATCGTTGCCCATTTTTTTATAACGGCCTTAATTGAACCGGGCTTATTAATATCTGCAAATAGAGATAAGTTGGGGTATTGGTCGGAAAGAAATTAACAAGCTGTTCAAGCTTGAAAAATGACAGTTGACTGGTTCTGCTTCACGTTTTAGCTAACTATAATTTACCAATTAATAGGGCGTTCTTCATGAAAACTGGATTATCGGCGTCAGGGAAAAATCATCTTTAAGTCATAAGGGCGTCAGCTTTTTTGGTTCTGGTTTGATTAAACTCGCCACTCGTTTAATCGTATTTAAATATCAACTAACTATGATGCCTATCTCTATCCCAGTTGTCTTGTTGCTTTCGGTTTTAACAATGAATATCAAAAGTTACGCTCAAGATGAATTATCAGTCTTGGAAGGACCCTACCTTGGGCAAAAGCCTCCGGGCAATACTCCTGAGGCTTTCGCTCCTGGCTTTGTTACTACAGAACATTACGAACTTACGGGTGTTTTCACCCCTGATATGAACGAGTTTTATCTCATAAGGGATGGTGGAAAATATGAAAAACCTTCACTTGTTGTTTTCAAAAACGAGAATAACCGGTGGCACGAATCGGTTGTATCTCCGAGAATTGGAACACCTTTTATCTCGCCTGATGGAAAAACCATGCATTTAGGTAAAAGGTATAGGGAGCGGACCGATACAGGCTGGTCAGAGAAGAAAAGTTTAGGCTCTCCTTTTAAGGACCTGCCGATAATGCGCCTTACGGCTTCTTCTAAGAAAACGTATTTTTTTGATGAGTTTAAACGAGATTTTACCGGTTCCATTCGTTATTCTAGGTTGGTGGAAGGGAAGTATGAGGCGCCGAAGTTGCTTAGCAAAAAGATCAACGGCGGAAAAAGTTTTCATCCCTTCATTGCGCCAGATGAGTCTTATTTAATCTTTGATGGTAAAAGAGAAGGCGGATATGGAGGCTCTGATCTTTACATCAGTTATCGACAAAAAAATGGTTCTTGGAGTGACCCCATTAATTTGGGTAACAAAATAAACACCGAAGCCTGGGAAGCCGTTGCCAGCGTGACTCCGGATGGCAAATATCTTTTCTTCAATAGGAATATGGGCAGCGATCAGTACGAAAACGTAGACATATTTTGGGTGGATGCAACGTTTATTGAAACACTTAGGCCAAAAATTAGTGTCCATAACAAAGCGCCGTAAGCATCGCCAAGTTAATGCGCTGGACTCTCAAAAAGTTGCTGGCTGCTTCGGCTGGTATTAAACATACATAACCATGAAAATGCTATTTCCATACAGTTTATTGAACGACGAATACTCAGCGTTAGTTATTAGGTGAATTCATGAAGATATTATTAGTTTTTATCGTTTTAATTGCTGCGTCTAGCTTCTATTTTTCCCCTTCTATTAGCAACAAAATTAGTGCGTTCTCGAATGGGAAAAATGTGGAAGAGAAATGCACAACCAGTGCTGGTAAAGTTTACTATGGTGACATACCTGAAGGGGTTGTTTGTCAAACAATGGAAAACGTCGATACATCAATCACTGTAGTTAAAAGCCTTTCTCAAAATGTGACTGAATCGCCAACCAAAAATGGGAATAACAAATGTGATGGACGCAGGTATTGCTCGCAAATGACATCTTGTTCTGAGGCGAAGTATTATTTGAAACATTGCCCTAATACCTCAATGGATGGTAATAATGATGGGATCCCGTGCGAAAAACAATGGTGTAAGTTTTAGTCTGCATGACAAATGACAATGCATTATCGGCGCGAAAGCTCAAACTTCAGTGACGCTGTCAGCGATGTCGCTTCAAGGTTTCGCCCTTTGCTCGCATTTGGGCTTCAACACCTTGTCTCTAAATAAGGTGTTTGAAGTAATAGCCACTTAGCCGAGTCTAAATGGTTTCGAAGTTAAAATAGAAAGTTATCAGCACATTAATTAAAGGGGTCAGAGCCACTGCTGTCCCACTTAATAATTTTCATACGAGCAAACTCATTTGAGGGCTTCGTCGGACCGGTGGCGGCGGATTAAACAACTCTATCAAGCTTCGTTTAGCGAATAAATTTGTTTGAATGAGCCGCACCATTTGTTGAAGGCTCTGTTTGAATTTTGACTGGAATTTAATAAAAGCCAGAATCAAGTAGGTACACATCGCCATCATGATTTGAGTCATAACGGCGTTGTCTTTATTTCCGAGGAACGATTTTATCTTCAGGTTTTGTTTGACCCATTTAAAGAATAGTTCGACCTGCCAGCGCTGCTTATATATCTGGGAAATTGTGTTTGCCGACCACTCAAAGTGATTCGTGATAAAGACATAGTGTTTGTCGCTTTCTTCATCATAAAATCCAATTCGTCGAACTGGGTTTAAATTTTTATCCCGAGATATCTTGGCGGTGTATTCTATGGTCTGGTCGCTCGTAATTCCGCGTGAGTGATTCACTTTGCGTCGCTCCAATACTCGATACTTAGCATTACTTCTTATTCGGGTTACCCAAAATATCCCTTTTTCAGTCAATTGGTTATGCCATGAGTAATCGGCATATCCCTTATCAAAAACAACAACACTGTCTTTTGGGAAACTCATCAGCTTTGCCTGCATTTGATCACCTACCTTACCAGCCGTTACCGCCGCAAAGGCTGGAATTAGTCCGTCGTGATCAAGACCAACATGTAATTTATACGCCGCTTTCTTTCGGTTGTAGTCGCGATGAGGAAATACCTTTAACGACACATTAATCAGTGACGCATCTAAAGAAAAAAGCTTTTTCTTAAATCGAAAGTAGTGCCTTGGAGAATACGACTGGCATCGTGAATAAAGCTTACTGAACAGTGCTTGATAGAAGCCCGCCGAAAGTTGTTTGTTGGTCCGAGCAAGAGTTGTGCGTTTCACCGAACCCGTTCCTAAATGGTATCGCAAGTTCGATTGTCGCTCTAAAGTTAACTCAACATCACGCAAACTCGACCGCCCGGTTAGCTGAGCCGATGCCATGTCTACAAACTGGGTCCAGCGACTCATCGCATCACGCCGACGCACTCCATCATGTTTCATCGACAGTGACGAAAATTCATGTCTCGGAACCAATTTTAGAATTTGTGAAAAGACGGTGTTATGATGACCCATGGCTTAAATCCTCTTGTTCTACAACGTTTGTTCGCACTTACATTGTATAACGAGATTGGATTTAAGCCTTTTTTATTGTGTCGTAAGTGGGACAGCAGTGGGTCAGAGCCGAATTAGACGTATGAAGGAAGAACATAGGTATCAGAGAAAGGAGTGGGTTATCCGCAAGCAGTTAGCCGGAGACTCACTGCAGCGCTAGGGTACCTAATTTGGGGTTTGCCTTCATTGTTCCAACAACTAAGGGTGATTTGGTGTTATAAACCGAGTCACTTCTCAGTTTTAGGCAATTCCTTCTGCGTAGATGGAGGGCATTGCATTAATGAGGGCCTAGCCGAGCGTGACCAGGGATGACCTAACGCGTGCATTAGGTGGCACTTTTAATAATACTAATCCCCAAACCTTTAAATAACCCTAATAACTTAAATATCACCAATACCCTAACTATGATTCTAAACAAACCCTTACCGCTTTTGCTTCTTTCTGCTTTGAGCTTTTGTTCGCTGGCAGCCGACGTTGACTTTTCGTTTCCCTCGCAAAGTAACTATGCACTTATTGATTCTATCGAAGTGAATATGAGCGATGTTATTGAAGATAATATATGTGATCTGGATTGGGACGGCGGCAATGGCAAGAGTTGTCAACTCTCAACAACCATTGAAAGCTATTTTGACGAGGCAATTACTGTTGAACCAGATGACGTTTTGGTTGTTAGAGCTGTCGTTGCGATCACCCACCAGCCCGACGAAGGTTCGCCGGAATTTTCTTCCGTGGCGAGAGCCCTTTCATATTTGACCTGCGATGGGGTTAGAATTTCTGCCTATCGCAGTAAATCGATTAAGCGGCAGGGTGGAAATCATCACGGTGCTATGGTTGCCAGTGGTTTTTGCCACTATAACAAAACCACTAATGGCCAAGTAAATATCGAATTAAAAGTAAGGTCTGATCTCGACAATGGTCTGATAGATTTTGCTAACCAGACAAAAATGTACGTTGATCGTTTTGGAAAAGTGGACCCTGTAAGCTCACCGCTTGATGCTTATTATATGGCTACAACTAAGCTAAAGGCTTCACCGCCCAGTAGTTTGGCTGTTATCAACGGTGCGGAGACCCGAGGTGAGAATAACCTGACTGTGCATAATATTGATAAAACCAGACCTGCACTCAACAATGGAATATTGACATTTCAAGACCCGGTTCATCATTTCGTTTTTCCATTGCCGGAAAACAAAATACGCAATTCAGCCACATTTTATGAATGGCAGAGCCTACCTCTGTCTGGCTTGGAGAGTGACTCATGGGTGTTTTTAAATGCGCAGGCGTCGGCAGAGCGACCCAACACCGGTGTGCCCCTATTTGGTTTGCAGTTGGTTCAGGTTAAACAGTCGTCCAACAGTTTAACAAGGTCTGTACTTGCTACAGCTACCGAGAACCCAACACCCTCAGAGTTATACCGCCTATCACAAAATGTCTATGGCGCGCTTAAAACCACCAACACGACCAGTAGCGTTGACATAAAGACGCGCATATACAGTTTGGAGACGGCGCCTAATAAGCCCTCGCTAGACGCCAGGGCTTCACAAGCTAGGTTAGAAGGGCTTGTGTTTGAAAAAGGACTGCGCGCAGAAAGCATGTTCTTGAAGAAAATTTATATCGAATACCCGCCCGCTGATGTTTTGGTTGATGAGCATCAGAAAGTGTTTAACATCGGTCGAGATCGACAAGGTCAAGGTTTACCTGTCGTGTTTTCTGAAGATAAAGGGTTACTAAGAATAAAATCCCACGCCAGTCTGGAATACACTGGCGCGGATGTTCGCTCCTGCTATTCGCGAATAAAAGTGTTCAAAGACGACGCGCTAGGTGGTGAGTATTTTAGGGAGTTCTCAGTGCCTGCTGGGCGGTATTTGAAAGCCCCATATAAGTACCATAATCTGACGTCAGAACTTATCTATCAAGTTACCGAAGCGGGAACCTATCGAGTGGAACCATTTGTTTACTGTAGTCGAAGAGATATCAATGATTCAGACGTCGTAATAGAAAATTCTGGGACTTGGACGCTAGTGGAAAAGTATGAACAATAAGGTCTAATAGGTTTTCTAAGCCCGTGTGGTAATGCCAATACCACGCACTTGCAATGAAAATAGAGTAATGATGGGTGTCTACCCGCTTTTCTTGTTGTCGAGAAGTGTCGTTTAGAAAACAGTTCGGCGTAGATTGAAAGTTAGCTGTCCCAGTGTCTGGACAGCTAACTGGACAGCTAACTGGACAGCTAACTGGACAGCTAACTGGACAGGTTCCTGGACAGGTTCCTGGACACCCATCGCAAAGTATTTTCTTCAAAGCTGGACGCTCGCGGGTAGGGCGTTTAGACGAAAGAAATAACAGACACCCATTTTGAAAGAATCTCCGGTGGCTTATTTCGTACGCTTTTCACGCCAGTGAGTTCTAGAGAGGAAGGGTTCAGTGGGGTGTTTTTATAAATGGCTGTGGCGAGCCACTTTACTGTGATGCGTTTTCTCACTTTGTCGATCATGCGATTAGTCTAGTTTAGGTCGTTTTTCTCATATTCTTGCCCAACCATTTTTTTGCTAAACCGATAAAACATCGCCGTTCGGATAGCCATTCGGATCGCCGTTCGGAGAGCCGCTTTATTGGTTGGTTTCGCTGATTGGGTTTGGGGGCTTGATAGCAATTAGAGTTATTTTTTCCGACTGAAATTATTAGCAGCCGGATAGCTATTCAAAAAAAAAGTGTCGTAGTGCGAAAGTACAATATAATTTTGTCTCCGATTGTTCGGGTGCCGGTAGGCCTGTTTACTTTTCTGATGACTTTATGAGACGACCTTATGCAAATAACTAAGTTTAGCGATATCGCTCTGAGAGTTATGATGGCAGTGGCTCATGACGCTGATCGCCTGTTTGGCATCACGGAGTTATCTACCAGGTTTAGAGTTTCGAAGAATCACATGACTAAAGTGATTCAAAGCCTGATCGGGGAGGGGTATCTGAAATCTGTCCGTGGTCGACACGGGGGAATACAGATCGCTAAGTCGCCATCGAGCATTACGCTTGGTGATATCGTCAGGTGTACCGAGACTACGACTCGAATAATTAACTGCAAAACCGCCGACTGTCCGCTGTACCCTGAGTGTAACCTGCAAGGCATCTTAAACGACGCTAACGATGCTTTTTACGCCGCCTTAGACCAGCATGTGTTAGCCAATGTCGCGAAACAGAACTCAGAGTTAGACCGAGTCCTTAACAGATCTGATTAACCCTTTTCGAGTGACGTGTCTTTGTAGAGCTCAAATAGCTCTCTTTCTTCTAAATGAAACCGGTGGTTCAAGGTAATTGATATTTCGTGATAGGCCGCATCAAAGTCGTCGAGCTTTTTGGCATCAAATTCTTGGGATTCATACGCAGTACAAAAGTGACTGATGTGTGATGCAACATCATTCATGTCCTGTTTAAATGCGTTGGTAATGGCTTCCGATGATGAGTTTCCATCGAAGTTTTGCTCCAGGTACTTATAGAGCTCCAAGTTTTCGATGATCAGATGCTCTTGGAACTTTGACTTGAATTCGGATAAATGAGTATCAAGCAATGGGTTGAAACCGATGTCAACTCGGACGGAGGCTATCTGCTTAAACAGATTGATGATGGTGAGGTGCTCGTCTTCGAAGTCTTGGATGAGTTTTCCATTGTATGGCACGGTGTGTTCTTTACACGTTTTAGAACGTCTAAATTTAAGTTTGTCGCTTACGAATTTAAACATGTGAAGCCTTAGTTATTTTTTCATAAGCCGTTTCGACTCTGCTGGTTATTGTCGTGTAACCAACTAATAAAAGCGCTTTAATTACTTCGGATCCTATAAATACGATATGTGGGTAGCTTGAGTAGTCAGCGTTTCCGTTGAACAAGCTCTCGGAGTTGATTTTTACTAACGGGCTGATGACCGTCTGCTGGAGTAAAAATAATGTGATCAAGGTACCCAAGTAGAGTCTTTTAATTCGGCTTAGATTTTGGGTTATTAATATCAGGACGATTGTGGCGGCTATGCTGCCTTCAACGTATAGAAAAACATGGAAGGTCGCGCGGCCGACTTTAATCGCCGTAATTAAATCCAGTTCGGGAACGATAAATTTCGCGGGCGTGGCAATGAACGACACGCCAATGACTAAGCCAAACCAAACTAGCAAAATAGCAGGGAGTAGTTGCGCGGCTTGAAACCGCTGAGAAGCGTTAGTCATCACTAAATCGAGAATATATACATGCATAAAATATACATGTATTATTGTGTCATATCAATATGGTTACGGAGTCTTGATAGTCATGGTCAAGCGGGCGTAATCTGGATTGCTCATTGGCTCTATCACGGTGATGTGATGGCTTGCCAAGTGTCATACCAAGTTTAGGTTTAACTCAATGGTGAAAAATGTGAAACGGGTTAACAATAAGGGTGATATTGCCCCGCTGAAGAGCGGAAACACGCAGCGTGATTCTGAGAGAGACGATAAACATAAGCCCACACTTTCTTGTGATCAATTTGACGTACTTTGTATGCCAACTAACGTGACTCATTACCTGAGCACTAAGACCTTTAATCAAACTTCGGTGCCAAAAGGTCTGTTAGCTGCACATAGCACTAAAGCCGCTACGTGGGGCAAAATTATTGTTAAGTCCGGCGAGCTTGATTATGTGATAGATGAACTGGATAACGAGAAATTTCGATTGCAGCCGGGTATTGATGGGATCATTGCACCTGAAATGGTGCATCACCTAGAAATAGTCGGACCGGTAGAATTTTACGTAGCATTCTACGCAAAAGGTAAATAGAGGCCCTTGTGACAAACCCCAATAATGAAGAAGGCCGATTCGGCTATCACGACAACTCTTACATTGCCGCGGGCAGTTTTGATGGGATAGCGAAATTGGTGGATGATTTTTATGATCACATGGAGCGCCATGATTTTTCGAAGAAAATTTTTAAGATGCACCCCAAAGACATTAAGGAATCGCGGCGAAAATTGACGTATTTTTTGTCAGGCTGGTTAGGTGGGCCAAAGTTATATTCTAAAAACTACGGAGGTATCTCCATACCAGGCGTACATCAACACTTGGCGATTGGCCCTGAAGAAAGAGACGCTTGGCTCGAATGCATGCGACTGGCCATTGATGATCAGCCATACACACCGGAGTTTTCAGTGTATTTATTGACTCAGTTAAGTGTGCCAGCTAATCGGGTAGAGGTGGTGTGTCAAAGAAGAACGCTACGTTAGAAACCTCCTCTGGCTATATCGAATTTACTTACATTAACAGCAGCGGTTGGCGCTATTGTATTGCTGTCCCCGAAGAGAATCGAACATCTAACTTAATGGAAGTGGTTAGAGATTTTGGGTATGAAGATTGGGGAGAGTGCAGAGGTAAGGCTTGGTGTCGCAGTTGCCATGTAACTATTGACGAGTTAAACAGCCTTAATGATGCGCTGCCGTTGAGCCTTGATGAGCAGGATGCCTTATCGAAAGTCTATGATCGTGCTGTAAATAGTCGACTGGCTTGTCAGATAGACATTATCGAAGAACTCAATAACAGGGTAGTGACGTTTAAAGGCGATGATTAGCTTACTCGAACAAGGATCTGGTTTTTGTGCTTGCTTGCCGATTAATGTTGACCTTAAGCGGAGGAATGCGGTCTTATTGTGCTGGCGGGCTTCGGTTGAGGGTTTTGGATTAGAACATGTACTCTAAATCGCTCTATTTTCATGGTTTTATGAAACGCATTGATGTACTCTGCGCCGAATTCCACGGTGGGCATAGAAATCGTTCTAAGAGCTCACATTAATTTAAGTGAGTATTCGGAACACAGAATGATATTTAAAGATCTAGGTCTAACCGACCCCATTTTAGAAGCTATAGAGTCGTTGGGTTACACTGAACCTTCTCCTATTCAAGCCAAAGCCATTCCTTCTGTTATCGAAGGAAAAGACGTTATGGCGGCGGCCCAGACTGGTACCGGTAAGACCGCCGGTTTTACGCTGCCAATTTTGCATAATCTGGCGACAACGCCAAGGCCTAAGCATGCTGGCAACCAAGCCAGAGTGTTGATTTTAACGCCCACTCGAGAGCTTGCGGCTCAGATAGCTCAAAACGTAAAGGAATATAGCCAAAACTTAAGAATTAAGAGTGCCGTTGTATTTGGTGGGGTCAGTATAAACCCGCAAATGCAGAAACTAAGAGGCGGTGTGGATATCTTGATCGCCACACCTGGGCGATTACTGGATCTGCATAATCAAAGAGCTGTCCAGTTTGATAAGCTGGAAGTTTTAGTGCTCGATGAGGCAGATCGAATGCTCGATATGGGCTTTATTCACGACATTAAGCGAATCATTAAGCTGTTGCCGAAAAAACGCCAAACTCTATTATTCTCTGCTACGTTTTCTAACGATATTAGAGAATTAGCTCGCACCATTGTTCATAAACCCATTGAGGTGTCAGTCACACCACCCAATAGTACGGTCGATGCAGTAAAGCAATGTCTGATTGCAGTGGAAAAAAGCGATAAAACGAAGGTGTTGACTCGCTTGATACAGGAAAACGATTGGTTCCAAGTATTGGTTTTTTCACGTACAAAACACGGCGCAAACCGTTTGGCAAAACAACTTGATGCGCGTGATATTCACTCTATGGCTATCCACGGCAATAAGAGCCAAGGCGCGCGCACGAAAGCGCTTGCCGAGTTTAAGGCGGGTAAGGTTAGAGTGTTGGTGGCGACAGACATCGCTGCCAGAGGCATTGATATTGAACAGTTACCTCATGTTGTAAATTTCGATTTACCCAATGTGGCTGAGGATTACGTTCATAGAATCGGGCGAACTGGGCGTGCTGGCGCAACCGGAGAAGCTGTGTCGTTAGTGAGCCACGATGAATATAAACAACTGATCGATATTGAACGGTTTATTAAGAAAGTCATTCCTCGAACAGTGCTTGAAGGTTATGACCCACAGAACGCATTGCCAGAATCGAAAGGCGATTTTAGAGATAGAAAGCCCAAGAAGGCGAAAAAACCATCGAGTAATCAGAACTCTAATGGTGGCAGACGGCGTGGTCGAGATGGTGCGTCAGGAGATGAGTCTGGAAGCCGAAGCAGAAGCCGAAGCGGAAGCCGAAACTCAAGCGAAAGCCGCGACTCAAGGGGTAATGGCAAAGCGAATTCAGGTGACCGGCCAGACAGCAATAACAAAGGCCCAAACTCTAGGTCAAATCAGCGGAAAAAAACGCAAAGTCGCCATGCTTCTGCACAGTCAAAAGGGGCTAATTCTGGCGGCAAGAAAGACGGTGAGTTAGATCGTAATAGTGCGCGGCCCAGTAAAAAGCGCTCGGAATCAAACTCATCGAACAGCACTGCGGCTGATCAACCAGCAAACAGAAGTGCTAAAACCCCCTTTTCCGGGAACCGGGCTAAGAAAAAGTACGGACCTAAGCGAAAGAGTGAGCCGAGTATTGGTTAAAACTGCCAGAGCCTCTCTTTGTATACGTTGGGCCTACGGCGATAATTTGTTTCTTGCTGAAAATATCAAAGAGGGCGTTTCGGGCGTCGGAGTAAATACCCAGTTTAAATCCTAATTCATGAAAAGTTTCATCGAGTATTTTAAACGGCTGTCTGCGATTAATCGCAGTATTGTTAGCGCCTGTATAGGGTTTGTGTTTTATGGTGGTTGGGCCGTCATGGTTAACCTCATGCATGGGAAAGAATCGGCCGTCAAGGCGGGTCTAGTACAAGGTGTTTATAGTTTTATTCTTACCTTTTTTATGACCTTGCTTCTTGAATCTACGTATAGGCGTGCCCAGAACCTGTTTTCTAGCAATAACGCGGCCATAGGCCTAACGGTTCTTATTTCGTGCTCTATTGTTTTTTCTGGGTCTTGGTGGGTCAATTATTTGGCGGGAACCCCAGAAATATTCAACACTGTTATATTAGGGTACATCTTTGGTGGATTGTACGCGTCCATCTATACCATAGGTATTGCTCAAAAAATGCAGTGAGTATAGGAGAGAATCTTGTCTGTCGCATTTCTGATTTTATTGGTGTACGTTGTATCAGTGCTTCAAATGCACTACCGAGGGAGTGTTCGGTTCCCCGCGTTTAGGCAACTTTTGACCCACACTAATTATTTGGCACCGTATAACTTACTCATGGACGCGTTTTCTGCGCTGCCTAACAAACCCATACTCGATTGCGACGATATTGATGAATTAGCCATCCTAAGAGAGAACTGGGAAATCATTCGCGATGAAGCCGTATCACTCTACGACATTGGAAGTATTAAACGCTCTGACAAGCTTGACGATGCGGGGTTTAATTCATTCTTTAAATTTGGGTGGACACGTTTTTATTTGAAGTGGTACGGCGATGTATTGCCTTCTGCTTGTCGAGACTGTCCTAACACCGTCGCGTTGTTGTCTAAAACGCCTAATATCAAGGCGGCGATGTTTGCGATGTTACCCGCTGGGGGCCTTCTGACGCCACACAGAGATCCTTTTGCGGGGTCCTTGAGGTACCACTTAGGATTGTTGACCCCTAACAGTGACGAATGCTTTATTTTGGTGGACGGGCAAAAGTACTCTTGGCGTGATGGGGATGATGTTTTGTTCGACGAGACGTTTATTCATGAGGCTCACAATAAGACCGAGCGCGATCGAATAATTCTGTTTTGCGATGTCCGTAGGCCAATGCGAATCGAACTCATAAATCGCCTTAATGCCTTTATGGCCGGGACCGTCGCAAGAGCCTCAGCTACTGGTAACGAAGAGGGCGAAGAGATAGGCTTTTTGAATAAATTGTTTGGCAAACTCTATTCCGTTCGAACAATTTCTCGGCGTTTTAAAAAGTGGAATATTGTTGCCTACATCATGGTCAAGTATTCTCTTTATATTGGGTTGCTCTATTTAATATTTTTTTAGCTTCGACATAAGATTGTGTTTTTCTGAGTGGGCTAAAGTGAATCTTTGATGGACCCATCTCATTAGCGTCGTTAGTATGCTAATTTACCTTTAACGCTAATCTAATTTTGAGGAGTCGCCGTGTTGCGTAAACCCCTATTAATATTTGCAGTGTGCTCTGTACTCAGTGCCTGTGTGTCTACGACCAGCAGTGGTAATAAGACCGATGGTGTTGGCTTGACAGACGCTGAAAATGCATCATACGTTCCCTTTCAATCAACTTATAAAATTCCTGATTCGCCAGCCTATGTAGTACGCGGAGCAACCATATTGACTGGCACTGGCGCTCAGCTTGATGATGCTTCGTTGATATTCAGTGACGGTAAGATACAAGCGATCGGAAGTGATTTGGATCTACCTGAAAGCGCCGTTGTTATCGATGGCAGCGGAATGTGGGTTACTCCGGGCATCATCGATGTGCATTCTCATATGGGAGTGTACCCAAACCCAGCGATCAGTTCCCATTCTGACGGCAACGAGATTGTTGGGCCAGCAACGGCTAAGGTTTGGGCAGAGCATTCTGTTTGGCCTCAAGATCCTAATTTTGAAAAAGCGTTGGCTGGCGGTGTCACCACAGCACAGATTTTGCCGGGTTCCGCGAACTTGTTTGGGGGCCGAGGCGTAACTCTTAAAAATGTACCGTCAATAACGATGATGGGCATGAAGTTTCCTGATGCGCCACACGCTCTAAAAATAGCCTGTGGCGAGAACCCAAAACGGGTCTACGGCGAAAAAGGAGGTCCATACACGCGCATGGGCAATGTGGCAGGGTACCGAGAAGCTTGGATTGCCGCTAAGGAATACGATAAGAAGTGGACGGCCTATGAAGACAAAGTAAATAAGGGCGATGAGAGTGCTGAAGCTCCTGGAAGAAACCTTGAAATGGAAACATTACGGGGCGTGTTAAATGGTGAAATTAAGATTCATAATCATTGTTATCGCGCCGACGAAATGGCAAACATGATTGAGCTGTCAAAAGAGTTTGGGTACGAAATTGCGGCTTTCCATCATGCCGTTGAGGCGTACAAAGTCGCTCCACTGCTTGCTGAAAATGGTATTTGTGGTGTTGTGTGGGCTGATTGGTGGGGCTTTAAGCAGGAAGCATTTGATATTGTTAGAGAAAATGCCGCTCTTTTGGAAATGGCGGGGGCGTGTGCAATTATTCATTCTGATGATGAAATACAGATTCAGCGCCTGACACAAGAGGTGGCCAAAGTACTCAGTGCCGCCAATGACATGGGGTTGGAGATGACCAGAGGCCAAGTCATTCGATGGGTCACCTATAATTCTGCTAAGTCGATAGGCTTGGAAGACAAAATAGGAAGCTTAGAGGTTGGAAAAAATGCTGATGTGGTTTTGTGGTCTTCGGACCCATTCAGTGTTTACAGTAAAGCAGAGAAGGTTTGGATCGATGGCGCGCTACGATTTGATCGTAGTAATAAAACCGTCAGACCAACCAGTGATTTTAATCTTGGCATAATTACCCCTGAAGGAGATCGACCATGAACAGAGTTAAAACTAGATCAATACTAGCGATGGCGCTGCTCGGGTTATTTTTCTCAAACACCGCCGCAGTCGCCGAGTCGATATTAATAAAAAATGCTCGCATCGTGAGTACCCAAGGTATTTCTGAAACGTCGACCGATATTTTGATTGACGGCGAAACCATTGCCAAAATCGGTATTGACCTTATCAGCGATGAAGACACTCGCATCATTGACGCGAAAGACAAGCCCGTAAGTGCAGGCTTTTTTAATGCCGATACGCAAATTGGTGTGCGCGAAGTAAGCTCGGTGAAGTCTACTGTGGATGCCTCTGCAGATAACAGTAAAATCACTGCTTCATTGCGAATAGTTGATTCCTTTAACCCGAGTTCGGTGGTTATTCCCTATAACCGCTCAATGGGACTGACGCATTCTTTAATTCAGCCTTCGAATGGCGCAGGCCTGTTTGCGGGCATTGCTTCTGTTGTGAACTTAGGCATGAATAATTCGGTTAACGTCAAGGAAGCAGCCATGGTAGTCTCGCTTGGCGAGTCGGGTAGTGCAATGGCCGGAGGGTCGAGATCCGCGGCTATGGCAATGCTCAGAGAAGCGATAGAAGATACCCGGGACTACGCTAAAAATAAGTCTAATTACAATGCTGGTAATCGCCGCGATTACGCGTTATCTAGGCACGATTTGGAAGCGCTGATTCCGGTTGTTCAACGCCGACTGCCTCTTTTAGTTAATGTTGAACGAGCGGTGGATATTGAGCGGGTATTGGCGTTTGCTAAGGAGTATCGCTTGAGCTTGATTTTAAAGGGCGTGAGTGAAGGTTGGCGAATCGCTGATAAAATAGCCGATGCTAAAGTTCCGGTGATTTTCGATCCGATTAATAATTTGCCAAGTTCTTATGAAACCTTAGGCACACGGTTAGACAACGCAAAAATTCTGTCGGACGCAGGGGTGACTATCATGTTTACCGGGATGGGCTGGCAAAACACCCATAACGCGTATTTAGTGCGTCAGTCTGCTGGTAATGCCGTGTCTAATGGTTTGCCCTATGGCGCCGCCATAGCGGCTATTACCACCAATCCTGCAAAGATCTTTGGTTTGCCAAATTACGGTGCAATAGAAGAGGGCAAGGAGGCCAGCCTTGTGGTGTGGTCTGGGGATCCTCTTGAAGTGATGTCTAATCCGCGTCACGTTTTAGTAAATGGGCAGGAATATGGGCTTGAAAGCCGATCTACAAGATTAAGAGATCGCTATTTTAATAAGCTCAAAAAATAATCTGTTTTTAATGTGATTAAAAAAGGCGAACCAAAATTTGGTTCGCCTTTTTGATTTTAAGGTGAGCCTCAATACTGATGGCTCGTCCAATCATTAACCTGGCTAAAAGTTGAAAGTAACCTCTGCGCCGTAAATACGACCCTTAGCCAGTGGCGAAAAGGTACCACCTAGAGGTATCGGTCCAAGTAGAGACGGCAATTGCGTGTCTCCGCCATGCTTTACTTCGTCTGTTAAGTTTTTGCCGTAGAGCCCGAAGTCCCAACGGCCGTTTTCTGAGCGAAAATCAATGCCGAAATCCAAAATTCCTTGCTCGTTAATAAAGCCTAGGTTGTTGTCGGTATACGCAGATTCATCACGAAAAGCGTAGGACAGACGAGACGTTGCTGTTCCCCATGCACCGATGGCTGTGTCAAGCGTGAGCCCGACGGCATAGGTAAGGTTTGCGGCTCTAGGAAGGTCTAGGTTTAGGTCCGCGCCGTTAACGGCGCCATCGCCGTTCAGGTCGAATCTAACGCTGTCGTACTCTGGGTCGATATAGCCCATTGACGCATTGAGCAGCAAATTGTCACTGAGTGGCATTAGAACATCAACTTCTATCCCAGTAATGGTGGCATCTGCGGTATTTCGTATAACTTGAACGACGCCTGAGATCGGGTCGGCCAAGTTAATTTCTCTCTGCATGTCATCTATTTGATTGTAGAAAACAGCCGCGGTCAAACGACCGCCATTTGCAAAAGTGGTTTTGTACCCTAATTCTAGATTTTCAACGGTTTCTTCATCAAACGGGCCTGGTCCAAAATTGACGGTATCAATCGCCGTGTTTCTCAAGTTGTACCCACCAGATCTAAATCCACGAGTCCAATGTCCATAGACCAAGGACGTGTCGCCCATATCGTGAGTGAAGCCAATTTTCGGCGACAGGTTGCTCCAGCTTTCTTCATCTTGGAAGTCGAATGGGCAGTTCCCAGCAACCACGCTGCATGGCGCGTTTAAGTTACGTATGAGCGATGCAATATTTGCGCTCTTCTCTTCATCGGTGTAACGAAGGCCAAAGTTCAACGTCGTTCTATCACTCATGCTGTAATCAAGGGTCGCAAAAACGCCGAGTGTTTTAACGTCGTATTCGCCGCCGCCATCTTGGGTCAAGCCGAATATTCCTGGTGGTGCAACGAGACCCAGTAATCGTCTATTTTCGTTGTATTTAAGTTCGTTTTTAAAGTAGTAGACGCCGGTGGTTAATTGCAGTTTGTCGCTAATTTCTCCGCTGTAACGCAGTTCATTGCTGATTTGTTCTGCATCTAATGCCGTCAATGAATTGAATAAATCAAGAGGCGTGGCGTCGACATCTAGGCTGCCGGTTTGTTCCAAATCTCGGTATCCAAATACATTTGTGATTGTTCCGTTTCCAACCTCGATCTCAGTCGTGGTTCGAAAGAAATCGGACTTAGTCGTGAGAAACCCGTCGTTATCGATTGAGAAATCCAAACTATCACGATCAAAGTTGGCGACACCGTTCGAGGTTTCACTGCCACTTACGTGGTTCTGAGAGGCTGGTCCGTCGCCTTCTGAGTCAAAGTAATCGTAAATCGCTGTGACGCTCACCGAATCGCTCGGTGTCCAAACAATCATGGGCCTTACTGATACGGTGTCTTGTTTTCCGAATGCTTCGCCAGAGAACTGGTTTAGAAAGTAGCCGTCATCCTGATTACTGTAGAAGGAGATCTTTGCCGCTAACGTATCGCTAATTGGGCCTCCGAATGAGCCCATTAGGTATTGGTTTGTGTCTTCACCACCGCCTTCGATAGACGCCTTTATCTTTCCCTCAAATTCTTCACCGGGAGCCTTGCTGTTGAGAAGTACGGCGCCACCAGTCACATTTCGCCCAAACAGGGTCCCTTGTGGACCTCTTAAAACTTCAATACTGTCTAGGTCAAATACATCAAATACCACGCCGGCATTTGTGCCTAGGTATACTCCATCAATAAATGTTCCTACCGTTGGGTCGATGCTTGGAATCGAACTGTTGATTCCTAACCCACGAATGGAAAAGTTTGCTACGCCTCTTGTCGTGCCAATATCATCGAAAGCGACGTTTGGTAATCCTACTGATAAGCTCTGAATGTCTCGTACCTTCAAAATCTCGAGTTGATCAGAGTTAAACGCCGAAACCGCAATCGGAACATCCATAATCGATTCTTCTCGTTTGCGAGCGGTTACGACCACCTCTTCAAGTAACAGTGATGTTGCACTTTGGGATTCTTCTTGGGCGTAGGTAAATGAGCTTGCCGAACTCAGTATGCCCGCGACCACTAAGGTCGTGATTTTGGCTTTGGGGTTAAACCTCTTCAAATCTCTCATGTTTGCTCCTTTGGTTAAAATGCCGTTTTGATTATGATTTTCGGCGAACGATTGATCTAAGTCACTATGTTCAATACGAAGACTAAGTCGTTATCGTTCAATACGAACCCTAAGTGCTTTGCTTAGGGTGTTTAATTTATACTTTACTACAGTCTATCATCACAAGTGTATTACGAAATATTGAACATACTGTGAACAGACTGTGAAAAGACCTCAAGCTTTTGGGCAGTGCGATCGAGGTCTGATTAATCCTCTGTTGACGATTAGCTTTCTAATTCATAGCAAGGGGTGTATTCACCTGATAGTTTCATTCGTTTTTGTTTTACGAAGCTCTCTAACGTCGCATCAAGCTCGGCCATAATTTCAGTATCGCCCTTCAGTTTAAATGGACCATGTTCTTTTATTGCCTTAATTCCTTGCGGTTTGACATTACCAGCAACGATACCAGAGAAAGCTCGACGCAGGTCTGCCGCAAGCTCGGCGGCTGGACGACCTTTACTTAAATCAAGCGCGGCCATGTTTTCATGGGTTGGGTCGAACGCATATTGAAAATTCGTATCAATTTTCAGTGACCAGTTATAGAAGAATGCGTCATCAAGTTTTCGGCGGTTTTTGTACACTTTACGCATCGCTTTGTTCATCACCTTTGCAACTTTGATTGGATCATCAACAATAATTTTATAAAGTGATTGTGCTTCGGGGCCGAGTGTCTTCCCGATAAATCGATCCATATCTTCAAAGTATTGCTTACTGTTTTCAGGGCCAGTAAAGATTAATGGTAAGCGAATGTCCTTGTTTTCCTCATTGAGCAATACACCTAGGATGTACAAGATTTCTTCTGCGGTACCAGCCCCACCCGGGAACACAATTATTCCATGGCCCAGTCGGACAAATGCCTCTAAGCGTTTCTCTATGTCAGGCATAATGATGAGCTGATTTACCACAGCATTGGGGGCCTCAGAGGCAATGATTCCTGGTTCTGTTATGCCAATGAATCGAGAATTCTCAACACGTTGTTTGGCGTGTCCGATTGCTGCGCCTTTCATTGGACCCTTCATGGCTCCAATACCGCAACCAGTGCAGATGTCTAGGCCGCGTAAGCCTAAGCGGTAGCCCACTTCTTTTGTGTAGTCGTATTCATATTCGCTGATTGAGTGTCCGCCCCAACAAACCACAAGATTGGGTTGCCTACGCGGTTGCAGTGCATGGGCGTTACGCAAGGTTTTAAACACAATGTCCGTGATGGATTCGCCCTGTTGAGTCCATAGCTCATACTGATTCTGGATAAAAACGATATCGCGTAGGACCGCAAAAAGATGATTGCGTATACCCGCGATCATCTTACCGTCCACAAATGCGTTTTCGGGCGCATTGGTAAGCTGAAGTTTTACACCTCTTGGCGATGAAAGTACTTCCACGTCAAAGTCTTCATGGGCCGCAAGCAGTTCGTGACCATCATCACTGTTCGCTCCGGTACTTAAAACGGCGAGTGCGCAATCTCTGAATAGTTGATGATATTGATTGCCGCTGCTGGTCTGAAGCGCTTCTATTTCGCTTTTTGACAGTAGGTCTAGGGGTCCTTTCGGGCTGATAATGATGTTTGCCATGTGGCTGAGTCCTCAAAATGTGCTGGCGCTTTTCCTGCGCGCATAAAAAAGGCCATCACTGTGATGGCCTTTCAGTAACGTTTTTACAATCTTAACGTTCGCTTGCCGCTTTCTCAACCAGAAGGTCGACAGTTTTAAATAAGCCGTCGACGCCACCGGTCATGCCTTGGCTGGTTTGGTACTTTCCGTCAACCACTATGGTTGGTACGCCTGTGGCGCCTGATTGTCTGGAAATCTTAATTGCAGCTCGAACTTTGCTATCAACCTCGAATGAATTAAAAGCCGAGTTGATTTGATCTTCTGTTTTGTCAAACTTTGCTAAGAACTCAGTCAGTGCTCCCAAGTTGTTAATCTGCTTACGTTTAATATGAATGCTGTGAAAGAAGGCATCGTAAGCTTCTTCTGGAACATTAAGAGCCTTCATTGTGTAAAACGCCTTGCCATGGAACTCCCAACGTTTGCTGAAAATGGCTGGTATCTTCACAAACTCAACGTTGTCAGGTTTGTTTGCGTTCCATTTTTTTACCGTGGGCTCTAATGCGAAACAATGACCACAACCGAACCAAAATAACTCAGCGACTTCAATTTTATCGCCAGAACTGACGTTGAATTGTGTGGCTACTGGTTTGTAGGTGGATTCATCAAGGGGTTGAGCATTGCTGTGAGAAACAGCAAAAGCCAATGTGAGTGCGGCTAGAAGACCGGACGACAATTTTAAAGTTATAGAGCGTAGTGACATGTGTTTCTCTCAGTTAAATTCAATCTAGACAGAATGTAGTGGTTTACAGTGTGGTTATCAATACTCACGAGAGTATCAATATTTGAAATAATTATAAAAGCGTTAAGATGAACGTTAGCTTAATTTATCTATTAACTTGCGATAAAGGCCTTCGAAACCGCCGTTGCTCATTATAAGAACATTGCATTGATCATCGGCATTCTTGAGTTGCTTAATTAGGATGCTCAACAGTTCCTCAACGTTTCCAAAAGTTTGTGTCGTTGAGCTTTCGAGTGCGTTAACGTCCCATTTTACTTGTTCGCTTGCATAAATTAGAGATAGATCGGCATCTGCTAATGAGTCTTTCAGCAAATGTTTATGCACGCCTTGCTTCATGGTGTTTGAACGTGGTTCTAGTACGGAGATTAAGGTTTGATTTCCTATGCTCCGTCGCAGTCCACTTACTGTGTGCGCAATGGCCGTGGGGTGGTGAGCAAAGTCATCGAAAACACGAACGGTTTTACCAAACACGTTGCCTTCGAAAATTTTCTCCATGCGTCGTTTTACCGATTGGAAAGTACTTAGCGCTCTTACGGCATCCTTAACTTGGACGCCAACGTGGTGTGATGCGGCGATCGCCGCGAGTGCATTTTGCATATTGTGGTCGCCAATCAAGTTCCAAGAAGCTAAGTGCTCTTGATCGTCATGACTGATAACAAATTCACTGGCGTCGTCTTTCACCTTTCTAACTGCCCAATCTGAATCAACTAAGCCAAAACTCTTTCTCTCACTCCAGCACCCTTGCTCTAAGACGGTGTTTATTGATTCCGATGTCGCGTTGTGAACTATTTGTCCGTGGCTTGGAATCGTTTTAACTAGGTGATGAAACTGAGCCTCGATGGCATCGATGTCTCTAAATATGTCGGCGTGATCAAACTCTAGATTATTTAAAATCAGGGTTTTTGATTTATAGTGGATGAACTTTGATCGTTTGTCGGAAAACGCGGTGTCGTACTCATCGGCTTCGATGACAAAAAACGGCGTTTCTCCCAGCCGAGCTGATTCGCCAAAATTTTCCGGCACGCCGCCGATCAAAAATCCAGGTGCTAAATCATTTTCCTGCAGAATCCAGGCGACTAAACTGCTGGTTGTGGTTTTACCATGAGTACCCGCAACGCCAATTACCCATCGGTCTCTTAAGACGTTTTCGCCTAGCCATTGGGCGCCAGACGTGAAAGGAATGTTTCCATCCAGAACAGCTTCAAGCTCTGGGTTTCCTCGCCCGATAGTGTTGCCTACTATGACCATGTCGACGTCATCTGGAATGTTATCCTTTCGATATCCTTCAAATAGCGCCACACCCAATGACTCCAATTGAGTACTCATCGGCGGATAGGTGTTTGCATCTGATCCACTGACGACAAATTTCATGTCTTTTGCCAGACGTGCCAATCCACCCATGAAGGTGCCACAAATGCCGATAATATGAATTTTCATTGGGAAAGAGTGTTTTGAACTTCTGTCGTCGTTGATGGTGTTTGAGTTGCTTGTATTGGAAAGACGGTCGTTGCGATTAAATAGGACATCATCGATATCCCGAGTAATGAGAAAGCCGCGCGCAGTGCACTGTAACCCAACGATTGAGTCAGAACACGGACAGAGCAAAATATCTTCAAAAAGGCCAGCGCTAGAATGAGTATTCCTGCGCCGGGCAGCGGTGCAACTATCACGTTCGCCAATGTCAAAATTACTGAGGTCCCGAAAAAAGCAATTGCCGCCTGTATGAATCTGGCTTGTTTTTCTTGAGCCGCAAAAAAGGAATAGAATAGACCAACGTATAGGATTGAATAGCTGAGAGCGGCCGAATACGGAAATCGGTTTATTGTTACCTCGCCGACTTGAATTCCCGCGTTATTAATAAAGTTGGCGGCCATGAGTAAAAGCAACGAATCAACAGCAATGACGGTGACAGCCATTGGTGGGCTGAATTGAATGTCTTTCACCTCTCGTTTGAGTAGGATGAACTGTACAAGCTGGCTAATAATGTTCATGAGAATTCGTTTTGGGCAGGCTTACTGCAAATTTCGCTAAGAATAAACTGTCGCGCATGTTAGCATCAGACGTTATATATAAGAAACATCATTACCAAAATCTGATCAAAAGAGATAAATGAACCATCTCATCGAGGAGCAGGCCCAGCTTACGGAGTTAGAGCCACTATTGCAGTCGCTGTGTGACCAAGGAGGTGTGGTTGCAGTCGACACTGAGTTTCTGCGCGAAAAAACCTACAACGCCAAGTTATGTTTAGTGCAGTTAGGAATTGGCGAGCATCAATATTGTATTGATGTTTTAAAAATCCACAATACGTCAATATTGGTAGAGCTATTTCGAGCGGAAAATGTGTTAAAGCTATTTCATGCCGCTCGACAAGATCTTGAAGTAATTCTGCAGACATTAGAGGTT
Organism: Arenicella sp. 4NH20-0111; assembly: GCF_040366405.1. Lineage (NCBI taxonomy): Bacteria > Pseudomonadati > Pseudomonadota > Gammaproteobacteria > Arenicellales > Arenicellaceae > Arenicella > Arenicella sp. 4NH20-0111. The sequence goes on from NZ_BAABWF010000004.1 coordinate 23,308, forward strand.
TTGCCCAAGCCAATTTTTGATACCCAGCTAGCCGCCGCATTTTGTGGGGCGGACATGCAAATTGGTTACGGTGGTTTGGTGCAAGAAGTCACAGGAATTGAATTACCTAAAACTCAATCTAGAACCGATTGGACTCGCAGACCATTGAGTGATGAGCAGGTGAAGTATGCAGGGGAAGACGTTGCTCATTTGGAAGAGCTTTACAACGACGGTTTAGAAAATTTAAAGCAACAAAATAAGTTGGATTGGTATAACGCTGAACTTGAAACCTATTACGATGAGTCGTTGTATATCATTGATCCAGAGACAGCCTATAAACGTATGTCTGGCGGAATGCTTAGAATAAAACAGCAGTATTTATTAAAGGCATTGTCTAATTGGCGAGAATCAGCGGCACAAGAGCGAGACATTCCAAGAACCTGGGTGATCCGTGATGACAAACTGTATGATTTGGTGCAAGCAAACGTTAAGTCTGAGCAAGAAATTATTGAATTGGGTGTGTTTGGCCGACGTTCAGCGACGTATTTAGCCCCTCAAGCAATGGATGTTATACGAAAGACCAAGACTGGCGACAGTGTGGTCTGGCGTAAAGTTGAGCCACTGACCAAGTCTCAGAAGTCGTTATGCAGTAGTATGATGCGCGAACTCTCGGCGCTTTCTACCCAACATGGCGTAGCCCAAGCATTGCTCGGAACTCGCAAGGACATCGAGTCATTGTATCGAAACCGCCAATCTAAAAAGTTGCTTAAGGGCTGGCGAGAGACGGTCGTAGGGAAGCCATTGCTCGACTTCGTTAGATCAGAAGAAGGCTCAGGGCAGTAAAAAGGGTTTTATCTGCCTGTTTCGGTTCGTCTCTCCACGGGTCTTTTAGTAAAAAGAGAGATCCGATTTGTCATGTTTATAGCCTCTCTTTTGTTTGTCGATTAATGTGCCGCGGCTATGTCGAGGTAGGCTCTAATTGCGTTAAGCGACGAATAACCTCAGCGTAACCGTTGGCCACTGAACGCTCTTCTATCAGACCTTTGCTCTTTAGATATTCATGAAACTTTTTTAGATTATAGCAAGGGACGCTTGGTCTAAGATGGTGTTCCATGTGGTAGTTAACATAGTTCGGTGCACAGGTTAGGCGCTCCCACCAACTGGCGTAGGTGGTTCTGGCGTGTAGTTGAGGGTCAGTGCTCAATAAATCGGGAACATTGCCATGTTCAGCGGCATTACGAATCCGTAGAATGAGCATATAGACCGTAAAATAGCTTGCCCACCAAAGACCATAAGCCCATGCATTGCCGGTAAAATAGAAAATACTAAAGAGGCCAGCGTGAATCAGAATGGGAAGAAATAGATTTTTGCCGAGGTTTATCAGCGCCTCTCTCAAACGTATGCTTTCGTTTGTGCTGTTTGATTGATAGGACATGTCATAAGAGAGGATTCCAGCATTCATTAACAATAGTGCGTAAAGCTGTTTAAGGGCTGTCAACCCGATTAAGTCTCTGGCTACTTTGCGCCACATACTCTGTTTGGTCACTGGGTAGGGTTTGTAGTTTGGGTAATCTGGGTCTGTTTTGGTTCCAGCCTCAGCGTGATGACGCATGTGATATTTCCGATACCCATCGAGGTCCGCCAAAACTGGTGCGCCACATAGCAACTTCCCCACCCATTGATTGAGCTTTTTGGACGAAAAAAGTGAATAATGCGCACATTCATGCATGAGAATTGCTAAACCTAATTGTCGGTTCGCGATGAGTATAATGCTTATCAGAATTGATGCCGGATGGAACCATAGGATTGGAATGGCGAAGGCACCAAGAAGTAACCCCCAGTTAAACAAAATGAGCCATGTAGCCTTTAGGTCTGACCGTTCTGTGAACTCTTTTAAGTCGGCCGGTTTCAGTTGCGTTCGTAGGGACATTGGAAACACCAATAAGGTTATGCTGATTAACAATGACTCTATCAGTTAGCTCAAATACCTGATAACGTCTTAAGGACATATATTCAACGATTCTGGCCATGCTGTTAAATTGGTTGTGCTTAAAGATTACTAGTTATGCGTAATATTGCTATCTTGGTGTTTGATTCGGCCTGGGCTGGTTCTATCGCGATGTGCGTGGAAATGTTCAATGTTGCCAATGCGTTTAGTGTGAAGCAATTGGGCAGAGAGCAGATCGAAGTGACGTTGGTGGGGGTTGATGATCATGCGACGATATCTTTTTCTGGTATTGGCATCGATCCATCCGCAACGATCGATGAATGTTCAGGTGTATTTGATGCGATCTTAATACCCACTGTATGGAATATTGACTCAGGGTTTCTCGAGCGACATAAAAAATTGTATCCATGGCTGAATACTCAATATGAACAGGGTGCATTGTTATTCGGTTTATTAACGGGCGCTTACTTAATGGCTGAAGCTGGATTATTAGATCAGCGCTTAGCCACTACGCATTGGAAGTTCGCTGATGATTTTCGGCGCCGCTATCCTCATGTAAAATTGCAAGCACAGTTGATGCAGACGGAAGACCAGGGTTTATATTGCGGTGGCGGAGTGACGGCCACGATGGATTTAAGCATCCAGTTGATTCATCGTTTTTGTGGAAGCACGATAGCCCAGCAATGCGAACGGCATTGTTTAATGGGGTCTAGGCGTGATTACAGGCGGACCAGTCACGCCGCCAGTGAAAACACACTGCGTATCGAACCTTATAACGACGCCCGCATTAAGGAAGTGCAGCAATGGATTGATACTCATTACACGGAGCCGCTTAGCTTGGAAGAAATTGGGGCTCGTTTCGGATTTAGTCAACGAAACTTAACGCGTCGATTCAAGTCCGCTACTGGAATGACGTTATTTCAGTACTTGCAGGCTAAAAGATTGATAGTGGCGAAAGCAGTGCTAAGAACAACAAGTGATGCTATTCAGGACGTGTGTTTCAATGTTGGCTACGATTCGCTGACGGTATTTGGGCGACAATTTAAGGCTTATACGGGAAAGACGCCGAGTGAGTATCGAAAATCTTCAATATTGATGAGTTAGATAAATGAGTATATTAATCAATGGTTTATGTTTATTTTCGTTCTGTTGAAAAAGTTTAAATCCAATTAAAATCGATAATTCAGGTTCCATTCAGGGAGCGTGACCTAAAGTGGCAACATCAAAACCCGAAACGATGATTCAGGAGTCACTAATGATCAACTCAACTGCAAACAAACATAGCGAAGACGTTAATACAACAATCAACGCTGGCAAGCTTAAGAAATTCGCTTTGCCACTAATTATCGCAGGCTCAATGACCTTAGTATCGGTACCTGTGGCAGCGAAAAAATATCGCTCTTATGCCAATGAGGCTTTTGATTATGCGAAAGTTGTAAACGTCGAGCCGCTGTATGAAACTTATCAGGTGAACAACCCCGTCGAGCAATGCTACGATGAGCGTGTTCGAGTCAGAGATAATCGTCGTCACAGCAGGCATGATAGTAAAACCCCGGAAATCTTGGGCGGAATAATTGGCGGAGCGATCGGTAATCGAATTGGCAAAAAAGGCGGGGGTAAGGCCCGAGACGTTGCTACTGTTGTTGGTGCGGTTCTTGGTGGAAGCATTGCGCGAGATGTTAAGCATAATAAGCGTAATAATCGCTATCATGATCGATATGACCGTCAAGATCGCTATGAAACCGTTCAACGGTGTGAAACACGTGATTCATACGAAACTCGACAAGAATTGATTGGATATGATGTGACTTATAAGTACCGTGGAAATATCTTTCACAATAGATTCGACGAGCATCCTGGAAAGAGAATTAAGGTTAAAGTAACTGTTAATCCGGTATAGAATGGAGCCTGATCAAAAATTTAGAAAAACTGAGGTGATTGAACGGTCTTTGACAGTCTGGATTCAATCACCAACGTTCATCGATTGATTTATATATATGAGTGTTAGCTGTATGAAATTATTAGCCGGATCGACAAAAATGAGAGGTGTTCTAAGCACCGCTGCGTTATGTGGGTTGCTGCTGTGCTCATCAGTCGAAGCATTTGAGACAGAAGTCACAGTATTAGAGAGTCTGGATTGGGCTGAGCGAGCTTCTGGTTTGTCTTCGCCAAATGGTACTTCAATTGTTGAGCATTCCTACGCACAATCTCAACAAAGAGCGCCTCAGAAAGTGCGGCGCAGTCAAAGCGAAGTAGTTAGGCAGGTGAAACGACAATACAATGCTGAAGTGTTGAAGATCTCAATGAATCAAAGCGGTTCCGCTTACCGAGTGAGAATCCTGATGCCTAATGGTCGTGTTAGAGAAGTCAGTGTTAGTGCGTATCGCTAATTCGAAGATTAGAGGGAATTGATGTGAGAATTTTAATTGTTGAAGATGAGTTGGCTTTACAACAACAGTTGGCTGATAGTTTACGGGACCAGGGCTACGTTGTGGATACGGCGAGCGATGGCGAAGAGGGACTCTATTTTGCTAAAGAATACCCCATAGATATGGCGATCGTTGATTTGGGGTTGCCCAAAATGGACGGCGTGGAGTTAATCAGACGGGCTCGACAGGATGGCATTAGTTATCCCATATTAATACTAACGGCGCGAAATCGGTGGCAAGAAAAGGTTGAAGGGCTGGAGGCCGGAGGTGATGATTATCTGACCAAGCCGTTCCATCCTGAGGAGCTTTTGGCGCGAATTAAGGTTCAATTAAGGCGTTCGGTAGGCTTAGCCGATAACTCACTAGTTTGTGGGCCTGTTAAAATTGATACCTCGTCCAAGCAAGTATTTTTGAATGACGAAGCGATCACAATCACGGCCTACGAATATCGCTTGCTTTCATATTTGATGATGCACACTGGTAAAGTGTTATCAAAGCGCGAACTGGTCGACCATATTTATGAAGAAGATGACGATCGTGATAGCAACACCATTGAAGTATTTATACGCCGTTTACGCACGAAGCTTGACCCCAGTGGTGAGTTAAAGCCAATCGAGACTCAACGAGGACGTGGCTATCGTTTCAGAATACCGCGAACGAGCTCAGATGCGGCTTAACATTGGGTATCAACCAAGTAACGGTTGATTGAAAATGTATTCGCTCCGTCGTCGACTGCTGATTTCAGCAACGATACTATTACTCGTCTTTCTAGGCATTATGGGGCTAGGTCTCAATAGTGCGTTTAAACGTAGTGTGTTAAGTAGCGCTGAGGACGCGTTGCGAAATCAAATATTGTTACTTATATCCTCGGTGGAGGTGATTGATGGAGCTGTAGTCATGCCGCCTATTTTGCCAGAGCCGAGATTACAGCAACCGGACTCTGACTTATTTGCGCAAATCTTAGTAGGAGAGGAAGGTGATAAAGCGGTAGTCTGGCGCTCAAAATCCCTTTTTGAACGCAGTATTCCATTTAAGGACAGCCTATTAGGAAACTTTAAATTCTATCCATCCAATGCTTGGGAGGGTAGCTCGATCAATACCATGACCTTATCGGTGGAATGGGAAGCCGTGACTGGCACCGTTCCATTTGAAGTCCAAGTTGCCGAGTCAGATACAGTCTACAAGCGGCGACTAGTAAGGTACCAGCGGCAGGTTGGTGTCTGGCTAATCTTCTTTGGTGGCGCGTTGATCGTTTTACTTCTAGGAATACTCCGGTGGGCTCTACAACCGCTTGAGCGCGTGCGCACGGAAGTGGGTGAAATTGAAGAAGGGCGTCGGGAGCGATTTAACGAAAACTACCCCCTAGAAGTCAGCAGACTGACTCAAAACCTGAATCAATTATTGAACTTTGAAGAGGAAAGAATCATTCGTCAGAGAGAGGTTCTCGGAAATTTGGCTCACAGCCTCAAGACGCCAATTGCGGTGCTCAAGGGCTTAGGTTATAGCCGTCAGGTTAAAGCAGAGAGTGATGAGCAGCTAGAAGCCATGCAAACGATAATTGATTACCAACTCCAGAGTGCTTCGGCGGTTGGAAGGAGACGTTTTTCCAAGGCCATTGATATTCGTGAGCCGAGCGGGCAGATAGTGCGAAGTTTGGAAAAGTTACATTCAACTAAGGAGCTAACAGTCAACGTTGATATTGAGGAAGGTGTTGTGTTCTTTGGCGACAAGGGAGATTGGATGGAGGTGTTCGGAAACCTGTGTGATAACGCGTTTAAATGGGCTCAAACGCATGTGAGTATTCGCGTAGAGCAGGTTGAGCTGGGAGAGCACGCATCTCATAAAAAGCCGATACGATTAGTGGTGTCTGATGACGGGCCTGGAATTGACGAATCCCAACGAGACCTAATTTTACAACGAGGTGTACGCTTAGACAGTCAAACTCCTGGGCATGGCTTAGGGATGCACATAGTCAAGGGCGTTGTCGATGCGTACGATGGCCAAATAATGTTAGGTGTGCCCATGCATTCGAAAACAGGCACTAGGTTCGAGATAATATTGAATTAACCTTCGATATCGCGCGATGCAGCAAGGAGAGTTGCCCCGATAACTTAAAAAACAAATAGGGGCTTTCTTGCCTATGAGACTCAGGAGGCTGAATCGCCTTGTATCAGCGGTTTTTCCAATTGCGTTCCGGCTTGCGTTTAGCTTCCTTAAACGGCCACTACTCAGCGCTGTAACCGTTTTCTCTACTCGGACAGGCTATATCGTTTTGTCGTGTTCAATGACTGCAAACGCAGAATGATTGTGGATCGACTCGAAATTTTCGGCGTGTACGTAATAGCGACTTATTTTGTCGTTATTATCAAATACATTTGCGACATCCCTTACTACGTCCTCAACAAACTTAGGGTTGTTGTAGGCTCGTTCGGTGATGTATTTTTCGTCAGGGCGCTTTAGAATCGCAAAAAGTTCGGCACTGGCTTGGCTTTCGACTGACTTAATAATGTCATCGAGCCATACTTTGCTTGAACAATTCACGCCAACGGTTAAATGCGATCGCTGGTTATGAGCGCCGTATTCCGAGATCTTCTTTGAGCATGGGCAAAGACTCTTAACTGGAATGGTGATTTCTAGCGTGGAAGCTAAGTGGCCGTGTTCAATTTGCCCCATCAGGTTTACTTGATAGTCCATCAAACTTTTAACGCCCGACACCGGAGCCGTTTTTTCCATGAAATAGGTAAACTGCAGTTCAACGTAGCCAGAATCCGCTTCTAAGCGCTCGACCATTGACGCGAGCATTTTATGGAAGCTCTTGGCTGAAATTACCGTTTCTGTCTCGTTCAACATTTGTATAAAGCGAGACATGTGGGTGCCTTTTTGGTCATGAGGTAAACTCACAGCCATGGAGAACGTGGCAATACTTGGGGATTTACTGCCATCACGGTTCAGCACTGTAATGGGGTGTTGGATGTCTTTGATGCCGACGCGATTAATCGGAATTTGACGGGTGTCCAAGCTGCCTTGGACATCTTCCATCGGTACAGAAGTAGTCATTTTAGTCACAAATTGGCGCTAGGCCGATCATTTCAAGGAGCCGAATAGCACAAGGCTACTTGACTGCGGTTTTTCTTTCAGTCGACAACGAGTCGTCCATCTTAAAGAATGGCGAATTCGTTATTGAGGTTTCAATGCCAGTTGCGTCAAGTCCGCACTCAGCGAGTAAGGATTCTTGACTGCCGTGATCTATGTATCGGTCCGGAAGACCTAAATTCAAGGTTGGAATGTTGATTCCCGCGCTTGAAAGAAATTCATTCACCCCAGAGCCTGCACCACCCGCAACCACGTTCTCTTCAACAGTGACTAAGAAGTCGTGCTCAGCGGCTAATTTACGTATCAATTTTCCATCCAGAGGTTTAACAAATCTCATGTTAACCACCGTTGCGTCCAGAGCCTGCGCTGCTTTCTGCGCAGCTGGCAGTACGGTACCAAAGCTCAAAATAGCCACCTTTGACCCCTGTGCGACAACATTGGCCGTACCAAGTGGAATTTCAGTCATCTCTACGCGCTCCTTTGCGCCTATTCCGGTACCCCTAGGGTAGCGAACGGCGGTTAGCCCTTTGTGTTGATAGGCCGAGTAGAGCATATCCCTGCATTCGGCTTCGTCACTTGGTGCGTAAATCACGCAATGCGGAACGCAACGTAAAAAACTTAAATCAAACATTCCTGCGTGAGTGGCTCCATCAGCCCCTACTAAGCCTGCTCGGTCGATGGCTAGCATCACATCAAGGTCTTGTACGCTGATGTCGTGGATTAGTTGATCGTATGCTCGTTGTAAAAAGGTGGAATAAATAGCGACAACGGGTTTTTGTCCATCGCACGCCATGCCAGCGGCAAAAGTTAGTGCATGTTGTTCTGCAATTGCAACATCGTAATACCGATCAGCGTGTTCTTCAGAAAATCTCACTAGTCCCGAACCTTCACGCATGGCGGGGGTGATGCCCACAAGCTTTTTATCCTGCACGGCCATGTCACATAACCAGTCGCTGAACACATCGGTGTACGTTCTAACCTTGGATTTCTTTCCAAACTCCCCAGTGGTCCTGTTAAAGGGGGCAACGCCATGATATTTAATGGGAGCGTCTTCAGCAGGCTCAAACCCCTTGCCTTTTTTCGTCACGATGTGAAGAAACCTTGGGCCTTGAATCTCTTTCAAGTTATTCAAGGTGGTAACTAAGGTGTCAATGTCATGGCCATCTATTGGCCCAGCGTAATAAAACCCCATCTCTTCGAAGAAGGTGCTCGGCAGTATCATCCCCTTTACGTGTTCTTCCCAGCGTCTGGCGTAGTCACGTACTTCAGGCATTATATTGAGCGCCTTTTTGGCGCCTTGTCGAACTGAACTGACGGTTGGTCCCGTCATGAGTCTGGTTAGGTAGTTTTTAAAGGCACCTACGTTGGGTGAAATTGACATGTCATTGTCGTTCAAAATGACCAACACGTTCGCGTCCATATCGCCAGCGTTATTAAGGGCCTCAAACGCCATGCCGGCGGTAATTGCACCGTCGCCGATAATGGCTACAACGTCGCGATCTAAATTCTGTTGAGAAGCAGCCACCGCCATTCCCAAGGCTGCGCTAATTGATGTGCTCGAGTGGCCCGCTCCAAACGTATCATAGATACTCTCGTTGCGTTTCAGAAAGCCGGATAAGCCACCGGGCTGCCTGATTGTGTGCAGTTCATCTCTTCGGCCCGTTAGAATTTTATGTGGGTAGGCTTGATGACCAATATCCCAAACTATCCGATCGTCCGGAGTATTAAAGACGTAATGAAGAGCTGTTGTTAGCTCAACCGTGCCGAGCCCAGCGGCAAGATGCCCTCCAATTTTAGAAACTGTGTCAATTAAAAAAGAACGAGTTTCGTCACAGACCTGCTGCAGTTGATCTTCCGTGCATTGACGCAGATCGCTAGGGTCATTCAGCGTCATCAGCAAGGGGTATTTGTCTGTTGTTGTATTCAATTTGGTAAATACTCTTTTAAAAACAGTAGATTGTGGTTGGAGTGAGTCAGTTTTTGCGATCTACAATTAATGTCGCTAGATCGTATAACAGGCTGAATTTGTTTGTCAGTCCGTCTAGTTTGTGGTGCTGAACCAGCTCGCTATTATCGCTTATTGTTTGCACGCAATCTATGGCTCTATCGTAAAGATTTTTGGCTAACTCTTTTGATTCAGCCAAGCCAAGTAGTGCTGGGTAAGTGGATTTTCCTAATTCAATATCTGCACCGCTAGGCTTACCCAAAATTTCGGTAGAAGATTCAATATCTAATATGTCATCGATAACTTGAAACGCCAGCCCCAAATGATCTGCGTACTGGCTTAAAACTGACAATTGTTCAGCGTTGACATCATCACTGCATAACGAGCCGCACAGCACTGCTGCGTTAATTAAAGCTCCTGTTTTACGTCGATGTACGTTTTCTAATTGGGCTTGGCTAAGACTGGTGTTGGTTGCCAATATATCGAGCATCTGACCTCCGACCATGCCACAGGACCCGCTGGCTTGGGCCAGCTTTAAGGTTATCGCTCTCGCTTGCTTGTCATCAAGGCCTGATGAATCGCAGGCAACTAATTCGAAGGCCATGGTTTGAAGTGCATCCCCAGCGAGAATTGCGGTTGCCTCATCAAATTGAATATGTGTGGTTGGTTTGCCGCGACGCAAGTCGTCGTCGTCCATCGCTGGTAGGTCATCGTGAATCAGAGAGTACGCATGAACACATTCTATCGCCGCAGCGACGCTATCCAATCGTTCAAGCGGTGCATCAAGAGCTGTGCCGGCAGCATAGACCAAAAGAGCTCGGACTCGTTTGCCGCCATTGAGCGTTGAATAACGCATTGCGTCGTTCAATCGTGTTGGAACCTCAGCTACCGTCAGAGCTTGCTCTAATTTGTCGTGTGTTCGCGCGAGAAATTCTTGCATTCTTCAGTCAATCTTATTGTTAAGGGCTAGAGAAGTGGCATGTCGCTAGAGCGATTTATCGTCAAACGGCTCGGTGTTGAATAAGCCTTCATTATCTTTAACTAAAACATCTACTTTTTGCTCGGCATTTTTTAATACACCATGGCAACGTTTCATCAAGCTCACACCGCGTTCAAAGTCGGCTAAGGACTTTTCTAAGTTTTGATCACCGCGTTCCATTCGTTCAACAATACTTTCTAGTTCAGAATAAGCCTGTTCGAAGTCAATATCTTCTGTGTTTTTTTTGTCAGTTGTCATTAAATTTCTAGTGCCACATTAACCATTGTCATATTCTACCATCGTTATGGATTAAAACTGTTATTTGCGGTATTTCTAATGGCTATTTTGCTAAAAATTTAGTTCAGCAATTGTGTTTCTTTTATGGGTTTTTAGTGAGCCAGTTTCACGTTACACTCGCACTATTGATAACCAGATAGTAAAGACGCTTTATGTCTACAGAGTACGATTCTTCGGCGATTGAAGTTTTAACTGGACTTGAGCCGGTACGAAAACGGCCCGGCATGTATACCAATACTGATAGGCCGAACCACTTAGTGCAAGAAGTTGTCGATAATAGTGTCGACGAGGCCATAGCCGGTTATTGTAAGAAAATTGACGTTACCTTGTTTAAGGACGGGTCGGTCGAAGTATCTGACAACGGCCGCGGTATGCCAATTGATATACACCCGGAAGAGGGCGTACCTGGAGTCGAAGTAATTATGACTCGTCTCCATGCCGGTGGTAAGTTTTCAAATAAAAATTATCGGTTCTCTGGCGGCTTACACGGTGTGGGAATTTCCGTTGTTAATGCGTTGAGTAACAATGTGGAAGTCTGGGTTAAGCGAGGTGGCGTTGAATACAATATGTCCTTTGCGAATGGCGTTAAGAAAAATGACCTGGAGGAAATCGGCACGGTTGGGCAACGCAATACCGGCACCACTATAAGATTTTGGCCCGACGCAAGTTTCTTTGATTCCCCGGCTGTGCACGCGGCTCGGTTATGTCGTCTGTTGCGTGCAAAGGCCGTGTTGTGTCCTGGCCTGACCATCAATTTTGAAGATGAAGCTAAGCCGGAAAATAATCAGTCTTGGTACTATGAAGATGGTTTAAAGGCATATTTGCTTGGTGCATTAGGTGACAATGAACGCATTCCTGAAGATGGCTTTCAAGGGAAGGAGGGAGATCAAGACGAAGAGGTAGAATGGATTGTTGCTTGGTCTGCTGAGTCCGCTGAGTTGATAACCGAAAGTTATGTAAACTTAATTCCAACGTCGCAAGGCGGGACACACGTAAATGGTCTGCGACTCGGTCTGACAGAGGCTATTCGAGAGTTTTGTGACTTTAGAAACTTATTACCCAAAGGGGTGAAGTTGTCACCTGACGACGTTTGGGCTCAATGTCAGTACGTGTTGTCTGTCCGGATGAAAGATCCTCAGTTTTCTGGTCAAACTAAAGAAAAGTTGTCGTCACGAGAAGTGTCGTTATTTATTTCGACCAAAGTAAAAGATGCGTTCGCATTGTGGTTGAATGCTAATCTTGAAATGGGCGAGCGAATTGCGATGGTGGCGATTGAAAATGCCCAGAGTCGTCTAAAATCCGCAAAAAAAATAACACGTAAAAAGGTCACTGCCGGACCTGCGCTTCCGGGTAAATTGGCAGATTGTTCAAGCGAAGACATTGACGTCACTGAATTGTTTTTGGTGGAAGGTGACTCTGCAGGAGGCTCGGCAAAACAAGCACGTAATCGCGAAACGCAAGCGATTATGCCGTTGCGGGGTAAGATATTGAATACTTGGGAGGTTGAATCTGCTCAAGTTTTAGCATCGCAAGAGGTGCACGACATTTCGGTCGCATTGGGTGTTGATCCTGGGTCAGATAACCTAGAAGGCCTACGATACGGCAAAATATGTATTTTGGCGGATGCTGATTCAGATGGACTGCACATAGCAACGTTGCTATGTGCATTATTTGTAAAACACTTTGGAGCCTTAGTGGAGGCCGGCCACCTTTATGTTGCCATGCCCCCGCTATATCGAATTGACGTTGCCAAGAAAGTATATTACGCGCTTGATGATCATGAGCACGACCAGATTATTGATCAAATTAAGGCTGAAAAACCGAGAGCGAAGATCGACGTACAGCGCTTTAAAGGCTTAGGCGAAATGAATCCTGGTCAATTGCGCGAAACTACGATGAAAGAAGAAACTCGTAGGCTTGTTCAAATGACCATTGGTATGGGCGATGGTACCGCAAAAATCATGGATATGTTGTTGGGCAAAAAGCAGGCAGGCGCACGAAAAACTTGGTTAAGTTCCAAGGGTGACCAGGCTGAAATATAGATGAAAGATAGCTCATTACCATTCGGCTTGTATCGACACTATAAAGGCGCGTATTACAAAGTCACAGATATTGCCACGCACTCTGAAACCGAAGAAAAACTTGTGGTGTATCAAGCGCTCTATGGCGCTAAAGGTATTTGGGTTAGGCCTTTGTCGATGTTTACGGAGCGGGTGGAGTCTGCCGGTGAACAGGTTTCGCGTTTTGCTTACATTGATCCTCAGACCGAGGTTTTAGAGCACGCTATGCTGAATGTCAAACAAGGTCAACAGTTGGCGTTTGAGCAAGCATTTAAGCGTGCTGAGTCTATAATCTCATCCATGTCCGGCTATATTAGTCATAGTTTGAGTAAGTGCATTGAAGCCAATAACAAGTACTTGTTGTTGGTGAGTTGGCAAACTATTGAAGACCACGAGGTGGGGTTTCGGCAGTCATCCGACTATAAGCTTTGGAAAGAGCTGCTTCATCACTTCTATGAGCCTTTTCCGGCGGTAGAGCACTTCACTGAACTTTGTTGATCTAATTGGCCTTTTCTGATCACCACAAAAATATGAGAGCAAGTATGTCTATTAGAATTGTTATTGTTACCTTGGTTCTGGGTTTTTCTTTTTCTTCCGTCAGCGCTCAAAGCCAGTGTTCTGGTTTAAGCAATTCAGTGTGCGGCAAGAACAGTACGTGTACTTGGCGGAAGTCGTCGGTTGATAAAAACGGTAAAAAAACTAAGGCCCATTGTCGTGCGCTTCCTGGAAAAGCGAAGAAATCCTTGAAAACCAAGGCGTCAAACAACAAGGCTAAAGCTAAGGAAAAGACATCTAAAGTCAGTTCGAAAAACACAGACTCGGTTAAATCCAAGACAAGTGCCGTAAAGAGTAAAACCTCTAAGAGCAAAGTTAAAGCAAAGGCTAAGTCGTCTACAAATAAGTCTAAGGCAAAGGCAAAGAAGGCAGCTAAGTCAAAGGCTAAGAAAGACAGCTAAAATTGAGATTGCATTAATGGTAGGGCGTTATGTTGTAATGCTCGCCATAGTTAGGTGTGTTGAGCCCGTTTTGATTTTGGTCGACGGGCTTTTTAATGTGGTCCGTTATGGCAGCTATTCGATTGAACCGAACACGGCATAAGGTCATCTAAAAGAGGTTGGTGCGTTATTTTTTCTGACGATCAACCTTAAGCGGATGCGTAAAAAGGTTTGGGTCTGTACGAGCGCGTAGACTTCAAGCCACACCTAACTAGTCTTTGGCAACAAATTATCAATAGGTATAGTTAACGAAAAACACTTGGTTTTTCATCGGTTCTGGCTAGGTTTTCTGTGCGTGCTAGCTAAAAAGTCTTGGCGTTCAATTGTTTATTCTTGAGACTCAGGTTCAGGCTCGGGCTCTGGTTCAGATTCCGTGGCGTTTTCATCGGAAGCGGTGCTGGTGTCAAGAGCAACCTCAACCTCAGCAACCGGTTCGTCTTCGGCCGGTGCGACGACTTTTCTAAAAATGATATTAAAGCTAGCATCGGGTTTTGGTGCACCGTAAAACGTCATTTCATTAAGTGCGTCATTAAATAGAATGAAGGTGTCCTGTCGATCCCCGAGGCCTGCACCGAGCTTGCCCGCGCAGTTAACTTCCCCATTATGAGAGGTTGTTCTCATGTGGAACTTGTGAAATCCTTTTTTACCAAAAGGCTTTATTTTGTAGGACTTGGTGGCAACTTGTTCGCCACTTTCAAACAAAAATTCCCGTGCTCCAAGAAAGGTAATCCGAGCACGACACTCGTTATCATTAACAACTTCCCAAACGCTGAAGCCCATTTCTTGTGCGTATGCTGCACTCACACTCATTGCTAGGGTTAGTGCAAACCCGATGGCGACCAACCCGCCCCTAATTAGATTATTCACCATTGACCTACTTGTTAGTGATTGCTGAACGTAAATTATACTATACGAATAAAATGTAAATCGCAGCAAATCTGGGGCAATGCCAAAGATTCACTATAATTTACCTAGTTAAAGCAAAATATATGCCAACTCAAATAGGGAATCACCAATCAATTTGTAACATCATACTGATCAATGTGGTGATTCGGATTTTGCGTTATCGAATAAATCGTGTTAGGTGGCTTTTTAGTCGAGGTTGTCGGGTCCGTCGTCGTTGGTCTCCATAGAGGTCATATCTAATCCAGCCGCTTCGGTATAGGCTTTGGGTTCTAAGTACATTAATCTAACCGAGTAGAGCCCAGCGGCTAACGGGCGAAAACCGCAGACCATGATATTTACCCCATCGTCGGTTTTTAAAATACCTGGAATGTTGAACAGCAGTTCGCCAGTTTCACTGCTCAATGGGTTGAGACTCTCCTTTGCCTCTAACCGCTGATGAATTCCTTGGAGCATAAGCGCTAAGCCACGTCTAAACTTACCAAAGTTGAGTCTTCCAATATATTCTGACGTTTCTAATTCCAGCTCACAAACCATTTCGCCACTTTCACCTAAGTCGAACTTCATAAAAGGTATCCGTTCTCCCTGAGCAATATGATTGAACAAGGTCTTAGCTGCATCTCTGGAGTCAGTAAAAAAGCGTTGATTAAGATGAGTTAGAATTGCGTTGAGTAAAAGATCAGTTTTAAGGTTAACTTGGCTCATATTAAATACGGTAACTTGTGAATTACTTTAGTGAACTATTCTAATTTTATTGTAACCGCATTGAAACGGGATTGTGATCAATCGGCATTAGATGCTGCCAAATATTCATCGAAAAAAAAGCCGGCTCATGATGAGCCGGCTTTATTGTGCTAAAAATTCGCACTGCTATGGTGCAATATTAGACTATTGCCTTCATGCCGTGCATATGTTCGCGTAGAGCTTCTCCAATCAGTTCTACTGGGTGCTCACGCAGTGCTCTGTTCACTTCTACTAGACGAGAGTTGTCTACGCTTCCGTTGTTGTTCGCTAGCCCTTTTCCTAGCAATTCTGCTGACAGGTTTGGCATGATTTTTTCAGCCAGTAAGGGGCGTGCCGCTTGGTCAAATAAGTAACAACCGTACTCTGCCGTATCAGAAATAACAACGTTCATCTCATACAGCTTTTTGCGAGCAATAGTATTCGCTATTAGTGGCGTTTCATGTAGTGACTCGTAATAAGCTGATTCTTCAATGATGCCAGCATCAACCATGGTTTCGAAGGCCAACTCAACGCCAGCGCGCACCATTGCCACGAGGAAGATGCCATTATCGAAGTACTCTTGTTCAGGTATTTCCTGGTCGGTCAGAGCTTGCTTCTCAAAATTGGTTTCAAGTGTTTCAGCGCGCCATTTTAGGAGGTTTACGTCATCATTATCCCAGTCAGCCATCATGGTGCTTGAAAACTCACCTGACATGATGTCGTCTTGATGTTTTTGAAACAATGGACGTAACAATTCTTTAAGCTCTTCAGATAACTCAAACGCCCGTATTTTGGCAGGGTTACTCAAGCGGTCCATCATGTTGGTTACGCCACCGTGCTTAAGAGCTTCGGTGACTGTTTCCCAGCCATATTGAATCAACTTTGCAGCATAGCCAGGCTCCACGCCTTCTTCTACCATTTTGTCGAAGCCAAGTATCGCTCCAGTTTGTAGCATCCCACATAAAATGGTTTGTTCGCCCATTAAGTCTGACTTAACTTCAGCTATGGGTGATGATTGCAATACTCCAGCACGATGACCGCCAGTACCTGCCGCTAAGGCTTTGGCTATTTCCAAGCCGTCGCCATTTGGATCGTTTTCTCTGTGTACGGCAATTAAAGTAGGAACGCCGAATCCTCTTACGAATTCATTTCGTACTTCCGAGCCAGGGCATTTAGGACACATCATTACAACGGTAATGTCCTTATTGATTTGCATTCCTTCTTCCACCAAATTGAAACCGTGTGCGTAGTCTAGACATGAACCAGGCTTCATCAAGGGCATGACAGCTGAAACTACTGGGCTGTGTTGTTTGTCAGGTGTAAGATTCATTACGATGTCTGCCGTGGGGATAAGTTCTTCATAGGTCCCAACAACAAATCCATTCTCAGTAGCGTTTAGAAAAGATTGACGCTTTTGCTCGATAGCTTCTGGACGAAGAGCATAGCTGACGTCTAATCCGGAATCTTTTAAGCACAAGCCTTGATTCAGGCCTTGAGCACCACAACCGATGATGACAATTTTCTTGTCTTTAATGTAATCAACACCGTTAGCGAATTCATCGCTACCCATGAAACGGCACTTGCCGAGTTCTTCTAACTGCACACGAAGTGGCAACGTATTAAAATAATTAAGGCGCACTTTTGGCTCCAAATTTTTGTAAGTTTCCAGAAAAGGTGCGCAATTTTAAAACAAACTTAAACTTCATGCTTTAAAAATACGCAAAAAAGTGCGGAAATTTACTGTTTACGCGACTTTATCAGGGTTTTCGATGTGATCATGATGGTTGATATTATGTGAATTTATGCGGAGAAAATTGAATTTAATTTGCCATTGTTATGGACATTAGAATTAAATGCGATGGTTTGGTTCTTCTACCTGGGTGATTTACGTCAAACGAGGCGACGTTGGGATTCATAGGTTAGTACTCTGAGCGTTTAACCCTAGAGTTTTCCTGTGTTAGGAGTTGTTTGCCTTATTTCGGTCCATGATCATCATAGAGTTTAATTTGGATGATTGAGTCGCACTAGGTTTGCGAATGAAGGCTGCGCAGCGCCAGA
The DNA here is from genome assembly GCF_040366405.1 of Arenicella sp. 4NH20-0111. Lineage (NCBI taxonomy): Bacteria > Pseudomonadati > Pseudomonadota > Gammaproteobacteria > Arenicellales > Arenicellaceae > Arenicella > Arenicella sp. 4NH20-0111. The sequence goes on from NZ_BAABWF010000004.1 coordinate 40,717, forward strand.
TAAGCGAGTACACTACCTTTGCACCAAAATGACACAAACAAGTGTCCTGAATTAGAATGTCGACACTTAGGAATCTTTCATGAATATCAGCGTTTTTGATCTGTTTACCATCGGAATTGGGCCCTCGAGTTCTCACACTATCGGCCCTATGAGAGCTGCGAATGCATTTGTGGAGTTACTGTCCGAAAAAAAATTACTCAGCGATGTGGGACGGGTTAAAGTCGAATTGTATGGTTCATTGGGAGCTACAGGCCGGGGTCATGGAACCGATGTGGCTGTGCTGCTCGGATTGCAAGGCGAAATCGCTGAAAAAATCGACGTTGATCAAGTGCAACCCATGGTGTCCAAAATTCGTGAATCCAAGCGGTTAGAATTGGCTAAAGGTGGTTCGGTGTTATTTAACGAGGAGGATGATCTGATTCTTCATCGCTATGACGCGCTTCCACAGCATAGTAACGGAGCGGTTTTCACGGCTTACAGCGACAATCATGATGTGTTATTTGAACAGACGTACTTTTCTATCGGGGGTGGGTTTGTATTAACACTCGAGGAAATTGAGAACCCGGTAGAAGAAGCGGATGAAAAGGAGCTTCCGTATCCATTTAATTCCGCCGAAGAGTTGGTCAATTTGTGTGAGCAAAATAGCCTGAGTATCAGTCAACTTATGTTGGAGAACGAAAAAGTTTGGCGTTCTGAAGAAGAGGTGAGAGAAGGGTTGCTTGAGATATGGTACGCGATGCGAGACTGCGTAAAACGTGGCTGTCAGCAGACGGGCATTCTTCCTGGGGGGCTAGGAGTAAAACGCCGTGCATCTCAACTTTATGACACATTGTGCACTAACCCCGAAGCAGCCTTGCGTGACCCATTGACTGTGATGGATTGGGTGAATTTATACGCCTTGGCTGTGAATGAGGAAAATGCCGCTGGAGGTAGAGTGGTGACGGCGCCTACGAATGGCGCGGCTGGAATTGTGCCTGCTGTGTTGCATTACTATGTTCGGTTTGTACCCGGAGCTGACGAAAACGGCATTGTTAATTTCCTGTTGACGGCTGGAGCCATTGGAAGCTTATTTAAAAAGAATGCTTCCATTTCTGGAGCCGAAGTAGGTTGCCAAGGAGAAGTTGGCTCTGCCTGTTCGATGGCAGCAAGCGGGCTGGCCGAAGTTCTGGGTAGTTCTCCCGACCAGGTAGAGAACGCCGCGGAAATCGCAATGGAACATAATCTGGGGTTAACCTGTGACCCGGTTGGTGGACTCGTACAGGTACCGTGCATCGAACGCAATGCAATGGCCTCCGTCAAAGCAATTAACTCTGCCCGCCTTGCCAGTCGAGGGGATGGTCAACACTTTGTTTCATTGGATAAAGTGATTCAGACAATGCGAGATACTGGCGCTGATATGCAGACAAAGTACAAGGAGACATCGTTAGGAGGGTTAGCGGTAAGTGTGATTGAGTGTTAGCTAAACGTTGATGAGTCTGGATAACTGTATTTTTGATCGCTCTAGGATGGCTCGATGTTTTGTTGTGTTTAGTTCGTCGATATCCTTGATGGCCGTGTCGCTCTGAATACGATATTCAGTAATACTTAGGAAAGGTTTTTTTGTATTGACGATCTTATTCTGAATATCGAATTAGTGTTTGATTGACAAGGGAAAGTGGGGTTGTCTTGTACTGTTCATATTTACATGTCAGCTTCTTTGTTACGACGGTCTGCTGTATAAAAAGACGATGGTATGGGTTTTAAGTTTTTGATTTTTAATAAATAAAACGTCATCATAAAACCATCATATTTTTTCCACTTAACGCTCAGGCCAAGCGTTATTGGTTTATGAGACTCTTTGGGTGTTGATTGAATGTAGCTAGTTTGGCAGCTACAGAACCTATAAAAGAGACCCGAATTATGAGTAAGGTGTTACAGCAGAGTTTATGGCCGTTTTTCATTCTGGGGATGATCGGAGCAGTGGTTGTTGATAATGTGTCTAAAAGAACCGGAGCGTTAGATATTGCTTATGAAAAGCTTATCCGAATAGGCAACGTAGTCTCCACATTTAATTCTGGCGCCGACTCTAGTCTGACCCCAATGCTCCATAGTGCCTCGTACGATGCAACGCAGATAGCTAAAGTACAAACCACATCCAGTGCAGAAGAGGTGAATAGAATGCTTAAAGATGGATTTATTCTGATTGCTGTGGCGGCTGGGGTTAATGAGTTGGGTGAACCCTATAATTTATACTCTTTAGGGTTGACTCGCTCGTGAAACAGGTTAGAACATTCAGAGTGATTGAGAGTAGAGCGATTAATATGCAGGCTCAGAGCATGACAATTATCGAGTAGGTGCAACACACTTCTAGATTCAATGGTGCGCTTTAGATTTGCTAGTGAAAATAGGCATTCACTGGTATCAAATTCATAAATTCTTCTTCACTGAATTGAATATGTGCTTGAGAAGTTCCTGTGGAAGATTGCTGAATGTGAAAAAGCTCGTCATGTTTGAAGTTGCTTAGTTCCGCCATGGCTTGTACTTCATTTTGGTCCAATTCACCGACCCAACCATACCCAGCTTGAATGAATAGCTCTTTTGCTGTTTCTTCAGATTCGTGGTTTTTTGCTTCTTCAAAAAGTGCGGCCAATTTCCTTATTGAAACCTCTTCGGATAGTACTACCGAACCATCTTGTTCGGTGTTTTTTAATTCAGCTAGCTTAGAAATTACTTGATCGATTGTATCGGTTCTCTTCACTCTTTACCTGTCGCCCACTTAATTGATTCTGTCCCTAGGTTATACGTCAGGGGGCATTTCCAGTCGCCTCCTTAATGTTTAATGTGACCTACCCGTTCCAATAAACATAATTCAATCTAATACTTACACCCTATGTCGGTTTGTCTTAATAGGCAATGGACTTTAGTCTTAGATTAGTCCGTTTATTGTTAATATTTACGACTTTCTGATGTTTTAGCTCCCACCTTATTTTGAAAAAGTCGCTTAAACAAGTAAAACGTGATGCGCTTGTTTTGTCCGTTAACGCTCTTTGGTCACACTTAGTCCCATTAAGGCCACAGACTCCTTTGCCTGTGTTTCCTATTCTATAGAGGTTATTTATGCAGCCAGGTTGGTTGCCAAGCGAATAGTGGAATAGGATTTATGGCTTACAAAATAATTAGTAATCGGCTCACTCAAACGACAGCGGTTGTTATGTGTTGCCTAGGCTCTAGCAATGCAGTAAATGGTCAAACGTTGGTGCCTGATGAGACTCTTACTGAGATTGTCACGATAGGAGAGTGGGGAGACGCTCGAGATAATACTCAAGTTAGTGTTGAGACAGAACGACTTCTCGGAGTTGCTGGAGCCGTCGAAGATCCACTTCAGGCCGTTTTTTCAATGCCCGGGGTGACTTTCTCTGATGATGGCGAACCGGTTATCCGAGGGTCGGGACCAGGTGATAATGCGTTCTATATTGATATGGTTCCTGCACGAAATCTTTATCATGTTTGGGGTAATAGTATTTTCAACAAGTACGTAATCCGTGATTTTGAATTGCATCCAGCTGCGTTCTCAAGTCAATATGGAAATGCAACAGGGGGCGTTATTGATGTGCGCCTTAGAGACCCTAAGAACGTGCCCTTTGAAACCACGGCCTCGTTAAGTTTTTTGCAGGCGGCGGTGTTAATGGAGAGTCGTATTTCTGATAATCAGGCATTCTACGTTTCTGCTCGGCAAAGTATGTTAGATAAGATAGCCAAGGAGGAAGATCTAACAGAAGAAAATGACGGTGTAATCATTGAAGACTCGCCCTCATCGAGTGACTATCAGGCAAAGTATGTATGGGAAGTCAATGATCGAAATCGCCTGTCGTTTACGGCCGCGGGGTCAAGTGATGAAGCAGGAGCGCGTTTAACCGACAACAATAATGACGTACTTGTGGATCCAGATTTAGCTGGCGCCATCGATTACTCAGAGAGTTTTGATAGCCAGGGGCTGAACTGGAAATGGAAGTCGGCTACCGGATTGAGTAGCTTCAGTTTGCTAGCAACGAATATGACAGAAGAGTCTGATTTTTTCTATGGGGGAAATCAGTATCTTAAAACGGATGTGGATAGAACATCCGTGCGAGGAGACTACTCTGTATCCTTGCTGAATTCGCATACCATTAAGGCTGGTTTAATCTACGAGGACAATGCCTACGATATCGATGCTAATCAAAAATTTGTTAGCTGCTCCGATTTTGACGCGAACTGTTCGACTACGGATGTAACGATTCAACGTTATGTCAATCAAGTGGAAGTAACGCGCCTAACCGCGTACGTCGAAGATCTATTCAAACTAAGTGATAAGCAGGAGTTGACGTTTGGGTTGCATTATTCGTCTGATGACTATTTAGACGATACGCAGATCGAGCCACGTATTCGTTGGAACTATCAAGTTGATGATCAATGGAGTACCTACATCGCGTTAGGGCAGTATTCTCAATTACCAGACCTTGAATACATTGCTCCAGATATTGGAAACCCTAACTTAGAAACGATAAAGGCCAATCATTTTGTCTGGGGAATTGGGCAATCTTTAGGACATGGATGGAGCTGGAAAACAGATTTGTACTATAAGGATATCTCTGATTTAGTTATCAGTGTTACGGATCCTTTGCACCCAGATTTCGATAAAAATTACACAAACCGGGCTTCGGGAAAAGCCTACGGTGTCGAATTGATGGTTAATAAAGATAGGGTTGGAAAGTGGGATGGCTGGGTGGCTCTGAGTTTGGGTAAGGCGGAACGAACGGACCTAATTAACAATGAAACCATACCCTTTGACTATGATCGTCCCGTCATGTTTGACTTGGTCGCAAACTACCATTTAAGCGATCGCTGGAGTTTCGGAGTTAAATGGAAATTCCAGACTGGAGATCGTTATACGCCAATTGTTGACGTTGCACGTAATTCATTGAATTCTCGAGTATTGGAACCAATCTACGGGCAGCGTAATTCGGAAACAACGCCTGATTATCATCGTCTAGACTTTAGGGTTCAATACAAGAAAGAAAAAGCATGGGGTTATTGGAGTGTTTATGCTGATATCATCAATCTATATGGCAGAGAAAACGTATCTGGGTACGATTTTGCGCCCAACGGTGTGGACGTGTTAAATCAACCTCCGGCTGGCTTTGGCTCCAATGTTCCTGTATCCACGTCCGTTAGCCAGGGGGCGATACCGTCAATAGGGGTAGAAGTGCATTTTTAGATCGTCATTGAAAACGCCAGAGCGGCCCACTGACGTTTAGTCGCTTTGGTCATTAACATAATCGTTATACCCGAACAGAATGTAACCGACAAAATTCAGATGAATAATTCAATACTACTGATTGAAGATGACCAAGAACTTGCTAGTTTGGTGCATGATTATCTCGAGAAGAACGGATATCGCGTTAGTATCGTTTCCGATGGGATAGAAGCCATTGCTCAGATTGTAAGTCAGCAGCCGGATTTGGTCATACTGGACATCATGTTACCAGGGGCAAATGGCATGGATGTTTGCCGCGAGGTAAGAGGAAAGTTTGATGGCGCTTTGCTAATGCTTACCGCATTGGATGATGACATGGATCACATGCTCGGCCTGGAATTAGGGGCTGACGATTACATCATTAAGCCTGTGCAACCCAGGCTTTTATTGGCACGAATACGTACGCTTCTGCGTAGACTTCAACAAACAAAAAAAACAGCAAATAAAGCAAACCAGGAGGCGATCTCCATTGGTCAACTCAAGATCGATGTGAATAACCGCAGAGTTACAGCCGACGGTCAAGAAATCGAGTTAACGTCTTCTGAATATGAACTATTGATTTTGTTGGCGCAAGATCTCGGGCAGGTAGTGGATCGAAATACGATCGTTCAAGAGTTGCGTGGCTTCGAGTATGACGGTCTTGACCGTTCGATTGACAGGCGAATTTCGAGGTTGCGTAAGAAGTTAGCGAACGTGGCTAAGTCAACCAGTATTAAAACGGTGCGCGGAAAAGGATACCTTTTGTGTCTGGGAACAGACTTATCATGATTAAGGCGCTGCTAAAATTATGCTTGCTCGGCATGATTCCGTTAATTTTTTTGGTTATCTCTGATGGCTACGGACCGCTAAGGGCAATTTCTGACAAGGTTAATGAGGAAATCTTCTCCAACGTGTATTTGGGCACATTCCGGCAATTAGAGCAAAAGTTAGATGGCGTGAGTGATGAAGATTTGAGGCTGCGTTTTGAAGAATTGGCAGAAAAGTTTGGGATGGAAATAAGGCTCAGAGAGCTAAATGAGTTGACATCATCTGAATCAAAAATTAGACGCCTGAACCAAGGAGAAGTGGTTTCAGTTGCCGGAGACGGTAACGTGCTCGCATACAAACTTGGTCGCCATGATTTAGTGGTTACAATGGCTATCGATGAAACGCCGACACAGGATGTTTATCGATCAGCCAGTGGCTCGTTGTTTTTAGTGAAAATGGAGTTGGAAAATCTTAGAGGTTCTGATCTCGAACGCAAAGTAGCCGATCTTGCCGAGTTGTATGGGTTTAGAATTGAACTAGTCTCAGTCGATGAGTTTCATACGCGGTCGCCTGACATTAAACTCAATACATTTAGCGACGCTGGGTGGTCCTGGTATCGAGATGAGGATGACAATGAGGTTTTTGTTGTACCGACAGGCGAGCTGCAGTACGTTGTATTGTATCCGTTGCAGGCGGCGCTTTACCTTACTTTCCTGATCGTCACGGTGATTGCCATATTCTTTTTGGCCTTGGCTATAGGGGTGTCGCTTTGGTTATGGCCACTTTGGAGAGATCACAAAAAGCTGACGCGCAGTGCGTTGGCATTTGGTGCCGGTCAACTCGATACGAGGGTTGAAATAAAGAGCGGTTCATTCGCCGCCGACATTGGTCGCTCATTTAATCAAATGGCTGACAACGTTCAACAGTTAATCAGCGCCAATCAACAGCTTACAAATGCGGTGGCTCATGATTTGAGAACGCCTCTCGCAAGACTTCGGTTCGCTAATGAAATTCTCGATTCAGGCGATTGTACTCCTGAAGAAGCGACGCGATACCGCAGCACAATTAATAACAGCATAGATGCATTGGATTACCTGATAAATCAAACCTTGCTGCATTCCCGCTACACCCGATCTACCGACATCAAGCAATTTAAGCATACAGAATTTGCGAGAACGGTGCTCGCGGAAGTTGAACAGTTTGACTTTGAATACGGTGACTTAGAATTTCAGACTAAGATCGATGAATCTTTGTTGACCAACACCCAATTCGTTGATGATAAGGCCCTAGTCAGAGCGCTTTCCAACTTGTTAAACAATGCTGCCAGACATGCTAAGTCGTTCGTAAAAGTGAGTTACTTTATGGCGCAAGATAGGTATTGCTTGAGGGTGGAGGACGATGGGCACGGCATTGATGAAAAAGACGTCGATAGAATTATGCAACCATACGCGCAACTTGGAAACGACCAGCGAGATCATAACAATGGTTTAGGGTTGGGTTTAGCCATCGTTTACCAAATCACAAAGTGGCATAAAGGAAAAGTCACGGTTGAGAAGTCTGATTTAGGGCGCGCGAGGTTTTCCATATGCTGGTCACCAATCAGTCTGCATGGTTGAATTGCAATTATTCATACCATTAGGTCGCTATTGATTCTACGCGTTCTCGCACACTGGGCATGATTCTGCGACTGACGGGAATTGTCCCTGCATCGGTGAGTGTCAAAACGCCAACCCCCGATTTTTTCCGTTCTATTTTTTCGATCAATGAGGTATTTACAATGTACGAGCGATGTACGCGTAAAAAGGAGGAGGGCAAAATATTTTCTAGTTCAGCCAATGTTTCGTTATGTAATATTGTGCGCTTGTTCGTTAGTATCAGTTCAACGTAGTCACCTGCACCTTTGCAGATAGCAATGTTTGAAATCTTAACGAGCTCAGTCGTGCTAGCTCCCCTTACAGTCAGGTAACGGCTTTCTTCCTGCGATTGGTTTTGATCAATGATTAACTGTAATTTGTCGGCCCGCGCCTTTTCCTGTGCGCTTTCAAGGCGTTCTTCTTCCGATATTTTCAATTGTTGAATAAACAGAAAGAATACAAATGCAGAGACGAAATAGAAAAAATAGATATCTAGAAAATCGTTCGGTGCCCAAATAAGCGTACTTATGTATATCAAAAGTGCCGCCGCTAAAATTGGGGCATTCGTGCGTTTTTTAAATGCGTATAGGCAGCTAACGACAAGACTCGCTATGCATGGAAAACCAAGAGCAATGGCTGATTTATAGTCAAAGCCCTGAACAGTGAAAATAGCCGTCAATGTTAGTACACTGATTCCAGCGAATAGCAGTCGTCCGAATCTGGCATTTAGGGAGTAAAGAATATAACCAAATAAGCAAAGACCAAACCCTAGCGACATAAGTAGGATTAGAACGAGGCGCACGTCGTGGAAGGGATAGGCGTAGGTGTAAAAAGCGCGCATCACTTCAACACAGAGTTGACCCGCGCTAAACACGGCCGTCATTGGCAAAAAGAAATAGGGCGCTGGACGTGTTAGTTTCAGTCCTAAGATTCCAAAGTAGGCCGCACCCAACAAGAGAATTCCGAGCGGGATTAAAGAGGGCCAATAGTGTTTCAGCAGTAACAGCTTTGGTGAACTGTAATCGTCAATAGAGAGTTGATGTAAGGGCGCACCCAAATTCAGAAATCCATGATGCGCGGACATTCGCAATACAAGCTCATTATTGCCTTGTCTCAACAAACTGGGAGCGACATACGCCACAAAATCCATCTTGCCGGGGTTCTCGAACTTTTTGTCGGTAGACGGGTCACCATTTTTTGCCACCAACGTGCCGTTAAGATAAATGTGACTTGATGCCTTTCCTGCCCAAAATAAGGCCATTGGCTTACTCTCTATTGAGCTGTCAGGAGAATAGACGAGATTCGCTTTGACCCAAATCTGCCTGTTTTGTGGTTTGAGCGTGTAGAAACTAGACTCTTCACAATTCGGATTTTTGAAGTCCGGAATTCGATGATCGTTCGATAGGCTAGGACACACTATCATGAGCGTACTGATGTGGTGTTGGGCAAAACTGGGTGGAGCGATGAAGCTCAGTATGAACAGCAGTATCAGAGACAAAAATAATGTTTTTAACATTGAATAAATAATAGTCGTATTTTTTGTTATTTGCAGTCACCGTTCACCGAGAATTAGGTTCCGTTCAACGGTAAGCGGCTTACCTAATCGTGCCGCTTAGCGAAAAAGCATGCCCGTTGCCGTATTTCTTATCGAAGTAATTCAAGTGGCGATCTAATCTACCTTTGTGCCAAGCGATTTAAAGTATGAGGCTTATCGGAAACGTCAAACGCTTTTCAAGATCGAATGGTTGAAGACCAATGTATTTTAGATTAACTCTCAAAAGGTAGCATGCCATGTTCAATAAATATTTAGTCCTAGTATTTTCAATCTTTGTTATGTGCGAAGCAGTTGAGGCAGAGGAGGCCATCGTGTTCGAATCAGCGTCCGGTAAAACGACTGCTGCGTTTGCTGGAGAGTTTTATGTGCCTGAAAATCGCGGTGAGCCTGATAGCCGCAAGATACCCATTCGTTACGTTAGATTTCCTTCGACATCTAAAAAACCCGGCGCGCCGATCGTGTACCTCTCTGGAGGGCCTGGAGGATCGGGGATTCAAACGGCCAAGTACCGGAGGTTCTCTCTTTTTATGGAAATGACTAAACATGCCGATGTGATTGCATTGGATCAAAGAGGGACTGGAAAATCAAATGACATACCTCACTGCCAGTCAAATGTCGTAGTGCCACTGACTGAGGCGACTACGGATGAAGCTTACTTTGAACTTCAGAGACTTGCCTTAGAGCAATGTTTAGGCAAATGGAAAAAACAGGGTGTTGATATTCACGGATACACGACAGTCGAAAGCGCCAGAGATTTGGAGGATTTAAGAATTCACTTAGGCGCCAAAAAGATAAGTTTATGGGGAATTTCGTATGGTAGCCATTTAGCTTTAGCCGCACTGAAATACATTGGTGATAGCATTGATAGGGTTATGATTGCCACGGTAGAAGGGCTGGATCAAACCATTAAAATGCCGGCACGAACAGATGCGTACTTTGATCGTTTACAGGAGGCGATTAATAGCGACAGCAAACTCAAAGAGCAGCTGCCAGACATCAAATCTCTCGTTCGAAGAGTGCATTCTCGGCTTGATTCACAGCCATTACGTTTGAATGTGCGTTCAGGTGAAGACGAGGTGGAGGTTTTACTCGTCAAAAGGGACTTACAACAAATGCTGGCTGCGACTATATCTGACCCCGACGGAGCGCTAAGAATGTTGCGGTTGTATCTCGCGGTTGAACAAGGTTACACGGCCCCGTTAGCCGAGGTAATGCAAAGATTTGGTGACGTTACTGCACCAATTAGTTTTCGAGCTATGCCGGTAGCGATGGACTTGGCTTCAGGGCAAAGTGAGGCTCGTTACGCGGAAATAATGTCGCAGGCGAAGACCTCTCTATTGGGAAGCTTTTTGAATTCAAGCATTCATTTGACTGGCGCAATACCAGGTTTGGATTTGGGCGAAGACTTTCGCTCTGCGCCGGTAAGTGACATTCCCACCTTAGTGCTGCGAGGAAGTCTAGACGGTAGGATCTATCCCTTAAGCCAATTGGAGGCAACGTCAGGTTTGAAGAATCGACAGGTGGTGGACGTGATAAACGCCGGTCATAATCTTTTTATGACCTCCCCAGAAGTTGCACAAACCATGAATGAGTTCATGCGTGGAGAAGCATTGACTAAAACGACGATTAACGTTGATTTGCCATGGTAGGAGGTCTCTGAATAAGTCTGATGGGAGGAGCTCTTTTGATCGAGCGTCTTCAACGTTCCTAGGAGCTCCCTTGTTATTAATTCGCTTGATCAGAGAGTTTGGGCGATGGCATTAGCTATGACCCTATATCCTGTTCCGTTCGGATGGCCATCGTCGTTTTCAGGGTATAAAGAGTTAAGCGTTGCCGCGTTTTTCATGCTTGGTAGTAAATCAATAACCACGAATCCTCTCTCATTAATGACCGAGGAGATTTCATTTCGCATGATTGATTCGGCACGATCTTGGGTTCTAATTGGATCAAATGTGGTTGCGCTGAGTGCCTCTCGCGCCAGATCGTAGTAGACAGACTCCTTGGTGGGTAAAATTAAAAATACACAATCATAGGGTTGTGCTGAACATTCCGTCATCATCCGCTTTGTGTCGTTGGTTGCTCGAGACATCCCCAGTTTGATCTCATCTTCTTCATGAGGAAAGCGGCGAGGAGTAAGGACTGTATTTATGTGCTTAAAATGTAGCGGTATTAACGCTGTATTTCCCTGATTAGTTGTCATTGACTTAAGGCGGTATGCTAGCCGAGAGAGGTTAAGCTTTGTCACCTGATAGAGCATGCTATTTCTAGATAAGTACTCTCTAACCAAACCGGCCCAACCTTGAAAGCGTGAGGGAGGTTGGATCGTTGGACTTTGTGCTCGCTTTTCGTTGCCTATTTGCTTTCGGTAGAGGTCATTCCCTAGGTAAATGGCGATATATACCGTCTTAGGCTTTAATTGATAGGCTTTGTGTTTAAGTAGCCACTCGTAGTCAGAGGTGCCGAACCCGCCCAGTGCTAAGTTGTAGACTTTTTTTCCAGACAAGCGTTGTAACCAAGAAGGCCATGACTCATCAGCTGTCGCTGCAACGCCATAGGTTAACGAGTCGCCAATCGTTAATATTTCAGTGCTGATTGGAACGCGCTCGTTCCTGAAACCCCAAGCGTCGTGGCCTGAGCTGTGAGGTTGGATTGCATGACGAAGGTGAGGGTGTGAAATGAGGGTCGGTCTAAGGTAATCGATTTCTTCAAATGCGATTCTCATAGTACATTCGCCAATGACAATCATCGTTGCCGATGTAAATATAATTAAAAGTAGGTTTTTGATATTTGCCCTGATTGGTTCCTAACCATCAATAATGTATTCATCCAGCAACGGGACTTCTTATTACCCGACCTAGGTAATCACGTTCTAAACGGATCAGAAGTGTTTACTTAGGAGTCGCCTAGTTTTTAGACTCGTGTAGAGTTTAATTCATTTTAATACGTACAGATAACTGATTTTGATTACTTTCTGAACTAGTGATCACGTAAATATTAGCCAAGTTAGTCTGTCTGTGACGCCTAAGTAGGGAGATAGATCTCTGTGATTGTCTGATTGTATTTGCTTCTTATGAGCGTCGACAACGTCAACTTGAAACGATTCATTCTCACCCGTCCTCAAGACTGATGCAGTTGATTGTTCGTGATTCCATCATCCAGCATCCACCTGTAAGTTTGGTGGAATTATGTGTGAACTGTGAGTATTGAGTGAGTTAAGTAGTCAGGCGATCAAATTAACTTTGTTTTGAGATAGCATGCTTGGCATGTTATTTGAAATCAAAGAATCATGAGCCAAGCTGCTGTTTACCGGGTAAGTTTGGCTTACCTAATATTGAACTCATTCGAGATGACCATTGACGGTCAGATTAGCGAAAGGGGTACTCACTCGAATGAGTTCGATTTTATGTTGTCAATGTTTTTGCAAACGCCTGTCGGCAACGATGGCCTAGGGCGCGACGGCTTGCATTATAAGACCGCAGAGCCAAGCTCCATAAGTTCCAAGTACGTAGCCGAAAACAGCGAGTAATACGCCAACTGGGGCAAGCGCTGGATGAAAAGCGGCGGCTAATACGGGCGCAGAAGCTGCGCCCCCAATGTTAGCTTTGCTTCCTATTGCTAAGAAGAAATAGGGGGCTTTGATGAGCAAACCAACCACCACCAGTAATACGACATGGAAGAGCATCCAAATCCCACCTACCGCGAATAGACCTGGGTGATCTCCTAACGTTCTAATGTCCATTTTCATGCCAATTGTGGCAACCAAAATAAAGATGAATATAGTCCCAATTTTGGAAGCACCGGCTCCCTCGTAGGTTCGGACTTTAGTAAAAGATAAGATAACGCCGATTGTGGTGGCGATGACAATCAGCCAAAAGAACTTTGACGTGAGACTAAATTTGGCTAATGCTGGCGCGTTTTCTTTGATCAAAGGAGCAATATTATCTGCGCCAAAATGCGAGAAGGCCGTCGCCGCAAATGCAACACCCAGCATAACCATTAAATCAGTCGTGCTTGGGTTTCGAGAAATGCTGTCACCATAAGCTTCCATTTTCTCCTGTAATCTGGTGACTGAACTCGAATCCGCTTTAAAGAAAGCATCGATTTTATCTTTCTTTCCAATTCCAATCAGTAAAAATGCCATCCAGACTTCGGCCACAATAATGTCCACGGTGATCATAATCCCGAACAGGTTGTCGCTTGGATTAAACACTTCGTACATTGCGGCTTGGTTCGCACCGCCTCCTATCCAGCTGCCGGCTACCGTTGTCATCCCGCGCCAAACAGCTTCGGGGCCGGCGCCACCAACTAAGCTGGGGTCAATCCAAGAGGCGATTAGTATGGCGAGTGGCCCCCCCAAAATCACGCCCACTGTCCCAGTTAAAAACATCACCAAAGGTTTATAGCCCAGCTTGGCAATTTCCTTCAGATCCACGCTTAGAGTAAGCAGAATTAAGCAAGCTGGTAGTAGGTACCTTGACGCAACAAAATAGAGGTTTGAGTTTTCTCCATCGACAATGCCAAAGGTATTTAGTAAGGAAGGCAAAAAATAGCAGAGCAAAAGCATGGGTACAAAGCTGTAAAATTTTCTAAGCTTTGTGTTGTTGCTATTAGACGTATAAAAAACAAAAGCGAGTATTGCCAACAGCATGCCGAAGATAACGGCGTCGTTGGTGATGAGTGCATGAGAATTTTCCATCGGGCAATCCTATCAGTGACGACCACTAGACTCAAATCTGTATCTATGCGTTGAGGTGTGTTGTAATCTTATTGACCATGAACAAGTATCTTAAATCGACACCCTTCATCGATTGGCGTAGCGAAAATGTTGCGGCATGCGCACGCTCATTATCAATTGGTCTGGAAAACAAAAACGATATTGCAAAGGTTTGTTTCGAGTATGTTCGAGATCAAATTTTTCACAGTGGCGATCATAAACTAAACCCAGTGACCACGTTAGCGTCAGAAGTTCTAACTCATAAAACAGGTTACTGCTTTGCAAAAAGTCATTTGCTAGCCGCCTTATTTAGGGCTAACGACATACCCGCGGCACTTGCTTATCAACGAGTTAGTCTAGGCGGGTCGAATTATGGCTTACATGGTCTAAATGCTGTTTACCTTAAAGAGCGTGGATGGAGGCTGATTGATGCTCGGGGAAATCGGGAAGACATTAACGTGGAGTTTTCGCTTGATAGTGATTGCTTTGCGTTCGAATGCGACGGTGAAGGCGAGATCAAGCGCAGCAGTCTGTATGCTGAGCCATTAGATGTCGTCACTGAAGTCTTATTACAGTCAACGTGTTGGAGAGACGTAGAAGGGAATTTGCCAGATTCAATCGCGATTGCGATTGAAGGGTAAGAATCCTTAATCGCTAAAGCTTAGGTGAACTTGTAATCTCATTCGCGTATACTCGCCGCCTGAAAAGGACTTCTATGAAGGGCCAACCACTTTGCTCTTTCAGTTGATTGTCCGATCTGGTTGTATCGATCCTGCTGCGGCTTTTAGTAATTAATAGATATATTGGGAATCTTTTAGGAATGAAAAACTTTCGCTTCGTTTTATTCGCTTTTTGCGCACTCGCTTTTTCTTCGGCTCAAGGCCAAGCATTGATGACGACTGGCTTTTCTCTGGCGGAATACCAAGAATCGTTGGTTACGGGGATGCCAATGAGACCCATTCAAGTGGCGCTTCCCGCATCGTTAGATCATCGATTAAGGATAGAGCCCAAATTTGATCAAGCGCAAACGGTGTCCCCTTATATTATTGGCGGGAGTAACGCGTCGAGAAGCGAATTTAGAGAACACGCTCTGGTTTTGATAACTGATGGTGGCACGAATATCATCGGCGTGTGTGGTGGGGCATTAATTGCATCAAATAAAGTGTTAACCGCCGCGCACTGTGCTCAATTTTCAGCTGGACGGTATTTTGTTATCCCGAGTTTCTATTCTTTCAATGATCAAATTACGGCTTCTGACTTGGTTCGAGTAAGTAGGGTCGCCGATCATCCGGGGTATCGCTCCAGTACCTCTGAGAATGATGTCGCTGTGCTCACTCTTAGCAGCAGCGCCTCTGGCAGCCTCGTAAAAGTTCATGTTGGCGATGATGAGTTTGTTGGGGAAACCGGCACCGTGATCGGCGCGGGATTAATTAGAACCAATCCCGCAACCAACCCAACGGTCATCCAGAAAGTGTCAGCGCCGATAATCACCAATAGTCAATGCAACAGCATTTGGAGTAGTTTGGCTGGCATTACCCCGATCAGAGAAAGCATGATGTGCGCTGGCTTTCGGAGTGACGGGCGAGGATCTTGCAGTGGTGACAGCGGCTCTCCCTTGTATTTGACGATAAAAGGGCAGCGGGTGGCTGTCGGCACGGTTAGCTTCGGATTGACTCGTTGTGAGTCTAATCGAGGAAATCAGACTTACGCAAGACTGTCTAAGATGACCGACTTTTTAAAGTCTGAATCTCCCAATACGCGGTTCGTAAATACAACTGAGAACGCTAATGTGGTCATGGCACCGATTTTGGGGCTGTTGCTCGACAATAATACGGAAACAACTGCTTCTGTTACGCCTCTAGTCAATCCTGATTCTTTTATCCCGTTTCCCGAGCTTCCGCCGATATCTGGCTCGGGCACGAATATTGTCATTGTGGCTCGAGGCAATGAAAAGGACACCCTTATTGGAAATCGAACTGTTACCTACACATCTACGGCTAATAGAATTGTTTATCAAGAACTCGGGCACGATGAAGTTAACTTCTTGGTTGATATTCCTGTTGGAACACTTGAGCTTTGGATAAGAACTCCACAAGAAGTGTTTCCCTATGATGATTTAGAACTTAAAACCTATCATCCGATTTCTGAGATATCTGTATTTGGTGACAACTCTTTACCAGGGCTTTTGTTTACTGATAATGGACATGAATGTAAAACTGAGGATGGACAGTTTACAATTTCACGAATGGTTAAAAATGATACCCATGGATATGATGTGATCGAGGGTTCTTTTGAGCAAGTTTGTGCTTCCACTGGAGGAAAAGTCAGAGGCCGTTTTAGATATGATGAGCAGTTGGGTGGTTAGTTACTAAGAGTAATTTAGGGCCGTATTGATAGCATAATTGATCACTTTTTCTCATGTTGAAGACGTAGTTCAACCTTTACTTTTTCTTTAGTGAAAATCGCTTTTTCAGCGTGAATGTTTTTGAGTCTCCACCCATTCAAAGAATCTCCCAAAGTCAGGCGAATTCTTTGCTTAGTGTGTTCGTCCACTAGCATTAGAGTTTTGCTGGTCTCAGCCAGACTGATTGCTGATATTCGGTAGCCGGTTAGTTCGCCGGATAGATGCCGTTGACGATACTTAGGGTTGAAAAGCCCTATTAACTCTGGGCTGGCCTTTGCTGAGGCTGTATTTTCGGATGTATAGTCTTGTGATGGAAGCTGAACATCGGGGAGATTTTTAATCGCTCTATCGGACGAATAGAGTGACAATCGTACCAGAGCCTCTAATTGTAATCTGTTGTTAATCTGACGCTTTCTTAACGATAAGGATTTAACTAATGCGGTGGGTCGAGATAACGTTAACTGGTTTAGCATCAGGCCAAAATTTTGAGGAAAAAGGTTAAAGCTAAGCTCGAGGTTGTGAGCTACATCTTGGTTGTCTAATGTTTGTTTATCCGGTTGCATCAAAGATAAATTTGCACTCGCAGATTCAAGTGCTTTCTTCGCTATGTCTTGCAGCGATTCGGCGGCTTCGGCTGGACTCACTTGCGTCAGAAAATACCCCTGAGATACCCAGTTGGACAATCGATTAGTGTCTGCATTTTGATTGGCAATCTTGGCATTTAGTCGCGTTTGTTGTTCTAATATTTTTTTCTCAATAGAAGAACTCTGATCTTGTAAATAAGCGAGCTGGCTGACCATTTTGTTGGTACTAAGCGCTATCATCAGGATAAGAAACACTAGTAAAAGGTAGGCGTATTTTGTGTTTCGTTGGTTCGTTAAGTGACTCATCGAACGGCCTCTGCATTTGAATCAATACCCTGTTTCTTTAAGGTATAGAAAGTTTTCAGTCGGTAGCGCTCAATGTTCTTTCCTGGAGTGGATGATATAGAACCAACGAAGTTGGTTCGAGTAAAGTTGTCGTTTTGTTCAAGAGACGTAAGCTGAGCCGCCGCACTGCTGGAGTTTGCGTCTAAAATAAGGACTAAATGTGATGCAGAATACTCAATTGAAATTTGTTCGAGTGACGTATCTTCATTAAGGCTGTTTGATGTCTCCTTAAGGGCTAAAGAAACTTGCTGCGCAAGAACTCCGTCCGGCGAAGTCAACTGACTTGGATAGGGGGCAACGGACGCCTGGCTACTGATTGCGTCGAGCCGATCTGAGTTCCTCTGTAGTCGCGTTTGCTCATTTCGAACTTGATTGTAGAGCACTGTTACCGTGAGGCAAAAAAGTAAAAATAGGCTGCTAAAGAATATCCTATGTGGGTGCTTTTCGTCGACAAAGTCAGGGAGAGCTACGAAAGCGTTACCATCACCATAAGGCAGCGCTAACCCACGTACGAGTAACTTTTCATCTTTTGCCTTACTTAATGCCATGTTCACATCTTGTTTTAGAACGGCCAGAATATGATTGTCTGAAATCGTAGCGTAGACCTCGTGCGGCATGAATGGGAAAGCAGACTGTATGATGTCATCAAGAGATGAACTGGCGCTATTTGGTGGATTAAGTTGGTCTGCCTTCAAGGGTGAAGGAATGGGCGCAGATAAGACGCTATCAGACGATACCTGAATGTAGTGGGGCTTTTTTGGATCGCTGACATTGACAACAGTTTGTTGGCTGACATCATATTTGGCTATATTGGTAATTCTCTTGCTGGGCCAGGGCGATTTTAAGCCTCTCCACCACCACGCTAAAAAATCATCGAGTTGTTGAATCATAATAAAAAGATGCTTAAGCAAGGCCTCTAAAGTTCTGCGACAAGTTCAAGCAGATCATTGTTTACATTGGATATTCGAATGATACGTGTTTTGGATTCTTTATTATCACCTACCTCTATCGTTGTTGTAACCCGATAAAAACCCGATAGACGATTACTGAACATAGGGTGATTAATCGCTCTTGATATTAGATCTGGTGTGCTCTTATCTCTCATTTCAATTAAGCTAACTAACTCAGTCTCTTTAAAATTGGGCAATGCCTTTAATAGTTTAGGGTTTGCAAGATACGGGTTGATCTGCCCACTCCCATTATAAAACGTTGCGTGTTGGACGATGGAATTAAATGCCTTGTCATCATCCTTTACGTGTTTTCGTAGCCATCTGAAATTTAAATTTTCATTATCTGAAGAGACTAAGTGTCTTTCATCATTGGTTAACGACCGCAGCGCTCGAATAGGACTTAGACTCAGCCCTAAGTTTTCAAATATGGCGTCGAGGTCGCTGTGATCTACTTTCGAAAGATCTATAAATGAAGATTCGTTTCGGATTACGACCTGCACAGGAAATAAAGGATTAGGGTAAATGAACCGATGGTTATTAATCCCCGATGCCGATACTTTGTCTTTTGGCTCCACAATGACTAAGGCGGCATATCTGAGTGCGGCGTCATGCAAAAGGTCGCTTTGTATTCGTTGAATATCATCAATGATGAGCTTTGTATTTGATAAGTATGCACGTGATATCGCAAGACTTAACACAGTCAATATGGCAGCGAACCACAATGCTGAAATGAGCGCGAACCCTTGAAGCCGTGTACGTAGATAACTCATAGCATCATGGGGTTGAAAATTCCCAGTAATGATCTTCATCGTTTTCGGTCCAGCTTACTTGTATTGAGTCCGGTTGCTTTTTTTGTTTCCAGTTAGATAGTCGTTGCCCGTTGTGTTGATAACTGAAGATCGCTGAATCTATTCCCGACAAGAGAATTGCGTTTGTTGAACCAGTACGAATAAGCTTATTTTGATGGATTGAAATTGTTAGGAATTTTTCATTCACGTAGTTAGGCGAATCATGTCCATCAAATTGGAATGTAAGACTTTGTGTGCTGCCAGAGATGGCCGCGTTAGAACGAATAAGTTGTCGTATCGTGCGGTGTGCAATTGCGTGCGAAGTCTGCTGCGCCGTGTGTTGTGCTATTTTTTTTTGACTCAAGGCAATGTTGAGTAGCGCTTGATACCCGAGGCCTATGAGCAGGGCAAACAAGGTGAGAGCGATCAGCATTTCGAGTAAGGTGAATCCTGATTGTCTTGCGTTTTGGCTATTCATTGCGGCCGAAACCTAGCTTCTGATGCTGACTCGCTCTGTTCTTGCGGTGTCAGTGCCGGTTCGTTATTCGAGCTAGACGGTTTGAAAATGAGGGTATGAAATTGTAGGCTGCGTGCGTCAAAAGACACGGTTAGGTCGGCGGAAAAAGCCTTGCCGTTTTTGATCTGGGAGATCAGCAATGTCCATTGAAATTGGTTCGAATAGTGGCCATAGTGAACTCCCTCAGTTAAATGATTTGTGTGCATTAAGGACGTCAAATGACCGTGGGCGAAATAGCTTGCTTGTTGATGCAGTCTAGTTTGATTCAGTTGAGTTAATCCCACGCCACTTAATTTCACGGCACCCGCTATCGCCAGAGTTAGGATCGATAACGCAATCACAAGTTCAATCAGTGTAAATGCGTCTTGTTGTTGTCTAATCCATCGCATTTAGACGCATCACACTAAAATGAGAAATTTCCAAGGTTTTGTAAAGACGAAAACAGACCATAGACGATGACTCCGATAACCGACCCCAAAATTATCACGAGAAGGGGCTCCATAATCTGTGCGAGTCGCGCGGCTTTTTCTGTCACATTTTCTTCCATCCGAGTTGCGACGTGTTCTAATGCCTTGGGTAATTCTCCAGCGAGTTCTGCGCTAAGAATACTGTGCGCATACAGCGGGTTGATTCCATGCAAGGCCGGAAAACACGAGCCGAGTGTCTGACCATTTCTTAAATTCGCTTCAAGGGCTGCGACTTGTTTTTGATGAGCCTCAATGCTGACACTTTGACTTGCTATTTGCAGTGCTTCGATTTGTCCAATTCCAGAGTCAAGTAGATTAGATAAGCTAAGGCTGAACCGCGAATAGTCAATTTCAGCGTAGAGCTCCTTTACATAGGGTGTATTAACAATAAGCCATTGGGATAGTGATTTTCCCTGCTTTTTTAGATAGGTATAGGCACCTAATACAATAACGCTGCTACCAAGTAACATCCAAGCCCCCCATTGTTCAAAGAAATACGCGGAGCTAAGGATCGCACGAGTCGCGAGATCCAGCCGTTCTGAATAACTTTCAAATAACTCAGCAAATTGAGGTATAACCACCGAAAAGATGATGATCAGGCTGATAAACATGACTGTGACCAGAATAGTGGGGTAGACAAGAGACGAAGTAACTTGTTTCTTTAGTTTGATGTCCCTGTCTAATTGTGAAGCCAGTCTAGATAACACGCTTGGTAAATTAGCGCTGGCTTCGCCACTTTTAACCATTCCTATAAAGTAGGACCCAAATAAATTTGGGTGTTGCCTAAGAGCCTCACTTAACGGTTGCCCGTCTAATACAACCGATAAAAGGTTACCGAGCGTGGCTTTAAAGAGTGTGTCAGGATGGTGCTGATATTGCAGTTCAAGTGCGGCATGAAGAGGCATGCCTGTCTTCAAAAGTATCGATAAATCTTGAGCAAAAGAGTGCGAGTAGTTCATTTAGACATAAATTCCAAGCACTCTATGGACTTCTTGCTCGGTGGTTAGGCCGTCACTCAAAAGTCGGTTCGCATCGGAAAGCATGGTCATACCATCTAAGAGCTGATTGTTTAGCTCGTTGACTGGCGTTTGCAATGTATGATGCTCTCTAAATGGTAAGTACTCAGCGACTACCGTTCTTCTCGAAAACCCGGTTCCGTTGCATTGTCGGCATCCATTTTCACTTACTGCGCAGCATTCCACGCAGGCTTTTCGAATTAATCTTTGGCCTAGTATTCCTCGCAATGAGCTGTCTATCAGAAAATCGGGTATGCCTAGGTTGCGAAGTCGCGCCATCGCGGCTATTGCTGAATTGGTGTGCAGTGTTGCAAGCACTAAATGACCAGTTAAGGCAGCTTGAGCCGCCAGCTGAGCCGTTTCTAAGTCTCTTATTTCCCCGACCATAATGACATCAGGGTCCTGTCTTAAAACTGATTTTAACGCAGCGGCGAACCCCACTCCATGTTCTTCGTCTACTTGTATCTGATTGGTGTTCCTAAGACTTATCTCAACCGGATCTTCGATAGTGATCAGTTTCAGTTCAGGCTTGTTTAGCATACTCAATAGCGAGTATAGGGTGGTGCTTTTACCTGAGCCAGTTGGCCCCGTGACAAGTATAAGTCCTTGGCGAAGATTGACATCATGAGTTAATCTATCAACCACACTTTGCCTGAAACCCAACTCCTTGAGAGGCGCTTCTCCGAGCTGAGCTTCAAGTATTCTTAGAACAATACTCTCGCCATTATGCAGCGGAAGTGTCGAGGATCTAAAATCCAGCGTTCGTCCGTTGGCCGGAAATTGAAAGCGACCATTTTGTGCCAGGCGTTTTTGGGTGACGTCTAATTTGGACATTAGTTTAAGCCTAGCGATAACACGAGGGCGATCGTCTTTAGAAAAATTCTGAACGGTCTCCAACAATCCGTTTACCCTAAACCGCACAACCAGTCCGGCGCTGGATGGTTCAAAGTGGATGTCAGATGCGCCACGGCTGACACCGCTTTGCAGTAATTTATGTATGTCCCGTATCAGTGGCGAGTCACTATCAAGGTCCGAAGGCGTGTCTTGATTTTGGACTGACGCAGCGCGCGTCGAATCTTGAGTGTCGCGATACAACTGGTTTAAATGCGACACAATATCGCTTCTAACTCCAATACAGGGTCGCACACGACAGTTTAGCTTAGCTTCAACTATCTTGATGATAAAGGTGTTACTTGGGTCGCTCATCACAAGATCGAGTGAACCATTGTTGATAGAAACAGGAATAGACTCATGATCTTTAAGAAAACGAGATAAGCCAACTGACTCAGGTAACGCCGATAGTGGAAAGTGATCACGATCCATCACAGAAAAGCCACTGATTGCATTGATACAGTGAACGAGTTCGAGCTCAGGAATGATACCGGAATTGATTAAATTACGAAGTTCACCTTGATTGGGTGCCGTAACGTCGGGAACATTTTTTACTTGTTCGAGAGATTTTAGCGATAAGGTATTTCTGGCTTCTAAAAGCTCAATGACGGCTAAGTTGAGTGCTTGATTCATTGCCAAGAGTATGTCACTTTCTATCGTGAGGGTCAGAATTAAATAAAACTGCTGTAGCCCCTAATAATACAATACATGAACGAGGCTTTAACAGTAGAACTAGATCTGGCGCCAGGCGGTGATTTTCAGGGTCAAGCCTGGGTCAAATATAGTACTCATGTTAGTAGTATAGGACAGACGTGGTCGTTAGCCTTGAGCTTGTAGCCATACACTTAATAATTCAAACGATAAAGAATGTAAATGGTAAACAATAACTATAAAAAGGTCAGTTTAGTTTCAATGGGCGCAAGAAATCTGAGCTTGCTCTCAAGTGTTATCTTTCTGTCGGCATGCCAAAACCACCAAAGCTCGGTTCATGACACAAGTCCGATAGGGAAAGACTTTTTGCCTTCGATGACGATGTCAGAAGTTAGCCGCGAAGAGCCAACTCATGAGAGTGAAATCAATGAGTCAGATCGAAACACAAGCTCCAAGTTGATTGAGGGTGAGCCGCGGACCTTTGTTAAAATGGATAAAAAGTCAGAGCCCGTCGGCAATGTCGTTCGAAGAGGAGGCGACATAAAACTGAACTTCTCGGAATTAGCAATAGACGAAGCTGCCCAGGTAATTTTGGGCGATCACTTAGGTAAGGAGTTCACGGTTAATGACGACGTTCGTGGAGTCGTTAGTTTTAATGGTCAGGGTGGCTTACACAAAGAAGACTTAATTCCAGTTTTAGAGGTGTTGTTAGGCTCTCAAGATGCGCAATTGGTTAAGATTGGGGATGGATATCGAATCGTCAAAGGGGCTGCCAATCAGGTTATCTATAACACGAAGGGCTTGGATCTTATCCCCCTTCGATACATGTCAGCAGACAGCTTTGTGACAGTGTTAGCCAGTCACGGAGTTACCGCTACGGCAATTAAGAACGGCAACATGGTTGCCATCAATGAATCAGCAAAGAGAATTAGGGAAATTCGAGAGCTCTCTAAAACATTTGATGTGAATTGGTTCAGAGGGCAGTCAGTAGGTATTTATAACATTCAAAATACGACCGCCGAGCAAGTGCAGAAAGACATTAAATCTATGTTTGGAAAAGATGACGATGATCAGGTCGGCTCTGTTCGATTGTTGCCTGTTTCTCGTAACAACGCTTTAATGGTTATTGGCGCCAGCCGCCAAGCGGTAGAGGAAGTGGGGCGCTGGGTAGAAGAACTGGATAAGGTAACCGCTGGGGACGACCAGAGTTTTTATGTTTACCGCGTTAAAAATGGTAAAGCCTCAGATTTGGCAAAATTAGCGAATCAGATGTTCAATGCTAATCCGGCAAGTTTGCTAGATCAAGATGAAGGAAACGTAAAAGGAGCTAGGCCATTTGTTTCCTCGGAACCTAGCGTGCAATCGCTTAGAATTATCGCAGATGAAGCGACTAACAGCGTCATCGTAGCGGGAAGCCCCTATCATTTTGCTCTCGTTAAAAAGGCGATGAAAGAACTTGATGCTCGGCCATTGCAGGTATTAGTTGAAGCGAGAATCATGGAGTTGAGCCTGACTGGTGAACTTACCTATGGGTTAGAGTGGTTTTTACGCGGGTCCAGAGCAAGCTCCGACACTAGTGGTAGCTTAGATTTCGACACCATCGGCGCGGACCTTCCGATTCCAGGCTTTAATTACGTGATCGAAAGAGCAGGGGAGATCCAAACTGTGTTGAATGCGTTTGCCGACGATTCGAAGTTAAAAGTACTCTCCTCGCCGTCTTTGTTGGTGCTGAATAACCGAACGGCTCGAATTCAAGTGGGGGATGAAGTACCGATTCCGCGTGTTCAATCCACCAGCAATTTTACGCCTGACGCGCCGACTGTTAATTCGATCGAATACCGAGATACGGGAATCGTGTTGGAAGTAACGCCGAGGGTTAATGAAGGTGGAATGGTCACGCTCGATGTATCTCAAGAAGTGAGCAGTGTGGGTAGAAATACGGTATCGGACATTGATGCGCCAATCATTCAACAACGTAAATTATCGAGCACAATCGCCGTGCAAAATGGTCAAACCGTGGTGCTGGGAGGCTTGATTCAAGAGCGGGAGTCGACAAGTGACGCTGGAGTTCCGGTACTAAAAAATATACCTGGGCTCGGGAAACTATTCAGTACGACAAGTCGGAATACTCGGCGTACTGAACTTGTTGCCTTGCTCACTCCTCGGGTTGTCATCAGACAAGCCGATTTTGTTCAAATTAACGAAGATTATATCGAATCTTTTCAGGGCTTGAAGACACTAGCATCAGGACAAGAATAACCGACAGCTGGGTTGATCGTCGCTTGATTGTGCTGGTCTTGGTAGGAAGAAGCGTGTTCACCGCTTCTTCCTAGCAAAGAAAGGGGGTCTACATAAAGTCGATAGGGCCCTGATCTTCTATGTCCTTTAACAATGGGCTTGAGGCGGCGTTTGCAAATGCTTTATCTATTCGCGCTGCCCGCATCGCTAAATTTTCTCTGTGGCTAGGATGCGTGAAAATATAGAATTCTTTTGCATTCAGGGCCTCGACCACGCGTTCGCCTACTATTTCTGGAGCGATGCCATTTTCGACAAGTTCTTTAGCTGTGTTTTTAGATTTTTTAGCGTTGTCTTGTTCTGATTTTTCGGGTTTCTTATCTTGGTAGTCGTCTTGACGGTTTCTACCTGATAGGTGAATCCTTGTTTGAACGAACGCGGGGCACAGTACGGAAACATGAATGTCATGTTTTGCCAATTCCACTTCCCAAGATTCAGACATTCCCACAACCGCGACTTTGGTCGCGGTATAGGCCCCTGCGTAGGGCACCCCATGCATTCCGGCCATTGAGGCGGTGTTGATCATCCAGCCGCCTTCTCCGTGTTCCTTTATGTGCGGAATCATTGCTTCTGCGCCATAGATCACGCCCATTAAGTTGACATCCACTACCCAGCGCCAATCCGCAGCGTTGGTTTTTTCTATCGGGCCAGGGGCTGATGCGACACCCGCGTTATTCACCACCATGTGTATCTTGCCAAAACGCTCTATTGTTTGATTGGCTGTATTTTTCCATTGCGCAGGATCCGTAACGTCCATCTTCGAAGACAACACCTTGTAACCTTTCTCTTTAAGTTTAGATTCTGCCTCTAATAATTTTTGTTCATCGATATCTGCGATTACCAAATTCATGCCTTGGTTTCCAAGTGCTTCAGCAATACTGTATCCGATCCCCTCTGCGCCGCCGCTGATTACGGCTGTTTTGCCCTGATAGATATTCACTGGCTTTTACCTTCCAATTAGTTAACAATCTGTCTAAATCTAAGAGTAATGCTTTTCTACTTCGAGTGACATGAATATTATTAAACGTGGTCTTATTGTCTTGCTCATATCGCTACTTGCGATTTGGGGCGTGGCGTTTATCAAGGTCAATTACGTTGGGCATGCATACGCCCCAGTCAGTGACGGTCAATTGGCTGAAGCTAAAGCGTATTTAAGTAGTCAAATGACGCCAACCCCTGACGACTTTCAATGGAGCATGATTGAAACAGCGCCAGGGGTTTCCTTGCGTACAGGACTGTTGGAACACCCTAACCCCAAGGGCACCGTGATTGTAGTGCCGGGATTTACAGGTGCAATAGAAATGATAATGCGAGAGATCAGTATGATCCATGCCGCCGGTTATCGAGTGGCAAGTATCGAGTATCGCGGTCAAGGAATGTCGTACAGGCCGCTTAAAAACCACCCAGAAAAGGGCTACGTTGAAGATTACAATACGCTTGGTTCTGAGCTTGCCTTGTTCGCAAAAAAGGTTAAGCAGAAAAGGTCTCCACTGTTCTTTTTTTCGATATCAAAAGGGGCTCACATCACCATGCGGATGGCCGCCGAGCAGGCCGTTGATGTCACTGCGTTTGCATTGATCGTTCCGATGATTAAAATCAATTCAGGCGAGTTTCCTTACGAAAACCTAAGAACGATTTCCTCAATGATGACCAAGGTAGGCCTTGGAGCGGCTTACTCTCCAGGTGGCAGTGCGTGGCCTGGTGATGAAATGGTGTTTGGAGAAGCGACTGACTGTAATGCCAACCCCGATAGCGCACAGGCGCAGAGTGCCTTGTTTGCTATTAATGAAAAGCTACGAACCAAGAGCGTGACCTATAAGTGGCTCTATGAAACCACCAATTCCACCGAAAAGTTACTTTCTTCTGAGTTCATTGCTCAAATCAAGCAACCTGTGAAGATATATACGGCTGGCATCGATTCATTGGTGAGTACGGACGCCGCAGAAAAGTTTTGCGATTCATTGGCTCAATGTGAAGCGGTGCATTACCCTTCTTCTCGGCACTGTATCACTCGTGAAAACTATGAGCTGTATGACGGCATAATAAATGACGCAATTAGCCATTTCGATCATCATGCGGAGTGATTTAACAGACGCTGGCAGGCTGCATGGTTGTTAAACACCTTCGACAAACTGGTTTAAGTGGAACAGAACCATGGCTACCAAAATCACACTGATGCCAATCATAAGAGATTCAATGCGTCGTCTACTTGTAGATGGATACAGCCCTTGAAGCCGGTGTTGGTTCCAGAGTAACAAGAACGGAATGGAAGTAATGAGGATTGCAAAGCCAAGTGGCGGCGTGTAACCGCCAAACAAATGTTTACTTGCGGCTGCTAAAAAGCAAAGTAGAGCGCCGCCAATCAGTCCATCTGATAACGCCTTGTTCGTTCGCCTGCCGGGTTCGATTAGCTTCGTCAGCTCGGCAGCTAGCCAGCCGAGCAGCACCAGAGGACCCGCGATGACGAGTCCTATTCCAATCAGGATCAGTGACACTTCCGACCTGCTTGATGGCAGTAGAAAGTAGAGCACAAATATTGATATTAAAATCAACGGCAGCAGCCAAGCCGAAGATGCATAGGTGGTGATTTTGCCCAGTAGAGGCGGATAAACGATGTGAAACCACCCCTCAGATGAGAGGCTGCTTAGGTAAGAGAAAACCCACATCAATATCAATATCGCTAGCCAAAACGCGAGTGCAAAATTTCCTCTGGGACTCTCCTTAAGAACTTGTCTTGAAACATTCAGAGATAGTAGTACTGCCACGGGCAGAGCCGCGATGGCCCACAATGATTGGATACTGATCAACTGAAGTACCCCCAGTGCGCTTCCCCCGCCTAATAACATCGCTAACAAATGAATATGTGCGGTCGCCATGTTGCTTTTGTTCACATGACGCTCGGCTAAACTAAACGAAAAACCGCAGATAAAAATGGTAGCCCAATGACTCAGTTGCAACGCAATTTGATCAATATTTTCACTGACAGAGACTCTAAATCCCAACAAAGTCGTGCTCAATAGAAAGAAACAGCTCAACGCCAATGCTCTAGTGGGTATTAATCGGGTCATGGCTATCATGCTGTGGTATCAATACAGGTATTCAGGGGGAGTTTTAGTTTTGATGCAAAATACTCTGTTTGTTAGGTTGGGATATAGGGGGTCATTGCCAGTTGCTCAATCATGATTGAACGCAAGCTCGGGCCTCGTTCAATCACCTTGTCAATCACGGATGTCGAGACTCCGATTTCATCGCTTGATTCGAGTAGGTAGTCATACGTGGCTATTCTAAGTTTAGCGTTGTTTAGGTTGGCTCCTTGCTTTAATAGAGTAGCGCGTGCGGCTGCATTTAAATAGGGTACATTTATATCTACAATTACCAGGTCATTATCAAACGGTTCAATGCAATAAACGCTACCAGTTGTGACTTCTCCTCGTGGTAATCGGCCGTTTGGTTTGGCCGAGTAGAACGAAAGCGGCAAGCCAGTGTAACTCCTGAGAGTTTTCTGCCAAAGCTCTTTTATGCCGCTAGATTGTTTACTCGAATGGTTGAAAGTCAGAGTTCTACCCACGTTTCTTTTTCTTACGTCGTGCAGAATATTTATGTAGCCGTGAACATGAGGGTAGCCTTTAAAGTGTATGACCGAATGCGGTCCCTCTAATCTCCAAACCTGTATATACGGAGTCGCTTTATTGTTTTTGTCGTACCTATCGTGGCGATTGTAGAAACCGTAATCAGTAAACATCGATAGATGCAGGGCATCAAGCCCGCCGTGTTGATCCAATGCGGACCAGGCCGATGACGCTTGTTCTTTCGTGTAAGCTGTAAAAATCACATGCAGCAATTGGGTTACCGCCTGCTTAGCTGAACCGGAAATTCGAGCCATACTAAGACCGGGTATCAAACTGGGATCCCCCAAAGGTTGAAGGTCTAGCTCACTTGGAGGGGTGGCAATGTAGGCGGCTCGTTTTTGCTCGTTCGTTAACGACTTGTGGAGACGGTGCAAAGCATCCCCGTGTGGTTTAAAGGCGTTACCTTCAACCATAAACCGTCCGTTGCCAATCTGCTGACCATACGCTATTGGGCCACCAAACGCGTAGCCACTTTTTGATTCGAGGCCTTTGCGTAACATATAATGGCCACCGTTAATCTGAGCTTGAAGCTCATGAATAGGTGCTTTATGGTCGCCATACACCGTGAAATTTGATCCTGCTAATTTTCCTTCTAAGTTAACCGTATTGTGGAACATGCTGAGCCCATCAACGGACAACATTGAGGCATAAAGGCGTTTGATCCATAACTGTTGCTCATCACTAAAGAGCGTTCCTATATGGGGGCCGGAGTGCACAGGGATGGTGTTAGTCATTTGGCGAGCAGGGTGATCCTCTGACTTAAACGTATGCCCTAATTGAGTGTCGCTCATCGAGTTGATCAACACTGCAAAAGTTTCCTCAAAGGAACGCTTGTCGAGGGAAGTGCTATTTGATGAATAACGATCTGCCGCAATCCCAATGCCACAACCAGCGGCAATTAAGAACGTCCGACGTGTCTTATGTAACTTCATGTTGACTCCTTAGGGGTGGTTCAATCCTACCATGGGTTCAACTCCAATCGTTAAAGATGATTTATCACTAAAGAGTGCACTTTAAATTGAATAGAGATTTTTAAGTTAAATAGAAACAACTCACCGTGTGAACTGAGCGACGTACTCCCAAGGAGCCTGTTTGTACATATACAGCCGGTGTTGGTTGATTGCTTTCTCTAAGCGATTGGTTGTAGCGTCATCGTCAGAAGCTGCGTTTGGGTTAAGACATTCATAGCAATCGTCACCAGAGTACAGGCAAACTGCACCGCCTTCGATTAGATGCACGCGCGGAGTATAAAATTGAAGGTCGTTTTGTTGCAGTTTAGTTAACTCGTCGTGTAGGTTTAGGATGTTCTTAAACTGGCTTAGCTGCACAAACGCTGGCCCCGCGAGAACGAGGCTTTTTGATTGATGCAGCCTCAGAGCCTCATTAATCTCGATCCATTGATAGTTTACAATTTCGCCATGATCGATAACCACACTATCGGTGAGGAAGGTGGCGTCATAGATAAAAAACAGAGTACGAAATCGCTTTGGTCGAATTACCGGCGTTGTCCACTCTGAGACGGGTATCAATCTATTTTTTTCTATTGAAATTCCACTCTCTTCCAGGCATTCACGATAAGCTGCGTTTCTTTCGGTGGAAAAGGGGGCACCATCGCTTTGCGCGATATCAGAATTGTCTACTCTACCGCCCGGAAACACCCAGCTGCCTCCAAAAGTAATGTCTCGATTTTTTTGTAGAAGCAAAACTTCGAGATTTCCGTCATTCAGTCTTAGTAGAATTACGGACGCCGACGCGATAAGGTTGGTCGATGCATTTAGGGGTGAACTATTCATGAAATTACATTAATCCTGATCTGCAGACGTAGCGCTATCATGTGTCCCTATGCTGGTTACACAACAACATTCGATATCTATTCTCAATCATACCTTTCACTATATGAAAAATATTATTGCTCTTCCAGTCCTTCTCAGCGCCGCGATTGTGGCGGTTTTTCTTATTGAAGTCATATTGCCCGGCAATCTAACCTGGCTTGGAATACGCCCACGTTCGATAAGTGGTTTACCAGGTATTTTAGTGTCGCCATTTTTGCATGCCAGTCTTAAGCATTTATTGGCCAATATTGTGCCGCTTTTAATTATGGGTTGCCTTGTTAGTGCATTGGCACCCGCTCTCTTCGCAACTCGAACCGTTGCCTTGGTTCTGTTTTCAGGTGCGTTGACCTGGTTGATCAGCTCTTCTGGTGTGGTCGTGGGTGCGTCTGGTTTGGTGTTCGCGTATTGGTCATTTTTGATAACCAATGGTTTTCTCAGAAAAAGCATCAAGGATGTTGGCATCGCGCTGCTGACCTTCCTAATTTACGGCGCTCTTATTTTTGGTCTATTCAAATTTCAATACGGCGTCAGTTGGGCCGGTCATTTCAGCGGGGTCGTGGCAGGAATTTTCCTTGCATATTTGCAGCGCTCTTCGCGGAATACAAAATAATGAAATTAGGAGTTGACATATTATGACAATTGAGTGATTATAATGACATATTATGACAAACAGAGAGAAGGCTTCCACTTGACGGACCCAAAAGTAAACAGTGTGAAGGGATTGCATGCCATTGTTGAGCACTCGGGCAAGATAAGTCGTTTCGATTGCCAACAACTTGAAGGTTTGTTGCGCAGAGCGGCAGAGGCCGCGGGAGCCACAGTATTGACTTCGTGTTTTCATGATTTTGGGGATGGTCTAGGTAACACAGGAGTGTTGGTGTTGGCCGAGAGTCATATCTCGGTACACACCTGGCCAGAAAACAACTACGCTGCGATAGATATTTTCGTTTGCAGCGAGATCGGTCATAATGGAATGGAGCCCGTTGATGCGGCAATAGAAGTATTGCGGTCGGCGGACAGACAGGGATGTTTTCATTGCCATGTCATACATAGATCGGTGCCTGCAAGCGCACCGCAATTGGTGGCGACAGAGCTTTCTGAATCCACACAATCTAAACCTAACTGGAGTCAAAATGAAAATCACTAAGTATGTGATCATTTTGGTCCTTGCCTCGTCACTTGTGGCGTGTGGCTCGGACCCTACAAAAGAAATTCGGCAAGAAATAGGGTTGAATCTAAGCGCTGCTGA
The DNA here is from genome assembly GCF_040366405.1 of Arenicella sp. 4NH20-0111. Classification (NCBI taxonomy): domain Bacteria; kingdom Pseudomonadati; phylum Pseudomonadota; class Gammaproteobacteria; order Arenicellales; family Arenicellaceae; genus Arenicella; species Arenicella sp. 4NH20-0111. Next base: position 72,257 of record NZ_BAABWF010000004.1, read on the forward strand.
GAGTTCATTGAGCTCGTTAAACAATCAGCTTGATGCCGGCACATTAAGAAACGCGTCATTGCTACCAGCGTATGCACGAGTTGCTCGAGAAAAGAAGCCTGAGTTTGGACAAATTATTGATGTGCTTGCTTCTGAGGGAACTCAGCGTGGTCCAACGTATCAGTCAATCGTTCAGCGGTTAGATCAAGTAAAACCTAAAGCGCAAGGTAAGATTGAGACGGTTGAAGCGGGTTCGGCAATTAATTTGGAATTGTTGAATATCCGAACCGCGGTGAGTAATTACGATGCGATGTTGGTCGATGCTTTAAACATGCTCGCCGATTTTACGGATGGAACTCTTCCTAAAGTAAGAGAGATTGAATTCGAAGACAGTAAGGCCGAAGGCGGCGCAATCGGTTCAGAATACGTTGGGAACAGTAATTACGGACAATGGAAGACGGGCTCAAATGGCAGTAGCTTTTGGCAATGGTATGGGCAATATGCGTTCTTTTCAATGATGTTCGGAAACAGACCCGTTTACTACGATAGTTGGTCTTCACAACGTCGTCCTTCTTACTACCACGATAGAAATCGTGGAGCCTATAGTTCTCCTAGGGGGCGTGCAAACCAATCTGACGCGCTGGCTAAGACCAAAAAGTCTTACACGGCTCGCGGCAAGTCATTTAAAAGCCCTTACGCAAAAAATACCAAAATTAAGGGACAGCCGAACAGCACTAAAAGCTCGAGAATATCCAGTAATAAACCATTTAAGAGTTCGTACGCTAAGACCAGTTCTAGGTCCAATTCCTCGTCGAGTAGCAAGACATATAAAAGCGGTTACAACTCTAGATCCTCTGGAAGTCGCCGATCATCGTTTGGTGGTAAGTAGGAGAGCAAAATGAATATAGATCAAATTATAACGTTACTAATTAATATTGTGGTGTGCCTTCTCTTTGTGGTTCCTGTTCGATTTGCGTTAGCCAAGCACTTAGGTGTTGATGCAAAACACGAGCTGGATAGTAAAGATAATTTCGCGTTTGGAGTTAGTATTGCGGGCGGTGTTCTAGGCTTGATTTTCATGTTGACCGGCGTGCAATCTGGCGACCCGTTACCCAGTCATGTTACTGAAATAATAAGTCTTTTGATGTACGGCTTGCTCGGATCATTGTTATTGATTGCTGGCGTATTAATTCAAGATAAGTTAGTGATTCGAGATGTTGAGTTAGCAACTGAGATTAAAAACGGAAATATGAGTGCAGCGATCATTGTCGCAGCCAATATGGCCGTTGTCGGCTTAGTTGCAAAGAAGACACTATCTTGGGTTGATAGTGAGCAACTTGACGGCTTGATACCCGTTATTGCCGTATTCGTTATTTCTCAAGTGGTTTTAGCCGCCGTGGCGGGCTTAAGAATGGGGGTTTACAGAAGCCGAAATCGACGAAATTCAACGAATGGTATCGATGCCGCAGACACATGGCAGGGTGCTATCAAGGCCGGTAACGTTGCCATTGCCCTACGCTATGCAGGTCAGCTCATCGCTACCGGCATCGCGATCACGATTACAAGCGCTTTGGTGGACAGTGAATCTATGGGGCTTTATGAGTCTGTTGGATACTGGGCGTTTTACGCGTTTGGGTTGGCTGGCGTGATCTGGGGGGCGTATCGACTATTCTTGCCCTTAGTCTTGTACAAAGTGAACGTTGTCGAAGAGGTCGATCACCAAGCGAATGTCGGGGTTGCCGCAGTTGAAGCCGCATTGATGATATCACTTGCATTTATGGTGCTAGCGTACCTTGTGTAGAGGACAGTTTTCGAGGCAATAGGCAGGCACTCAGTACGGCATGATGCATTACGTGATTGTTCCTTTAAATTGAATAGAATGACTTGGAGAGTATGAATGAAAGTGCAAACGAACATGTATATCAGTATTAGTGAGCTTATGTTGAGTGTGCTGCTTCTGATTTGCGGTGTATCCGTGGGCTACTTTGTCGCTAATGCTCCTCATCATTCTATTTCATTTCTCGAGGTAGCAATGTTGGTGTTTGGGTGCATTTTGTGCTGCGGGGCGCTGTCTATACGCCAAGTGAGTCTCAATAAATCGGATGCCCTTGAAGACGGTGAAAAATAGGCTTTTCTTGTGCAACCATCAGAACCAATAAATCACGGTAACTCGATGTTTTCAGATAAGCATCAGACTCAGCGCAAAGACGTGTTGTTGCTAGCACTCATGACGATTGGTGCCGCTTGCGGCATAGTCTATGAGTATTTGTTAGCGCACTATGCGGGTAGAGTTCTAGGCAGTGTGGATGTTGCCGTGTATGGAATGATTGGCGTGATGGTGGCTTCAATGGGGATTGGCGCATTTTTTGCTCGAACCATTAGCAATCCCTACACTGGATTCGCATGGTTGGAGGCCATAATTTCAGTTATTGGTGGTACTTCAATATTGGTAATGGCTGCCGTTGTTTCTTACGCATTTGTTCTGCCTAATGAGTTGCAAAATACGTTTGGTATGGATCCCAGTGTGTTAGCCGACGGTGGGCCAATTTATGCGCTAAGAGAGCTCTCTAAAGTCTTTCCTTACCTGATTGGCGCCGTATTGGGGTTCTTTATTGGTATGGAAATACCTTTTATTGCTCGAATTAGAGAAGATATTTACGAAAAAGTTGAGAACAACGCTGGAACCGTGTACGGCATGGATTACGTTGGCGGTGGCGTTGGTGCTGCAATCTGGGTTTTGGTGTGTTTATCACAACCGATCATAATTTCGGCTTCCGCTACGGCCTTGCTCAATTTGCTATTGGGAGCAATTTTTGTTGTTAAGTTTTGGGGAAAGATACGCTGGGTAGCGTGCTTGGTTGTTTTAAAGCTGGTGATAGGAACGTTGTTATTCGCGGTGCTTTTTCATGGGGATAAGTGGGTAAACTCGATGAACAGTATGCTTTATAAAGATCGAGTTGTGTACAGCAATAATACTCGTTACCAAAACTTGGTTTTGACGGAACGAATAATAGGCGGCGCTGGTGAATCGATACTGAGTTTGTACATTAATGGACGTCTGCAATTTTCCAGCGCGGATGAAAAGATATATCACTCAATGCTGGTTTCCCCGGCCATGTTGGCGTCCGCCCGAACGCGGCGTGTATTGATAATTGGTGGGGGCGATGGCTTGGCCGCTAGAGAAGTGCTTGGATACCAACCTGAGTCGATTACGTTAGTTGATCTTGATCCGGCAATGACCAAATTATTTACAGGCAGAGACCAAGAGTCAGAATTTTGGTTAAGCAAGAGGCTGACCGAACTTAACCGAGATTCGTTGAACGATAGCCGGGTAACCGTGGTGAACGAGGATGCTTTCCTGTTTGTGGAAAATTTGCTTGCTGAACGTCAGAGTTTTGACGTGGTGATTGTTGATTTACCTGACCCAAATCACCCAGATTTGAATAAGTTGTACAGCACTTACTTTTACCGTCAACTTTCAAATTTGGTGAGTGGTGATGGCGCTATTGCAATTCAATCAACCAGTCCTTATCACAGTAAAAAGGCATTTTTATCGATTGGAAAAACGGTGGCGGAAGCGGGTTTAGTCGTTGATCAATATCATACAAATGTCCCTTCCTTCGGCGAGTGGGGGTGGACTATAGGCACCAAACGAGGACTCAGTGCTCTCGAAAGAATTAAGCAAGTACCCGCTGATTCAGTTGTCAGTGAGGTCGTTGATCGTGATTTCATTCTTGGGGCGTTTACCTTTCCCAAACCGTTTTACGATGGCGTCGATAACATAAAAATTAACCGGTTAAGTTCGCCTGTGTTGTATTCGTATCACTCTGAGGGGTGGCGCAAACAACAAGGTGTGTTTACCACACAAGCAAATTAGAACCAACCAATAATAACCAATTAGGAATTTAAGCTATGAACGAAAAATTGCAAGAAATTGCCTATCAAATAAATCGCGGAAATGTGCCGGGCGGAAACGCGTTCTCGGCGGATTTTAATGAAAAATCGGAAACAGTCACAATTGAAAACAGTGAATCTCCTGATGCCGTGGTCATAGTGGTAGCGACGGACACTCAAATATTGACTATCACTCCCTTGTTTGAGGAAGCCAGTGTTCGCGAGGACCTGCGCCCTGAACTCAATAGGGGGCTGCTCACTATTTCATTGCCCATGTCGCTTTCATCAATAGGCATCCAGGACACGCGTTATGTTTTGTTTGGTGCCATGGCAATTGAGACGACGATGACAAATTTACTGCACGAAATAGAAGTGCAAATCGATAACTATAACGATGTGCTCGAAGCCGTTGCCGATTACATAGAGTAATTGGTAAATCGTATTTAGATTATCAACATTTATTTTATTTTTTACTTAGGAGTATTTTATGAGTATTTTAAAAGATCTTTTTGCTGCAATTAAAGGCAATGTAAATAAAGCGGGAGAAGCTATCGTCGATAGCCAATCCATGACGATTCTTGAACAAGAAATTCGTGAGGCCAAAGAGGGCATAGCTAAGGCAACGGTCAATATACGTAACCTTAAGGCGCAGGCGATTAAGTTTGATAAAAAAAGCGCGGAATTGGCTGAAGACATCAGTGAGTACACGGCTAAAGCCAAAGGCGCTCTCGAACAGGGTAACGAAGATCTAGCGCGTAAGGTAGCTGTGAAAATAGCAGAACTAACCGATGAAAAAGCAGATATCGATGCTCAAGGTGAAGAATTGACCACCCAAACTGATCGGTTGTACAAGATCGTAAAGGAGCGTGAAGCGAGTATCGAAAAGAACAAAATAGAGTTGGAAAAGTTGAAAACGTATGAGCAGGTTCAAAAAACTCAGACCGCGGTAGCGGCGGCCATGCCAACAAATGACTCTGGGGCGAAACGTGTTCAGCGCGCAATGGATCGAGTTAAGACTCGTCAGGAAGAGGCTGAAAATCGTATGGACGCCGATAAGTGGTTGTCTGATTTAGAAAAAGGTTCGGATCTTGATGCAGAACTCGCTGATGCAGGGCTGACTTCAACCGGCACCAGTGCTGATGATATTTTAGCTAGTCTAAAAAAATAACCGCAGATTGGTTTCATCATGTTGCGTTGGTATGAAGAAAGAGCGGCTATAGGTATGGCCGCTCAGAGTAGCCTCGCAATGATTCATCAGCTAAGAATGGAAGATATGAGACGATTGTTCGTGCCAGCGATGACTAAGACGTCGACTTCTTATGGATGTACATGAGTAAACCTTCGAGTGCAAAAGGTGTTTTTGTTAGTGTGATTTTCGGAATCATTTACGTGGTTTTGGCGATCCAGATCATTGGCATAGGCGCGGCGATAGCAATCCCGACGCGCTTTTTTGAGCATCACCCGCTTATCGCATTGAGGTTGGTTGATTTGGTCACGCTTGGCTTACCTTTGATGTTCCTTTATGTGGTTTTGATGAAATTGGTTTCTCAGGTTGATGATTCGCCATTCGGTCCAGTTTTGTTGTGTGTGCCTTTTTTCGCATACTCGGTTTACCAGCACATTTTGTATTCTGAATGGTATGGCTCAGTATTTGGTTGGAGCTCCTACATCACCTTTGTCCCGCTGTTGGTGGCGGCCTTTCTGAATTACCGCACTCGGTTGAAAGCTGAGAGTCATTGAAGTTAATTTTTAGCAGCTAGGAATAGTATTATGATATTTGGACGAAAAAAAAATATTGAAAAGACCCGCACGGTAGAGCGTTTTGATCAATTGCATGTTGGTGATCTTGTTGCATTCAAATTTCGAGAAGTATTACCTGAAGGCCTGAGTGGCGAAACCTTATCCGTTGAGTCGGTAAATACGTACGATTATGCTGGACAGTTGGTGTCCGATATAAGCCTAAGCCACTCGTCAGGCTTGAAAGTCAATGCAACATTTGATGCTGATCGCGAGATCATTACTTTTTCTCACAAAATCAGACACCCAGAGATCATCGAAATATTTGACGGTGATGAGCTTGCATCGATATTTGATCCAGATTCGTCGCCAGCTGTGTTAAACCTTCGCTCTGACGCCGTTTCGGCGGATCGTGAGGCCTGGGTTTGTGAACGTTACACTCGCACATTATGTGAAGGCCAGGCGTACTATTATAGTGAGGATCGACGCGAAAGCGGAATTTCATCCTATGAAGATGATTCCACACCGTTTACTTACCATGAACTTGAAGGAAGTTCAGACCATCACTCCCTCTCGATTGAAATATGGGAAGATGGAGAAACAGAATTCTTCGCCGAGATTTCGGTTTCATTGACGGCGGTCGAATCTTACTTAACCAGTGGTTAGCGTGTTAAATGGCAAACGAAAGCAGTAAAGATCTATCGGCAAAGCACCAAAAGTGGGAGCAAGAGTCAGCTAAGATTCGAAAAGTGCAAATCAGTTTGGACTTTCCGGACGCCGCGGACATCCTGTTACGCACACTGGCTGCGAGAGAACACAAGGCACCTAGCTCAATGATTAGAGAGATCTTAGGTATGCCATCAAGCCCGCCTAAGCGAGCGAGAATTGGTGTGTCTTTTAACGATGAAGAGCTGGAGCAGTTAGGTCGGCGCTATGATGTAGACCCCAACGACAAAGCTGAAATTAGAAGGCAGTTAACCCAGGAAGTTACGTCGGTTTTGTCAACAGCGCAAACGTTGGACGATTCGAATGCGGTAGAAGTAGACAACGGTTCGCTCGATGAAAAGCTCAATGTTGGTGCAATGAAGGATCTTCAAGCTGTATCTGATGGGATTCATGAAAAATTTCAGTTAGCCTTGGCATCCCGAGATCAAGACATTGACGAGTAATTCGTCGGTGAAACCCGTCCGAATAATTTGAACTATGAACTCACTTAAACAGCAAATTGTCGGGCTGTCACGTACTCGCAGGAAAAGGCGACTAACACGCCATTTATCTTCGAATATTGGTAAACGAATTGGCTTTTTGCTGATGTTGCTGGTCACTCTGGTGGCGATCAATACCGCGGCGATGATCGTATTCGAGAAGATGACTCTCTCTGATGGCTTGTGGATGTCGCTTACGACGATTACAACGGTTGGGTATGGAGACTATTCGCCTGGTACCACGATCGGTCGAATTACGACGGTATTGTCTCTTTATACGTTTGCAATATCAGTATTAACTTTGTTGATTTCTGAAATAGTTGAATGGCGATTTTTAATAAACGATAGAAAGCGAAGAGGCTCATGGGTCTGGAAGAATATGCGTAATCACATACAAATAATAAATAGCCCCAATGAGGACACGGAGCGGTATCTAAAACGTTTAATAAAGGAAATTTCCGATACTCAAGCGTTAAAGGATTCGCCTGTGAAATTACTTTCGCGCAAGTACCCTGATGGTTTACCGCAGTCGTTGACTGATTTGAAGTTACTCCACCGAACCGGTGCAGCTGAAGATACAGGGATATTGGAGACAATATCCCTTGATCAGGCTGATTACATTGTATTGTTAGCCCGTGATCCCTATGACACCGTATCCGATAGCGTGACTTTTGATGTGCTGACTCAGATAAAAGCCATGAATACTAATGCGCAAATTGTCGCTGAAGCGGTTGTGGATCATAATTATTCGCGGTTTATAGAAGCGGGAGCCAACGTTGTGATTAGACCAATTAGAGCGTATCCAGAACTGGTGGTTCGTGCCATGGTTAACCCAGGTACAGAGAAAATCATTGAGGATCTGCTCCGAGAAGATGGCGACTCACTGTATCGTAAGGACATTGAATTTAGCGGCAAGACGTGGCTCGAGCTGGTGTCTCAGGCTTTGATCTCTGGGGTGGGAACTCCCATCGCATACACCCAAAACGGTGATATCCACATGCAACCCAAAGCCGATCAGGTGTGTGATGGTGATGGTTTAATTGTCCTTTCTCGGCAACACGATATTGGAAATGTTGGGCGCTTGGAGCAAGCCTTATCTGGTGAGTCTTGAATGGCAACTCGATTCTTTTGACTGGCATTTTTTTAGCGGCGATGCGCTTCTGAAATAGCACGTTGATAGTCCAAGCTACTGGCGGTTATCAAACCTGCTATCGGCGATTTCTTTGGTTTTTAGATACCTTTTTGTGTTTAAAGGATGGCCGGTTTTTGTTCAGTTGATCAGGAACGGCGGCCGTTGAAGCAAAGCCACCGTCCTAGTTGATTTAGACAATAAAGTTACGTGCGGAAAGAAGAATCCAGTCGGTCTAATTTTCGCAACAGCGCTGGCCATGCGAGGGCTCCCCCCAGCCCGTGAGTGGACTCACTGGCCTGTTCCATCATGTTTGAGATGACGCTATTGGGGACGAGAGATAATTCCGGAGAAGCCTGAGCTTTTATTTGAATATCGCAAGCGGTTTCAAGCGTGTACATTGCCAGAAACGTATCGGCGATTGATGGCGCACAGGTTAACAGTCCGTGATTTTTCAGTATCATAAAATTTGCATTGCCGAGGTCTGCAACCAGTCTTGGCTTTTCATCGTCACGCAGAGCCACTCCTTCATAATCGTGGTACGACATCGATGAGAGGCAAAATAGAGATTGTTGGGACAGTGGTAATAGGCCTTCTTTTTGAGCCGAGACCGCAATACCGTTGGTGGTATGAGTGTGCATAACGCACTTCGCACTATCACGGCCTTCATGGACCGCGCTGTGAATGGTAAATCCTGCGGGGTTGATCTCATACGGAGAATTCATGACTTTTTTACCATTAAGGTCTACTTTCACTAAACTGCTTGCCGTTATTTCTTCAAACAGGAATCCATATGGGTTTATTAGGAAGTGGTGCTCGGGCCCCGGGATTCTCACTGATATATGAGTGAATATAAGGTCGTCCCACCCGTGATGAGCGATCAGTCGATAGGCCGCGGCTAAGTCTACGCGTAAGTCCCATTCTTCTGGACTTACCTCAGTTTTAAGCGATTCAATTTGTGTTGATAAAGCAATGTTCATTTTGGCCTCCGATGTTGTGAGGACTTAACTATCGCAGGAAAGCTTTACAGGGACTGTAAAGAACTTTACAGTTTGGTGTATTAGGGTTAAATGTGGTGGTAATGTGGATCAAACAAGCAAAGACATCTTACGTAAAGACACTCTGTTATCCAGTTTGGTCACAGGTTCAGTTGACTCATTGATGGGGATTGCGGTTATTAAGAACGCATCCGAAGGCCAGGTGATACATCGAAAGGGAGACGAACCTGCAGGCCTAATCCGAGTGCTAAATGGGCGTATTCGAGCCGGAGCGACCGATATAGCCGGTACTGAGTTCTTATTGACAACCATTGCTCCCGGAGACTGGTTCGGTGAAATTTCAATTCTTGACGGTAAGCCGCGAACCCACGATGCAGTGGCCTTGGATGATTGCGTTTACGCCTTGTTTCCAACCATGGCGCTGCGACGTATGTCTATAGAGCACCCTGATATCCATGAATTGATGGTGCAAATGCTGTGTGCTCATATTCGAGGTGCCTTCTCAGCTCTGGATGATTTTTTGTTAATTTCTCCAGAGAGACGCCTAGCGAAACGAGTGGTCGAAATGCATTCGAAGCAAAATGGAGATGAAACCATAAAAATGAGTCAGCAAGATCTGAGTGATTTAATTGGCTTGTCTCGTCAGAGCATCAATAAAATTCTAAAGAGCTGGGAGCATAAAGGGCTTATTGCTCGAATTTACAGAGGATTTGATATTGTTTCGGTCGACGGCTTGCACGATCTAGCATCGAATGAGCCATCTCCATACTGACGTCGGGTGCATTGATGCCCGACATTTCCACCGGCTTGACGGCGTATCCATAACAGCGTCGACTTCCTAAGAAGTGATGCCATGTGAGAATCATCCATTTGAATCAATTTAATTCCTTTTGCTCTTCTATTTAGAGAATTTCCAGTATGTAAATGGTACATTTCTCCCTTCCTTTCGATCAGGGACAACAAAATGAAGAGAACCTACCTATCAGGTGCAGTATTGGCTGCGCTAACCCTTAATTACACTCCTACAGTCATAGCTCAAAACACCGAATTTGTGTTAGAGGAAGTGGTGGTAACCGCCCAAAAACGCGAGCAATCCTTACAAGATATACCCTCTGCAGTATCCGCAATTACAGCCGCGGAAGTAGAAGATTTTCTAGGTGCTGGTGAAAATATTAGAGCCTTGGCTGGCCGAGTCCCCAGTTTGCAAATTGAATCATCCAACGGCAGGCAGTCGCCTCGCTTTTACATCAGAGGGCTAGGAAATTACGACTTTGATGTGAACGCGACTCAGCCCGTGTCGTTGATTTACGATGAAGTAAACTTAGAGAACTCCGTGTTAAAAAGCCTTCCATTGTACGACGTGGCTCGCGTAGAGGTACTTAAAGGCCCTCAAGGAACGTTGTTTGGGCGAAGCACCACGGCAGGCGTAGTTAAAGTTGATTCGGTGCAGCCCTCACAAGACTCACATGGGTACATAAAAGCCGGCTATGGCAGTCGTGAGACTGTGAGTTTGGAAGGGGCGTATGGAGGAGCGATCTCCGAAGTAGTATCGGCTAGGGCGTCCTTCAAATACCTAGACAGAGGAAAGTGGTTAGACAACACGGTCAACGGCGTGGGGGATGATCGAGGTGCGTTTGATGAGTTCGCTTATCGTTTACAAGTACTGGTAGAACCGAGTGATGCATTTTCGGCGCTATTCAAGGTGCATGGCTTCAAGCAAGACGGCGACCAGCCACAAGTTTTCTATGGGAACGCATTTACTCCTGGTGTTGAGGGGTTACGCCCTGGATTTAATGAAGAAGTCTTTTCACATGATTTGCAAAACGAAGGTATGGAGTTAGAGCATTTTGGTGGCAGTGCCAAATTGAGCTTTGAGCTAGGGGAAGGTCGTAGGTTAACGTCGATCACATCTTATGACTCGTTAGACAGTTTTAGTTTTGCCGATATTGATGGCGGTGTTCAAGGTGGCCCAGAGGCCATCGGGCAGTTGGGAAGGCAAGCTTTCTTTAGTGTTTCTTCGGGAGATGGCCTATCAGATCACAATCAAGTTACGCAAGAGCTAAGATTGTCTGGTCAAACTGACAATTTATTTTACCAAGTTGGTGCCTATTACCTCGACGAAGCAATAACGGTAGACAGTGTCGATTTTAGTAATGATGGCTCGAGGTTGCAGTTAACTCAAGCTGTACAAGACACAAGATCAGCGGCTATCTTTGGTCAAATAGAGTTTGATCTCAATGACAAGACAAGTCTAACGGCGGGAATAAGATACACCGATGACGATAAAAAACTTCAAGTTGTCCCTGGCGCGGGTTCAAATGCACCGGCCGCTAAGATTGAAGCCAGTGATGACTACGTAAGCTATGAGTTGGCACTCAACTACGACTTAAATGAAGACTGGGCCGTCTACACTCGTTTAGCCACGGCTTCTCGTGGCCCCGTTACCTTGGGTCGTTTTGGTTTCACGAGTCAGGCGGAAACCGAAGAAATCACTTCATTTGAGGTCGGTCATAAAGCATCATTGTTGGGTGGAAGAGCGAGATGGAACTCAGCTGTTTACGCATTCTCTATTGATGATCAACAGCTTACGGCTACCGGTGGTACTGGCAACACGAATGAACTGTTGAACGCTGAAAAAGTAGATGGTGCGGGGTTCGAGACTGAAGTCGAAATTCTGTTTACAGAGGGGCTTAAGTTTAGTGCGAACTTAAGCTACAACGACACTGAAATTAAGGACTCAAATTTAAATACTGAATTGTGTTCATCGACTCCGTTGTGTACGACTCTAGATCCCATTGTTGACACGTTTCAAGGGTTTTTCGGAACCGTAAACTTGGTTTCTGTCGACGGAAATCCATTGCCGCGTGCACCCAAATGGTTGACTAATTTGTCACTGAGTTATGATCGGGAAATCAGTTCTGGTTATTTGTACGCAAATACTGATTGGAACTACCGAAGCGACTCAAACATATTTTTGTATGAGTCGGTTGAGTTTGTTGCCGAGTCGCGTTGGATCGGAGGCATGCGATTAGGCTATAAAAATTCTGATCAAACCTTGGACGTAGCGTTGGTTGGCCGAAATATCACCAACGAAATCGTCGCAGATGGTGCACTTGATTTTCTAAACCCAGCGGCATTCATTAATGAACCTCGATTTTGGGGGCTTGAATTCTCTAAGAGCTTTTAGTTAGGAGCTTCCAGCTTATTGCATAAATAGAGTTGTTAGTAACGATAGACCCCTTTCGGCGTGGCTGTTAAGGGGTTTTTCATTTTTGACAGCGTCTCACACTGCATTAATCGCGCAAGTGACCTACGATTCTGCTTTTGTCCAAAATCGTTCAATTTGTAGTAAATTACCAAGCTAAACCTTGTATATTTGTTTGAAGATTTAAGACAGTGGCACAGTATTTTGAAACTAACACTTAAACAATTGGAGACGTTCGTTTTTGTGTCAGACCTTGGAGGGTTTGGCAAAGCAGCTGATCAGTTGAACACCACACAGCCGAATGTGTCGTCCAGAATTTCATCGCTGGAGGAGTGCCTCGGAGTGTCATTGATGGAACGTGATGCTGGTTCCATTCGCCTTACGTCTAAAGGTAAGAAGCTGCTTGATCAAGCTCGTAAGGTTGTTCAAAGTGTTGATGACCTAATTCACATTGCTGAAGCGCATGATCTATACGATGGGGTGGTCCGAATAGGCGTGACTGAAATGGTCGCGCACACTTGGTTAAATCAATTCTTGAAGCAATTTAAAGCGCGCTACCCGAATACGTTGATTGAGCTGATTGTTGATCTTGCTGCTAACTTGGAGCGCGAATTGTTTCACAATAATTTGGATCTAACTTTTCAAAGTGGCCCTTTTGTGCATTCCATGTCGGGAAACTTGGAATTGGGCGAGTTTCCAATGATTTGGGTTACATCGCCTCATTCAGAGTTATGTGAGATAGCGGAAATCAAAATTTCTGATTTTGCTTCTCAACCCGTCATCACTCACGCGAAGAATACGTTAGCGTACCAAGAAGTGGCGACACATTTTGCGGCAGGTGCTAAAAACGCCGTGAGATTGGTTCCGTCCAGTAACTTGATGGTATCAGTGCAAATGGTGGCGGACGGGTATGGAACTGGGGTTTTATTGAAGCCGTTGGTGGAAGAGCATTTAAAAGCCAAAGCACTAATCGCATTGGATTATGACTGGAAGCCAAAGCAGCTTGCGTTCTTCGCTCGCTTTAATTCAGACCGAGCGCCAAAGGTTGTGGAAAATGCCGCACTAATAGCCCAGATTATCTCTCAAGAGATGGCCGCTACTTACAATGTTGAATAAATAAACTTAATCATTGCAATAAGAATAAATAATTTTTATTTATGATTTGTGCGACGTAGACTGGTCAAGTTATTTACCAAGAAACTCAATCACGAAATGCGCGAATCAAGAATTAGACTGGGTGTCGATATCGGCGGTACGTTTACCGATGTTGTGTTAGAAAAGGATGGTCAACAGTTCTCAACCAAGGTGTTAACGACCTACGTGGCGCCTGAAAATGCGATCATTGATGGCATGCAACAAGTTTGTGATAAAGCGGGTATTAAACCCGCTGATTTAGGACAGATTATTCATGGAACCACGCTGGCTACTAATGCGCTGATCGAAAGACGTGGGGCTAAAACGGCGTTGGTAACGACACAAGGCTTTCGTGATGTCATTGAGATGCGAACTGAATCGCGATTTGAACAATACGATCTAAACTTAAGTCTTCCAGAGCCTCTGATACCGCGACAACAACGCTTTACCGTCTCTGAACGAATTGGGGCTCAGGGTGAGGTTCTCATTGAACTCGTAAAATCTGAAGTCGAGAAACTTGTTGACCACATCATTGATGGCGGGTTTGAAAGTGTTGCGGTCGGCTTATTGCATTCGTACCTGAACGATTCGCATGAGCAACTGATTCGTGACGTATTTCAACAAAAAGCGCCAGACATTATGGTGTCTATTTCGAGTGAAGTGTCACCGCAAATGCGCGAGTACGAGCGTTTTAACACGGTAGTGGCAAACGCCTACATTAAGCCGTTGATGAAAAGCTACTTAGGCAGACTGGAGGGCAGGCTTCGTGAACAAGGCGTGGAGTGCGCTATTTTCTTGATGCACTCCGGCGGCGGTATAATTTCGATTGAAAGCGCGGCGGATTTTCCGGTGCGTTTAGTTGAATCTGGTCCGGCGGGTGGGGCGGTATTTGCGGCTAACATCGCGGCTCGATACGATCTTGATAAAGTGCTGTCTTTTGACATGGGAGGAACCACCGCAAAAATTTGTTTGATTAATGATAAAACCCCTAAAACCAGTCGCGTATTCGAAGTTGCGCGAACCTATCGATTTAAGAAAGGGTCTGGAATGCCCATCTCCATACCCGTTATTGACATGGTGGAGATTGGCGCGGGAGGAGGCTCTTTAGCGCATGTGGATTCAATGCGGCAAATTCGCGTTGGGCCAGAGTCTGCTGGGTCCGAACCGGGGCCAGCGTGTTTTGGCCGGGGAGGTACGCGTCCAGCCGTGACTGACGCGGATCTGACGCTTGGCAAACTTGATCCGAATAACTTTGCCGGTGGAACAATTAAGCTCGATGAGGGGTCTTCGGCGAGTGCTTTAGTGAATGAATTGGGGAACAAGCTAGAGATGGATGCATTAACCGCAGCCTATGGCTTGGTAGAGGTTGTTGACGAAAACATGGCTAACGCAGCGAGGGTGCACGCGGTCGAGAATGGGGAAGACTTAGCAGAGTACACCATGATTGCGTTCGGAGGAGCCGCGCCACTTCATGCTGGAAGACTATGCGAAAAGTTAGGAATCAAGCGTTTATTAGTGCCGACAGGCGCTGGTGTCGGCTCTGCCATTGGCTTTCTTCGTGCACCGTTTAGCTTCGAAGCAAATCGTAGTGTGTTTATGACGTTGTCTGATTTTAGTTCTCAGCAAATCGGCCAGCTACTCACGGATTTGGAAAATGAAGCTACTAGCTTCGTCCGTTCTTGTGATGATCAGGCGGAGATCCTTTCTGAATTTAAGGTCTATATGCGTTATTCAGGCCAGGGCTGGGAGATTCCAGTGGCGTTAACCGTAGAGCAAGCGATGGCTCCGGATAGTGAGGAATTTAAACGATTGTTTGAGGCCGAGTACGTGAGTCTGTTTGGTCGCCCTGTGGATGGAATGGATATTGAAATTACCGTTTGGGCCGTCAATGCCACCACACCGACTCCAGCTGTCGACCGAGTGCATGAGCTTGAGCAAGGCTGCGAAGCTCGAAGTTCAGGCACTCGTCCAATGTTTGATCCAGCGATAGGTCAGACCGTTGAGGCGGAGGTGGCGTTAAGAATGAATATGCACGATGGCGATTTTGTGAACGGGCCAGCCGCCATCACAGAAGATGAAACGACAGTCATTGTTCCCAGTAGCCGTTTGGTTATCAAACAGCCTGATGGTTGTTTAGATGTAATTTCGAAGTAGAGGATGAAAAGATGAGCAATTTAAACGCGGTAACCAAGCAGGTAATGTGGAACCGGCTTATTTCGGTGGTTGAGGAACAAGCACAGGCCCTAATTCGAACCGCATTCTCCACAGCTGTGAGAGAGGCCGGTGATTTATCAGCCGGTGTTTACGACAACAGTGGAAAGATGTTGGCTCAAGCTGTTACCGGCACGCCAGGTCATGTTAATGCAATGGCGGCTTCCGTTGCGCATTTTATACGTCGTATAGGCAAGCAAAATATGCACGAAGGTGATGTCTATATTACCAATGATCCTTGGGAAGGAACGGGACACCTTCACGACATTACCGTTGTCAGTCCTTCCTTTTTTAATGGAAAATTAATAGGTTTTTTTGCTTCGACGTCTCACGTGGTTGATATTGGCGGCAGAGGGTTTGGAGCCGACGCCGCCTCGGTGTATGAAGAAGGGCTGTACATTCCAATTATGAAGCTTATCGACAAAGGCAAAGTTGATAACGCATTTGTGCACATTGTACGTGGGAACGTGAGAGAACCAGATCAAGTCGTAGGCGATATCTTTGCTTTAGCGACATGTAATGGAATAGGGCACGATCGTTTGGTCGAAATGATGCAGGAGTTTCAATTAGCGGATTTAAATGAGATAGCTGAATTCATTTTGGAAAATTCCCGATTGGCAACCTTAGAGAGGATCGCTGCTCTGCCCAATAATAAGGCGACTGGGGAAATGACCATCGATGGTTATGACAATCCTATCGACTTAAAAGTGGCCATCAGTATTGATGATGATAAGGTACTTTGCGACTTCGCCGGCAGCTCAGGTCTGGATAAAAAAGGCATTAATGTGCCTTTGGTTTACAGTCAGGCCTACGCTTGCTACGCACTAAAATGCGCAATTGCTCCAGAGATACCCAATAACGCAGCATCGTTAGCGCCGTTTGTCATTACCGCACCAGAGAACTGTATATTGAATGCCTTAAGGCCCGCGCCGGTAGCCCTGCGCCATGTTGTGGGGCAATTGATTCCTGACGCCGTGTACAACGCATTGGACAAGGTTCTGCCGAACACGGTGCCTGCGGAGGGCTCGAGTACGCTCTGCAATTTTCAGTTATCGGTGCGACCGAGAACCGATCAGAAGCCACCCCAAGATGCTCGTCGAGGTGAAGTGCTTACATTTAATTCAGGCGGGGCCGGGGCGCGCCCCACCAAAGACGGTCTAAGTGCGACGGCTTTTCCATCTGGCGTCATGACCATGCCCGTAGAAGCCACTGAACACGCTGGGCCGGTTGTGATCTGGAGAAAAGAATTACGACCTGACAGTGGTGGAATTGGTAAGTACAGAGGGGGGCTTGGTCAATTCATGGAGGTCAGTGCCACAGAAGGGCATGAGTTTGATTTTCAGGCGATGTTCGATCGCGTTAATCACCCTGCGCGTGGTCGTCAAGGTGGTGGAGATGGAGCGTCGACGGTGATTAAGCGCTCCGATGGCAGCGCCATGAAGGGGAAAGGTAAGCAGTTCGTCCCGCACGGTCAAAAGGTGCTTTTAGAGTTTCCTGGCGGTGCTGGCTATGGTCCAGTCGCTGAGCGAAGCCAAGAACTTATTGAGCGTGACTTCGCAAGAGGCTATATAACGGAAGAGTCCGCCAAACGGGACTACGGTCTCTCTGAGGAAAAAATAGAAGAAGTTAAAACGTCTATTTCTAAAGGAGAGCCTATTTAACGATAGCGTTGAGAAATTAAATGAACTTATCTGAACAAATATCTTACGCATCTTCAACGCTTGAATTGGTGAAACCCTCAGCCTCAGCTTGGGTGAGTCAGTCAGCGAAGAAGCTTCGTTCACAAGGTAAGGATGTGATTGATCTTGGCTTAGGTGAGCCGGATTTCGACACACCTTCCCACATCATAGACGCCGCGCATCAGGCTGCGTTAAATGGCCAGACTCGTTATCCACCTACTGATGGTACGAGTGAATTAAAACAGGCCGTCGTCGGAAAACTCAAACGTGAGAACGGTGTTCAGTTTGAATCGCCAGAAGTGATCGTAAGTAACGGCGCTAAGCAAGTGATTTTCAATGCGCTTATGGCAACGTTGAATCCGGGGGATGAAGTGCTTCTCTGTGCGCCGTACTTTGGTCAATATAAAGACATGGTCGTGATATTAGGCGCAAAACCCATTGAGGTCGAGTGCAAGGCTGAGAACCGGTTTTTAATGACTCCTGACTCTCTGGAAAGTGCCATTGGTGAGCGAACCCGTTGGTTAATATTGAATTCACCTTCCAATCCTTGTGGCGCAACCTATACCAGGTCAGAGTTAGAAGAGCTAGGTCGGGTTCTATCACAACATCGAAATGTTCTCGTGTTAGCTGATGAAATATATGAACACATTGTGTTTGACGATTTCAAATTTGTGTCTTTTGGGTTGGCTTGCCCTGAGCTAAGGCCCCGAACATTGATAGTGAATGGAGTTTCGAAGGCCTACGCGATGACAGGATGGCGAATTGGCTATGGTGCGGGTCCTCAAGCGCTCATTTCTGCCATGACTAAAGTACAGTCGCAAATATCATCGGGTGCGTGTTCAGTGGCTCAAGCCGCCGCCGCTGCGGCGCTGAACGGCCCTCAAGACTCGGTTACGTTATTTCGAAAATCATTCGAGGCTCGGCGAAATGCCGTGGTGGAGAGAGTTGCTTTGATTGAAGGGCTTAGTTTAGATAAGCCTCACGGGGCTTTTTATGCCTACATTGATTGTGCTGACTGCATAGGCCGAAAAACTCCTTCAGGTCAGTCTATTGAGAGTGATACCGATTTTACGCAATACCTATTGGAAGATGCCCTTGTTGCTGCCGTCCCAGGCAGTGCTTATGGCCTGTCTCCATTTTTTCGAATTTCCACGGCCACATCCGAGGAAGTTCTTATGAGCGCGCTCGATCGAATTGAATCGAGCGTCAAGAAACTTTTCAACTAGTATTAACTTGTTACTGTCGATAAGGATAAAACAATGAAATTACAAAAAATTGTCCTGACCGGGGCCGCCGGTCGTTTGGGCTCATATTTACGCGAACCACTCACTAAAATGGCCGAAACGCTTGTCAGTACGGACATTGCTGAGGAGATCGGCGAACTCTATGCCGGAGAGGAGTATACACAGGCCGATTTGACGAGTTTAGAGCAAATGCAGGCCGTCCTGAAGGGCGCGGATATGGTGGTGCATTTTGGTGCGTACGGTGATGAAGCGTCGTTTGAAACCATATTGGGGCCAAATATTGTTGGCGCCTACAATGTTTGGGAAGCGGCCTACCGCAATGGGGTTCGCCGTGTGGTCTACGCGAGTTCCGTGCACGCCGTTGGAATGCATTCGCGCACTCAAGGAATTGGCTTGGATGCGCCACATAAGCCTGATACGTTTTACGGGTTGGCGAAGTGCTTTACCGAAGATTTGGCGAGTATGTATTGGGACAAGCGCGGCATAGAATCTGTGTGTATGCGGATCTTTAGTTGTGCGCAGGTTAACAATGCACGAGCATTAGGCACATGGCTTTCCTACGACGACTTGATTCATTTGGTAGAGCAATCGATTAACACCCCTGTCACAGAGTTTACGGTCGTCTATGGTATTTCGAATAACGACCGGTGTCCTGTGGATAACAGTAAAGCCGATTTTCTGGGGTATAAGCCAAAAGACAATGCAGAGCAGTTTGCCGAAGAAATATTAGCTCAAACGCCTGCGCTTGATCTAAAAGACCCAGGTCATTTGTATTTGGGGGGGCCATTTGCTTCGGTCGAACTTGGCAACAGTGGCGTAGCATCAATGAATATTGTGAACGATAAAAAGGTGACCTAACTCGTTCAACGTCAATCCAATGTTAAAAGGCTAAATGCGGCGAGGCGCCATGGCCTTTTAACGTTAGGGTAAATCTTTGGTTGTGTCGACTAACCAATTTTTCAGCGACATGATCGCTCGGTCATGTTTTTTTATTGGCGCTAGGGCCAACTTGTATTCACGCTCTGTCGTTAAGGTCTCCACATCGGGCTTGGTTAGCCTACCACTGCGTAGCTCATCGTTAATTAGGAATGAGGGTACTAACGCAAGTCCTCGCCCAGCTAGGCAGGCGGCAATCGATATGTAGAAGTCTTGAAACGCCAAACCGTTCAACGATTCATAGTTTTCAGCTAACCCGACCTTTTTGCACCACGTGAGCCAAAGCTCGGGGCGGGTTGTGGTGTGAATCACTTGATGTTTCGTAATGTCTCGAGCGCAGCAGACAGGCTTTTCAGCCAGTAGGGTGCTTTCCCCTACCAATACCAACTCTTCAAATGCAAGGTGAGCGTCACGCTCATTGCCATTCTTGTACGGTTCAGAGACGATGGCGCAATCGATTTGTCCCAAGTCAAAATTGGGTCGATGATCAGAAATGCTGACTTCTAAGGCTATGTTTGGGTGTCTGCTCTGAAACTCTTCGATTCTCGGGACCAACCATCGAAGGGCAAAGCTTGAAAGAGAACTGATTTTGATGACTTGAATTCCAGACTGCTTGGCGCGGAGTTGTGACGAGACATCCATGATCTCAGAGAGCGCAACGCTGATTTTTTCGAAAAACGCTTTACCTTCTTTGGTCGGTTCCGTACCACTTTTACTTCGAATTAGTAACATTACACCCAGGAAGGATTCTAGGTTGGCTATGTGTCGACTGACCGCACTTTGACTCACGCAAAGAGTTAAAGCAGCCTCACTAATCGAGCCTTGACGCATCACGGCGTCAAACGCCTTTACGGCATTGAGGGGGGGAAGTTGATTGTAGATCATGTATGCCTAAATTAGATATATCATAAATATAATTCTATAAATAGAGCTGTTGTATGCGTATAGAATTGCAAATATTAGATGAATAACCCTATTTTATTAATTATGAAGCAACATGCAAGTTTAGAATATTCTCAACATCTTTCGCCAACGTTAGCGATTAATGAGTCGGTAAAACGAATACGTGATGAAGGGCGTCGTATATTTCATATGGGTTTTGGGGAGGCGCCATTTCCTGCTCCGCAGCGAATGATCAATGCTTTGCAAGCCCATGCTGATCGGAAGAGCTATTTGCCTGTAATGGGGTTGCCGGAGTTAATTGAGGCCGTTGCCGACCATCAGAATCAGCATGCCGGTGTGGATACAGATCAATACGATGTGGTGATTGGGCCCGGTAGTAAGCTGATTTTGTTTGCTATGCAGATGGCAATCCCAGGTGATTTATTGTTACCGACACCATCTTGGGTGAGTTACAGACCGCAAGCGGATTTGCTCCAGCAACGGGTGATAGAGGTTGGGACGATACTGTCCGACGAGGGTTACAAATTCGATGGTCAATCGTTATTAGAAAGTATCGTCACATCAAGATCACAAGGCCTTAACCCAACTAAACTGTTAGTGAACTTTCCGAATAACCCAAGTGGCTTGTCCATCTCAAATGATGACTTGCTGGATGTGGCTCAGATATGTCGAGATAATGGTATCGTTATCATTTCAGACGAAATCTATGGGCGCCTTTCGTTTGACCACACCTACCGATCCCTAGCCGCGCTATACCCTGAGGGAACACTGGTAACCAGTGGACTTTCAAAACATTTATCATTAGGCGGTTGGCGTCTCGGCATAGGTATGATTCCCAAGAACAAGTCCGGGTTGCTAAACAGGTTCAACCACATTGCCAGTGAGTTGTGGTCTTCGGTGCCCGCACCAATACAATATGCGGCCATTGAAGCCTATCAAGGCCACGATGATATTGAGCGTTTTATCTTTGACACCACTGATATTCATGCGACGGTTAACCAATACATAGCGCATGAGCTCAGAGCGATTGGTGCCGACTGTGCAATTCCTCAAGGTGGTTTTTATACCTGGCCGGACTTTTCTAAGTTATTGTCTAAGCGATTTGGATCTTCTGAAGATTTGTCGTTTCATCTGTTAAACGAGCACGGCGTTGCAACGCTGCCGGGTAGCGCCTTTGGCGAGCCTGCGTCTACCCTAAGGCTCCGCTTATCTGGATGTGATTACGACGGAGGTCAAGCGTTGCAGCAGTGGGAGACTCACAAAGGTCAAGGCTCTGTTAGTGACATGGTTAATCAAATAGCTCCAAACGTAGTTGGCGCATTGAACGAGTTTAGAAAGCTCACCGAATCTATTAATGGTTAATCCAATCAAGAGTTGATTACGCGGGGGTGCGAGTGTTTTTGGATTATGATTTCATTGGTGCCCCGCCTTGGCAGACAGAAAATGTCTGCCTGCCGGGCTTAGGGACTATTTCTAGGAGCTATGTTTAGAAGCTAGGTGCCAATGATCAAGCTGGCGCACGTGGTGGTGCTGCCTCCGAGGTTAAATGTCATCATATTATTCGCATTTTTGATTTGTGTTTCGCCAGCTTGGCCACTGGTTTGTTTAAAACAATCGAGTGCCATCCTAACTCCCGTTGCTCCGACAGGGTGCCCCAATCCTATCAGTCCACCGCTCGCGTTTACTGGCAGTGTGCCATTTTTATCAAAGTAATTTCTTTCAATGAGCTTCCAGATTTTGCCTGGCTCAACTAGGCCGGCGTGATCCAAAATCATGTACTCGGTAATGTTGAAGCAGTCATGGACCTCCATTCCGCCGATGTCATGAATGGAGCTTAAATTAGCGCGGCCTAAGGTTTGGGTGAATAGAGTATTGACGTGCGGCAGAAGGTAGGGTGTTTGAGCGCCAAGTTGAAGTTTATGGTTAAACGCCATCGGTGCGTTGATGTGTCCCCAGCCTTTGATTCTAGGAATGTCTTCTAGGTTTTTTCCATGTTCTGAAGCGTACTGTTTGGCGCGGCTCTCTGTTGCGAGAAATATCGTTGCTGCACCATCGGTGATTTGACCACAATCGAGTCTCCGTATATTGCCTTCAATAACCGGGTTTTCTTTATCATGTCTTGGTAGCTTGTCCGTAGCTTGAAAGGCAATGGGGTTGAATTCCCAATGCCTAGACTGCGAGTTCGGGTTACTCTTGGCGTTAGAAAAGTTTTTTTCTGAAATCGCCGACAAATGACGTTTGTCAATCCCAAAACGTTGCCCATACGCGTCGATCATGTCGCTGAAGGCTCTTGGCCATACGTAGTTCGCGTCGGTCCATTCTTTCCCTACAAATGAAGCCCCTTGCAGACGGTCTAATTTGTCGTCTAATTTTGGGCGCATTAGTTCAATTCCTACCACGCACGCTAGCTCATAGCGTTGTGATTCTAGGTCAGCCATGGCGGCCAGTATGGCCATTGATCCAGAGGCGCACGCAGCTTCATGACGGGAAGCTGGTAAATAACGCATGGCTGGATCGACATGACCGAAAAAACCACCTAAGTGAGATTGCCCGGTGTACAAAGAGCCTTCAAAGTTGGCAACATGCCCAACATCGACCTCTTGCGCGTCTAGGCCTGTGCTTTCCAAACCAGACTGAATTGCGTGCTCGAAAAGATCATAAATGGCTTTATCTTCTCGGCTCCAATTACGAGTGAAATCCGTTTGATGGCCGCCGAGTATATAGATGGGTTCAATTGACATTGTTTGCGATACCGAGAGTGGATTGATTGTCTATAGTTGTGTTTGCAGAAAGGGCTCAACGCAAACGTCTGCGTAAAACGTCTCAAAGAAGGGTGGCCTTACTGCTCTTCTTTATACGCCCTAATGCTTGGTCCGTCTGCCCACGTCGCGTGAGTACCACTGCAAATTCTATGTGGTAATAGTATTTGGCATATAGGGCCTGCTTCGATATTTTTAGCGTCAACCAAGATGCATTCAGAGCGATTTTCTTTCATGTCCGTAATAAAACTGACTAAATACCCATCATCTTCTGAACTTGCATTGTTTCTTGGAATAAAGGGCGCCTCGCTACCATAGCGTTTTTTACCAAAGGGTAAACTCCAAGATTCTCCGGTTTCTAGGTCGTGTTTAACGATGCCTGAAAATAGGAACCAGCCCGGCTTTGTCCACGTTGAATATAAATAGCGCGATTTTACGCCCGCGTATTTTTGGTTAAACGTGCCAAATTCTAATATTCTGTCATCTAGGTGCTGCTCTTTGACTTCGCCTGTTTTGAGATTAAAACGCCAACGGTGTAACTTAGATTGGAACGATCTTTCGTCCAACCCAGCCATGAATTTTCCTACTTTTTTGGGCATGCCTTTAAGTGGTGCTGGATCCGGGTTGTCCTGAAAGTATCCGTCAAGCACAATTTCATCTCCTTCTTCGTACGCGTTCATCCAATGCAAAACGTAAGTTGGATCAGCCTCGAACCACATGACGTCTTCCTCGGTACCAAAACGAGGGAAAATTGCAAACCGGGTTGGCAACGTATCACCGTAATAGGTTGGAACGTGTTGATTTTTTTTGAGCTTTTCCGGATCCCAGAAGAAGGGCAGGTCAATCAAAATTGAGTAATTTTTGGTGAACGCCATATCGTGCGGTAACCGCGGACCAGGTAACGGGATTGGCGTGTAGTGAACGAGCTTATTGTTTTTATCAACCACCCCATAGTGTTGGTACGGTGCTTGTTTGGAATAGTTGAAAAACATCATTTCACCGGTATTCTCATCTACTTTAGGATGTGCCGATATTCCCTCCTTAGGAACCCAGTTTTCGGCTCCAAATTGTTCTAAGGTATAAGGGTCTAGGCGGTAACCATCTCCGCATTGCCAAAAGGTAGATAAAACCTTTCCTGCATGAACCACCACGTCCGTTGATGATGCGTCTTTCAAATGCTCTTGAGCACCCCAGCCAGGCCTTTTCGATTTTTTTGGGTCGTTTACGAAGCCAGTCCAAATTGATTTTCCAAGCTTATCCTCCTCTTCGTAGCCTTTCGTTCTGATAAATCGGTTGCGGTACTCGGCTTTACCATCCTTGAACGAGATAGCATGGAGCATGCCATCTCCATCAAAAGGGTGGTAGTGACCAATGGGTTCATGGCGTTGGTTTTCTGTGTTGCGAATGTACACACCGTCTATATCTGCTGGGATGTCACCTATTACGTCTAACTCGGTTGCCGTGTATTCAGTGTAATTGGGTTTCCATGCTCCGTTTAGGTATGGATGTATGCTGCGCCGTAAAGTGTGTTTGATGGTGTTTTTTTCGAGAATTTTCATTTTTATGCTTACTGTATGTAACTTCGACTATGAAACTAATTTAGTTTTTGTATTTAGTCAATAGCTTATATATAAAGAGTATTTATTGGTTTATTAGAGAGACTAAGTGGTATGTATCACAATATTGACCACAGTATTGGGCGAAAAGCTTTGCTACACTCAGGCGATGAACCACCAACTGATACTCAATGAACCGATTGCTAATGGCTTAGACGTCATTGGGGATCGATGGACGCTGTTGATCCTTAGGGAGGCCTTTTACGGTAGTACTAGGTTTGAGCAATTCTGCGAGCGCATTTCAATCAGTCGAGCAACCCTAACGCGGAGGTTGAACGCGTTAATCGATAATGAAATACTCTACAAAGCACCTTATTCGGAAACCTCAAAGCGATTTGAATACAAGTTTACACAACGAGGTCTTGGCCTGATGAGTTCGTCATTGCTTGCGGTTCAATGGGAGGCGGACTGGCGTGAAAATAACGATAGGCAAAGCAGTGTCATCCAACGTTTGCACCACAGCGTTTGTGGTCAGCGGTTATCCCCGAAGCCGGTGTGCCGCGCTTGCAAATTGCCGGTGCGGTTTGACGAAGTAAATTGGTTAGACATGTCGGAACAGCTCGATAGGCAGCTGGAAGAAATACGTGCGAGTAACGCGAAACACCGAAAGAGTAAGCCTAAACCCACTGATTCAGAACTTGAAAAGGATCCAGGCTTGGTTAGTATGATTGGAGATAGGTGGACGATACTGTTATTGATAGCGTGCTTTTTTAATACCAAGAAGTTTGATGCATTCATTAATCAATTGAATATACCTTCAAGCGTTCTTGCGGATAGGCTCAAGTTCCTCATTGAAGCCGGTGTGCTGACGCGTGTCGCTTATCAAGCGAATCCGGTACGACATGAATATCAGTTAACTGAAAAGGGAAAGTCACTTTTTCCGTTCATCATGAGTTTGCGTCAATGGGTTGTTGAAAACATGGCGCCTTCATCACAAAGGGAGGGCAGATTAATACACAGCGCATGTGGCAAGCCTCTCGTGTTGGACGTGGTTTGTGGTGGCTGTGGACAAAAACCCTGGCCGGAAGACATAGAACTAAAATAGTCTGTTGAGTCTATGTATGATTTGTCGATGGTTTTTGCGTTTATGACGCATAACCGGCTTTTACGAAGCATAAAGCGCAAAGCCAGGCCTTTAACTTCTGAAGGCACCGTTGCGACTAAACTCTTTAACTAGGTTTCTCCCTTCAACTGCCTTTAGTGAAAAGTCACGTCCTAAAAATTCGTTTCCACCTTCGCCACATAAGTAGGCAACCGTCTCTCCAACCCATTGTGGAGGTAAATGAGCGTCCCAGTTCAGCGTACTTACTTGGTTTATGCCTGCATCTCGAATTTTAGCCATCATCGGAGTGGCAACTGTGCCTGGAGAGAGACCAATTACACGAATGTTAGTGCCCGTGAGTTCTAAGTTTGCGACCTCCGTTAATTTTTTTGCTGCCGCCTTACTTGAACAGTAATGACTCCAGCCGATTAATGCGCTGTTTGCGGCGCCTGAACTCATATTGATGATTGTGCCCGCTTTTTGATCTTTCATGATGGGTAGTGCCGAGCGCATGCCGTGATAGACTCCTTTCAGATTGGTGTCGATAGCTCGGTTCCACTGTGTCGGATCTGAGTCAATAAGTGTGGTGAGCGGATCGATAACCCCCGCATTGTTTACAAGAATATCCACGCGGCCCGTTTTCTCTTTAGTAAATTCTACCGCGTGAGTCACGCTATCATAGTCGGTGACATCGCAAGGTATGGCAAACGCGTTGAATCCAAGGTTTGCTAGATTTGTCGCCTCAGTCTCTATGGTGTCGATTGATCGAGCGGCCAACACAACGGTAGCGCCATAAAAAGCCAGTGAGTTCGCACTGGCGAGTCCAATTCCTTGACTTGCACCTAGGATTAAGGCTGTTTTTCCCGTTAAGTGTGATGTTTGTCTCATTATTGTTCTCTCTATTGTGTTGGGCGAATGTTGGATTGTTCGTGCTAAGTTGCCGATTTACGCAACCTTTGGGCGGCTTGTTATAAGATCTACCCTGTTATGGCAGACTATATAGAAACAGGAAATGCACTTAAATAGACATTTTTAGTTTCATTCGTGCTAATAATGCACTAATGAATATTGATAGCATAAAGCTGTTTATTGCGGTGTACAGCGCTGGAAGCTTTGCCGCTGTGGCCAGAACCAGAAACCTAGCTCCATCCACAGTTTCCAGATCCATTGCATTTTTAGAGCGAGATTTAAACATTCGATTGTTTCAAAGAAACACACGTAACTTGACCCCCACTCAGGAGGGGCACAATTACTTTAGTCAAATTGTGCCTCTTATTGAAGAAATTGAGTTGGCACATCGGTCTTTGCGGCAGTCCATGATCAAGCCTTCTGGGAGACTGACTGTTTCCGCGTCTACATCCTATGGACAGATAGTGATCGCGCCAATGTTAGTGGAGTTTCGTAAGCGATTCCCCGAAGTAGAACTGAACTTTAGGTTGTCGGATAACCGTGTTGATCTGGTGGGTGAGCAGGTCGATGTCGCAATAAGGCACGGTGTATTAGAAGAAAGTAGTATGATTGCTCGCAAAATTGCCACGGTCAATTACCGATTGGTAGCGAGCGCTTCCTATTTAGCTCACTCTGAGCCTATCAGATGCCCTCAAGACTTAACAAATCATGAGTTAGTCGCGTTTGATTACCCAGATTTTCGACACATTTGGCAGTTCCGATCGAACATGGGGGTCCAAAAATTGGCGGTTAATCCAGCATTAGTGACAAACAGTGCTGCTGCAATAAGGCAGTGTGTTCACGATGGATTCGGTATCGCATTACTTGCAGACTGGACGGTGGACGAAGACCTACATTCAGGGAAGTTAGTCCATGTATTGCCAACTTGGAAGGCCTCTGGTGCGTCGGAAGAGTCGGCAATCTGGCTACTTTATTCTTCAAAAAAATTCTTACCAGCGAAAACGAGGGCTTTCATTGAGTTTCTTTCAGGGGAACCATAAATGAGGCATTTTCGAGGTGCGCTCTATGGGCGTTTCATCTGTCGTTTCGGTTTAAGCGATTAAGGTTGGTTAGAGAAAACCCTAATGTATGTCAGTGTATGCGACCGATGCCGTATTAAGTCGGTGACGATAGTGCTCTTGGGCTAAACTTGACCACTTTTAAAGCTAAGCCCAAGATACCTATCCTCTGTACGACTCTTTTTTCAGAGTGACTATGGGGTTTCAACCACACACTGGACGATTCGCTAAGCACGACGTCGGTGTAAAGTCGGCAACGGATTTTCGCATTTCTTTCATTGTGAAGACTCTGGCGTTATGCGCGGTGGTAATTTTTTTCACGTCAAGCTTTAGCTCATCCAATGCCGCCAACATGTCGACGGTGCTTTGGTTTGCGGATGGTGTACCGGTTGCGAATGGTGAGCCAAAATGGTCAGCAAGAAAAATTGTTTTATCAGCTGGAACATAGGCAACCAAAAAACTGTTTGCATGGATCGTGGAAACTTCATAGATATCCACTTTGGCTCGGCCACTGCCTAACGTGGTTTGTGAGTCCACAGTGAGAAACGAGGACGTGTTAGGCGTAGGGCTGATGCTGTCGGCAATCACCTCCACGTTCTCATTCACCGTCACAAGCTTGGCTCCTAATTCAATTGCTTCGCCTGTTCCTCCAATATGATCAGAATGATGGTGTGTGACCACTTGATAGGTCATTGGCTTATGGTTCTTCGCTTCGTTCTTATAAAAGTGGTAGCGATCCGTTACTCCAGCGTAGGCGCCGACGCCAATCGTTCCCATGCTTGTGTTAATGAAAAGGGTGAAGGCACCGTTAGCGCCGACATGATGAACACGGTCTGATATTTTCGTGGCTTTTAGCTCCGAGCTGTCCACCCGCTCTCCTTCAGGAGTAAACGACGTAGGTAGTTGAAAGTGGTTCTCACTTAAAACCTGATTGACCTTAAGGGTTCTTGCGGTGCTGATTAGCGTAGGGAGGCCGGCGATTGAAAAGGACGCACTCGACGCATAGGTTACTCCTTGCGTTTTCTGATGATCAGAGAAAACATAGTCCAAATTTCCTAGCTGTGGATTCACTCGAACCATTTTTGAGATAAGAAAAGTATCAGCATCGATGTAGAGATTCAGATCAGGGCTTTGGGGAAACGGCATCGTTAACACATGATGCTTTCGGTTCATATAAGAAACATCATTAGAAAGCGTTGCGTGTTCCCTGGCCTTATTTGCCTCGAAAGCCAGAACCGTGTCTGAGGTACGCATTGTCCCACCAGCAAATATTTTAGGATCTGAACTATTGGCTTCGCCGTAGGTGTTGGTTTGATAGTTGAGCGTATACGCTTTCTCTCCCTTACCGATCGTGGTTCCTTGAAAAGTGCCGCCTCTGTTTTCATTCCAATTATCGAGCACGGCCTTATTGCTCGAAGTCTCGACCAGTAAGCTGATGGCGGAATGCCCAATTTCTGTCAGTTCAGGGCTGTGGCTTTGTCCGGTTGCAGGCGTTCGGTATTTGGTCAATATCTGATAATTTTCTAACTCGGTAAGTGATGATCCCCCGTAAGCAGAAACTAGCTTGTCGATTACTTCATTTTCAGCCTCGCCTGCGAGTAGGCTGCCGGTTAATGTGGCGTAGATCACGATTCCACCGATGTAAATCACTTTCATATTAAGTTCCTCTTGGCTGATGTATGAGTTTTTGTTATGACTTAATGATTGTTTTTTTGATCATATCGTTGCAACCAGTTGAGCGCAGAACGCTAATGCGAGCGAGGTTCAACGCCAAGGACGCGCATTGTTATGCTGAGCGGGACGATGAAAGCATCACTAAATCACTGTATTTATCAACTATTTTGGTGATGTGAAAAGCATGGGTGGGCTGCGGTGGACGCATTGAACACGCTTTAGGACGATTCGCTGGCTGGACCACATCGAAAGCGCGCGCATAGCCGTTTATTATGCGGTTAGAACGAACCTAACGTTGTAAACTGTAGGCTCGATAACTTATGACTCATTGGAAAGAAAACGTCAGGAGTTCGAATGATCGTTAGGCGACGTTGGCCTCAGACGATAACGGCGCGACGTCAACCAATTGCGCGCACGATTCAATCGGGCCTATTCTCGACACTTCGGTCTCACCAATTGCCGCGATATCGATAAATATGCCACGACTGGCCGCAAATTCGATGGCTTCAGTTTGAATCAATTCACCGCCAATCTCTTTTGCGGTCGCGTAATTGACGTAATCTAGGCGTGTTGCATTTGGGTGCTTGTTTGGGTCCATGTCATAAAGGCCATCGACGTCTTTTAATAGTCTCACACTGTTCAAGCCCAGAGACTCAGCGATGCACACCGCGCTAATATCGCTGCCGCCACGCCCGAGCAATATGCAATCGCCATTAGAGTCGATTGCTGAATACCCGGGCACCACAATGACGGGTGTCCGACTTAATGCAGAGTTTATCAAATGAGCGTTAATCCGTATTGGCTTGCCCGAGTCGCGAGCGCCTTCAGCCATGAATTCGAGCTCAGCTGGCGACTTTCTCGAAGCGTCCGTACCTCTTGCATTCAAATACGAAACCAGTTCATTCGCTGATGTAAACTCACCTTTCGCTATTTGCTCTGCGTAGTCTGAACTACTTGGCTTGAAACCGTTTTTAATCGCTTTATTAATCAACGATTCGGTAACCCCATAAAAGGCTGATACAACAGCGACGACAAGGTGGTCTTGAGAGGTGTGTCTTTTAATTTCGTGGTGAATACGATGAAAGTCAGCGTCACTATGGATAACGGATCCACCGAATTTCAAAACAACAATGTTGGTCGTGCTCATTTAATTTCTTTCAGGTAAGTGGCTTAAAAATTCTAAAACGATAGAGGCCAACTGAGGGAAAAACTTAGCAATAAAGACGGCAACACGACGGGAACGCGGGTTGAGCTCGCTTTAGCTGAATTTATTCCGCGCCCGCAATCAGAGTCAAATCGGCGCCTGGCGGAACTATATCAAAAATAACGTTGAGCGCCAGCGCTTTTATTACATTTATGCGTAAAACGCGGCCACTAAGCGTATGTAACACAACCTTTTCTAAAGACGAATCTTAATGTGAACGTTCGTTGTGAACGCGCTTTGTAACGATTTTTTAAGTTTATTACCACGAAAGGCGTATTTAATCTTTCGGCATTCGAAGTGTGAGTAGGGCGTTCAACTATCGGTTGAATCATATAGTTGAACGTCTCAGTCAAACATCAAATTTGACCGCAGGTGATGACAAATAACGACGTCTAGAAATACGCTTGGTAGGTTGCTAGCATTAATTGACCCTAAGCTATTACCCGAAAAGAAGTTCCTAAATGATGAAAATGTATGTTGCTCAAGTGTTGCGTCGACAGCTACTTTGCCTTCTTGCTCTATTGTGTTCCTCGTCGTTTGTTGTCGCCACTTTTTCTGAGAGCGCTTTAGCTCAACACCGGCATGGGTCCGACAGCAAAGCGAAACGCACGGCGGCGGTGTCAATCATTAGCCCTTTAATGCTGTTATTGGATGACCCAGATAATATAGGCGATAGTGTGTGTGAGTTGATGGCGTCGGTCGCGCGCGGTGATTATGATTTTGGCGAGACTCCGCAGGCAATTGATAGCATCGCCAGTAAGGTGGCCGAGCACAACGCAATTTTTGACTTTGTGGATTATGAGTCGGCTACTCATGTCGCGGTCCGCGATGGAGCGTGGAATAGTGTTTCAACTTGGTACAAGAGAAGGGTACCAGGAGATTGCGCTAACGTCGTGATTCCTGAGGGCGTATCGGTAACGTATGATAGAGAATTAGAGCAGCGATTTAACACCGTTAGAGTTGACGGAAAGCTCCAGTTTGCTACAGATCAATCCAGCAAAATGATTGTTGATACTCTGGTGGTTGATCCTCGAGGGGAATTACAACTGGGGAGCCGAGGTCAGCCCGTGAACGAAGCCGTCACAGTCCAATTGGTCATAGCAAATAATGGCGATATTGATACTCTTAAGGACCCCATGCTGTTATCTCGTGGGATTGTTGCTCACGGTAAAACTCGGATCCATGGAGCCGCAAAACTGAGTCACACAAAGGTATCTCAGAATCCAATTCGAGGAGCATCCTCTCTTGTTCTGTCGGAATCTCCTGTGGGCTGGAAAGTCGGAGATACAATTGTTGTTGCCGGAACCACGTATTTAGGGTGGAAATGGGATAACACCATTCGAGCCGTTCGTTATTTTGGGTCACAAGATGAGGTCCGAATCATAACCTCGATTAATGGTACGGTCATTGGGCTTGATCGCAACCTTGAATACGATCATTCGAGTCCACGCGCTGACCTGAAAACCAGCGTCGCGAATCACTCTAGAAATGTCGTTATTCGCACTGAAAATGGGTCCACCGTACCTACTCATCAACGGGGACACGTGATGTTCATGCACAGCAATAACGTGGATGTACGTTATGCCGAGTTTCACCAGTTAGGTCGAACAGATAAGTCGATCCGCTCCTTCGATGTGCCGGACGTGACTTCGGTTATGGCGAACAGTAATGTCCGCGGGCGATACAGTCTCCATCTCCATCGCATTGGGACTTCGGATCAACGCTCGCCGGCGGTGATTGTCGGCAATGCGGTGTTTGGGTCGCCTGGATGGGGTTATACGCATCACGACAGTCACGCTATTTTTGATAGCAATGTGTCATTTGACACCTTCGGGGCTGGTTTCGTTGCCGAGACAGGCAATGAGACGGGAGTCTGGTCAAATAATCTCGCGATAAAGGGCGAAGGTAATCGCGCCATAAATCCGAAAAATGGTAATCAACGTGAGGAGTTTGACATAGGCCGTAATGGCGTCGGATTTTGGTTTCAAGGGCGTATGGTTCGAAGTATCGATAACGTGGCAGCAAGTTTTAACAATGCTTACGCCTACCTGCATCGTGGTGCCGGAATGCTAAATTTTCCAGCCGAAAATTTCATGTTGCCTGAGGCATTAGGGTTCGATCCAAGCACGACTCCTGATGATCCGCCGATCAGGAACTTTGACAATAATGAGGCGTTCGCTTCCACGGTTGGAATGTACGTTGTCAAAGCAAACCCGAATCAAGGGCATAATATTTACACCGTAATTTCAAATTTTAAAGGATGGAATGTTCGTCATGGCATCGGGATGGAGTACACCTCGCATTACCTTGTCGACAATGCCGATTTAATTGCGTCACCGGCCGTGCCATTTTCCAGCCCTAATTGGGGAATTGAGCTGGGCACAAATACATCGGACATGGTGATCCGAAGGGCTAATATTGAGGGCTTCCCGGTGGGCATGCACTTGTCCAAGCATTACACCAATGCAGACGACCTTGGACGAGATCAATACGTGATCATTGAACCGAGCTTTACTGGAGTTGCGGATTTATATGAGGAGAATGACGCGTCAGATACCTTTATCAATGAGAACGAATTACAACTTGGCCGTTTTAGTTTAAACCTAAACCAAACGAACGGTCGTTTTGAGTATTTGGAAGCAGGTGGGGGAGTCAATGTTCAATATGTGGGTACAAAAACCGACAGTATCGGTACCGCGCCCGTTCCCGCTGGTACCGACGACGTGGGCGTTCAATATCGACAAATGCTGGCCAACCTTCTGGAGAATGGTTATCAAGTTGATGCTGCGACAGGCGACTATTACACGATTATCGAAAACTATTTCAGTGACAGAGCCACTGGCACGATTCATAAGTACGGATTTAAAACCTATCTTGGGCCTAACGTAAAAAGTGCCATTAATAATCGATTTACGCCATTTTACCCGTCGATTAGGGCTCAAAATATAAACTTAGGCAGTAGATCACCTAGCGCAAACCCTGATCTAGCTCATACCGTTGTCGAGAACGACGTAAAGATAACTCTAACGGCCAATGACTCAGACCCCGATGGCGATGATCTTAAAATTGACGGCATTGTTCAGCCGCGCAATGGACTGGTTTTTCTGGACGATCACGACACCGTAACCTATCGTCCGCTCCCGAGCTTCGTCGGCACCGATTCGTTTGAATATTGGGTGACGGATTCTCATGGTAACTTCAGTAAAGGCCTGGTTTCGGTCACCGTTGGTGGATCATTGTAAGTGTTTTTAGTCAGTGATGATCGACGGGGCATGCCAATTGAGTGCTTAATTTAACTTACGGCGCGGTTTGCCTGAGTTCGGTTGCCATCTACCTGATTGAGTCGAAGTATTGCGTGGCTCGGCTTAAGCCTAGTTCGATCATTTCGTCCGCTCGATCCACTTCCAGAGTTCGGCAGGCATTTCGTGGGATTTCTATTGTGTGATCAGGGGGGTAGGCTGCAAGTTTTTGATTTGCGAGTGAGCCTTGCATGCTTTCAAAGGCTTGGTTAGCGACGTCGTACATGCCCATATCAACCTCTCCTTTGTTCGCTCTACTCAGTTGCATGCGCTTGATGTAGTTAGCCAATTTAAGTCTGACCGGCGACGAGTCATCGACCTTGGGTATCTTCCTTTTCTTGTTCTTTTGAGGATTCAGTGACGGGTCGAACTTTCCTCCAAGGTTGACGGCAATCGTGAGGTCGGTTTCATCCCCAAAAGTAGGCGCTATCGGAACCGGATTGAGTACGCCTCCATCAATGAGCTTGGCACCATTTCTATCAAGTGGCGTAAAAAACAAAGGCAGTGATATCGACGCGCGAATTGCTTCGAATAAGTCACCGGAATTTAGCCAAACTTCTTTTTCGTTTCGGATATCAGACGCCACGGCCGTGTACCTAATTGGTAGGTCCTCTATATTTTGTGTTCCCACAAGTTCGATCAGAGTATTAATGAACTTATCACCGCGAAAGAACCCGCCGCCGCTCCAAGAGATGTCCAACAAACGCACCATGTCTAATTTAGTGATGGCCCGAACCCATTCTTCGAATTCATCCAGCTTTCCAGCGGCGTAAACTCCGCCAATTAAAGCGCCAGCGGAACTTCCTGAAATTGATTTAATGTCATAACCGTTAGACTCTAAGTAGCGTATTACTCCGATATGGGCTAAGCCTCTAGCTCCACCACTGCCAAGTACCAGCGAGATAGTTTTCATGTTGTCATTTTAGCGCATCGATAAATCTTGGTGTATTGTAGCTTTGTTAAGCCATGATTACGGTTCGTGACCTATTTATAATCTAGATATTCGTTATTGACCGATGCCAAGCCTTTAGAGCGATAATACGAGTTCCAAACACCATGACCACGCTTCCGAGTTCTTTGTACCAATGTTCCCAGGTTAAAGCCATTGATTTGGCGATCATAAAGAATGGGACACCTGGCTTTGAGCTAATGATGCGAGCGGGGCGTGCATCATTTGACTTGCTAGTAAAGACATGGCCTGAGGCGGATAAAATCACCGTGGTTTGTGGTGGAGGGAACAACGGTGGTGATGGCTATATTGTGGCCGGTCTTGCGATGTCTTCGTCATTAGAGGTTTCTGTGGTGAGCATCGTCGATACGGCGACGTTGCGGGGCGACGCAAAACTGGCTTACGACTTTGCTCTTAAGCAGGGTGTGCAAACGGTGTCGATTCTTAGAACTCAGGAGTCGATCACTGACTTGTCGATTTCCGGCGTAGTTGTTGATGCTCTATTGGGAATAGGGCTGCAAGGAAAGATTCGAGAGAATCACGCACAATTGATCCGCCGAATACATGCAACCAAACTTCCGGTTCTCAGTTTGGATATTCCGTCGGGGTTGTGTGGTGACAGCGGCAGCCCATTGGGTGATTGTATGAAAGCTTCTCAAACTATTACCTATATAGCGCTAAAGCAAGGGCTCCTGGCGGGGGGAGCAAGTTACTATACTGGTGAGTTGGTATTTGACGATTTAGGTGTTAAGACTTCAGTTAACGACCTAGGTATTGAACCATCTGCGCATAGATTAATCGAAGAGAAACCGCTATTGCCGCCTCGATCTCTTAACTCACATAAAGGCTTATTTGGCTCCCTTGTTGTCATCGGAGGTAGTGACGGGATGGGCGGCGCGGGTATTATGGCGTCGGAAGCTGGTTTTATCGCAGGCGCCGGCGTGGTTCGTTTGATGACCCATGAAGGACACAGAGCGGTCGCCCTGTCTCGAACCCCCGAGCTTATGACCAGTAATTATCTACATCAACAAGAAGTAGGTCGGTGGCTTAGTGGTTCTTCGGCACTTATTTTTGGCCCAGGTTTAGAATGGTCAGAAGAGATAGATTCTCTTTTTCGACACTTTCTTGACTATGAAAAGCCCATGGTGGTCGATGCCCAAGGGCTGCAGTTTTTGGCTGACCAGCCAAGGCTGAAATCCAACTGGGTGTTAACTCCGCACCCAGGAGAGGCTGCAAAACTTTTGGGCTGTAAATCTGATGAGATCCAAAGAGACAGATTTTTCGCAGCCAAAGCAATACAGCGAAAATACGGTGGCGTTTGTGTGCTAAAAGGCGCAGGAACGCTTGTTGCAACAGCTCAAAGAATCCATGTTTGTGAGCATGGCAACCCGTCCATGTCCACCGCCGGTATGGG
Organism: Arenicella sp. 4NH20-0111; assembly: GCF_040366405.1. Classification (NCBI taxonomy): domain Bacteria; kingdom Pseudomonadati; phylum Pseudomonadota; class Gammaproteobacteria; order Arenicellales; family Arenicellaceae; genus Arenicella; species Arenicella sp. 4NH20-0111. The sequence continues at coordinate 108,435 of NZ_BAABWF010000004.1, forward strand.
GGATATATTGGCTGGTTTGATAGGCGGATTGCTGGCACAAGGCTTCGGCCTTGAGGCTGCTGCAAAACTTGCTGTATGGGCTCATGCTACCGCCGGTGATTCAGCAACGCGTAAACTAGGAAAACACTTACGAGCTACTGATATCTACCCCTTTTTAAGGTCATTGTGGTAACTACTTTCTCTTTACGGTGCTTGCGTCTATTAGTGGGTTAGTTTTTATTTCTTCCATAGAAAACGTTGAGCTGACATCAGAAAGTCCGTCTACTTTTTCGATTAAGCTTCGATACACCTCGTCGTAGTGGTTTAGATCTTTAACGGCTATTTTCATTAAGTAGTCCACGTCTCCGGTCATTCTATGGCACTCCAAAATTTCGGGCATGGCTTTTACCACCTCAGAGAAGCGATCTAACCAGGACGCACTGTGCTTTTCAATTCTAATGGTCACAAACGCAGTTGTACCAAGCCCAAGCACCTTTCGGTTGATATCGATTGAGTAACGGTTAATTACGCCACTCTCCTGTAACCTCTTTATGCGTCTCCAGCAGGGATTATTTGTTAATCCGATTTCTTCAGCAATGACTTGAACTGAACTGGTTGCGTCGCGTTGTAATATATTTAGAATTTCAATGTCCTTGGTATCAAGTTCTAGCTTTTTCGACATAATTGGTATGGGTATCTAATTTGGAGGGTTTAACTAGGGTAATATGGGATGCGTCATTGCTCAAGCGTCGTTACACTTGTTACGTACTTAAATTGAGATAACAGTGGATCATGAAACAATTTGGCAGCAGTGTAATCAGCGCATTCTCGCAACACCCGAATTCAGTGGGAGAAAGTTACTTTCAACACCTTGGCACCGCATGTACGTTTGCAGGAAAGATGCTGATGGCGAGCGGCGCCTGCTTTGTGCATGCCGTTTTCCCCTTTCTGTGTGTGAAAACCGGCAGCAAGGTGATCTCTGAATTGCATGATTCAATGTTAACAAACAGGCATTCACAGTCAGATTGACACCTTAGGTGTTGAGTATGAAATTTGTGTGACTAAGAATGGACTCTCTGGCCTAATGAACAAATCTAGAGGCCGGTTGGCAATTTGGTGGAGTGTTATCTTCAGTCACACTTAGTAGTACTTACGTGATGCTAAGTCTAAATAGCCACCAAATCGGCGTAACAAGGAAGCTTATGCAGGGTCGTAATTAGTTTTCTCGCTCAGCTAAATATCTATCCAGTGCCTGTTTTGACGCCAAAACTGCTTCAAGCGGGGTCAAACCGTTGGGGTACTCCTCCTGTTCTAACACCACCCATTCAGTGCCGCCAACGGTTCTATTTGCTTCTATGAGGGCCGGCCAATCTAGAGAGTCTTGCCCAATGAGCGGCAGCTTGCCCAGATCAGCCTCGTTTGCAGCCGCTTTATAATGAGTCGATAGCGTTCGGCCTGCATGAGTCTCGACCAGTTTTGCAGGATCTTTCGAGGCAAATTGTGCCCAGCCTGCGTCTAATTGCATCACCAGTGACTCTTTTGTAGAGCGGCCGATATGCTCCCAGAGTGTGGTGTCTTTGTAAGTGCCAAATTCTTGTGCGTGATTATGGTATCCAAACTTAATGCCATGGGATTCGACTATTGGTTGTAATCGATTTAAGTCCGCTATGGTTTGCCAGACTGTATCTTCAGAAAAAGCACGCTCATCCCAAGAAATGATGGCCGCCGTTACGCCCGCTCGGCGATAATAATCCAAGGTGTTTTCAATTTTTTCGTCCGTCAACAAATCAAAGCCAGTGTGCGTGCCGCTAATGACCATGCCTTTAGATTCAATGAATTGCGCTAACCCTTCAGGGTCGTTACTAAATTCGCCGTACTCGCCAGCCAATTCAACACCCTGAAAACCCATTTCCGCGAGTTTACTAATCGTCCCTCGAAAGTCACTTTTTAGATCATCACGGACAGACCACAGTTGAACGCTGACTTTCAGGTCTGCTGCATGAGATAGAGGCGTTAAAAAACATATTAGAAATGGAAAGAGGAGTTTTGATAATTTCATTTTAGATAATCGTCTAGAATTCGGGGAGTTAAGTATTAGAGCCTGCCTGCTTTAAACTCTTTAGCAGCGTAGTCGACCGCGCGGACAGTGAGTGCCATAAAAGTGAGCGAAGGATTTTGCACTGCTGTGGAGCAAAAACTGGCCCCGTCGGTGACAAACAGATTAGGTATATCGTGTGTTTGGTTGTACCCATTGAGAACAGAGTCTTTCGGGTCTTTTCCCATTCTGGCGGTGCCCACCTCATGAATCGCAAGACCCGGAGGGGTATCGTTCGCCGAACCATAGATATCTTCGACCCCGGCCTTTTTAAGCATGCTGGTTCCAACTTCTACTGCGTCTTGCATCATTTCTCGTTCATTGTCAGACCATTGGACATTCATATGCAGTTGAGGAATGCCCCATTTGTCCTTTTTGTCTGGGTGCAAGCTGACCTGGTTTTCATAACGCGGCAGCATTTCACCTTGGGCCATCATGTGGATACGCCACTGGCCTGCATGTTTGAGCTTTTTCTTGAAGTCGACTCCAATTCCTTGTTTGTTTGCCATCTGTCGCCAATCTTCTCGGAAAGCCGAGGTGGCAAATGCGTACCCTCGTACAAAGTTACTTTTATAGAGGCTGGGTTTGTAGTAAAAATTGGGGATGTACATACCCGTAGGTCGACGGCCGATATAGAATTCGTCTTCGTAGCCGGGTAAGGTGCCACCAATGCTGGCATTGTAATTATGGTCCATTAAATAGTGGCCTAGCACCCCAGAGCTGTTCGCTATTCCGCGTGGAAACTTCTTTGATTTTGAATTTAACAGTATTTGCGTGGAACCTAGAGTGGATGCACACATAAAAACGACTTTGGCAAAATATTCTCGTTCTGCAAGGGTGTCATTGTCTATGACGCGGACCCCTTTTACGCGGTTGGTGCGTTCGTCATAAATTAGGCTATCAACAACGCTGTTTGGCGCAATTTGTAGATTTCCGGTATTCGCGGCGGCGGGCAACGTGCTGCTTTGGGTTGAAAAATAGGCGCCTAACGAACAGCCTTTCTGACATTCATTTCTGGACATGCACTTCACGCGTCCTAACGAAATTTGCAGCTCAGTTGGTTTGGTTAAGTGAGCGCAACGGCCTATTATTGGTCGAATATTCTCAAAGTGCGTATTAATCACGTCTTTGAAGTCTTGTTCTGGTTTGGTCAGTTCATGCGGCGGTTGATAAACGCTGTCAGGCAACTGTGGTAAATTTTCCTTGGAGCCACTGATGCCTGCGAAGGTCTCGACATGGTCATACCACTTTTCAAGGTCGTCATAGCGGATCGGCCAATCGTTTCCGTGGCCGTCCTTAACGTTAGCTTCGAAATCAAAGTCGCTTAAACGGTACGATTGTCGATGCCAGAGCAATGATTTGCCACCCAATTGATTGGCTCTTATCCAACTGAAATCGGTGCCTTTTTCGGTGCTGTATGGCAGGTCTTTATCGTTTCCAAAAAACTGTTTTGTGGCATCATTAAAGGCATAGCACTGTTTTTGAATACGGTAGTTTTCGTTTACGTCATCCAGCTTTACGCGTGAGCGCAATGGTTTATCCCACACTGGTTTGCCTTCACCAGTATAATCTTCGCGGTGTTTAACCACACGGCCTCGCTCGATCATCAGGGTGCTAAAGCCTCGTTCGCAAAACTCTTTTGCGGCCCAGCCTCCCGTAATGCCCGAGCCAACAATCAGAACGTCGAACTCTTCTTTGGTCTCATTTACGTAAGTATGTTCTTGCATAGTGATCTTCTTATTCTAAAATTAATAGTACGCAAACGCGCCGTAGCCTTGACCCACGGATTCATAAGGAATAGAACCTTTAAACGGCCCAGGAAAAGCCAAATATTTTAGTTCCTTGCTCGCGCCTTCTTCGCTCGTGTAATAGCCAAACACAATCAACGATTTGAGAAGTTTAAACCCATCGATAAGGTCGTTTTTGATTCCTTTATGTTGACTGTCAAACCTGTTTAACAGTGCCATCTGTTGCTCTGTGGAAAGAGAAACAAAGCCAGCCTCGTTTTGTTTGTTCAGTTCCGTGAGAACATTTTCGACCTTCATTTGCTGTGCTTTCTCATAGCAATGAAAGAGCTGGTTGTCGATAAACCCGTGGACATCGACATCGCCAGCTCCTAGGGTTTCTGTCCTGGGAATAACCAATTGGCAAATGGCCTTTAGGTCGGCCATTAGTTTTACACTGAAAATTTTACCCGGTTCAACGTTTTGTCCAATGTTCGGGGAGTATGAGCTTGCTACCGCCAGGCCGTTGTTTCCCAAAAGCTCTGCAGCAGCCACGCCCCCAATAAGCGTGCCCATAGCCAGGATCAATCGTCTTTTATGTCTATCTGGTGCGCTCTTAGGGAGTGCGCTGTTAGAGTCATCGGGCTCAGTAACGTGGTTAGGTGTGGCTTCACGATTCATAACTTTCCTCTAAGATGATTGATGAGATTGTTTTCGCATTACCAAGAACAAACCAGTGAACGCGATAATCAGCATTAATGGGAATAGGGTTAAATTTGAGAGGGCAGCTTGCCCGGCGACCAAGTCAGCGGCGCCACCCGTTAGGTTTTGTTCTTGAGCTTGCTGCCTTGCTGAGTCAATCCAACTACCAATGACGGGATTCCAAATACTGACAGCGAGTATTCCGACTCCGGCAATCACTGACATGCCTAATGCTCCAGCGGCGGGCACTTGCTCTGCGATGAATCCGACCATGGTTGGCCAGAAGTAAGTAACGCCGATGGCGAAAAGAATGGCGGCCAGATAAACCATTGGGCCGGTAGCAATACTCATGCTGTAAATGCCAATCGTTGATACAACGGCCGAAAATAACAGCACACCGACCGGGTTGATACGTTGGATTAGCGGACCTGCAAAGTAGCGCCCGATGGCCATCAGGCCAGTGATCATCGCCAGTATTAACATAGGCGATGCCCCTGATGCGCTTAGAATTCGTTCAATCCATTGCTGTGTCCCCAGTTCAGCAGTGGCCGTCAGTGTCATGCAAAGCACCATAAACAAAAATAACGGTGATAAAAGCGCCTTGGCATTTTTACTCGTGGATGTTTCAAAGTGACGCGCTTCTGGAAACTTAAGCGAGAGCATCATCCAACCGTACACGGCTGTGGGAATGATCATGACGGCGATCTGGCTTTGCCATGAGAAGCCCAAATCGGTAAATACCTTTGAAATCAACGCTCCGATCACAATCCCGCCTGGAAACCACACATGAAAACGGTTGAGCATGGTGGTTTTTTTGTTTGGATAGGACTCAGCGATAAGAGGGTTGCACGCGGCTTCAACGGCACCATTGGCAAAGCCGATAAAGAACGTTGAGATCAGAAGGCTCCAAAACCCCGTGGCATAAATAGTCAACACTAAGCCTAATAGGTGCCCGACAAACGCCACGACGGACAGTACTTTTGGGCCTAAGGAGTTGTAGAGAAGCCCGCCCAACACAGTGGCAACGGGAAACCCTAAAAAGGCCATTGAGTTAATCCACCCTAATTGCGTGTCGGTGAAACCAAAACTTTCACTCAATTGCGTCAAGATACCCGCTCGGATGGCGAACGTCATGGACGTTACGGTGAGGGCGATGCAGCATGCGATAAATAGTTTACGTTGTGTAACTTCTTGATGAGTCATAATGTCGCTCTCCTAGGTGAGACCAAGAATTTGGCGGTTCAATTTTTGATCTTGTTCCACGCTGGCAAAGTCGTCAAACGCTTTGTCGGTGGTGCGTATAAGGTGTTCCTCAATGAAGCGGACTCCTTCTGCCGCTCCGTCTTCAGGGTGTTTCAAACAGCACTCCCATTCTAGAACTGCCCAACCTTGATAACCATATTGAGTCAGTTTGCTGAATATTGCTCTAAAGTCTATTTGGCCATCGCCTAACGATCTGAATCGACCAGGGCGATCGACCCAAGATTGGTAACCTCCGTACACTCCAGATTTCCCATTGACATTAAATTCCGCGTCTTTGACGTGAAAAGCCTTTATTCGCTCATGGTAATGATCAATAAATGATAGGTAGTCTAAATGTTGCAGTACGAAATGGCTCGGGTCGTATAAGATATTAGCTCTGGGATGATTTCCCGTGACGTCCAAGAAGCGCTCAAAGGTAACACCATCATGCAGATCTTCACCTGGATGTAATTCATAACAAACATCAACGCCAGAGTCATCAAATGCGTTTAGGATTGGCAACCATCGTCTAGCGAGCTCAGCAAACCCTTCTTCTACTAGGCCAGCGGGTCGTTGAGGCCACGGGTAGTTTGTTTGCCACAAAAGTGCCCCTGAAAAGCTAGCATGAGATTCAAGCCCTAAGCGTGCACTGGCTTTGGCGGCCAGCGCTAGTTGAGTTGCTGCCCATTCAGTTCGCTCTTGCGGTTTGCCCCTAAGATGCTTCGGAGCAAAACCGTCAAACATGTCGTTATAGGCGGGGTGAACGGCGACCAGTTGACCTTGCAAATGGGTGGATAGCTCCGTGATTTCAAGACCGTATGAAGCGATTGTTTCAGAAAGCTGATCGCAGTAATCTTGGCTGTGCGCTGCAAGGTCTAAGTCGATAAGTTGCGTTTCCCAAGTGGGAATTTGGATGCCCTTATAACCGAGACTTGAGACCCAATTGCATAAGCCATTCAGGGTATTGAATGGTGCCTTATCGCCCATAAACTGAGCCAAAAAGATCGCTGGTCCCTTAATTTGTGTTTGCTTTTTTATCTTTGTTTCCATGCGTAACGGGTATGGTTTAATTAGACAGTGTTAATCAATATGAAGCTTAATTGGATGCCATTTTCGGTCAGACTTATTGGCTGAAACCACGGACTCGATAAACGCCATGCCTCGAACACCATCAGCAATACTCGGAGCACGCTCAACCCCGGCAGGCAAGGGCGTTTGATCTATGTTCAATCGAACCTGCGCGACAAAACTCTGATAAAGATTAGCGAAGGCTTCTAGATACCCCTCGGGGTGCCCGGCGGGAGTTCTAGTGGCCGCCGTAGCTTGCTCTGAGAGTGAACCCACACCAGTTCTAATCATTACAGCAGAATCATCGAGCGGCCGAAACCATAGTGTGTTCGGTTCGTGTTGATGCCAATCCAGGCTGGCCGTTTCGCCGTAAACTCTGATTCGCAGGTTGTTTTCTTCACCAACACTGATTTGGCTGGCAAGCAGCACTCCGGAAGCACCTTTTGCTGTTTTAAACAATACGGTTCCATCATCATCAAGCAGACGGCTTGTGTCAGCTGAATCAAGTAAGGAACATACATCGGTAATTTCATCTTCACAGATGTATTCGGCTAGGTTTGCGGCGTGAACGCCAATGTCGCCCATGCAGCAACTTACGCCGGACGTTTGTGGGTTGAGTCGCCAAGCGGCTTGTTTATTGCCTTTGGTGTCTAAGTCAGTAAGCCAACCTTGTGAGTATTCAACGACAATTTTTTTGATGGCGCCCAGTTTCTTTCGCGCTACCAGATCACGCGCTTCTTTGACCAGAGGGTAGCCTGTGTAAGTGTGCGTCAGTGCATAAACTAACTCGGAACTTTCTACCAGCTCTTTCAGCTCAAGCGCTTCCTTTAAGGAGAATGTGGCGGGTTTATCACTGATCACGTTAAACCCGGCTTCCAAAGCCGCCTTGGCAACGGGGAAATGTAAGTGGTTGGGCGTGACAATGCTGACAAAATCCATTCTCTGATCTGCTGGCAACGCCGCTTCGAGTTTGAACAGATCGTCGTAGCTGGCGTAACATCGATTTGAAGTAAGGCCTAATTTTTTACCCGACTCCAAAGATCGCTGAGCGTCGCTACTAAACGCCCCGCAAACGAGTTCTATTTGGCCATCCATTAGAGCGGCGGTTCGGTGAATGGCACCAATAAAGGCACCTTCACCGCCACCAACCATACCCATGCGTAATTTACGCATTTCCATATCTCCTACAATATAGCTTGTCATTATTATTATTTATTTGTTGCACTTAGGTTAAATCACAGGCGGATCAGACTGGTAAGTGAAAATCGGTTTTAGATAGTACAAAATCGGCGTATAAACTATTTTTACTTTTCTAATTACTTATATATATTGAACTATTAATGGAGTTTTTAATTTTCTAACGCGGTCTTCTACTTTGCATATTTCAGAATCTCATAAACAATTGCTTGATATGTACGATCTTTTACCTGACGTGATGTTTTGGGTGAAGAACACGCAGGGGCGCTTGATTCACGTTAATCGAGGGTTCTTGGAGCATGTCGGCGCTCAGTCTCTAGAGCAGGTTGTTGGTCATACGGACTATGACTTCTCTCCAGCGTACATTGCTAAACAATTCGTCGAAGACGACAAGCGAGTTCTAGCAGGGCAATTGGTCACCGATCGTTTGGAAATGAACATAGATGAGAAAGGGAAATTGGCTTGGTTTACGACGTCTAAGCGTCCATTGCTTGGTCCTGATGGAAGCATTGTTGGGTCTTTTGGAATCTCTCGGCACTTGGAGAAAATGTCTGTGGCGTTGATCGGGGTAGAAGCGTTAAAGGTGCCAATGACCTATATAAGAGAGAACTTTGCCGACGAAATAACGTTGCCAGACTTAGCGAAAGAGTCGCATTTATCAATCAGCGCATTGGAACGTCGCTTCAAAAAGCATCTTTCTCGAACGCCTTTGCAATACTTAACTGATGTTCGTTTGGAAAATGCCCGTCGATTGTTGGTTGAAACCACTCTGCCTGTTTCGGACGTTGGCTATGAAAGTGGGTTTAAGGACGCAAGTTACTTCGCGCGCAGATTTAAGAGAAAGTTCTCTTCTTTACCATCTGAGTTCAGAGCGCAGCATAGAGAAAAAAATCCAGCGGAGTAGAACGCGAGTGAAATAAGTAGACAAGATGCCCTTAGGTCTCCGGGTGCAATAGAACCGCTTCGGTAATATGAAGTATCGTTGCAACTACGGTATCAATGATGTTTAACGCTAAATGATCAAAGATATACTCATCCTAATTAATCCACACAGATCGAAAGAATGACTGCCGAACATAATTTGTACGAGAACTTTAGAAATAGTTTCCCAGAAAACCTCGATGAGCCCCTTTTGTTCGACGAGGGGGAAAAAGCCTACTCGTATCGTGATTTTGAGACTTCGAGCGCCAAGCTAGCGAACTTGCTGAAAAACCTTGGTTTAAAGGTTGGTGATCGCATTACGGTCCAAGTTGAAAAGTCCCCTCAATCGCTTTCTCTCTACCTAGCTTGCTTGCGTGGCGGATTTGTTTATCATCCATTAAACACAAGTTACAAAAGTGCTGAGCTGGCCTACTTGGTGGGCGACGCCAACCCGTCGTTAATTGTTTGTGATGGCAGTTCGGAAACGGAATTTATTCGAATTACGTCGAGCGCGAACGATGATTCGTTAACAGATTCAGACGATTCCGGTATCAAGATCCTCACACTTAACGACGATGGCTCAGGATCACTTTTTCGTGATGTACATCGTGAGTCGCACACTCACAAAACGGTTGATGTGAGTAAGACTGAATTGGCGGCACTTCTTTATTCTTCTGGTACCACTGGGAAACCTAAAGGCATTATGTTGAGCCATGAAAACCTACTAACAAACGCCAGAGCACTGGTGCAGGCTTGGGGTTTTAGCAAATCAGACTGTTTACTTCACATGTTACCGATGTATCACGTGCACGGATTGTTCGTTGGCGTGGGGTGTGCCTTGTTGAGCGGAGCAAGAATACACTGGTATCGGAAGTTCGATGCGGGCCGCGCTGTGCGCGCCTTGCCTAATTGCACGGTGATGATGGGTGTACCCACTTACTACACACGTCTTTTGACACGCTCGGAATTTAGCGCATCTGATTGTTCAAATATGCGGTTGTTCATCTCGGGCTCGGCGCCTTTACTTGAAGAAACCTTCGTTGAGTTTCAGGCGTTGACTGGACACACGATACTCGAACGCTATGGAATGACAGAAACGGGTATGAATACGTCTAACCCACTGAGTGGTGAGCGTCGCGCAGGAACCGTAGGTTTGGCATTGCCAGGTGTTGAAGTCAGGGTGGTTGACCAAACTCTCAACAGAGTGTCGGTCGGTGTGACTGGGGATTTGCAGATAAAAGGTCCCAATGTGTTTATTGGCTATTGGCAAAAACCAGATAAGACTAAACGCGATTTCACGCACGACGGCTACTTTGATACCGGAGATAAGGCGCAAATTGATCAAGACGGGTACGTATCGATTGTGGGTCGAGCAAAAGATATGATCATTACGGGCGGACTTAATGTTTATCCCAAGGAAGTTGAATTAGTGATAGATGAGATAGTGGGTGTGGTTGAATCGGCCGTGGTTGGTATTCCAGACTCGGATTTTGGTGAGGCCGTTGTTGCCGTGGTGGTTTTTTCAGGCCGGCACTTTCAATGCGAAGAGATTGTGGAGCACTGTCGTAAAAACCTTGCTGGTTTCAAAGTCCCTAAATATGTCTATCAAGTGGATCAACTGCCACGTAACGCAATGGGCAAGGTTCAAAAGAACACATTACGCGATACGTTTGCAAACGTGGAGTAGGATCCTAAATGGTAACCTGTGGTAGGGCCTTTCACCTCACTTAGGGCTCATGTCAAATATAGTCTCTAACATGGCTTGCGCCGCTACCGAAAGAGTATCTTGTCGGCGAGTGACCACCCCGAGTTCATGCGTAATGACCGGAGAATTTATTTCGCGAGATTCTAACCCCATTTCGTTCATCTGGGCTCGGCTGGTGTTTGGAACGACACTCAAACCTAAGCCCTTACTCACCATTCTCCCAATGCTCACAAGTTGGTGCGATTCAAAAGCAGGGCGCAGAGTGAGCCCTTTATCGTTTAGAGCGCGGTCAATCAGTGTTCGAGTGCCAGCAGGGTATTGCAAACTAATGTGAGGGTAGGTAGTTAGCTCTTTCCAGGTTAACCGAGGCTTTACCAGTAAGGGGTGTTCTTTTGGCAGTATTGCGAAAAAGCGATCTTTAAAAAGGGCTTTGAAATTCAGATCTGGAGCGCTATCGGGCTTAAACGTTATTCCCAGTTCGCAACGAGATTCTCTGACCATATCTACGACACTTTCGGCAATCACGTCATGTACGGTTATGTTAATAGACGGATACTGCGTATGAAATTTCGCTAGAACATCGGGCAATAGATTGGTTGCGTAGGTGGGCATCGCTGCGATGTCCAATTTCCCTTTGCTTAGATCAAAGTGATTTCGAACATCTTGTAGGGATTTATCCCAGTCTGACAGCAAGCGTTTAGCCACAGGAAAAAAGGCCTTGCCTTCAGGGGTAAGTGCCACAGATCGTGTGCTACGAGAAAAAAGCTTTCCGCCCAACGCCGCTTCTAAGTTTTTGATCGAAATACTTAAGGCTGGTTGAGACAAGTGGAGTTGAACGGCGGCCTCGGCGAAACTGCCTGTTTTCGCAACCGTTGTGAACGCTAATACTTGATTTAAAGGTATGTTCATTAATAAAAAATATAAATTAATCTATTAAAAATTACAATTTGATAAATATAACGTTTTCTTGCAATCTAGGCATAAGTTAAATAAAAAATAGTGAGGAGGACCCCGATGTCTGGATTCGACAAAGTGGTGAGCAGTTACGAGGAAGCCATGGCTGGCCTTGAAGATAATATGACCGTCATAGCCGGAGGATTTGGGCTCTGTGGTATTCCTGAAAATCTAATTAAAGAGATAAAGCGTAAAGGCACCACTGGCTTAATCGTTGCGTCGAATAATGCTGGCGTCGATGGTAAAGGCTTGGGCTTATTGCTTGAAGATAAACAAATTAAGAAAATGATCGCTTCCTACGTCGGTGAAAACGCGCTGTTCGAAGCCCAAATGATGAGTGGCGAATTGGAAGTGGAATTGACTCCTCAAGGCACTTTGGCTGAAAAAATGCGAGCAGGTGGAGCCGGCATTCCTGCTTTCTATACTGCTACTGGTTACGGCACTCCGGTGGGTGAAGGCAAGGAAGTGCGTGAGTTCTCAGGTAGAAACTACATTTTAGAAGAGTCGCTGGTGGGTGATTTTTCAATCGCTAAGGCTTGGAAGGCAGACCGCCATGGCAATTTGATGTTTCGTAAAACAGCGCGAAACTTTAATCCTATGGCCATCACCGCCGGCCGAGTCGCAGTGGTGGAAGTGGAGGAAATCGTCGAAGTTGGTGACCTCGACCCTGACGAAATTCATTTGCCTGGAATTTACGTGAATCGACTCATTCAAGGCACTTTCGAGAAAACCATTGAGCAACGCACTGTTCGTTCGGCGTAAGGAGAAACTATTATGGCACTAACCAGAGAACAATTAGCTCAACGCGTAGCGCAAGAATTTCAAGATGGCTTCTATGTAAATCTTGGTATTGGAATACCCACCTTAGCGGCGAACTTCATACCCGAAGGCATGGACGTCATGTTGCAATCCGAAAACGGCCTTCTTGGAATGGGGCAGTTTCCCCTTGAAGAAGAAGTTGATGCTGACCTTATTAACGCGGGTAAACAGACCGTGACGATGGTGACAGGCGCGTCTATTTTTTCTTCGGCCGAATCCTTTGCCATGATCCGAGGAGGGCACGTAGACCTTACAGTCTTAGGCGCCTTCGAAGTTGACTGCCAAGGCAACATTGCATCGTATATGATCCCCGGGAAATTGATTAAGGGTATGGGCGGGGCGATGGATTTAGTGGCAGGAGCCGATAATATTATTGTGACCATGACTCACGCCTCTAAGTCCGGAAAATCTAAGTTATTGTCCAATTGCACGCTGCCATTGACGGGAAAGGGGTGCATTAAACGGGTGCTCACTGATTTAGCGTTAATGGATATTGAGGATGGAAAATTTGTACTGCGTGAGCGTGCACCTGGGGTCAGTGTCGAAGAAATTCAGCAGCTTACCGAAGGTGAACTCATCGTACCCGCCAATGTGCCGGAAATGTCCGTCTAGCGTTCACTTGTTACCTGCAAAATTTGTGGCTTAGCGTGTCTATAATTTGCATCAATAGCCGCCAAACTGACCGTGCGGTATTCATACGAAGCTATTGCCGATAGAGTAAGGCATTCGGAGCGTTTTGCTCTATCAATAGAAAATTCGGGTACACGTATGACCAATCAAAAGAGAACTGCTGGCGAGCAGGCAAGACGCCGTGTGATGGGAGCTGAATTTGTTGATGCGGCATTGGAGGGCGCGTCGGACTATGAACTTCCGTTGCAAGAGCTGACCATGGAGCACGCTTGGGGTGTGGCTTGGACTCGTGATGAGTTAGATCTAAAGACGCGCAGTATGATAACCATCTCCATGCTGATAGCACAAAGAGCATTTGAAGAACTCAAAGGGCATTTGCGCGGCGCGCTCAATAACGGCGTCACGCCAAGCGAGATACGGGAAGTAATCATTCATTCTGCGGTTTATTGTGGCTACCCTGCGGCATTGTCTGCAATGCGAGTTGCGAAAGAAGTGATTGAGAAAAGCAGAGATTTTAGCGAGACAACCGATTAGCGCGGCTTGATTAGATTAAAATCGGAACTGGAACGAGTTAACTGTTGCCACATTCGCCCGCATTAGCGATTAATTCATCGTTTCAATAATCGAAATTTTCGAATTTACCGGCTTGAGTTTTGTCACGAATTTTATGGGGTCAGAGCCGAATTAATTGAGAGTTGGTTCAAAAATCGGCTCTGCCCCCTTTTCTTCATAGATTGAGTGAAACGTTTGCTGCGCAAAGTGCTAATAGAGCTGTTTTTCAAGATGCTGAGAGTAGAGGAGTTGCTGATCGTGCTGGTGTTAGAGTCGGGCATACTGTCGGAGTAAATAGAAGTACGGTCGGTCCGTCTAAGATTAGGCTTTAATATGATGAAAAAATATTTTCTTATACTAATTTGTTTAACTGTTATTACTTTTTGTCTAAAAGCAGATGATAGCTATATTAGCTATGCAGAATTTCAAGTAGATGGTCTGAGTATGAGATTGGTTGTCGATCTTGCGCGTTCAGAGGATTACTATCTTGATGATGACTTCCAAATATATAAAGATGTTAAGTTTAGCGTCAATAGAAATGAATACTTTATCGGAAGCCTCTTTGATCGCCGTGTTCAAAAATATATAAATGGTGTTTTCAATGATAGCCTAGAAAATACTGTGCCAATCATAACTGGTGGGCAAGGCTTCTATGCTGAGTTTGGTAGAAGTAAGTGGGTAGTCCTTAATGATGGAAATACCGCACATAAGGGGTATCCAACATATTCAAGATTCTATAGAGTTAAAGATGGAATTGACACAGTCAAATTTGAATTTATTAAAGAACTTCAAGGGGTAGCCGTTGTTGATATAAAAGAGTATAAAGGCCGCATCTTTGCGTCTGGATTCAAAGCTACTGGGTTTTATGGTGCTGAAATCAAGGACATTAATAATGACGGTTTTGCTCTAAATGAGATAAATGATTATAGGTACCTGGGCAACGGTAATGATCACACATGGGAAAAATAAAATAATTAAAGGCGTCAGAGCCAAATTAATCGAACAGCGCCCTTGATTAATCACTCAAAATAAAAGGCGTATTGCTTGGGTAGCGTCTCAATGGTTTGAATGATGATGTCTTTGAAAAACACTTCGCTAGCTTCACTTTGCAATTGAATCTTACCTTTCTTCAATGCCGTAGACGTGCCGTCCTCCTCAATATAACGTGAGTTTTTAAGTGCCATTACGACCTGGCCGTTCACGATGTGCAGGCTTTGTCCATCAACACTGATTAAGTCCAACTGGGTCCATTCGCCTTGCGGGCTTTCATGATTGACCGAGCGCATCACAAAGGGCTCGGCACCTTTGCCGACGCTAAGCCAAGGGGCACGAGGGTCGGCCACGGGGCTCATAACGTACTCTCTGGGGTAGGCGCGCACATCGATGGCCCCGTTCGCTTGTACCCAGTAGTCCCCCATGTGTCCCTCCATGATTTGAAACTCATGCGACAGCATCCAGCTGCGAAAATACTCCGCGCCATGAGGACCAATGGCGTGATACAAAATGCCCGTATCCTTAAGTTTGCCTTTTCTGGCGGGCCAAATTTTATCGCCCCACTTTACTTTGAGACTAAAGTGATAATTATCAAATTCTTGTTTTGTCGTCAGCGCCCCGTAATATTCGCCGCTCACACGCAAAACGGGTTCGGGCTGGGTCAATACAGTAAAGACCCCCAAACCATCGCTGGGGTTCAGGCCAATAGGCGGAATGTCATTGCCATGGAGATCTTTTGGTATCTCGCCAGCATAATTAGGCGAATGCGCATAGCTTAAGTAGATATCCCATTTAGATAACTCTTCGTCCAGTAAGGTTTGCTTATCAGCTAAAACTTGGGAGCTGGAAATATGAGTAAGGAAGGCCACCGCCACTAACGCTGCGCGTTGCAATACCATAATAGGCTCACGGTTAGAATTGAATTAAGATACCGATAGTGCCATAGATAGAGCCTCAAAAGAGCCTAAAACCTCAGAGAAGATTTATTTTTAGGGGGCAACGCCAAGTCGATGCAGAGTGGAATTAAAAATCCGCTCTGACACTTTCCAATTTTGCCAAGCTGTAGTTGAGGGATTAATCTTATAAAGATAGCATAGAGTCTTTCGATCACTCTCACTAGATATTCAAATGAAAAAGTACGTCGCTGAAAGCGCTTTAATTGTATTTAGCGTACTTTTTGCATTGTTGATCAACAAACTCTTTGATGACTATCAACAAGAACAACGCGCTCAAGAGGCGTTGCAGAGCATCAAACAGGAAATACTTCGGAATCAGGCTATCGTGAATTCTTGGACGACCTCTCACAAAGCGATGTTAGAGAAAATCGTGGAGTACAATCAAAGCGACGAGATCGCGGTAAAGCAAGCGATCACCGAATCGGGCTATTTCGACTTTTCCAAAATCAGTAATGAGGGCTCATTAGTTGACGCCACATTAATTGACGCATCGTGGCAAACCGCTATTAACGTTGGCATTCTGAAAAAGGTCGATTACCAAACGCTAGAGATCATCACACAGGTCTATGAACTGCAGGAAGTGATAAACGACAGAACAATACAAAGCATCGTGACTTTTTACTTTCAGCCATCAACCCATTCACCGGAAAATATAGAAGACACGTTGATGCAGCTACAGCTTAGGTTCCTGGAGCTCACAGGGCAAGAGGTGGTCTTGACTGGATTGTACGCCAATGCACTAGAGGTTCTGTAACGGAGATGGAGCTATCCTCAATCGTAAGAGGTTCCAATGTAGTATCAGCTCGATCGATTTAGACACCAGACTCCTTGTTTTTGGCTACCCGGTCGCTGCGCAACTCGATTTATGCCGATGACGGCCTATCGCAGACAGATTCGCATCTTAGTCCTTATGGTGGCATTTTTAAATGCCACCCCGGTTTCGGTTATTTTCGTTTGCCTGTTAAGGCATGGCGAATTCAACGGTTGCGCCACCACCCAATGGTAAGCCTAGAGCGGCCCAGAGCATGGTTAAGACAAGGCCTGTAATCAGCATCCATATTGAATATGGAATCATGGTGGCGGTCAGGCTACCAATACCAAAGTCTTTTTGCCATCGGTTAGCAAACGTCAAGACTAATGGAAAGTAAAACATGAGTGGAGTGATGATGTTTGTTGCACCGTCTCCAACTCGGTAGGCTGCGGTGGCCATTTCTGGGCTTATACCAGAGAGCATTAACATGGGTACCACAACCGGTGCTAAAAAGGCCCATTTAGCGCTGGCCGAGCCAACGAATAGATTCAGTAAAGCGGCGAACAGGACCATCATTCCTAGGACGGCGTACAGGGGTAACTGTGATGCTTCAATTGCCGCAGCGCCTTTAATGGCGAATATTAATCCTAGGTTTGACCAGTTAAACATGGCTACGAAGTGTGCGGCTGCGAAAACCAACACTAGGTAATAGCCCATGTCTTGCATGGATTCAGACATCATTTTTACGATATCGCGATGACTTTTTACTGTGCCAACGGCTTTGCCGTAGACCCAACCAGTAACGATGAAGAGAATGAAAAACGCGCCGATCAATGATTGGTAAAAAGGCGTTAACCTGGCTTGAAATGAACAGTTACCGGCAGCAAGTTCTGCATCTGGGCAAGCGGCTTCATTAACTAGCGGGGTATCTGGTCCGAACACCAACGCCGCCCAAACTGCAAAAACAACCAACATCGAAATGCCGGCAAGTTTGAGGCCTTTCTTCTCTGTGGCGTCCAATTCTTGTTTAGCGTGTGGCTCAGCGTTGTTTGCGGCTGCGTCTTCTGCGTTTAATGGGCCAAGGCGGGGTTCGATGATTCTATCGGTTACGAACCATATAACCGGCACGTAGATAAAGAGCATGGTGGCGATGAAATACCAATTCCCAGCGATGTTAATTGGGTAGTCAGCCACAAGAATATTAGCAGCTTCACTGGTTATGCCGAGCAATAGGGCATCTAATTGCCCCATTAGTAAGTTGGCCGAAAATCCGCCAGACACGCCTGCAAATGCCGCGGCAATACCCGCGATTGGGTTACGCCCAGCTGCTGCAAACATCAGCGCCGCTAGAGGAATGAGTACCACGTAGGCCGCGTCTGCCGCCAGGTTACCCATCATTGCTATGAATGCGACCAACGGGGTGAGTAGAAACTGAGGAGCTTTGCTTACGGCAGCACGCATGGCCGTACCAAACAAACCTGTTCGTTCAGCGACGCCAGCTCCGAGCATTACGGTCAACACCATGCCAAGAGGATGGAAATGCGTGAAGGTTTTTGGCATTTCAACAAACAAACGTTGCAGGTTGGCGGACGAGAGCATGCTCTGAGCAGCTATTGCGCCATCGGGCCCGATGCCAAACCGCGCTTTCTGCGCTTCTGGCATGCCCGACAGAATTTGAGGGCTTAACACTTCTGATACGCCGAAAAAAGAGGTCAGTGCGGAAATGACGATGACACCGAGAATCAGGTAAACGAATAAAAACACTGGGTCTGGTAGGGCATTACCGGTGCGTTCGATCCATCCTAAAAACCCTTTCTGGTCTGGTCTGCTACTTAAGTTTGTTTGTGTCATACGTTGTTTGTCTATCACGTAAAAAAATCAAACAACGGTTATAACACTAACCGCTGCATTATTTAATCCGCTTGTATTAATTCTTACACTGAAAGTACCTCAAAACTGCTCGTGCAATGTGTGACTCAATAGATTGGACTGCAATTGGTGTGACTGTAATACGACGTAATATCGCAATATCAGCTCTGCGTATACTGTTTGACAGGTAACCCAAAGAGAAACAGGGTGCTCATCGTTTATAACGTGAAACACAAGGACTCTTACGACGGGCGTTAATGGGTTAACGCAATCAAATTGACTATGAATGGATATTGGAGAATGGCATGACGACTTCGAATTTTAGATCTTGTATTTATACCCTATACAGAGTTTCTCTTGTCGCCGTGCTGATGTCTTCGTTCTCTGTTAACGCGGTCGAACCACAGTATGAAAAACCACTGGGGGCTGGGGTGACGCGGTATCCGAATACGAACTATGAGGTGACAAACGCGAAGCGAAAGGATTTTCAGGAACCACATAATACTCGCATAGCCGATCCGTATCATTTGTTGGTTCCAAAGCTGTCGCCTTTTGTGCCCGTCAACGTAAAGCCTCATTCTAGATTGGTTCTCAGTGACATTGAAGACCGCCCGTTCTTTGACTATTTTGGGTGGCAGGCATTCATTGGCTTGATTTGGCCAGCCGACGAAAACTATCGAGGCAAGCACGACGTACGAGTTAAGACTCCTGAGGAATTTGTTGCCGCCAGCCAACAGGATGAACAGGGTGTGAACCCACCGATTGTACTGGAAACAATGCATACGTTTGATGCCGCATTTCCAGGCGTCAATGGTTCAATGGCGCCACCGACCCAGCCCAAAGCTTGGAATGCTGAACCCTACGCGCGGCCATTCAATTTGGACTTAGTTAGCAAAGGTAAAGCGCCAAAGGGCCTTAATGAAGCGTTCTCATCGCCCTTAATTGACCAAAATCGCCAATACGTGCGTTACAACTTACAGTTAAACGAAGTTATGTATGAGTTTGTTCGGCAAAACAAATGGTATCTAAAAGAGAACCTGCCAAAGGCGCCGACGCAAGCCACGCTGCCGCCATTGCCGGTTCCAATAGGTACCAACGTGAGGACAGTGCCAGAGCCATACACACAGGTAAGTCAACCGCAGACAAATACCACGGTCATACAACCGGTGAATGGTAATTCAATCGAGTTGAAAGCCGCTTGGAGGGTAATGATTACCGAGGCAGATTTAGATCCTAAGAAGCCTTGGCGACAAGTCGATGATCTATCTCGATACTTTGTTTCAAAAGCGAATATTTATAACCCGATCACCGAAAAAGTTGAGCAAGGCAGGTTGGTGGGGTTGGTCGGCTTACACATTGTAGCCAAGACACCGCAGTTTACTCAGGGCTTATGGTCCAGTTTTGAGCATGTGGACAATTTGACGGCGCCGACCGGTGGGCGGGCATCGTTTAAGAAGAACGACAAATTTTGGCCACAAGGCTACTCCTATGTGCCAAAAAGCATCATGAAGCCTACCGATGCCGTGCCCGAGAAAAAGCGCAAACCAGTGGAAGTGAGCCGCGTATACAAAATTCCTCAAACCCCGGTCGCAAAGCCCGATAATTTCCCGATGGGCATCTCAACCGTTGGCATGAACAAGCAATATCAATCGTTGCTAAAAGGAACCGTATGGGAAAATTATCAGTTAGTAATCACACAGTGGCCTACTGACCCCACTAGTTTTTACGCAAGTCCATTTTATTACCCTCGTGGCTTCGGACCATTCTCAAAAATTGACCCAGAACAACCGCAGTCAATTAAAGATGCCTATAACCGCGCTAACGTGAATGCAAAAGCCGCGTATCCAAGGTGGTCGGGTTTGCCGATTCCACAAGTAGGGGCGCTCAATTCCGTGATGGAAACGTATTTTCAAAACCCCTTGGATAACGGGCCGCAACCAATGGAAAACACCAGTTGCATGGGGTGCCATTATGGTGCTTCTGACTTGGATTACAGTTGGGCTTTCAAGCTTCGTACGTGGCCAAGCAGTTTTAATCAAGGACGAGTTAACGACGAAGACTCCGCGCTGGCCAAGGAACCCGCCAATGGCAGTCCAGCAAATGCACCAATTGTTATTGAAGGGATTGCCAAGTAGTCAAATCGAGGATCGTAATATCTCTCTCATTCTCTAAGTTGACGTTTCACAGTTCCTGAAGCTCAGTCACGTGCCATCGAACGAGCTTTTGCTCTGTGCCGATAGGAAAAATAGAACTCAATGTATGTTGGAAATCGTTAGTAAGTCGTAAGAATAATTTGATGGACTGAAGCCTGACTATCGAGGTTACCTACGCTGGATTTTGCTACACTAGTCTAACGCGTCGCGTACGGTTCTGCCTTGTTTGACCGAACTGTGTGTTAGCTTAGATTTTATTGGAAAAAACTTGGTTTTTAGATCGATCCTGTTGAGGTTTTGGATAGATTAACGAACAACCAAACGCTTATTGTGCGTTCAGATTTTGAAAAGGAATTTCAGTGAATGGGTTATCACACGGCGTTAGAAAGGTCGGCTCAGTGTCCTGTTTAATTTTAAGTTTTGATAACACTCATCATTATCAAGGCCGGCGCTAAGCTTAATTCCATCAATTATTCTAAAACCAGGAACTTTTATGAAATACCCCAAATCCGGACTTATGGCATTGTCCCTACTTCTTACAATGTCTAATCACTTGGTTGCTCAAAACTGTGAAGATCAAAACTTCTCGGGACTCCATTACGAATTCTATCGTAATGCATTTATCCCAGACCGTGATGATAACCCCAATTATCTCTATTACCCTGGCTCAGGCTATTTCACTGGCGAGGCGAATATGGATAAGCTGACAGCGACCTCAAGTGCCGCAGATGGGTACTTTTTTCAATGGGCAAACCGTTGCCATGATATCGGAGGCTCCGGTTGTGGTGGGGCAAACGGAAATACGAAGGGAAATCTACCAAAGTATTCGCATAATGGTGTGGAGCATCGCTTTTTCTTTAGCACTCATATTAAGGCCAATATGTGTACTTTGGCGCAGTCTTACCGATTGCTGGGCAGCGACGATACCGATATCTTGAACCTTTCAAACCAATGGGGATTTGACGTGATGTTTTCTGAGTCTGAGTTAGATCAGCACCTTGCAAACAACGCTCAGTTCGAGGACGTGTGCTATATCTATGGGACTGATCTTAGTCAAGATATAGATGGCTTAGTTCTTGACTATGAAGTGCAAGACAATCGACACGTGAACACCACGACGAATTTTCTTACACGCCACAGCAGTTATGTAAAGAGTCGTGGTCTGAAGGCAATTTTATGGACCAACCCTCCTGGTGGCGCAGGATGGTTAAAAAGCGGTTTTACCGGTGGGCCAAGTGGCAATGCACCGCTAGTGTTTGAGCAAATGGATGAAGTGGCACTATTTGCTTATTCGAAAACAAGCGATGTTACCAGCGAATTGTACGCTCAGTCTCGTCTGTATATGCCCGTCAACAGTGAGTATAACAAGTGGGTTAATCGACAAAAGCTCTACGTTATTGTGGGCCTCGGTGGTTTTTCTTTGGATAAATCCAAAGAGGTCTACGACTTTGTGTTAGATAAGAAACACAAGGGCGTTGCAATTTGGAACAACTCAGCAGCGTACTCCAGGACGGATTGCGATTCCTCTACATATAAGATGCTCCGTTGTTTGGCGACTGGGGATTGTTTGCCGGCGAGCTAATCTAGATCATTAAAAGTGCACGATAAACTGGTTTTGCATGTTTGTCGTGCACAAATTTTGGTGCTGAAACCGTGTTGGTCAGTTAGGTTGGCGTATCGGATCCGACAATTCGATGACGGCGGTCCAAGCGTGTTTGCCAATAAATTCAGATTTTAGTAGGAGTGAGTCTAATTTTTGCAAGCCGGAGTAAATGGCGTTAAACGACTTGGTGTTAAAAAATGGAACCGCCGCTAAAGTTGAAAGGGCGAAATAGTTGACATTGACGGTTTTGAAGTACTTATTCAGGTTCTCGATGTCTTTGATAAGCAGAGGGTGTTCATCATCAGTTCTCATGGAAGGGGTTCTGTTTCGATACCAATTTATGATTGGGTTGTGACCCATTGGTTCAATAAAGTAGGCCGATCCCTCCTTTTTTAGAACTCGTGATATTTCAGAAATTGATTTATCCATATCAAGATGATGCAATATTCCGGATCCAACGCAGATGTCAAAAGAGTTATTTTCAAACGTCATTTCTTCGGCGTTCATCACAAGATATTTTGCGTCAAATCCATGTTCGGAGACCGTCTCCTTGGCACGTTCGATGCCCTCGACGGAGATGTCGATACCAGTAAGTTGAGCGCCATTATGTAAATAAGCCAACGAGGAATTGCCTGCGCCGCATCCGTACTCTAGCAGCTTTTTTCCTTCGCAGTTTTTGAAAACGGCATCATAAAAGAAAGCGTTTACGTGCTTTTTAACCGCGTAAAACTTTTGAGTGGTGGTCCGAGGATCAATGCCACCAAATCGGTGGTCATGAAATTCTTGTTCTTTTTGTACTCGATTGCTCATGGAAAAACTAAACTGCGTATCGTGGTTAAGGCCATCTTAGTGAATCGTGATAATTAATCAACTTACTCTTCGGGTGTTCAGTTCGGTTATGAGTATGTTCCAGTGTCTCGAATTAACGGTTGGACTATGAGCGCGATGTAGACAACCCAAACGATCAATGCGACATGAAGCACGTCGTTTTCTGAAAACCAAGTTCCTTTGTTCCAAAGTTTTTCCGTCAACCCCAGTGATTGGTATTTATTGAATGCCCACATGGTGACTATTAGTCCAAACCAAACGCCAAGTAGCGCGAGATCCAGATCGTTGCTAAGTTGCCAATATCGCCATGCATTGAGCCCAATGAAGAACAGTATGACTGGCGTGCAAAAATGCACCATTAGCTCAAAAGTAATCAACAACTTTACGGGCTTAAACGCGCCGATTGCAACGACGACGAAGTACATTGCCGACAAAGCAACGCCCGCAGTAACGGCAAGATTCTGTCCTTTATCGCCTAGGCAAGAGTGCGCAACAGCGATGAGCATGAATGAGATGCTGACTTGTTGAAAGATTAAATAGATCACTTCCCACCAGCTCGTCCACGCAACGTGTTTACGGTTAGCGCATTTAAGTTGGTAGCCAAAAGCTTGATAGCTGGTACCCGCGATCAGCGCGCCGATTCCCCACAAAAGAAGAGATACGCCCCACATCAGTCGTGATATTTGTCCGTGATCCTGTAATACAAAATAACCTCCGAGCACGGAAGTGAGCACGCCAAGTAAATACACCCAAAATGTGGAACTCGGTTGAGTAATGATTATTTGTTTCCCAAAGTAATGGAAACGGCGACAAGGCTGAACGGTGAACCAAGTGTCTGCGTTTAAGGTTTCATCATCGTGACGAATGGTATAGAGCCGTCCCCACACTGATTTGTTCTCTTCCGAAAAGGATGAACCAGCCATTGCTTAGGCCCGGTGTAGGCTAAATTTGGATTTTTGTTCGGCGGTGAGTTGTGGTGGTATTAGAACAAACTTACCCACGTGTTTTTTTGTTGTGAACTCCTTTTGGGCATCAACAATATTCTCCAATGGAAAGGTTTTTGCGAGAAGCGGTTTGATTTCGCCGCGCTCTATATAGCAAATTAAATTTGGGAACACTGGTTCGTCCCACCCGGTGCAGCCAATCAGGGTCAGGTCTTTTAAATACAGGGTACGCATATCCAAGCTTACCAATGGACCGGCGATGGCCCCTGAAGACGCGTATCGGCCTCCTCGTTTGAGAACTTGGGTCATTTGCCCAAACGAGTCGCCTGCGACGTTATCAATAACAACGTCCATCGAGCATTCTCCTAGCTCCTTCACTGGATTTGTGTCGCGGGCAATCAGTCTGTCAGCGCCGAGTATCGCCGCATCGTCAAATTTCTCTCTAGCAACGATTGCGGTGACTATCGCACCACGCCTTTTGGCTAGCTGAACGACGGCCGAACCAACACCTCCTGACGCCCCCGTAACTAGGACCTGATCGTCCTTTTTAACGTTAGATCGATGAATCATATTTTCAGCGGTTCCATAGGCGCACGGTATTGTGCCTAACTCTGCATCGCTCCAGTCGCAATCAATAGAAAACGCTTCACTGGCTGGGATTTTGACAAATTGAGCAAACGCGCCATCAAAATCAGATGCCATCCAGATGTTTTCTGGGGATTCCCATCCTTGGTTGCGGATGCAACATCGAATCAGTACTCGTTGATTGATTCGATCTGGATTTACCTTGGAACCCACGGCGACAATTTTGCCGCAGCAGTCGGTGCCTTGTATAAACGGGAAGGGAGTTTGTTCATTCCAACCTCCGTCTGACTCATCGGCGGCATGCTCTTGTTCGCTGTTATTCTGGCTCAACGCTTCGGTTCCTTCGGTGACCTTAGATGAATACCATCCTAACCGTGTGTTGATCTCAGTGTTATTGACTCCCGCTGCTAAGACCTGCACTAAGACTTCACTCTCGCCCGGAGAGGGAATAGGCACGTCTTGATACCGGAGCTTTTCATATCCTCCGTTCGCTAAGGTGATAACCGCTTTCATGGTGACTTCGGAGCCAGACAGATTAAATCGTTCTTTGTTCCATTGAGGAGTTACGTTGCTCATGCGTGCGCTTCGGGTCTTAAGTGATTGATGTGAGTAATTGTGATGAATGTTTATCTAAATTAAAAGACGAAGTGCCTGTATTTCTGATATTTGTGGATCTGCATCGAATAGCCCTATTTTTTGCATTGATTTGGTTGGAGCAGCGCGAGAATTACTCTGTGTATGAACGCGTTAATTGAAAACGCACGCACGCTCCTCAGTCGATACCTAGGCTCTTGTTTTTTTCGGCGGCCTATATAGATAACAACGATTCTTCGCGGTTGAAGCTAATTTTATTAAGCCTTAAACGTGGTGTTCTTGCTTGTGGCTGAGCGTCAGATTCATTAAGATGACTTGCGCGTTCAAGGATGAGTATTGTTCGTCGCGCCTCGTACCTAACCAACATTGACTCGTAATTTACTATGAAAAAAATATTAAATGGTGCTCTGTGTGCATCTTTATTGTTTATCACCGCCTGTGGTGATAACGCCGATACCAACACTGACACCTCGGCCGCTCCAACGGCGCCAGTTACAAAGACGGCGGCCGGAGAAAAGGCCGACTATCAGGTTAAACACCGAGCCAGTTTGGCTCGGGCTCTCCCAGATAAAACAGTGGCCTACTTAAGGATTCCCCATCTTGCGGGATACATCACCACTCCGCAGGCTGACGCTATTTATTCGGCGATATCTGATTCCGCTGTTCAGGCTCAGTCTAAAGAGATTATTAAGGGGATTGATGAAAATCTAATCTCTAAATTGGATGACCCTGCCATTGAGTCCATTTTGCGCCTGCTGCTCGCCAAGCAGGAGTCGCCGATTGAAGTCGCTATCATGGCTGGGGTCGCGGGTTTGATGACTCCGGAGGTCTTACTGCAGGTTAAGCTCAATATCGAAGATCAAGCTGAGCTAGAGTCGTTCTTAAGCGGGGTTGTTCAAAGTGCACAGGGATTGGTTGAGGTGACAAAAGCGCCTGAGAACGGGGAGTTTCAGTTGAGCGCAAGCGGAATGGCTGTCTTTGGTCACTTCGATTCTGCCACTAAGGACTTTTTACTTTTTGGTGGACCAACCGCGATTGAGTCAAAATTGGCTCAATATCGTAGCCAAAGTCTGGAGTCTCATGACCATCTGCATGTGTTCGAGCAACGGTTCGACAGCGCTGGAGCCGGACTGGCTCTATGGGCGGATGTGTCTCAATTATGGACCTTAGCCGCGCCAATGGCGCCGCCAGAGATTATGGCTATGTTGACGAGCTTTAAAGTTCAAGACACTCAATTCGCGTATTTGGGGACTGGGGCTATAGACGGCGTTGGAAGCTCCCGATTGCATTTGCAATATAAAGAGGGGAAGTCCAGCCCATTTAGATTCTTGCCATCGAATTCAGTCTCTAACGCGAAAACCGTTGGCCAGGTAGAGTATGCTGCCACCTTGCCGATGATCAGTAGTGAAAACGTAGAGCAGCTGATTGCCATTGATAACCAGTTCAGTAAATCACCGTCCTTAGAGTCGTCAGTGGGTGACATTCGAAGAACTGCTAAGTCGGAACTGGGCGTTGATTTTGATCAATTGGTGGGAACGTTCGGACCCAGCATCACGGTCGTCAAGGACGCGTCTGGTGTATGGGGTAGCCTGCAGATCAAAGATCAAGAAGCGTTTAAAGGTTTGATCTCCTTAAGCACTGAAAAGCTTGGCGCTAAGTTTCAAACCAGCTCTGTCGGCGATTTAGACATAGCTCATTACACATTTCCGAGTATTGGCAAATTGGCGATGTTGACTCAAAGTGACGCGGCTGAATCGGAACAGGTTCCAGAGGCTTTATTGCAAATTATTGCTGGAAGCAACACTCATCTGTATATGACTCGCGAAGGCAGCAACATGATAGTTGCAACCTTGCCGCAAGTATTGATTGCACGCGAACGCCACAAGGGCAAAGACACCGTGGCAGACTGGTTTGAAAAGCAACGCACGCATAACTCCACGAGCCTGTTTTCGTTCACGGCACAGGTGCAAGACTTGCCAACGAAAGCCTATCATATGTACCTTTCTGGCATTCAATCATTGAGTGATATCGCCGGTATTGAGCCCAATTTGGTCAGTCTTCCGCTTGCAGAGGATCTCGCGTTGGCTGATACCGGGCGGATTGGCGCGTTGGTTCAGACTGGAGAGCAGGAGCTCTCTTTGGTCATAAACTATTCACAATCTCCCGCAGACTTTCTATTTGGTGGAAATACCATGGCAATGGTCGCTGTGACAGGCGTATTAGCTGCGGTGGCCATTCCAGCGTATCAGGATTACACAATCCGAGCGAAGGTCGGTTCCTCCTTGATGTCGGCATCGGCTGTCAAGGTGGGAATTGCCGAGTACTTCATCGATAACGGTCGTTTTCCAACCGGTAATGCGTCGAGTGCATTTCAAAATGACAATGGAGCGTGGTTTGACGTAGAGCGTGAGCAAATTGTGATAGATCTTGGCGTAACGGTGCCAGAACTCGACGGTGGTTATATTTTTCTCACACCGGATGCTAGCGAAGGTGGCGTCTTAAATTGGGGTTGTTCCAGTGAGGGTGTTAGGGTGGCTGTATTGCCAAGCAGCTGCCGCAACTGATTAGAATTATTACCTTCAATGATTGTTCTATAACGCTTGGGCATAAAAAAACCAGCTACATACAGCTGGTTTTTTTTAGCTAAGAATTGGAACAAGATGGTAGCTATGACTGGACTTGAACCAGTGACCCCAGCATTATGAATGCTGTGCTCTAACCAACTGAGCTACATAGCCATCTTTTGCATCTTAGGCCTCAGAATAAACACGTTTCCGAGGTGGCGAGAATTTACACTTAGCATCGACTATAGTCAAGCAAAGTTACGGTTTTTTGCGTACAAAAAGACATTTTTCTGTTTCTTTTTAAACTGGCCCCTTGCTGTAAAATAAAGAGACCTAAGTAAGGCAAAAACTACGTTTTGGCTAAAACATTCGCCAGTATTTTTTGATAGATTTTAGACAGTTGTCCTGGCGCTTCTGCACTTACGCATTCATTTACTTTATGAATTGTCGCATTGACTGGGCCGAGTTCCACGACTTGAGTGCCGGTTGGTGCAATGAATCTACCGTCTGATGTGCCTCCGCTCGTCGAGAGCTTGGCTTCGATGCCTGTCTCAGACTTAATTGCGTCAATACAGGCGTCAACTAATTTTCCGCGCTCAGTGAGGAATGGTAGGCCAAATGTGGTCCACTTAGTTTCAAAATGGACATTTAAGCTTTGTAGCTTTTCAGTGACGATTCGCTCGATTTGGTCCGCGTCAATTTCTGTGGAATGGCGAAGATTAAACGTGATAGTCACGTCTCCCGGGATGACGTTGGTTGCGCCAGTACCACCAGCGATGTTTGAGATTTGAAAGGTTGTAGGTGGAAAATACTCATTTCCTTGGTCCCATTCAATTTGCTTTAGCGCATTGATGACGTCACCAGCATGATGTATGGGGTTGTCGGCAAGATGAGGGTACGCGACATGCCCTTGTGTGCCAATAATGTTAAGAATGCATCCGACAGAGCCGCGACGTCCATTTTTTATCACGTCTCCTAACTCATCGGTAGAGCTGGGTTCGCCGACCAAACAATAATCTATCTTCTCATTGCGAGCCTCTAGAGTTTCAATCACTTTAACCGTGCCACACGTGGAAGGGCCTTCTTCATCTGAGGTGATTAACAGTGCGATGGTACCGTTATGGTCTGGGTGCTCTTTGACAAAGTCTTCGATGCTGGTAATGAAGGCAGCGAGAGATGTTTTCATGTCCGCCGCACCCCGTCCGTAAAGCATGCCGTCTTTAATGATGGGGTCAAATGGTTGTGTGTTCCAACGCTTGAGCTCGCCCGTTGGCACGACGTCTGTGTGGCCCGCAAAAGCTAACACAGGTTTGCTTGTGCCACGTTTGGCCCAGAAGTTCTTAACCGCTCCGTGTTCATCGGCGAAATCGAGGCTTTCAATTGTGAAACCACATGCTTCAAGGCGTTTTGACATCAATTCTTGGCAGCCTGCGTCTAATGGCGTGACTGACGGGGCAGCAATGAGCTCTTTGGTAAGCTCTAGCGTTGGATTACTCATGTTATTAGTCGACTCTCAACAATTCGTTTAGGCCCGTCTTGCTGCGTGTTTTCGCATCCACTTTTTTAACGATAACCGCACAGTAGAGGCTGTGAGTGCCGCATTTGCTTGGAATTGAACCTGAAACAACCACCGACCCGGCTGGAATTCTGCCGTAAGTTACGTCACCCGTTTCACGGTCTAGAATCTTGGTACTTTGACCAATATATACTCCCATCGAAATGACCGACCCTTCCTCTACTACAACACCTTCTACGATCTCAGAACGAGCGCCGATAAAGCAGTTGTCTTCAATGATCACTGGGCCTGCTTGAATCGGCTCTAATACGCCGCCGATACCAACGCCTCCAGAAAGGTGTACGTTTTTACCAATTTGCGCACACGACCCTACGGTGGCCCAGGTGTCTACCATGCTGCCTGAATCAACGTATGCACCAATGTTGACATAACTCGGCATTAGTACGACGCCTGAGGCTATGTAAGAACCTTTGCGTACCGCAGCAGGAGGAACAACGCGAAAACCGTCTTGTTTAAAACGTGCTTCATCGTAATCAGCAAATTTTGATGGCACTTTGTCGAAATAGTTAGTTTCGGCGCCTGGCATTAGTTCGTTATCTCTAATGGCGAAAGACAGAAGCACGGCCTTTTTGAGCCATTGGTTTACTACCCATTGGCCATCCACTTTTTCCGCCACCCTTGCTTGTCCACGGTCTAACATATCAATGGCTGATTCAACCGCTTCCTTGATCTTGGTGTCAACAGTGCTGGGTGAGAGTGAAGAACGGTTCTCAAACGCTTGTTCGATAATTGTTTGTAATTGGGCAGTCATGATCTTTATTTTTTGCTAGTTTTGGGTGCTAAATACGTGGCGCGATTATCAACTATCACGAGCTAATACGCTATGAGGTTTGTGTTAAATATTCTGTTTTTAGATTGTTTTATGCAGATTTTGCGGAGGCGGGACGTCGGTCCAGAGCTTCACAAATTTGTTGCTCAAGCTTCTTAAGTATGCCGCTGTCAGTCACCGGACTATGATCTCCGTGCCTAATATAGAAGACGTCTTCAGCGCGTTCGCCGAATGTTGCGATTCGAGCGCTTAACAAAATCATATTGTGTAGCTTTAATATGACAGCGACGTTATGCAATAAGCCCGGTTGGTCTTGAGCGATAACTTCCATTGCGGTGTAGCTGTTGTTATTAAATAGAAAACGTACACTGGGTTTAATTGGAAAGTGTTTGAGTGCTCTTGAGGTGTTACGTCTTGAAATCGCATCCCCTTGATCGTGCTCAAGTATCAAGCCTCTTAATGTGGACTCGAGGTGACGCATGTAGTCGCGCTTTACCGCTAACTCCGATTCTGGGGCAACAGCATTAAATGTGTAAAGCGCAAAGCCGTTGTTGGTGAGTTGTAAGCGTGCTTCAATAATATTGAGTTCCAAGGCGTCAAAGGAGCCAGTCACCTGCGTAAGAAGGCGGTTTGTCTCAGGCGCGAAGACGAAAAACATGTTTGCCTGAAGCCGTTCGCTGAACCTCACGGAGACCAGTGGTACGTTGATAGCCGAAGATTTTATTAGGCTGCCGGCGTGCCAAGCTATGTAGTAGGGCTCATTACGGATAAAATAGTCTTTGGGAAGTGTATTCCAAAACTGATTTAGCGTGGCTTCGTTTATCGACTTTTCGCCAACCTGTACTTTAAGTAGTTCTACCGCAGCCTTTTTGTCGTCCGCAACGTGTTCGTCTGCGTTAAGTGGTTGTGCCACACCCTGGCGTAAGGCAGTTCTTGTTGCCGTGTATAAGTCAAGCAAGAGTTGCCCCTTCCAAGCGTTCCAGACTTTAGGGCTGGTGCCGCGAATATCGGCAAGGGTCAAAAGGTATAGGTTGTCGAGGTGCTCTTGGTCTCCAACGATGTCGGCAAACTCCTTGATCACTTCAGGGTCTGAGGTGTCTCGCCGTTGTGAGAAGTGAGACATGCGAAGGTGGTTCAATACTAACCATCCGACCAGTTTGGCATCGTACTCGGTTAAGCCATGATTGATGCAAAATTCGTAGGCGTCTGGTTCACCCAGTTCTGAGTGATCTCCTCCGCGGCCTTTCGCAATGTCATGAAAGAGGGCGCCAATGAATAGCCTTTCCGGTTTGTATAGCCCTGAGAGTATCTCACTTGCAATGGGAAATTCTTCTGGGTACTTTCTTAGCCGAGTTATGTTTTCGATTACTTTTAAAGTGTGGCCATCGACGGTGTATACGTGAAAAAGGTCGTGTTGCATCTGGCCAACGATGGCACCAAAAGAGGGAAGATACGCTCCGAGTAGTCCATAAGCATTCATTCGAGCCAATGCGTTAGTCAGACCTATCCCTTCATGTTTGAACATTTTTAGGAACAATTCTTTGGCTTGAATCGTGTTGCGAAACTGGTTGTTGATTAAATCCAGATTTGCTCGGATTGATCGGATGGTATCTGGGTGAATTCCAGTTATCTTATGATCTTGCATCAAGGTGAACAGCTTTAGCATCTGTGATGGCTGCTCTTTGAATAGCTGAGGGTCCCGTTGCTCAATAAGCTTGCTTCGCAGCACAAAGTTTTCATCTATGGTGCGACCGACGGCTAATTTAAAGCGTTTGCTGTTTGTTATTCGGTAGTTAGCCAACAACAATTCGTTCAAGTAGATAACGTCTTTCGCCGTTCGATAGAACCGCTTCATCAGCTGCTCTACCGCCAAATGTGCATTGGTGTCGATATACCCAAACTCATCCGCCAGTTGTCTTTGCGTGTCGAACAAAAGCCGGTCTTCGTGCCGGTTTGTTATCAAATGCAGTCCTGCGCGCATTTTCCAAAGAATGTTACGAGCTCGTATTAAGATCCGGTATTCGTTGTTATTGATCAGTCCTTGCTCATTCATTTCTCTGAATGAACGGGTGCCGTAGTGCCGGTTATAAACCCAAAGTATCGTTTGAAGGTCTCTTAGGCCTCCTGGGCTTTCCTTAATATTGGGCTCTAATGAATAGGCGGTGTCTTGAAATTGCTTGTGCCGAGCCGTTTGTTCATCGACTTTGCCATTGAAAAACACATTTGGAGACCAGGTTCGTGCTCCGCGTATTTTTTCATCTAGTGCAGACAGCAAGCCTTTGCTGCCAGCTAAGTGTCTTGCTTCCAACAGGTTAGTCATGATCGTAAGGTCGCCCCGTGCTTCCTTCACGCAGTCCTTAGTTGACCTGACGCTATGGCCAATCTCAAGACCGATATCCCAAAGCATTCTGATAAAGCGCTCAACGAATTCCGAAATGCTATCGTAGTCATTGTCGCCTAGCAATATGAGCAGGTCTACGTCGGACTTGGGATGCAGTTCGCGTCGACCATACCCGCCAACGGCGACCAGTTCTATCTTTTTACCGTCTGCTGACTGGGCGTAGTAGTGATCCCATACTATGCGGACTAATTCATCGATCATCCAGGTGAATTTATCGATGAGGTCTGCCGACGAGACACCTGCGTTTTGATGAACCTGTAAGTGTTCTAGCGCGCCTTTTATAGTTTGTTTAAATGGCGCTATGGGAAGGTCTGGTTTGTCACCCTTCAGCTCTTTTGCCAAATTGTTTTTAAAGAGCGCGGGGTTTAACAGTTTACTTTTGGCAAAATGCATTTGATGACCTTACGTGTTGACGAGGTTGACGAGGACCTAGGGCAGGACAGCGCCTTCGGAATTGGTCAAAATTTCATATCCATCGCTGGTAACAAGAAGCGTGTGCTCCCATTGAGCCGAAAGAGAGTGATCTCTAGTGACGACTGTCCAGTTATCAGAAAGGAGCCTAGTTTCTTTGCGGCCTGCGTTAATCATTGGCTCAATCGTGAATGTCATTCCTTCTTGTAAAGTCAAGCCAGTGCCTGGTCGACCATAATGTAATACTTGAGGTTCTTCATGAAACACTTTGCCTATGCCATGACCGCAATACTCTCTAACAACAGAAAAATTGTTACTTTCAGTGTGTTTTTGAATGGCGTGACCGATGTCGCCGAGCTGAATTCCTGGCTTTACCATATCGATTCCTATGAGCATTGCTTCTTTGGCAATTTCAGACAATCGTTTAGCTAGAATGCTGGGTTTGCCAACGTAATACATCCGGCTGTTATCGCCGTGGTACTCATCTTTGATGACGGTGACATCGATATTAATGATGTCACCCTTTTTTAGTTTTTTGGTTCCGGGAATACCATGGCAGATTACGTGGTTGACCGATGTGCAGATCGACTTTGGAAAACTACGATAATTTAGAGGGGCCGGAATTCCACCTTGGACGTCCACTATGTAGTTGTGACAAATTGTGTTTAATTCGTCTGTGGTTACGCCAGCTACAACATACTCTTCAATCATGTCGAGGACTTCGCTCGCTAGGCGTCCAGCAACGCGCATTTTTTCTATTTCTTCAGGCGTTTTAATTGATACGGTCATAATCGTTTTCTAATCGCTTTATTCTGATCAATATTGTAACAAAACAAGACACCTAGGTGGCTTAGTTCTTGTGAGCAATACACTATGATTAAGATTAAAGTCGTATTTTAACGCTCACGCAGGTAAAGTGCGGTAATAATTACAATAGTGCGGTAATAATTACAATAATGGTAGGGGTGCCAGATGGCTTTTAGTAAGTTTCGCCAGGCTCAATTTAGATTGTATCGTCTATTAGAGCCTCGAGCGCTGTTTGAGTGGCAGAGTTTCTTTGCATTTAAGCCGATTCTCAAATATTTAAAGAAAGGTGATGGTCATTCTGTTGTTGTGTTTCCTGGGTTCGTATCCAGTGACCGCGCAACGCGGCCGCTGCGAAGCTTTCTTAAAGATTTAGGTTATAGAACCTATGGGTGGGGCTTAGGGACAAATTTATTATTTAACGAAAGCCTAGAGGCTGAAATGATTGCGCTTGTGAATGAAGTTTACGAGAAAAGCGGTCGAAAAGTATCTCTGGTG
This sequence comes from Arenicella sp. 4NH20-0111, assembly GCF_040366405.1. Taxonomy (NCBI): domain Bacteria; kingdom Pseudomonadati; phylum Pseudomonadota; class Gammaproteobacteria; order Arenicellales; family Arenicellaceae; genus Arenicella; species Arenicella sp. 4NH20-0111. The sequence goes on from NZ_BAABWF010000004.1 coordinate 142,322, forward strand.
GGGTGGAGCTTGGGTGGCATTTATGCACGCGAGGTTGCGAAGGCTTGTAAAGGCAAGATTCGATGTGTGATTACACTCGGTAGCCCTATATCTGGAAATACTAAGCACTCTAACGCGCATAGCCTGTTCCAAGCGTTAAATGGAAAGCCGAATAAAATCGATGTGACTCGATATTTGAGTTTGAATACGCCGCCCGATGTGCCCACGACATCTATCTATTCAAAAACCGACGGTATTGTGGCGTGGGAAGGTTCGGTGCAAAAACGCGGCGAGTTTACAGAAAACGTTGAAGTACCCGCAAGTCATCTAGGGATAGGGGTTAATCCTCTTGCGCTTTACGTCGTCGCCAATAGATTGGCCGAGCCAGAAGGGAATTGGTCTAGATTTAACATTGCGGGCTTCAAGAAACTAATATATCGACGCCCTAGTAAACGTACTCAAACTAAATTGTTTGCCGCAACGGCGACGATTGATTGATAGTTACTTAGATAGTTACTTAGATAGTTACTTAGATAGTTACTTAGATAGTTACTTAGATAGTTACTTAGATAGTTACTTAGATAGTTACTTAGATAGTTACTTAGATTGCGCGGCGAGCTGGTCGCCGCGCTCAATCATGCCGTAAAAATGTCTATCTAAGAGCTACTCCACTCTCTGATAGGGGCGTGGCCAACGAAGTTGTTGGGAGTCAGTATGGTGTCAGTGGCGAAATCGCTCATCTCAGGATAGTCTAACGTATAGTGCAGCCCACGACTTTCTTTGCGAGTCATGGCGCATTCAATCGTCAACTCGGCAATGGTGGCTAAGTTTCGGAGTTCGATTAAGTCACTGTTGACTCTGAAATTGCCGTAGTACTCGACAATTTCTTCTTGCAATAGTTTGATTCGATTTTGCGCTCGCTCGAGGCGTTTTTTAGTGCGAACAATACCAACGTAGTCCCACATAAATCGTCGCGTTTCGTCCCAGTTGTGTGATACCACAATGCGCTCGTCAGGGTCTGAGACCTTGCTTTCGTCCCATTCCGGGAGAATGGGGAATTGTTCTTTTTCAGGTCTGTTTAAACGCGTGGCGATATCTTTGGCGGCTGATTCTGCAATCACTAGGCATTCTAGTAACGAGTTACTAGCAAGTCGATTTGCTCCATGTAGGCCAGTGCAGCTGCTTTCTCCAACCGCGTAGAGCCGTTTTAAGTCTGTTCGACCATTGAGGTCGGTTAAAATGCCGCCGCATGTGTAATGAGCTGCAGGCACGACGGGAATGGGTTGGCTCGTCATGTCATAGCCATAACTTTCGCAGCTTTCAGCGATGTTGGGGAAGTGGTCGAGAATGAAGTCTTTATCCTTATGGCTGATGTCTAAAAACACCGAATCAAAACCACCTTTTTTCATTTCATAATCGATGGCTCTGGCAACAATGTCACGAGGAGCAAGCTCTTCTTGCGGATGGTGCTCAGGCATAAAGCGATCACCGTTTGGAAGCCGCAGTAGACCACCTTCACCGCGCACCGCCTCTGAAATGAGAGACCCTTTGGCGTAAGGATGGTAGAGGCAAGTAGGGTGAAACTGAACGAATTCCATGTTTGCGATACGGCAGCCAGCACGCCATGCCATGGCTATGCCATCGCCAGTAGAAGTGTCTGGGTTTGTAGTGTACAGATAGGCTTTCGAAGCACCGCCAGTCGATAGGATGACAGCGCGTGCTGAGTAGGTTTCGATTTTATTGTTATCAATATCCAGCGCATACGCGCCAAAACAACGAGAGGAATCCTTTTTCTTCAGTTTTTGAGAAGTAATAAGATCAATGGCTATGTGATTCTCAAGAATCGTTACGTTTGGTTGCTGGCGAACATGCGATTCGAGTGTTGTTTCCACTTCTCTACCAGTGGCGTCTTTTGCATGAATAACGCGTCGGTGAGAGTGGCCGCCTTCGCGCGTTAAATGGTAGTTTCCATCGACACCATCGTATTCAGGCCCTTCTTCAATTGTGAATTTAACGCCTTTATCTATCAGCCAGTTTATTGCGTCTGGTGCCCCTTCAACCACTTTACGTACAGCATCATCTTTACACAAGCCAGCGCCAGCAACGTGAGTATCGCTAATGTGGTTTTCAAAATTATCGTCTTTGTCTAAAACAGCGGCGATTCCACCTTGCGCATACAGGCTTGACCCCTCCGTCAGATCGCTCTTAGACAGTAACGTGATGGATATGTCTTGTTCAGCTAATTGCAGCGCTAAGCTTAACCCTGCCGCGCCTCCGCCAATTATCAATACATCGCTGTGATTTTTGTTCATTGTGTCGGTGATGATGCTTTTAAATGCTCTGTTGGCCGGGCAGTATACCAAAACAAAGTCGAAAATTTGCTTCTGGTGACTAAAGTGAGTGTGTTCGCTAACGTGGTTTGCTAAAATACTCCGTCGCGAGCATCTCGGTGCTCGTTTTGTTTATTTTCACAGCTATGAAAACAGGTTCAAACGCGCCATGTCGCACGATATAAGTAAAATTCGAAACTTCTCCATTATCGCGCACATTGATCATGGCAAGTCGACCATTGCGGATCGTTTTATCTCTCATTGTGGGGGCTTAAGTGATAGAGAAATGGCCGATCAGGTCTTAGATTCAATGGATATTGAGCGAGAGCGCGGTATCACGATCAAGGCGCAAAGTGTGGCTTTGGACTACACCTCTAAGGTAGACGGGCACACCTATCAGCTGAACATGATAGACACGCCAGGGCACGTCGATTTTTCTTATGAAGTTTCCAGATCGCTAACCGCTTGTGAAGGTGCGTTGTTGGTGGTGGATGCATCACAGGGAGTCGAGGCTCAAACGGTGGCTAATTGTTATACCGCTGTTGATCTCGGTTTAGAAGTTCTACCGGTATTGAATAAAATTGACCTGCCTGCGGCTGATGTGGACAGAGTAAGCGAGGAAATTGAAGACGTTGTGGGCATCGACTGCTCCGGTGCCTTGCATGTCAGCGCCAAGAATGGAATTGGCATAGAAGACTTGCTTGAGCAAATTGTTAAAGAACTGCCAGCGCCCGAGGGTGATATGGCGGCTCCTATGTCAGCATTGATCATGGATTCATGGTTTGATAACTACCTTGGAACCGTTGCGCTTATTCGAATTATTTCTGGATCCATTAAAAAGCGTGAAAAAATCAAGATGATGTCCTCGGGAATTGAATACCAAGTAGAAGACCTTGGTATATTTACCCCTAAACGCGTGCCGAAAAATGAATTGCTTGTCGGTGAAGTCGGTTATTTGATCTCCGGTGTAAAAGACATTTCTGGGGCGAAGGTCGGTGACACGATTACGCATGCCAAACATGGTATTGATGTGGCTTTACCTGGCTTTAAAGAAGTTCAGCCAAGAGTTTTCGCAGGCTTATACCCAATCAACTCGGCCGACTACGATTCTTTTCGTGATGCCCTCGGCAAATTGAGCTTGAATGACGCTTCTCTAATTTACGATCCAGAAGTGTCTGATGCGTTAGGCTTGGGGTTTCGTTGTGGCTTCTTAGGAATGCTCCATATGGAGATCATTCAAGAGCGTCTTGAACGCGAATATGACATGGATTTGATCACTACGGCGCCGACCGTGGTGTATGACGTATTGTTAAAGAATGGTGACGAGCTCGAGGTGGATAATCCGTCTGCCTTACCCGATTTGTCTAGAATTGAGGAGATCCGAGAGCCCATCATTGAAGCAAATATGCTGATGCCCGAAGAATATATTGGGGCCGTCATGACGCTGTGTATTGAAAAACGAGGGATACAAAAAAATATTCAGTATCTCGGTCGACAAGTTATGTTGAACTTTGAATTGCCGCTAAATGAGGTGGTGATGGATTTCTTTGATCGACTTAAGTCAGTGAGCCGAGGTTATGCGTCGCTTGATTATGAAGTAAAGGAGTATCGCGCGTCAGATATGGTTAAAGTTGATGTTCTGATTAATGGTGATCCTGTGGATCCGCTTGCCATTCTTGTGCATCGTGAACAGTCTATTTATCGGGGTAGGGAACTTGTAAAACGCATGCGAGAGTTGATACCACGACAAATGTTTGATGTGGCAATTCAAGCTGCAATTGGTTCTAAAGTAATAGCCCGTGAAACGGTTAAAGCACTTCGTAAAAATGTGACGGCCAAGTGTTATGGTGGTGATGCGTCGCGTAAGCGTAAACTGTTAGAAAAACAAAAAGAAGGTAAGAAGAGAATGAAGCAAATTGGTTCTGTTGAAATACCTCAAGAGGCTTTCCTCGCTGTACTAAAAACAACGGACGACTAATGCAACTATTTGAAATTATACTGTTTTCAGTAATCTGCGTTTGCGCGGTAGTGATGCTCTATTACCGCTTTATTAACCCAGAACCAGCACAACAAGACCCAGAACCCGTGGCGCTGGATTACGCGCGTTCATTTTTCCCAGTTTTGTTATTGGTATTTTTATTGAGAGGGTTTGTTGCTGAGCCGTTTCGAATACCCTCAGGTTCCATGTTATCGAACTTAGAGGTTGGCGATTTTATTTTGGTTAATAAGTTCAGCTACGGTGTCAGGTTGCCAATTCTACATAAAAAGGTGTTAGACATGAATGAGCCCGATCGTGGTGATATTGTTGTGTTTAGGTATCCTCCACAGCCAAGTTTGAACTACATAAAGAGGCTTATCGGTGTGCCAGGCGACGTCATACGATATGATGAGCGGCGTAAACAGCTGTACGTTAATGGTAAAAAGGTTGAAAAGACGGCGACCGGCACTTACCTCCCATACGGTGAGAGCGAGGAAAGTTTGACGTTTGATCAAACAATAGCTCGAACTGATGGCACCAAAGTTAAATTTCCTATTCTCAATGCCAACGGTCGATACGTTCGCCGGACTAGCATTTCTGGAACGTGGGTAGTGCCAGAAGGCCATTATTTTGTCATGGGCGATAATCGCGATAATAGCGCTGACAGCAGAAGCCCTGCGTTCACCTTCGTGCCCGATGAAAATATAGTTGGTAAGGCTTTTTTCATCTGGATGCACTACGGGTTTGGTGGAGACGGGTTTGAACCATCAAGAATAGGAACCAATATCACGGCTGTTGAAGTCGAGGCGGCTAACTAGCGTTTGCCAAATCTGACTTGCGTGAGTGACAATAAATTCTCCGCTGGTTCCTTTACGCAAACTGAGATAGTCTAGAATTCAATTAGATCTGAAGCAAAATGGCAATTTGCTATAACTATATACATGTGTGTGGTGATTAATGATTTCAAATAAAGTTAGAACCTCGAATCAGCAGCTAACAAACATTGGCGCACAGGGTGGATGGACCATGTGGAGCATGATGTTTGTGATGGGCGTCGTGTTTATCGCAGCCTATATTCTTATGCAGTTGGTGCCAATCTATTCTGGGAATGAAAGTGTAAAGAACGCAATGTATGTCAGTCTTGAAGATAAGAACTTACAGCGAATAACCAGAGCCAGAATTGTTCAAGGGATGCAAAATCAACTTTACTTGGACGGTTCTAGTGGACTTTTCAATTACAAAAAAGACCTTAAAATGACTCGCAGTCGAAATACGTTTACGTTGGAAGTCGCGTATCAGCGTGAAGTTCCTCTGGTAGCCAACTTAGTACTGGTCGCCAAGTTCAATCCGAAAGTTGAGTGTGACTTGACTGGTCGCTGCGAAAAGTGATTATTACTATGTTCCTTTTGCAATTTGACGCGTGAAAACTTTAGACACGTTACAGAGTAAGCTCGCATATCACTTTTCGGACTCCAGCTTACTGTCACTGGCACTTACACACCGCAGTCGTGGCTCGAAAAACTATGAGCGGTTGGAATTCTTAGGGGATAGTATTCTCGGGTTTGTGATTGCTGATTGGCTCTACCATAACTATCCAGATTTAGCTGAAGGAAAGCTAAGTCGCATGAGGTCAAGTTTAGTTCGTAAAGAAACCCTGGCTATCGTTGCTAGAGAATTATCCTTATCGGACTACCTGATTCTTGGTGAAGGAGAATTGAAGAGTGGCGGCTTTAATCGCGACTCGATATTAGCCGACACGGTAGAAAGTTTGATTGGCGCTTTGTATTTGGACGATGGATTTGAGCGAGCTCGCGAGTTTATCTACACTCGTTTCGAACCTCATTTTCAAACTATTTCCGCTGAATCTACCCATAAGGATCCTAAAAGTCGCTTACAAGAAGCAATGCAGAAAAAGGGGATGGAGTTGCCTGAATACGAAATTGTGGATACCAAAGGCGCCCAACACAATCAGGAATTTACGGTTGAGTGTCGGCTTGAAAGCTTGTCCTTAGTGGCCAAATCTACCGCTCGTTCACGTCGTTCAGCAGAGCAAGCGGCGGCCGAAAAAGTACTAGATTTGTTTGTTGATTACATCAACCAACAGCGTAAGTTGGCCAAGTAGGCTGGCTAACCTTAATTAAATTATTTACTGAAAGAGAGACGTTTTACTATGAGCCATAAATTTGGATTCGTCACCATTGTTGGTAAGCCCAATGTGGGAAAATCAACGCTGATGAATCAAATCATCGGGCAGAAAATCAGCATAACCTCTCATCGACCTCAAACTACTCGGCATCGGATTTTAGGAATTCACACTGATGAGGAAAAACAGATCGTTTTTGTGGATACGCCAGGCATTCATTCTGTCACTAAAAAGTCTAACCGAAAGACCATCAATAAGGTGATTAATAAAACCGCGATAGCCAGCATTGATGGCGTGGACGTCGTGTGTATGATGATCACGGCGTCTGGGTGGACGGAGGGCGACAAACTTGTTTTGAATGCGCTAAAGGAAATTAGTACGCCGATCGTTTTGGTGATTAATAAAATCGATATGCTGAAGTCCATTAATGATGTTTTGCCGTTGATTGCCGAATCGAACGAGTTGGCTGAGTTTGCTGAAATTGTGCCTGTCTGCGCGATGGGGCGAGTGCAGGGCGGTAATGTCGATCGTTTAATGGACGTGTTAGAAAACTATTTACCTGAAGCCGAGGCAGGTTTTGATGAGGATCAAATTACGGATCGGAGTTTTCGCTTTTTAGTTTCAGAGTTGGTTCGAGAGCAGTTATTTAGGCGTCTAGGTGATGAATTACCATATGCTACGGCTGTGGAAGTGACTCAATTCGAGATGATTGAGGACAAAGCTCAAATACACGCCGACATTTGGGTTGAAAAAGATACCCACAAAGCCATGGTTATTGGTAAGAAGGGCGAGGCATTGAAGGCAATAGGCACTTCAGCCCGACTTAACTGCGAATCATTGTTGGAGAAGAAGGTGTTTTTGGAGCTTTTTGTGAAGGTGCGATCTGGTTGGTCGGACAACGCCAGAGATTTATACAGCCTGGGCTACGATGAAGGTAGCTAGATAAAAAGAGCCCTTTCATGCGAGTATTTCAACAGCCCGCTTACACCCTCTTAAATCGGCCATACAGCGAGACTTCTTGGATAACCGAGGTTTTTACAAGAGACTTTGGTAGAGTCGGTTTGATGGCGAAAGGCGCGCGGCGTCAGAAATCAAAGCTCAAAGGGGCTCTTCAAGCATTTCAGCCTATTTTAGTCAGTTGGTCGGGGAAAGGCGAGGTGCCCACATTGACGTCTGCGGAAATCGACTTGAATGGTTTTGATTTATTCAGTCAGGACTTAAGAGGAGATGCACTTGTATGTGGCTTTTACTGTAATGAGCTGTTGGTTAATTTGCTGCATCGTCATGATCCGCATTGTGAGCTTTATGATACTTACCACAAAACAGTATTAGCGCTATACGGCTTAGAGACTAATTTGGAAATCGCCGAAACTCTTCGAGCCTTTGAACAGGTAGTGATGAAAGAGACCGGCTATGAGGTTAGCTTTTTACTGGAGTCCGATGGTAAGACATTAATCGACGACGATGCTTTTTATCGTTTTCAGGCGGGAATGGGGTTCGTAAGACTCGTTAAGCAAGAAATTAATTCGGTCAACGGGAGAGTGATTAAGTCCTTGCACGGTTTTTCTGCTGATGACAACCCGGATTCATCACAAGCTAAATTGCTTATGCGAGAGGTTCTTGCTCAAACTTTGGGTAAAAAAAGAATTGTCAGTCGAGACTTATTCTTTCCCCGTCGGCACCAAGATTAGGTGATAATCTTTTGTATATACGTTATTTAAAATAAGAATCTTATGACTGAACATCAGAGTATAGAATTGGGCGTTAACGTTGACCATATTGCGACTCTAAGGCAAGCGAGAGGCGTGAGCTATCCAGACCCAATGCAAGCCGCTGAAATAGCGCGCAAAGCGGGTGCAGATGGCATTACAGTTCACCTTCGTGAGGATCGTCGCCACATTCAAGATTTTGATGTTTTTAATATCCGCTCTGGCGTCGAGTTACCAATGAATTTTGAAATGGCAGCGACTGCGGAAATGTTAGAGATTGCGTTAAAAGTTGAGCCATATGAATGTTGTCTAGTGCCTGAGAAGCGTGAAGAGCTTACAACAGAGGGTGGCTTGAATATTGTGGATCAACAGAGTCATCTCTCAGCTTATATATCGAGTCTAAAACAAAAAAACATTAAGGTTTCTTTGTTTATTGATCCAGATGAGTCTCAAATTCGCGCCAGTCACGACGTTGGAGCCGACATTGTCGAATTGCACACGGGAACGTATGCAGAGTGTGATGAGCGGAGTCGTGAATCGGAGCTCAACAGAATTCGTCAAGGCGCTGAGCTTTCCGCCAAACTAGGGCTTCAAGTCAATGCTGGACATGGCCTTCATTATCAAAATGTGGCTTCTGTTGCTGCGATTCCTGAGCTGAAATGCCTGAATATTGGACATTCAATTGTGGCTCGAGCAGCATTAACCGGTTTCTATGAGGCGGTGTTTGCCATGAAGCAGTTAATGAACGGAGCGAGGCTAGAGTCGGAAGGGAATGGGCTTTAAAAATTCAAATAAATTGAGCGACTATATTTGTTTTTTATAGAGGCGATACAACTTCATTACTTTCACTACGTAATTCTGAGTCTCTTTATATGGGGGGATTCCGTTGTACTTGCTAACGGCTCCCGAACCAGCATTATAGGCTGCAAGCGATAGACGCATGTCATTGTTGTAACGGTCCATCAGGTCTCTCATGTGTTGAACACCAGCTTCCACGTTGGGTTCAGGTTTGAAAGTATTTTTTGTTAACTGATAACTGGCGGCAGTCGCGGGCATTAATTGCATCAACCCCATGGCACCGGCCTTAGATAAGGCCATGTGATCGAACGCTGATTCTACGTGAACCACTGCTTTGATGAAGGCAGGCTCCAGCCCATATTTTAAAGCGGTGTTTACAATAAGGGCGTCGTATTGCGAACGTATTGGTTTAGCAAAATAGGGCGATTTATTTCCACCAGAGCGATATGGCTTGGTCTTATAGCTGCGCTTTAACTTGTAGCCTTTACGATTTGTTCGTTTATCGGTGATCAGAGTTGATCCATCTGGCTTGATATAGACGTAAACCGCGGCATTTGACGCAGGACTCACTAATGCGAATAAAAGCACAAAGCTTGTGGTAACGAGTAAGTGATAAGTCTGTTTAAATGCCATGGAAATGTTGAGCCTTGAACTTGCGGTTTCAGCGCCAGAACAATACATTGAATTAGTCAATTTGCAAAATCTTTCAATAGGGACGGTAATTAAAATAATATAATTTCGGTCTCATTGATAGTCGTTCTGTATGTTTGCCTTGTGGTAGGTCGCGAAATCGTTTTGTGATACATTCTAGAAACTTAGACGTTTAATTTTAACCGATAAAAATCCTTTTTCTTATGCCTTCATTTGATGTTGTTTCCGAGATAGATAAACCAGAGCTAAGTAACGCGCTGCACCAAGCTAATAAAGAGCTGAGTACTCGATTTGATTTTAAGGGAACCGACGCTCGCGTTGAACTCTCCGGCAGCGTATTAACCGTCTTTGCTGATAATGATTTTCAAGTAAAGCAAGCTGTTGATGTATTAAGCAACAAGTTGGCCAGCAGAGGTATTGATTTGGCTTGTCTGCATTACAATGAAATTCAAGAAATTGGGATGGACAAGGCGAAACAAGTTATTGAAATGAAAGAAGGAATAAGCAGTGATCTTGGCAGAAAGCTGGTTAAAAAAATTAAGGACCAGAAATTAAAGGTTCAAACGGCGATCCAAGGCGAACAATTAAGAGTCACTGGCAAAAAGCGTGACGATTTACAGGCGGTAATGGCATTTCTTCGTAATGAAGATACTGGTATACCGTTACAATTTAACAATTTCAGAGATTAGTAGCGTAGCCCGAGCTATGCTTATTAAGGAATTAGATAAACACACAGATCTATTAGGTAGGACCAAAATATGAAAAAAATCATCACATCCGCTGTCACGAGCTTATTTTTGTTGGCCGGATCAATTTACGCCTCAGATGCGAAGGCTTCCGATGCGGATATTGAAAAAGTGCGTGCAGAATTAAGTAAGATGATACCTGCAGCTACTGATGCTGACATTGTCTCTACTGAGGCTGAGGGAGTGTATCGATTGGGAATCCAAGGAAGCTTTGCGTATGCTTATGTGGCTGGGGATCACATTCTAATCGGCGATCTTTATAATTCGAAAACGAAAGATAATTTGGGTGATGTTGCGCAGGCAGAGTTTCTGTCTAAAGAGCTTGATAGTTTTAAGGACAAAATGATTGTGTTTGGCCCAAAGGACGCTAAGCACCACATCACGGTTTTTACTGATATTGATTGTGGTTATTGCCGCAAGTTGCATCAAGAGGTGCCTGATTTAACTAAGGCTGGTGTCCAAGTTCGATATTTGGCGTTCCCACGTGCAGGCGTTGGTTCTGAAAGTTACAAGAAATACGTTTCGGTATGGTGTAATGATGACCCTCAGAAAGCGCTCACTGATGCTAAGTCAGGACGTTTTGTCGAGCCCGCAAATTGCGATAACCCAATTGCAGACACTTACAATCTCGGCCGTCAGTCGGCCGTTAGTGGAACTCCTACCATTATTTTTGCTGACGGTACGCGTGCTCCAGGTTACCTGCCTAGTGCGCAATTACTTGGCCGAATGGGGATTAGTAGCGAGGGTGCTGAATAGTATTCAGGTGCTCAAAGCGCGAGCAAAGAAAAAGGAGCCGAGAGGCTCCTTTTTTTGTTCAAGTTCATTGTATAAAACAATGAATAGCAACGGCTAAAACGCGTTGCTTAGGGTCTGTTTATTAGCGTTCCAGCAATTCAAGTTTGCCTTCTTTTTCAGCCCACTCATCGGCATCTTCAAGTGCGGGTTTTTTCTCAGTGATAACTGGCCAAATCTCCGACAGCTCGGCGTTAAGCTCTAAGTAGTGTTCGTCTTTGGATTCCAGATCATCGTCCGCAACGATGGCGCCTACAGGACATTCAGGTTCGCATAAACTGCAATCAATGCATTCCTCAGGATCGATCACTAGAAAGTTCGGACCTTCATGGAAGCAGTCTACTGGGCACACTTCAACGCAATCTGTGTATTTACACTTAATGCATTCTTCTTTAACTACGTATGTCATTCGGTTCTCCGATTCTCTCTTACTCTATTTGCCCTTCATACTACTGTTATGAAAAAGCTCAGGCCAACGCCCATCAAAAGAGGCGTATTTTATGTGTTCAAATCAAGCAAATCAATGGTGAGGCTTAAACAAAGGTTTTCAAGTCTTATTTAGAGCGATTTCTTTGAGTTCATACATCAAATCTAATGCCTCTCGGGCGTTTAGACTGTCTGGATCAAGTGCCGTCAGTCTCTTAATAACTTCGTTTTCTGATTGAGGAGCTGCGTGTGTCGCAAAGTCTAGGCTTATCTGGTTGCTCACTTGATTAACAGCGCTTGATTGTTCCAATTCTAATTCACTGAGTTTTGAGCTTGCAGCAGACAGCACTTGGTCCGGAATTCCAGCCAGTCGAGCAACTTGAATACCGTAGCTTTGATTTGCTGGGCCTGTCTTAACATGATACATAAATACGATATTCTGACCATGTTCAACAGCATCTAGGTGAACATTGTTGACGTCATCAAGTTGGTCAGCCAGTTCAGTAATTTCAAAGTAATGGGTGGCAAATAAACTGTAAGCTTTAAGTCGTTTAGCCAAGTCGATCGCACAAGCCCATGCAAGTGAGAGTCCGTCGTAGGTGCTGGTGCCACGACCAATTTCGTCCACTAACACTAAGCTCTGTGGCGAGGCATTACGTAGAATGTTTGCCATCTCCGTCATCTCGACCATAAACGTAGAACGGCCACCTGCGAGATCGTCAGCGGCTCCTATGCGCGTAAAGATTCGATCTATAGGGCCAATTTGAGCCTGTTTTGCAGGAACGTAGCTCCCAGTATGCGCAAGAAGTGTGATGAGTGCATTTTGACGCATATACGTGCTTTTGCCACCCATATTGGGTCCCGTGATAACTTGCATGCGGGTCGATTCATTGAGAACGAGATCGTTGGCGATAAACGGGGCAGACTGGTTTGCTTCTACTACTGGATGACGACCTTCGGAAATATTAATGCCCGCTTTTTGTGTCATTGAGGGGCGAGTGAAGTTCAGTGTCACTGCACGTTCAGCGAAGTTGGCAATAACGTCGATCATTGCCATTGACTGAGCCATCGCTTGTAACTGTTGTAGCTGTGGTTGTAAGTCGTCAATGACATTTTGATAAAGTTGTTTTTCTCGGGCCAAAGATTTCTCTCTGGCACTTAACACTTTATCTTCGTAGTCTTTGAGCTCTTCCGTTATGTATCTTTCTGCGTTCTTAAGCGTTTGCCGACGAATATAATGTTCGGGAACTGATTCACCTTGAGCTTTACTGACCTCAATATAAAAGCCGTGAACACGGTTATATTTAACCTTTAGAGTGCTGATGCCGGTTGATTCGCGTTCTCGCTGCTCAAGCTGTATTAAAAATTCCCCTGTATTCTTACTGAGGGTATGTAGTTCGTGGAACTCGGCATCAAATTCCGGACGAATTACCCCGCCATCTCTAATTACCGATGCTGGTTCATCCAGGATTGCGTCTTCAAGAAGTTGCTGCGCGCGTGGAAATGGGCCTAAATTGTCGGTGGCCTGGGTTAACAGCGTGGTCTTCGAGCCGGCGAGCGTGTTATTCAGTGCAGGTAGACATTGCAAGGCTTGACGCAATCGCACCAAATCTCTTGGTCGTGCATTTTGCAGCGCGATTCTCGTTAGAATTCGCTCCACATCACCACAGCTACGTAGCAATTTGGCCAGTTCATACGTATCAATGTCATCGATTACGTTAGCAACGGCCTGCTGACGTTGCTCGATCTTTGATTGATCGGTGATGGGCCCATGTAGCCACCGCCTCAGAAGTCTAGCTCCCATCGGGTTGGCGCATTTATCCATTAGCGAAATGAGCGTAAACTCTCTGCCGCCCGATAGGTTTACTTCTATTTCTAAGTTTTGACGACTCGCTGCATCGATGATTAAGTGATCGCTCTTTTGGGTGATGCCAATGTCGTTAATATGAGGCATGGCATCGTACTGCATGTCTTTAGCGTACTGAAGGAGTGCCCCAGCAGCGCTGACTGCGAATGGGAAGTCTTGGCAGCCAAAGGCTACTAAGTCTTTGGTGTCAAATTGTTTGCAAAGTGCTTCTTGTGCCACATCGTAATCAAAATACCAATTAGGCACTGACTTAGCTGTGTTTGAAAGTTCGCACAAAAGCGCGCTCGTGGTTTCGGCTATCAGTAGTTCGGCGGGTTGTAGTCGTTTTAGCTCAGATAGAACCTGATCAAAGTCATCGAGTTGCTGGGCCTTAAAGTGACCTAGTGAGAGTTCTAGAGTCGCGATTCCATAATGGCCGTTATTTTCGTAGACGGAGGCGAGAATATTATCTCGTCGTTCATCCAGCAGGCTGTCTTCCACGAGTGTGCCGGGAGTCACTACTCTGACGACTTTGCGTTCAACAGGGCCTTTGCTGGTGGCAGGGTCGCCTATTTGCTCAGCTATTGCGACAGAACGACCCAGTTTAACCAGCTTTGCCAGATACTGGTCCACACTGTGAAAGGGGACACCCGCCATTGGAATTGGCTCACCGCCGGACTTTCCTCGTTGAGTAAGCGTGATATCCAATAACCGCGCAGCGAGCTCGGCATCTCGATAAAACACTTCATAAAAGTCCCCCATTCGATATAGAACGAGTGTGTCTGGGTAGTCGGCCTTAATGCGAAGATACTGCTGCATCATTGGCGTGTGTTGAGTCTGGGCGGTGGAAGCTGTCACGTGTTACTGAAGGTCAATTAAATCTGTTAAACAATGTTTAGATCGTAAGCCGAAATAGGTCGCTATTCGGCTTGCGATGAATTTAACTCGGTGTGTTGCTGATCATATGATGAATTTTCTCATGAACTTTTGGATTGCCGGCAATGACATTGCCGGTTTTCATGATGTCAGTGCCGCCGTTTTCATCAGTAATTAAGCCACCCGCTTCTTTAACCAATAATGCTCCCGCTGCGATATCCCAATCACTTAAGCCAAACTCCCAAAAGCCGTCGTAACGGCCGCAGGCTACGTAAGCTAGATCAAGCACTGAAGACCCTGTTCGGTGTATGCTCTGCGCTCGTGGCATTAGGGTTGCGAATGTTTTCATCCATTTTTTCAAATGGCTTCCGCTTCGATAAGGAAAGCCTGTACACAAGAGGCTATCTTTCAAGCGACTGTTTTGTGAGACTCTGATTCGACGGCCGTCAAGTTGCGCTCCGCCACCTTTGCGGGCTGAAAATAATTCATTTCGGATAGGGTCGTAGACAACCGCGGCAACAATCTCAGTTTGAAAGGTGAGTGCGATGGATATACAACAATGAGGATGACCATGCAGAAAATTATGTGTGCCATCGAGCGGGTCGATAATCCAACAATAGTCGCTTTGCTTTCCCGCATTCCCTGATTCCTCGCTCAGGGTATTGTGGTCGGGGAAATTCGATGTGAGCTCTTCAATAATAGTTTGTTCTGCTAAGAGGTCTATTTCTGAGACGAGTTCTTCTCGATTGTTAGTTTTCGATTTCACACTGACCTTGATGCGGTCGAGTTGTGTGATGTTTTGCGAAATTATTTTTCCTGCTTCACGAGCAGCCGCAGTGGCAACGTTTACCGCGCCAGTAAGAAGGTTGGAATCCATAGAGATGTCCCAGAAACAAGTTGTAAAAAAGCCAGCGCGTAGTGTAACGGGGTGGCACCCAGATTTAAAGTTATAGTCACACTTAAAGCGAGACAAATTGTGAATAAATAAATCATCTGATGAGTTAAAATGCCCGGTTAATAGATTAATAGACTAGCCGCCTGAAAAGGGGAACCATTTGAAACCGATAGAACTCAAAAGCACATTGCTGTCAAACATCAAAATTGTTTTGGTTGAGCCGAGCCATCCTGGGAATATCGGGTCAGTAGCACGAGCGATGAAGACAATGGGGCTTTCTTCGCTTGTGCTGGTCAATCCAAAAAAATTTCCGCACGCCGAAGCTACCAAACTTGCCGCTGGAGCAGACAGTGTGTTGGAGGCAGCTCTTGTTCTAGACAGCGTCACCGATGCGGTAAAAGAAAGTACTCTGGTGCTTGGAACTTCCGTGCGGGATCGTGAAGTGAGTTGGCCGACCATGAACCCTAAAAAGACAGCTCATACGGTTATTGAGCATTTAGGTTCCACAACTAATGGTGAAGTCGCCGTTCTTTTTGGGCGCGAGAGCAGCGGTTTAACCAACGAAGAGCTGGATCTCTGCCAAACTCAAATACGCATAGATGCAAATACTGATTACAGCTCGCTGAATTTAGCCAGCGCGGTTCAAATCATCGCCTATGAAATGAGAATGCATGCGCTGAGTGCTCTTGGTGAAGCAAATAAATCAGAATTAGAACTCTCGCCAGGGCAGCTTCGTCAGCAACGGGCCACCAAAGAACAAAAAGAAGGGCATTTACAGCACTTGCAATCGACAATAGAGTCACTAGATTTTGTGAAGGTGAAACCTCCAACCGTGTTAATGAGAAAGTTGACGAGGTTGTACAATAAGGCTGACCTTTCCGTGGAAGAGATACAAATCTTGCGTGGTATATTGTCAGCAACACAGCAACATACACCAAATCGCGACTAATGCCTCGATTAAGTATGAGATAGATTTATGAATTGCGCGGTCTAGTTTGAGTACAAATTTTGATCGAAAGAGTTAGTTATGTTTAAACGGTTTATTGAAGATATTCAAACGGTGTTTGCGCGCGACCCTGCTGCGCGGCACACTCTAGAGATACTGACCACCTATCCAGGCGTCCACGCTGTCTTTTTCCACAGATTGACTCATTGGCTATGGGGAGTTGGTCTTAAATGGTTAGCGAGGTTCATTTCTACCTTGGCGAGATGGTTCACCGGTATTGAGATTCATCCTGGCGCGAAGATAGGGCGTAGACTGTTTATTGATCACGGGATGGGTGTGGTGATTGGTGAAACCGCTGAAATTGGCGACGATTGTACGCTTTATCATGGTGTCACTCTCGGGGGGACGAGCTGGGACGGAGGTAAACGGCATCCGACACTAGGCAATAATGTGGTTGTCGGGGCTGGGGCTAAGATCCTAGGTCCGATTACGATTGCCGATAATGCTCGAGTAGGTTCTAACTCAGTTGTGGTAAAATCGGTAGAAGATAACACCACCGTTGTCGGCATTCCCGCTCATGCAGTAGGATCAGCCGAATACAAGCGAGCGAATGGTGGATTTGACGCTTATGGGCATCAACCGTTAACCGATGATCCTGTTGCCGTTGCAATACATGGCTTGTGCCAACAATTGCAAGCGCTTGATAAGTATAATCGTAGTTTAGTCGACAAATTGAATAGATCTGGTGTGGATGTTAGTGATGTTGAATTGCCAGAAGTAAAAACAGACTGCATCGAGCTTGAGCCTGTAGTCAGTCAAAAAATCGAGAATATATAGTACGCGCTTAGGTCGGTGTCGTCTGGGAGTAAGTTTTATGATTACATTAACGAAAAATGCCGCAGAGAGAATTGCGGGTCAAGTCACTAAAAATAATGCCATGGCGCTTCGCTTTGCTGCCAAAGAGTCAGGGTGTTCTGGTTATTCTTATGTGCTTGATTTTGCGAATGAAAAAGAAAGTGATGATGAGGTTTTTGAACAGTTTGGAGTCAAAATCTTTGTTGATACTAAAAGCCTTAAAGTATTGACTGGAACCCAGATTGATTATGTTTCAGAAGGCTTAAACCAAACTTTTAAGTTTTCAAACCCTAAGGCAACGGATGAGTGTGGCTGTGGCGAAAGCTTCGCAATTCAAGGATAGAGCTTGAGAATTCAGTTTTTCTCTCAATTATTTCTAACTTGTTAACAAATTTTATAGATAAGTTTGTGTTATTGCGGTCGAAAACGCCTAAACTACGCAAAGTATGAGCAGGGTATCGATGTCTTGCTTGCAATTGTTTAATACAAATTGAAAACAGAGGGTTTTTGTCGTGATTTTGATTAAATCGGTTTCCAACGCTTTTTCCAACAAGAAGTTGGCTAAAACGTTTCCCGCCTTATCCGTGAGTTTGGCCGCTGTGATGGCAATGTCTGTCAATGGCGTTGCTCAGGCTCAAGAATATAAGAAAATTACTCGTCTGGGTACGTCTCAGTCTGTTTGTGAAGGCGGGGTAGAAACCGCTGCCGAATTACAAACGTTCTTTGCAAATAACCCCGAGAAGGTCCGCTCAATCTTGACTGACTCAGGTTGGTCTGGCGATGCAGATGCCTTGCTGGCTGCCGTTGCTAATGGTGAAATGACCGAGAAGGCGTTCCCGGTTGGCACAAAGTTAGCTTGGATGGGCTCAAAGAAAAATGGTAAATATGTCGCTCTACCTTACAGAGAGTGGGCTGGGAAACAGTCTTTCTCTGGGTTTGAATTGAAGCTAAATGACAGTTGTCGTGTTTATGAGCTGGCGATACCTAAGGCGTGCTGTAATGTAAGCCTCATTTCTGTTTCTGAGGATACAACAAGTCCTGAATGTGCACCTAAGCCGGTTGCCGTTGCTCCTGTTGAGGTCGCTCCAGCGATTGCTGAAGAACCCGTCGCTAAAGTAGACCCATTGGCATTGGTTCCGTTTTTTGGTGCCTTTGTTGGTACTGAAACACGGCCAAGGTTTGAGACGGCTTGGCAAATGGATATGCGCGATTCATCTGGTTTGGTTGGCTTGAAAGCCGGCTTACTTAAGCCTTTAAGCGAGAAAACCTCACTGTCAGGCGTGCTTTCCTATTATGACCGTAACGGTATAAACGGTGGTAATGAATATCCCGAAAATAACTTTGCTATTGACTTTGGAGTTGAGCGTAAGCTGAGCGAAAGAGCGTTCATCGGCGGAGGTATCGGGGCATGGAATGTTGATGATAGTGACTTCCGGGATGCCTCAGTCTATGGACTGGTTGGCGGCGATATAGGTAAAAGTAAGTTGCAATGGTTTTTGGAAGGCAGAGTGTTTGATAGTGATTCTCAAAATCACGACTCACTTTCCGATAACAAAATGGTCAGTGCTGGAATACGTTACTTGATCAAATAGGCTCGTTATTTGAGCGCTTTTGTTTAAAAAGGAGAAAAAGCGGCTTAAAGCCGCTTTTTTTTTGCTTCCAAGGTGTGTCAAACTCGCGCCCATGAAATGACCATGTCGATCATTCGAATAACTTCACAATTTAATCATCTATCGTGACAAGCTCTAAGCCAAAATCAATTGAAATTAGCCTCAACCAGATTGGTAGAATGAACGCAGGCAGCAGTCTAGAGCTAAAAGAGCGTCCAGTCTCTCCCCATGCGAAGAAGGTGGGCATAAAGACCTTGGGGTGTAAAGTTAATGCCTATGAGTCTGAGTTGATAGGCGAGACGTTAAAAACGGATGATTGGAAGATTGTCGAAAGTTCTGAGCCCGCAGACCTATACTTGATTAATACCTGCACAGTTACACGTGAAGCTGATCGGCAAGCGAGACAGGAAGTGCGTAAAGCCGTAAAGAGAAACCCTGATGCCCTTGTGGTGGTCACTGGGTGCTACGCGCAGATGGACCCAGATGCGTGTTCAGAAATACCAGGCGTTGATCTGGTTTTAGGAAATGATCGCAAGCTTGATATGCATAAATTGATGCCAGAGTTGGAGAAGGGTGCGCTTCCCAAAGTGATGGTCGGTGATTTGGATCAGCACGTAAGTTTGCCAGACCAGTTGATAACAGGTTATGAAGCCTATACCAGAGCGTTCGTTCAAATTCAGCAAGGGTGCGATCAAGGTTGTACTTTTTGCATCATACATGTCGCCAGAGGGCCAAGCAGGTCTCTTACGCCTAGTATCATTAAGCGGCAGGTTCAGCGATTGGTTTTAAATGGTTATCCTGAAATTGTTATTTGCGGTGTTGATCTTGGCGCGTATGGTTCTGATCTGAATGCGGGCGACAAACAGTTTGATTTAGTCGACTTACTGGAAGAGCTTCTTGAGCTGGAGCATGATCAGAGTAATCCTTTTAGGATAAGATTGAGTTCGTTAGACCCGTTTCACATAACCGATCGATTGATTGACTTATGGGCAAAAGAGCCACGAATTTGTCCGCATATGCATTTGTCTTTGCAGAGCGGTAATACGTTAATCCTTAAAAGAATGAAGCGACGATATGATGCCGAGCACGTGAGAGAGCGAATTAGCAAATTACGTTCAGTGGTGCCTGGTTTGGTTATTTCCGCGGATGTAATGGTAGGTTTCCCTACTGAAACTGAGGCTCAATTCTTGGATACCGTGGCGATGGTGCAAGATATAGGTGTCGCGTTTCCACATACCTTTTCTTACTCTGAGAGGGACGGCACTCCTGCTGCCAATATTCCGTCGGATCGCCAAGTGAGTGTCGCTGATCGAAAAGATCGAAATTCTCGCCTCAGAGAGTCTGCAAAGTCGTTACAGGCAGCAACCAGACAAGAACGAATCAATAAGACCATTTGGGTTTTGCCTGAATCGGAATCAAAACGTGATGGCTACGTCATGTGTCGCTCGGAAGATTATCTACCCTGTCTTGTTCCTGAGAATCAGGTGCAAATGGGGCGGTGGCTACAGGTTAGGGTGGCCAGTGTCGAAGGGGAGTTCCTTTTGGTAGGGTGAGTTCTGAGTGGCTATGCAATTTATCGTGTTTTAGCGGCTATTTTCTAGAATGAGTCTTTTTTTCGAGTAGAAATTAGTATTTGTAACGCAAGGTCGTTAGAATATGCGCCCTCGAAGTCAGAGTGTAAGCTTTGGCTTGATGAAACCTTTGTATTTAAATGAGTTTGAGCACCTTCGTGAAACATGGCAGCGGGGTGGGCTATGTGTGAGAATTGAATTACGTAGTATTTGTTCTCGCGACCTAAATCTTTTAAATACAAAGGTTTCTAACCTATTGTTTTGAATTTAATTTTTATTTTTTGGAGTCTAAAATGGCTGTTGAACGCACCCTTTCAATTATTAAACCAGATGCTGTAGCAAAAAATGTTATCGGCGAAATATATTCTCGTTTTGAAAAAGCTGGATTAAACATCGTTGGTGCTCGAATGATGCATTTGACCGATGAGCAAGCAGGCGAATTTTACGCAGTGCATAAAGAGCGTCCATTTTATGGCGATTTAGTGTCATTCATGACGTCTGGCCCAGTGATTGTGCAAGTATTAGAGGGAGAGAACGCCATTGCAGCACATCGTGATGTAATGGGTGCAACGAACCCTGCTGAGGCAGCGGCTGGAACGATCCGTGCCGATTTCGCCAGCAGCATTGATGAAAATGCATGTCATGGTTCAGATGCAGCTGAGACAGCCGCTCAGGAAATTGAGTTCTTCTTTGGCGATGACGGTGTGTGTGCACGTACGCGTTAAGCTTCTTAGTATCGTTTTGTAGACCGACACCTACCGGCTTTATTTGGTAGGTGTTGTTTTCGTTAAACACTTGAGAGATCCAGTCATGAGCAAATTAAATGATTTAGAGATTGAGCTGGAAAGTTCAACATCTGATGTCGACGTGCCGAAAATAAACCTCATGGGTTTGGATCGAGATGCAATGGAAGCATATTTTGCCTCGATAGGTGAAAAGTCTTTCCGTGCTTCTCAGGTGATGAAATGGATTCATCAAGTTGGAGTCAGTGACTTTGCTGAGATGACAAATCTCAGTAAAACACTACGCTTGAGCTTATCCGAAAACGCTGAAATTTCAGTGCCAGATATTATTTCAGATAACCTTTCGGAAGATGGTACACGTAAATGGCTGCTTAAAGTTCCGGGTAAGAGCGCCATTGAAATGGTTTTTATTCCTGAAGAGACGCGAGGAACATTGTGTGTTTCTTCTCAGGTTGGATGCACACTAAATTGTTCATTCTGTGCGACCGGTAAGCAGGGGTATAATAGAGACCTAACGACTGCGGAGATCATTGGTCAGGTCTGGCTCGCAAAACATCTGCTTGCTGAGCAATATAAAACTGATAATCGGATAGTCAGTAATGTCGTTATGATGGGGATGGGTGAACCCTTGATGAATTTTGATAACGTTGTGTCGGCCATGAAGATCATGCAGGATGATTTTTGTTTTGGGCTATCTAAGCGGCGTATCACCTTGAGCACGGCTGGGGTTGTTCCTAAAATAGATGAGTTAAAAGAAGCATGCCCGGTTGCGTTGGCGGTCAGCTTACATGCGCCGAATGACGAGCTGAGAGATGTCTTAGTGCCATTGAATCGTAAATACAATATATCGGAGCTGTTGGCTGCTTGTAATCGCTATGTTGCTGATTCTCAACGAGCCAGAATTACGTTTGAATACGTGATGTTGGAGGGAGTCAATGATGAACTGGAACACGCCCACCAGCTGGCTAGTTTGATGAAAACGGTACCAGGAAAAGTAAATCTTATTCCTTTTAATTCTTTTGATGGAATAGACTACAAGAGGTCTTCAAATTCAAGAATTAATCGATTCCGAGACATACTCCATAATAATGGCGTGATAGTCACTATTCGAAAAACCAGAGGTGATGATATTGAAGCCGCCTGTGGCCAATTGGCTGGAGATGTGATGGATCGAACACGACGTGCCGAAAAATTTAGACAAAGCCGCGCTGAAAAAATACAATGATCTTCCGAGTCATTTAAGCGAAGCTATTGATTGTGTTAAAAAACCTACCCAAAATTTTCCTAGTTACTGTGATATGTGCTGCACTTTCGAGTTGCGCGACGAGCTCGAGCAAACCCAAAATTGACGCTGTAGAGGTCAAACCAAACGCCGAGCGTGCTTTATTACATACTCGCCTAGCGCGCGGATACATGGAACAAAACCAGCTAGCGACCGCGAGAACTGAGCTTGAAAAAGCATTGAGATTAGATCCGACGCAATCGGACAGCAATTACGTCATGGGGTTGCTCATGATTAGATTGGAAAACAGTAAAGATGCTGAATATTATTTAGAGCAAGCGGTGCGTCATGATCGGGAAAATTCTTCCGCTGCGCATGACTTTGGCATGTTTTTGTGTCAAACGGGAAAAGAAAAGAAATCCGTTGAATATTTCGAAATTGCGGCGTCAAATCCGTTGTTTGATCGCTCAGAGTTAAGTTATATGCGCGCAGGCGAGTGTTTGGCTCGAGTTAAGGATCCGCGAGCTGAGAACTTTCTAAAAAAGGCGTTAACAACCAATCCACGTCTTCGCCCCGCGTTGTTTCGATTGGCATTGATTAAGCGTGAAAGTGGCCAAAATTTGAATGCAAGAGCTTATATTGAACGCTATATGGCCATTACTAAACCGCAACCTGACGCGCTATTGCTTGCATATCAAATAGAATCCAGTTTGAACGCGACTGATGTGGCACAAAGCTATAGAAAGCGCATCCTTGAAGACTTTCCTGGTTCGAAAGCAGCGGACCAAATTCGAAATAGCGATCGAAAATAGCTAGCGTAATCAAAGCGCTTATTGGTGCTTTGTTTGTTTAAGAATAATTGATGTTTAACAAGCTTGGGGTTGGGTTGTACGAGACTCTCTGATGGAAGAAAAAACGACACAAATAGAAGAGCGCGAATTGGCTCCCCAATTGGGCAGCGGGGCTATGTTGGCCGCCGCTAGAAAGAAGCAAGATAAAAGCATTGAGGAGATAGCCGATGAGCTAAATCTTTCGTTGACGCAAATACGAAGTATTGAGCTAGATCAAAGTGAAGGTCTTCCGGAACCCACCTACGTGCGTGGTTACATAAGGTCTTATGCGAAGTTGTTGGGCTTAGATGCCGAAGAAGTACTATCACACTACTTGAATAAAAATTGGCAAAAATCAGCAAATCTTGATGATATGCCGAGAGGTATCGGTGATGCTGATACTGCCGAGTCTAGTACCTTCAGCCCAGTCAAGGTGATCGTTTTTATTTCTATCGCGGGTATCGTGGCGTTTTTGTGGATGTCCGGTTCGCTCACTTCCTTGCTTAAGGGCGCCAATAGCTCTCGATCTCAGGTTGTTGAAACGGTAAGTGGAGAAGTGCTAACGTCGGAAGATATTTCTGCTTCAGAGGGACCTATTGAGACAGAAATTCAAAGCAGTGCAGGACCATTACTAGACTCCGAAGCTGGTGCTTCTGCCGCAGAGGAGGCTTTGTCGGAAGAAGAGCCTATCAATGATGCTCCAGAACCGATTTCGACAGAAACTAATGTTGTGTTGACGTTCACCGAAACTTCTTGGGTGGATATTAGAGATGAGCAGCAAAATAGACTCGCTTATCAAAGTTACCCTAGTGGTGAAACTTTGGATGTCAGTGCAGAAGGAGCCCTGAGCGTCTTAATTGGTAATGCAAAGGGCGTACAAATGATGGTGAACGGTCAGGACTATGACCTTAGTCAGCACACCGAGGGCGTGTATGCGAAGTTTACGGTGGGCGACGTAGCGCCATAACCCCATTACAATTTAACGGCATTCCTCGAATCTGAAGATTCAATTGAATAGATATTCGCTTCTGTTTTGGGGCGAAGTTCAGGGGGGATGTTTCTATCTATGCGTCAAATTAAATAAACATGAGTAAAAAAAGTAAGATTCAAGCTGTAAAAGGCATGAAAGACATATTGCCCTCAGACAGTCATTTATGGCTGATGGTGGAGTCAATGTGTGCAGACATTTTTTCACGTCGAGGATATAGGCAAATCCGCACTCCTATGCTCGAAAGTACTCATTTATTTGCTAGATCAATTGGGGCGGAAACCGACATCGTTTCTAAAGAGATGTACACGTTTGAGGATCGAAATGGTGATAGCCTGACACTAAGGCCCGAGGGAACCGCAAGTTGCGTTCGTGCTGGTATAGAAAATGGGCTTTTTTATAACCAACAACAACGTCTATGGTATACCGGTCCTATGTTTCGGCATGAACGACCTCAAAAGGGCCGCTATCGCCAATTTTATCAGGTTGGTGTTGAGAGTTACGGTTGGAGTACGCCAGACATTGAAGCTGAAGTTCTTGCCATGGTTGAGCAGTTATTTTCAGAGCTAGGCTTAACGAATACCACACTGTATATCAACAGTCTTGGTGACGCCGCTTCAAGAGCCTCTTATCGCGACGCGCTGGTCGATTATCTTAATGAATATAAAGATCAGTTAGACGAAGATAGCGTGCGCCGTCTAGGGTCGAATCCATTGCGTATCTTGGATTCGAAAAATGAGAAAGTTCAGTCTCTGTTGGATAATGCACCGGTGATACTCGACTATTTGTCCGATGAATCCAAATTGCATTTTGCAACATTGCAAGATTATCTGACAACCTTGGGTATAGAATTTGAAATTAATCCTAAGCTAGTGCGTGGTCTTGATTATTATAACGACACAGTTTTTGAGTGGATCAATCACGACTATGGTGCGCAATCAACCGTGTGCGGCGGCGGACGCTACGATTCCATGGTTGAGCAAATGGGAGGGCAGGATACGCCCGCATTTGGCTTTGGTATGGGGCTGGAAAGGCTGATCGAAATGCTTCAGGAGCAGAATGCTAGCAGCCTGGAAATATCTCAGTCCTGTGAGGTGTTCATCGTTTCTGTCGGTGATAAAGCGCGATTACAAGCGATTAAATTGCAAGATGTTCTAACAAAACAAGGCCTCAGTGTGCAATGCCACATGGGGGCTGGTAGCATGAAAAACCAGTTCAAAAAAGCTGATAAGAGCCTGGCTTTGATCGGGTTGGTCATTGGCGATGCTGAAGCACAATCGAATCAAGTTAACGTAAAGGTTTTGCGAAAGGAATTGGCACAAAAGACGGATATGGAGCAACAGCGATCAGTTTCACAAGATGATGTTGTCAATGTCGTGACTAATCTGCTGGATTCGCTATAATTCGGCGTTACATATAATAACGAGCCGGTTTTTATAACTGGCCAAGCAAAAACACAGTTTTAGAGAAAATAATGGCTGACGATATTTACCTTTCACCAGAAGAACAAGACGAGAAAGCTCGTCAGTGGTTTAAAGACAATGGACCTGCGTTGGCTATTGGCATTGCTTTAGGCTTGGCTGCGATCGTAGGTTACAATAAGTACAAAGAGAACCTTCAGGTTAACGCTGAACAGGCCTCGTCTTTGTTCCAGCAAACGGTTGCGGAAATTAATGATTCCGCGTTGTCCAACATTGATGAGCAAGTGAACACGTTAAAGTCGGATCATTCAGGCACTGTTTATGCTTCAAAGGCCGTATTGGTTAAAGCTAAGCAAACAGCGGTAAATGACCTGGCTGCTGCTTTTAATGAATTACAATGGGTTGTTGATAACTCTCCCGAAAACGGTCTTCAACACACCGCTCGTATTCGTCAAGCAAAGATTAAATTGGCCCTTAATGAAATGGGCGTGGCTAAAAAGCTTGCTAGCTATACCCCGACACAGGGTTTTGAGTCACATTATCAAGAGATATTAGGCGATATTGCTCTTAAAGAAGGCGATGAGGTTAAGGCGAGGGCATATTATCAATCTGCCGTTGATGCATTGGATGGTCAGCAAGATAACTACGTCCAGGTTTTGTCATTGAAGATTGATCGACTGCCGGTTCCCGAAACGTCTGATAACCAATCAGGTTCAACCGTGCCTGTAACGGAATCTGATTCTAATACAGAATCTGACTAAAGATCATATTCGTATTGGGTCCGACAATTACTTCGTTTATTGCTTAACATACTTCAACGCATGACAATTATGAAAACAATTCGTTCACTCCTTGCTGGCTTCGTTATTTTGACTTTAGTTGCATGCGGAAAGACCACGAAAACCGATTTTTTTGGTGTAGAAGAAGAGGCAGTTAAACCAAAGGTTAATACCACAACCAAGCTTAAGCGAAATTGGCGGCTGAGCTTAGGTGATAAAATCAGGCCCGGCGATGCGGTTTTGTCACCGGCGTTGTTCGGCGACAATATCTATGTAGCAACAGTCAAAGGAAAAGTCGATAAAGTTGTCGCTAGTACCGGTAAGAGGGTTTGGCGCGCAAAAATAGATAAGGAGCGCATCACCGCCGGTGTTGGGGTTGGTAGCGGCTTAGTCTTAGTGGGAACTAATGATGGGTATGTCCACGCGTTTAAGCAAAGCGATGGCAGTCAAGCGTGGAAAACTCAACTCGATAGCGAAGTGCTCGCAAGCCCCGTTGTCGGCAGTGATGTCGTGGTAGCACGCTCTGGAGACGGTAAAGTCTATGGCTTGGATACGTTTGATGGAGAGATACTTTGGACTATTAGTCGTCAGCTCCCAAAATTGACTCTCCGTGGTGAGTCTCGGCCAGTTGTTACTCAAGGGGTGGTTTTTTCCGGCTTTTCAGATGGCAATATGGCCGCTCTCGAGGCGAAAACAGGCAGAGCGCTATGGGACTTTCCTATTTCGTTTGCTAGAGGAACGAATGAAATAGATCGACTAGCTGACGTTGATACTGATCCGCTGTTGGTTGGAGAGTATCTTTATGTTACTTCTTATCGTGAAGTGACACATGCGTTGAATATTCAAGCTCAGCGGATAGATTGGAGTGCGGAAGTATCTTCTTTCAATGCGATGGCTTACGATGCTGCAAATTTGTACATCAGTGACAGGCATGGTGTTATTCACCAATTAGATCGAAAGACAGGTGAGCAGCGATGGAAGCAAGAAGCCTTGCGTCTTTTTACGACCAGTGCACCGGCCTCGATTGGACAGTATATTGTCGTGAGTGAAGGTGACGGTGGCTTGTATGTGCTCCGTAAATCAGATGGGTCGCTCGTTGGCAAGCATAAGTTAGGCGCGAAATCTATTATAGGCCAACCCATTGTAGATGATGGAAATGTGTATTTCTTAGACAGCGATGGTTCGGTGCAGTCTATTTCAATAGGTGAAAGCAGCTAACGAACAAGGTGTTTAATTTCGTATTATTTGGACGGACGAGGGCTATTTTTGACTAGTAAACAAGACTAGATGCTCCACTCCGTTGTGGTGTATGTTTAAGTAGTCCTTTTAGGAAGGGCGTTTACAGGTAAAAATTGTGCAAGACCCAAACTCAGGTAACAACAGCCTCTCGGATGACCACTCGGTCGATGATTTGGGCGCGCTAAGCGAAGAAGAAAAGTCGCTCGTAGAAGACGCACCATCAGAGGAAGATCCAAAACCTATTATTTCAATTGTCGGCCGACCTAACGTAGGCAAGTCAACTCTTTACAATCGCCTGACCCGAAGCCGAGACGCCATCGTCGACGATAGGCCAGGGGTAACGCGTGATCGCATGGTTGGTGTTGGTCGCGTTGGTAAGAAGCCTTATTGGGTTGTCGATACGGGTGGTATAGAGTCCGATGACGAAGGTATTCACCTTTTGATGAAGGACCAGGTAGATCAAGCCTTGGAAGATAGTGACGCGGTTATTTTTATCGTTGATGGTCGCGATGGCGCCACGCCAGTTGATTTCGAAATAGCAAAACAACTTCGCCTAAATGAGCGCATAAAGGTTTACCTCGCGGTCAATAAATCAGAGGGCCTTAATAAAGGTATTGTGGCAGCCGATTTCTACCAATTGGGCTTGGATGAACCCATTATTGTGTCAGGCAAGAATGGTGATGGCATTCATAAGCTGCTTAACAGTGTCCTTACGGAAACTGAAGGCAGAATCCAAGAAGAAAGTTCTTATGAGATTCCATCTGGAGTCGCTCGGCTTGCTATCGTTGGTCGTCCTAATGTCGGTAAATCAACGTTGCTCAATAGTTTAGTCGGGGAAGACCGCGTTGTCGTGTATGACATGCCGGGCACAACTCGCGACAGTATTCATGTTCCGTTTCAGTTTAACGATAAAGAATACGTACTGATTGATACCGCTGGTATGAGGAAAAAGTCGCGCATAGACGACAGAGTCGAACGATTTTCTGTCATGAAAACCTTACGAGCTGTTGAGTTGGCCCAAGTAGTTGCGGTTGTTCTGGATGCCAGAGAAGGCATTGTTGATCAGGATAACCGGTTGATTAACTTGGTATTCAACAGCGGCCGCTCATTGATGATTCTGGTCAATAAGTGGGATGGTATGAGCAAATACGATCGAGAGCAAATTCGAGCTCAAATCGACCGTAAGTTCGGTCATATGGGCAATATACCCATTGAGTTTATTTCCGCTAAGTATGGTAAGGGCATCAATATTATTATGCCGTTGGTTGATAAACTCTATGACAGTGCCATGACCGACATGGGCACAGGGCGTATCAATACGATATTGAAGGATGCTGAAGAACGACGTAACCCTCCTATGGTTGGTAACTTTAGAATCAAGCTTAAGTTTGGTCATCAGGGCGGAATGAACCCGCCCCACGTAATTATCCATGGGAATCAATTGGATAAGCTGCCGCAAACGTATCAGCGATATTTGTCCAATACGTTTGAAAAAGCGTTCGATATGGTAGGCACTAAAGTTCGACTCAGCTTTAAGACCTCAGACAACCCTTTCCATGATGCTTCTGAGAAGCCATCTAGAAAGAGTAAGGATAAAGTGAAGTTTCGTGGTAGTAGAAAGAAAAGCGCCCGCACGGGCGGATAAGGGTCAGAGTCTCTTTGAGATTACTTAACTCCTCGATTCCCTTCTGATCAAATGGTTCTCTATGACTAAATCTTCCGTGTTTATCGTCCGATAGCAATTAGCTAACTCGATACTAACGAGTTAGCTAATCACATTGACTTAATCGTCTTTTTTCCTGCCTACCTAGGCGTCACCCAGCCCTTGGAGCTCGATGGTGACTGTTGCAGTATCGGTATCTCCATTCGCATCAGTAATTGTGTAATCGAACTGGAACACAACGTTGACCGCTGTCGAACTGCCAACAAGCTGACCGGTTGGAGATAATGTAAAACCAAACGGAACAGAAAAGGAATTGAACGTTAACGTCGTCTCGGGGTCACCAAGTAGGTCATTGTCTAAAATATTGACGTCAAGTACCTCGTTCGGCTTTAAAACATAACCATTGTCGACCGCGTCAACTGGAAGGTTTACGTCAATAGAGCAGTCGTCTCTTATGTCGATATTAATATCCCCATCGTACACAGTACCTGTACTGATACCCGATAAGAAACTGCCTTGCGTTACGGTGGCTGTTAACCAATTTGAAAGCCCAAAGCCGACATTTTTACCGTTTGCGCCTTCGCCAATTTGTGCACTCGGTCCGCGAGGAGTTAACTCAATGATAATGCCTGCGAAATCTCCAGCGCGCCCGGTCATGGTGCCTGTAAATTCACTTAGGAAGCGCCAACTTGATGGGTCGATAGGGCCAGCCATGTCTAGATAAGCGGCATCGATTAGTTCTAGTTTTGGCGTACCGGCCGTGTCGGATCCTGAATAAATCAACTCGACGTCAAAACCTTGGCCGGCTGAATTTAACGCGACACCGGATATTTCTATATCACCCGTGTTGTAGTTTAGTACTTGCGCTGCTGGTTCAAATATAAAGTCCTCGGACGCGAAACTGAAGAGGGTTATCGCATGACCTCCGCTAAATTGCGCATACGAATCAACGTCAGCGGCGATAGAACATTGGGTCGAAACGACTTCTCGTATCAAAGGGCATTCATCTGGCAAGTCTATATTTACGTCGCCATATAATGTTTGCCCTAATTGGAATCCTTCAGGAAGTTCACTCGTAGCTGATGCAATCGCTAAATCAAACCAGCTAGCAAAACCAAAGTTTTGATTCTTTCCACTGGCGCCGAAGCCTATTTGTCCTTTAGGGCCTCTGATCGTAGCGCTTAATGTTACGCCAGCCCAGGGGCCTTGCACGCCGACTAAAGAGCCACTTAAATGATCATAGTATTCCCAAGTCGAAGGATCTATGGTTCCGCCGTTGTTTAAGTAAGCTTCTGACTTTAGCTCTAACTTCGGCGAATCTGAATGATCCTGGTAACCAGAAAAAGTCATATTAACGGCGAACTCATGATTCTCATCGGCCACAAGACCCGTAATGGTCATGTCGCCACTTGGTATGGTGCGAACGGTGGTCGGCGTCTCGATGAATTTCAGAGATTTTGATATCTCAGGAACCCATATTGCGTGAATACTGTTCCCGCCATGTAGTTCGTCAGACAGGGCAGGTTGAGGACAATAAGCTATGTCTTCAGATACATGAATAACGATCTTTGCTTTTGAGTAATCCCCATCGATATCTCTGATTTTGTAATAGGCTTTAAAGGTTCCGAGCTCCGTCGTTGACCCAGCCAAAGATCCGTCCTCGGATAATGTGATTCCGGTTGGAAGGGACCCGTAGACAAGCTTAGCGGTTGCTTCGCCATCACCTTGTGTGTCGTTTTCATCAACGACATTCTGTGTCAGGAGACTTCCTTTCTTAATCGAATACTCGTCATTATTTGCAACAGGCTTTTTATCCTGCGGCTTGTGATGCTTCTTTTTCCACCAGTGTTTTTTGTGTTTTGACCACTTGTGTTTTTTGTACGACGAGTACTTCGAACGTTTGTGGTATTGGTAATGACCGCCGTACCCAGAGTGACAGTGCTTAGATGAATATTGATAACTCTTACTGTAGGAATAACTGCTGTAGTTGCTTTTACTCCACTTTGAGTGGTAGGTAGCGAACACGCTTGAACTGAATACAATAGAGAAAACCATAGCTACTGCAATTAGCAGCACCTTGCTATATCGAGAACTCATGACGAGAAGACCCCAGAAATATTTATTGTTTTAATTTCTTAATTACCAGCCACTTACTTCCTTGCTTTTACAATACTGATAAGGCGCGAAAGTAATGGTTAAAAAATGACCGATAAGACCGCTCTGACGCTAGCCTACGTGATTACCCTGTTTCACGCAAAGAGCTGACCAGACTCAGATTGCGCTGGACTGTAGCAAAAAGTAGGCAAACATTCACACTAATATGCATAAAAAAGGGGTGAAATTGTCACTTAAGTGGGATTAATAGTCTTTTTGTATTAGAAAAATTGTCTCTTATTAAGTAATTCAACGTTTATTTGATAATGTTGGACATCTCAAATTACGTAACAACGCGCCAATGTTGATTGCGCTGCTTCTAAACAATGCTGTTTTTTTGAGCAGATCGGATGCATGATAGGCTTACCTATAAAGTTAGCCTGTGTGATATAAAACTATGCGTCTGTCACGTTTATTGCGTGTAATTTTTGTTTTTGTTTTTGTTTTTCTTGGCGCCTGCCGTCCTGAGCCGACTCTTTTGTATTGCTCCAGCTCCATAACAGCGGATTCGAAGGCCGTTGATGATCAGTGTGAGTGGGCATTTAGTTCCGATGATGGCGTGCTAGAGCTTTCGGGTTTGATTAAGGAGTTGGGTCAGTCAAGTAATGTGGTTGAGCTCAAAAAATTGGTTGACTCACTTGAAGGATCTCCTTTGCTAGCCAATGCATTGCTAGAGTCCTCCGGTTATTTTAATCGTGAAGAAGATCTCGAAATGACCATAGATTACCTGTCTAAGAGCGCCGACTTATTTGCTCGAGATGGCGACCATTCAAGACAAGCCAACGCTTATCATCGCTTGTATTTGATTGATTGGCGTAGATCAAACTACCAAGGTGCGTTGGCTTGGGCCTCTAAAGCTAGGCGTGCGTCCGTTAGTGGCAATGATCTAAATGCCGAAATTGAGGCATTGAATGCGTTCTTTAACGTCTTTGAAGAAGTGGGGAGCTTAGGACCAGCTCAACAAGCGTTATCGCTTATCTCTGAAAAAATGAGTGAAGGTGTTTCGCTCAGGCACTCGATCAATGCTTCCATCGCTCAAGGCAGGTTGCACGTGAGTCGGAAAGAGTATGCCTTAGGAGAACATAACTTTCAGAAAGCGTTATCGTTGGCGAAGAACTCAAAAAATCGTTCTGCGTTACGGGGGCTTCACCTAAATATTGTGAGCGCGAATACCTTTTTGGGGCAATTTAGAAAGGCTGAAAAGCATCTTGAGATTGCTTGGTCTTACGCCAATGAGGATGGCTCTGCTAAATACGCACTGCTGTTTTATCAAGCTCTTCTAGAACATAAAATGGGTCGTCATGATTCTGCGTTATTGACCATGGAGAATGCGTTATCGCAGCCCGACCTACCTGATGTTTGGGCTTGGGAAATGCACTTATGGGCGGGTAACGCGGCTCATAGTTTGGGCCGTGTTGATGATGCATTGGTCCAATACAAGCGATCAATTGCGTCGTCCAAGAGCCTCAGAATGTCGATGGGCTTGAACCAGTTAAAAGCGCACATGATGGCCAGAAAGAGAGAGGCTCATGAAGCCCTCTTTATCGAGTTATATGATAACGAGCAATATAGCGATGCGTTTGAAATTGCTGAAGAAACTAAAGCCAGTGCTTTTCTAGATTCGTACGTCAAATCAGGAGAGTTGTCTACCATTAATTCAGAACAGCTTCCTTTGGATAAAACGATATCTGAACGAGTCGACGTCCTTGAAGAGTACCTAGGATTAATGAACGACTCGCCGATATCAACGGACAATGATCGTGATAACTTTGATTTAGATAACGTGCTTCTAACGTTATCTGAGGTAGAACTCTTGAGTTACTTTATCGCTCAGCAAAGGGTATTCCTGTTCTTAGTAAGTGATGGCGTTATTAAACCGATTGAACTCGAAACCTCAAGAGTAGAATTAGAAA
Organism: Arenicella sp. 4NH20-0111; assembly: GCF_040366405.1. Lineage (NCBI taxonomy): Bacteria > Pseudomonadati > Pseudomonadota > Gammaproteobacteria > Arenicellales > Arenicellaceae > Arenicella > Arenicella sp. 4NH20-0111. The sequence goes on from NZ_BAABWF010000004.1 coordinate 175,425, forward strand.
GTTTAATCTTTATGGTGGAGTCGGACCCTAATAATCACCAGTATTTGTCTCAATTGGGTCGCTTATTATTACCGTCCGATATTGCCTTAAAGGGTGGGCATTATTATGTATCGAGTGATTCACTCCTTAACCGCATTTCTTTCTTAAGTTTACGAGCCAAAGATCGTTATCTTGGTGATGAAAATACAATCACGTTGGTTCCTGGGGCTTCCGCATTGACGCATATGATTTTAAATCGTGCCCAGGCGCCCGATGCCACAGGCGTGAATTTGTTGGGAGACGCGGATGGTAGCTTACCTGCAGCGAATATCGAGCTGAGCCTTGTTGGTGATATTTTCAATTCTGAACCACTGGTTAATTCTCAAGCAAATGTTAGGTCTCTATTCTCAAATATTCGCCCGGAAATTTTGCATATTGCGACGCATTCTGGCGTCAATCATCTGGGCCCTTGGCTTGCGATGGCCGACTCTCGTGTGTCTGGCGTCGAACTCATTGCGAAAGGGATCAAACCTAAAATAGCCGTATTGGCGAGTTGTGCTTCTGGTTCAGGGCAAGGGAAGTATCTTTGGGGCTCTCTAGGTGGGGCTTTATTGAGTAATGGCGCGGATACGGTTTTAGTTACCCTTAGGTCTGTTGAAGATAGTTTAACCAAACAAATTGTTTTAGATTTTTATCGATATTATGTGGCCGGTGAAACGGCGGCAGAATCGCTGCGACTTGCGCAAAATCAGGCTCAAAAACGAGGGGTGTCCGTAAGTGACTGGTCGGCTTACACACTTTTGGGATTGCACGATACCGTGCTCTCAGATAAATACACGGCCGTTAGAGGTTTGGACAGGTAACCTGTAGACAGAAGGTATGCCGAGTTATAGATCACCTTGCCCATAAGCAAAACCTTCGTTGTCGGTGGTCTGACGTTGTTAAACGCTTGAGAAGCGTTTACCTAACCACGGTTGCTTTGCTTAATGTCATTTCGGCCTTGGACTTTAATAAGTCTGCCGTATCTGCGCTCAGTCGGCCCGAGAGCGATGTGCCTGGTTTTGCATCAGTGTCGTTGGCAGAATGGGGCTGCACTATCATAACCTGGTACTCGCCTACGGCATTCATTGGGTAACTTGTCTCGACCTTGTTTCGACCGAATGCACACTCTTTTTGCCTGCTTGAATCACATGAGTAGACCAACTTTCCATTACGATAGATCCTTAATTCTGATTCAGTTTTAGGGTCAATAATTGCCGACACCGAAAGCACGTCACCTGGCTTTACAAAATCGCCTCGATACTGTTGATCGCTCGGTATTATCGATACCGAAAGTACCGAGGTATTGTTTGAACTCTGGTGCTGTAGCGCCGGACTGTAGAGGTTAAATGTGATTATCCCCGCGACTAATACACTGGCGGCGATGGCCATTTTTTCACTGACGCGTCTGAAAAGCTTTTTACTTTTTGATTTGGCTATATTCTGTAGAACGGAGTCTTGCCAGTGTTCGGATGGGTTAAGTTGGCTTTGTTCTTGAATTAGAGAAATCAATCGTAGGTATTTTTGTTTCGCACTAACGCAATCGGCACAGTCTTCGAAGTGAGAGTCTAGTGGCTGCCCGTTTTCGATCAAGTTGATTGCTTCTTTTTCAAATCGATTGCAGTTAACCTGAGAGTGATTGCTTGAGTTACTCATAAAGTGACACCGTTTTCCTCGACACACCGTTTAAGTGTCGGTAGAGCACGTGTGACTCTGGCCTGAATGGTGCCGGGCTTTTGCTGTAAAATTTTTGCTGCGTCTTCATACGAGTGGTCAGACTGAAAGCGTAATAGCATCGCTTGCTTTACGTCGTTTGAAAGCTTATCAAGGCAGTCCCTGATAATCTTTGCGGCAAGCATGTCAGAGGTTTCTTCAGTTTCAGCGCCTGAGGATTCCGGTACCTCGTCAACGAATTCAAGATAATTACTCATACGCTTCCTGCTCTTAATCAAATCTAGGCAACGATTGCGTGCGATGGTGTATAGCCAAGTTCGAATCTGGGATTCACCCTTGAATGTTGAGAAATTTTTGTGGGCTTGTATGAACACGTTTTGCAGCATATCTTGTGCGTCAGACTCGTTCTTTACCAAGGAGTCGCAAAACCGCAAAATGTCCGTTCCGTAAGCGTTCATTAAAATTTTAAGCGCAGTTTCGTGAGCTGCGTTGTTAATCGCGAGCAGAGCTTTTTGCTCGGCTTGTTCGTTATACGCCATGGACGGAAAGCTTTGGTAGGATTAGACCAAAATTCTAGCATAATTAGCGTGGCCATTTTACTAAAGCAATTGTTAGTCGTGTTCTTCATAGTTAGGTAGACGACGGGAATGACGATTTCTTTACAACAAAAGTAAAAAATGTAGTGAATTATATAAATGCGTCGTCTGATTACTTGAGACGCCGCTAGCTTGGCTTGGAGGGCCTATTAGCGCGTCTTTGCAATTTCCACGTTTTAATATAGGGTTGGATCTGCGACAGCTGGGTCGCTCCTATATTTACTAACCATATTTGAGGATGAATCATGAAGAAAATTGGAATTTTAGTACTTTTATCCACGTTATTTGCTTGTTCGCACGCTGAAACAATGATCGACAGGAAGCCCAAGTTAAAACAAAATAAACAGGAAGTAAAAGGAGAACAGGGGATTAGGTTCAGCAAGTTTGAGGGCCGACCCGTACTGGTTATAGATGATTTAGGTCGAACAGAAATCGTAAAATCTAAGCTAGGAGCGCATAAAGCGATTGTTATTGTTACACGCCAGAAGAAAGTAAAGTTAGATAGGAAGTATAAAAAGGCTCAATGGGGTTCATCAGGGAGCTCGAGTAACTCTTTAGTATCAAACCAGGAAGAGGATGACGTGGCATTAGTTCGCGTATCGTCCGGCAGTGGAAGTAATACCTTTTTAATATGTGGCCAAATTCAAAACCCCTGTGAGGTTACCGAGCCGGGGATTGGAAGTCGCCACGAAGGGTGCGGAGGAACCTTTGATGTCGGTTCTGGTGAGGAGCCTTTGGAGGACGTATTTGCCGCCAATCAACCTGAGATAGAACAGACCTGCAAATCGGCGATAGGCAATACACAGCCAGGCGGAAACTCTATTTAGAACAACTTACTAAGCTATTACCACTGACCTTTGTGAGAAGGTGAAAACAAACTAATTTAGACGCTGCTCAATTGAGCGGCGTTTTTTTTAATAAAAATGTTAAAAATCGTGTCGTGATAGTGCGGTGTTCGTCGTCAAACAGGTATGAGAACAAAACAAAGGTGGTTAGCACTGACTGCGGCTACCGTAATTTTAGTTGGATGCAAGATGTCAGATAACACAACAGTAAAGTATGACCCCAACCTTCTGCAACTCACGGAGTCGAAGGCAGAAGATACTACGATAAGTCTAATTTTAGGCCTATCTGAGGTGGTTGATGAGAAGCAAATAGAGGAGCTGAAAGAGTCCGGATTGCAAGTCAGGTCAGTGATTGGGGATATTGTAACCGGGCAAAGTCAAATCAAGCATCTCAGTAAAATTGCAGCTTTAGAGTATGTCCTCAAGGTTGAGGCTAGCCGAGAAATGGACATCGATTCACTCGATAACATCCTAGAGTGAGCGGTTAGCGCACAGGGATGTGTCGTGCTCTTTTGCAAAGGATTTGGGTTGGGTAGGGAAACAGTATTAATCAACCAATTAGTTTAGGAGAAAACTATGAGAAAAATCGATCCACAATTAGAGTTCCTCATGGAAAACGAGGTCGAAGACACGTTGGGGTTCGCTGATGAGACGGAACTTAACAGGTTTGGAATAGAAGCCACAAGATCTAAAACGAGAGGCAAGAAGCCTAAAGTTGAGGTGAATGTATTAGTTCAATATACAGGCGAACCAGAAGAATTAGAAAAAGCAGGACTGATTATCGGAACCATCGCGGGTGACGTGGTGACAGGCAAAATCGATCTCAATAAACTTGAGAAACTGTCTAAAATGGCGGATCTGGAAAGGATAGAGTCTTCACGATCAATGCACCCAGAACTTGACCTGTCTGTTCGGGATATTCGAGCAAATTTAGTGCATGCTGGACCACCAGGAAGGAAAGGCGCAGGCGTTATTGTCGGCATTGTTGATACGGGTTGCGACTTCACTCATGGCTCGTTTCGAAACAGTGATGGGTCAACACGTATTTTGTCTATATGGGATCAAGGCCTCAGTAAGGCGCGGGGTGAGAATTCGCCAACTGGTTTCAATTACGGTGTTGAGTATTCAAAATCGAACATCGATGCCGCTTTACGAACGGCTAATCCGTTTAACAGTGTACGCCATCAGGACCTAGGTGAACATGGAACTCATGTTGCCGGTATTGCGGCCGGTGATGGTTCTGACTCTGGTCGAGGTGTGCCGGCTAACTCGTTTGTTGGCGTTGCGCCAGAAGCTGACATTATTGTGGTGGCCAATCGATCCAACGGAGGCGAGGGGTTAGGCACATCTTCAAACACCCTGGATGCGGTAAATTATATTTTCCGGAAAGCGGCGGAGCTAGATAAAGCGGCCGTTGTTAACATGAGCCTGGGTGATAATTTGGGGCCACACGATGGAACCTCTTTGCTTGAGCGTGGCTTAGATAATTTACTGGGTCGTCAGGGAAGGTGTTTCGTTAAATCCGCAGGCAACGCAGGTGCCGCACGCATCCATGCTCAAGGGAATGTAGTAACGGGGCGTACCGAGAATGTACGATTTAATCAGCCTTCCGGCGACGTTTGGTCTAATCAAATTGATATGTGGTACGAAGGTGCTGATCGATTCAGAATTTCAATCATAGATCCATCCGGGAATGAAGTTGGTCCCGTGAATGTTGGTAACGTAGGAAATCTTACGTTTGCCGGTGGTAATAGAGTGCGTATAGACCACAGAGACAATGATGCGTTTAATGGAGATAAGCGTGTATTCATGACTTTCAGCCGAGGTACGGCGTCCAGTATTGCGGCCGGAAACTGGCAGATCAAGATTCGAAGCTTGAATTCGCGATCTGGAGGTCGGTTTGATGCTTGGATACAACGAGGTCGAATCGTGCCGTCGTTTCTGTCGCCATATCAAAATCGCTCAATGACGATTTCGACTCCCGGAAATGCTCGTGAGGTGATCACCGCTGCCAATTACAGTGTGAGTGGGTTTGGAGCAGGCTCCCTTGCTTCAAGTTCCAGTCGCGGGCCGACTCGAGATGGTCGAGCGGCACCTACATTGGCAGCGCCTGGGACTGACATAATGTCTGCAAACGCCGGATCAAACGGAGACCCATATCAGTCCATGTCCGGTACTTCAATGGCGGCGCCTCACGTCACAGGAACCATTGCTCTCATGTTACAGAAAAACCCCGATCGGACGCAGGCGCAAATTAAGAGGTGTCTGGAGACGTCGGCGCGCGAAGACGCAAATACCGGTCCAGTGCCAAACACCGCCTGGGGAGCGGGCAAGTTAGATGCCAACGAAGCGGTAAATTGTACTCCTGCGGTTATTGGACCAATTAGGCCCATTAGAACGGTACCCGCGAGTGGCTGTTTTCGAATCAGTGTGCCGCGCGTAGCCTGTGGTACACGATCAGTCGTAACAGCTTGCCTTCCTCCAACGGTTATTACCAGACTGTGCCCACCTAAGAGCAGGGTTACGCTTTGTCCTACCAAGAGCGTTGTCACAATTTGCCCTACAAAAAGCGTGACTACGATATGCCCGACTAAGAGTCGAGTTACGTTGTGCCCCACGCGCACGATAGTAGGGCCAGCTTGCCCCACTCGCAGTGTGGTTGGACCGGCGTGCCCAACGCAATCCATCGTTACTCCTAATTGTCCTGGAGGGGGACCAAGAGAGTCACTTGTTCGGTGCCCCAGCGTGGTTGATGGATGTCCAAGTACGCCAGGAGGATGCCACACGGACCCTGGCGGTTTCAGGCGTACAGTCATAGATCCAGGTCGTTTTCGTCCTTTCAATGGTCGATTTGTTGGACAAGAGATGTCGTCATCTCATGAAAATGCCGACGGTCTGACAGAGGCCGATATTAGCGCTCTCGAAATGGAAAGTTACGATGATTATGACTATGAGGTTGAATCGGGCCATTACGAGGACCTTAACGATCAACTATTTGCCGAAATCGAAGAATCGCAATCATCAGTACCTGAAAAAGGGTATTTCGATTATGACGATTCTTGGTTCGACGAATAGTGTGGGGGGACTGTTTTGATTAATCACAGCAACAGGGAGCCGTTGTCGGCAAATTGCGTAATCAGAGCAGCATTGTCGGCCGAGTTAATCTCGGCCGATGATGTGATTAATCGCGGGGTCGACGTGGAGCAAGTCGGTCGAAGTCATTCTGTGTTTAAGCTGTCTTTAGCGGGAGAGCCTCTTGCTTTCATTAAAAGCTTTGGTGAAACCAGAGGTGAAACCGATGGAAACATCGCTAGGGAACGAGCAATTATTGAACTTGCTCGTTCTCGTCAACCGGTTAAGGAGCTTGTCGCAGCCGAGCAAAAATGGAAGCCAAATGGCATGGAATTGGCAACCAAACCGGTTATAGGCAAGTCGGCATGGGAGGTGGATAAGCCTGGTGGAGGATCATTGTCTGTAGAGCAGGCTTGGACTGAGTTGTGCGCAGGTGTATTAACGCGTCTCTCAAATTTTCATCGGGCAACGCGTGATATAGCCGAGAATAACGGCAAGGATTACCCAGCCTTGGCCAATCAAGTACCGTGGGCGCTGAAGCTATTTAATGGTGACACACCAAAGGAGCTATGGCAGACACCAACAATAAGTTCTTTATTATCTGATGCAAGCCAAACGCCTGCCTTGGTAGGTGGTATTCGGTGCGCTCGTCGTCTTTGGAGGCCGATGTGTGTGATACACGCTGATTTGAAGCACGACAATATCGTATTGAATGACACTAAAGCAATTATTATTGACTGGGAGATGGCCAGAGTGGGAGATCCTGCATGGGATCTGGCGGGGCTGTGCAGTCGCTTTTTGCTCATAGCCTCTCATGGCAATGGCTGGAGTGATTTAGAGCATCGTTGTATTGCCTTACTCGTAAGCATCTACGCAAGCCAAAGCGGATTAGACAGGGTGATCCTCACTCGAAGGGTACTGCAATATATAGGAGCATGGACTTTTATGGCTGCAATTCAGCACCAATCAACGTTGAACTCGAATGAATTGTCCAAATCAAGTGCATCAATGCTTCAGAAGTCGATAGCGACATTCCAGCAGGCTCAAGTTATAGAAGAACACATCCTCAGACACATTGATCTTGGGAAAACGTAAATGTATGTACCCGACCAAGGAATTGTCGGCTAGGAGATTAGAATATGAATTTTTCAGACCTTATGAACGTCCAGCAGCTTCTCATCAAACACCGAGAGCATGGACACAATAACGAAGAGATTGAAAACAGTCTTTACTTAAACTGGTTTCATGGCGGAATGAAAGAGGTTTTGGATTACCCGCTGGCTTCTGACTATAAGGCATCTCTTTGTCAATCCGTTAACTACGAGGGAGGCTGGGTTGTTCGCCGAACCCGCATTGCCGGATTGTCAGCTTCTGTAGAAGTCACCAAAGAGGGCAGGTCTAGATTTATCTCCGCGCCTCTTGTGGTCCCTGAAAACGCAAATACATTGAGTTTTGAAGTTGGTGATCGCGTTTTGGTAAACCCGTTCGAAGCGGAAGAAATACACGGCTTTTGGCATGTGTTTTCACCGATGTGGATAGCTAACGGGTTGCCGGAAGAACGTCAGAGAATCTATTTTAACGTCAAGCGTGGGATGGAAAGAGAATTTGTTCATACAGTTTGTTCTCTCTCGAGTAGGTCGGACTGCTGGTCATTTAAAATACTGTGTGGACGAGCCGAAGGGCCAAGGCATGATGTTGCTGTCGCGTATTTTCCAATGAGCTTGGATATTCAGCATGGCTGGTTTGGCGATTTATTGAAGGCTATTGCTCATCTAGTGGATGGTGAAGGGCCGCCCGTAACCAAAAAGTTGATCTCAGGAGTGTATTGGGCACCTGACTTGTCTAGTTCGCATAGCTTTGGCCAAGTTTTGTGTCAACGACTGATGCTGCTAGGCAAGCAAAATGATGTTTTAGAAGACACGGAGTTATGGATTGAAAAATCACAGCAAGCGCTTTTGGACGTCATTGAGGGGGAAACATAATGAGTCATTCACACAGCTGCTTATGTGGGCGAACGCTAGCCCAGCAAGGAGGCAGAGACGCTTTCGGATTGAGTAAGTTTAATAGTGCTGATCTCCATAAAATGCCAGACTACAATGCCGCGCTGACTATTGCGGACGCGTTGGTTAACGACGCCATTTGGAGCCATGATCAATGTACTTTTATTGGTGCGGTAGCACCTGATGAGCTGGGTCTTCCTGAGAAGTACTGTAGCTTTCAAGGAGACGTTTATGAGGGCGCTTCAGGCATTGCAAGGCTTTTGATTTTGGCCAACAAACTATGCCCGAAGGAGATTTACCGCAAGACTATTTGCGGCGCATTGCGCTTTGCAGTAAACAACCATGAGGGTTTCTCTCTGTATTCTGGATCGATGGGCGTTGGCTTAGTTGCTCTGGAAACGGGATACACAGAGTTTCAAAAAACAGGCCTAGATCTTGTGAACGCATCATTGGATGATGCAATTCGATCATTGGATATTGCGCCTGCTGATCTGCTTTCCGGAGTGGCTGGCGTGATCTACGGTGTTTCGCAGTTGTGTAAGGTACAGCCTGATGACTCTCTATTGAACAAAGCAACAATCCTCGCAGACTATCTGGTCGATTCTGGAAGATTAGAGTGCGTTGCCGGCGTACCCCATCACAGTTGGGCGTTGTATCCTGGTAGTGACGAATACCTGTGTGGATTAGCGCACGGTGCTTCCGGGGTCGCGTTGGCGTTAGAAGCGCTTGCGAAACATACTCAAAAGGGAACGCAAAAGAGAACTCGATGGTTAGATACGGCAAAAGCGGCGAGAAACTTCGAACGACGTTGGTATTCGGCTGAACACGGGAGTTGGGCGGACCTACGCCGTGACGCCTTAGATGATAATAATCCAGCGAGTGCGTCTTATCCTCATATGTGGTGTCATGGATCAGTAGGGGTTGCCGCAGAGAGACTTGAGGCAGATTCATCTGATCTCCTCGCGAGAGCAGACAAAATAGCGGCGATGGAAGGCGTCTTGTCTCACGTACAGAGTTTGACATTGCGCCCCAGAGGGGCGGCTGGAGGAGATGATATAAATGGATCTCAGTGCCATGGCATCGCCAGTTTTACTGATCTGTTGATCGATGCTTGGTCACACACTCAACATCCTGACTTACTCGAGCTTGTTAGGGAGGCCACGCACATAGTCAAAGATGACGCACGCGCAGGCGAGGGGTTGCGAAGTGGCGTCATTAATGGGCCGTCAACACCAGGATTGATGATGGGGGATGCTGGGATTGCATGGGCAATGTTTAGATCCTCTTTTCCTGAGACGGTTCCAAGCTGTTGGAAAATTGGAGGATTGTTGGGTGCGACACGACTAGAGGCGTCTGAGGCCTCAGATCATGCGATAGTGAGGTGAATGATCATGCCCTATGATGTGGATTTTATACCCAGCTATCGAATCAGAATGCCTCTTATGTCTGAGGAACTCATGTCTGTTAGCTACGGTGCCGGAGCGACTATTGATCATGAAAAATTTTCAATCTATTTTCATCAAGGGCGTCACTTAGCAATTATGAGCGCGTATAACGTCGACGGTTCAACGATGATTCCCGCGGGTACTATCGAGCGCAAGAGTTTTGTGTATGATCCCTCATTACCAAGCAGGATCCAGATTGATAACGATGAAGGCTATCGAAATAACCCGTGGGATCGAGGGCATCTGGCTCGCCGTCGTGCCCTACAATGGGGAGATCTTGCCTCGGCCGAGAAGGCCGACAGAGAATCATCCTATTGGTCTAACATCGCTCCTCAACATGAAGGCCTACATGACAGTGCTTGGGGCCGCATCGAAGACTGGTTGTTAGATTTGGTGGGTACCAATCAGAAACGGATGAGTGTGTTTGTTGGTCCGGTTTTTACGCCGCACGACCCTCAAATAGTCAATATAGTCGGGCAGAAGCCCGTAAGAATTCCGGCTGGCTACTGGAAAGTAGCGGCACTCAATGTCAATGGTCGACTGCGCGCCGCCGCCTTTATTACTTGGCAACGAGATCACGCTTCAGCCAACCCTGTTGAGTTTGACCCAGTCTTAGAGCAGGTTAGATTGACGACAGTTGAGTACCTAACGGGTCTGTCGTTTTCAGATTTAACGCTCTCTGATCCTTTACGTTTTGGTGATAATGAACACGCACCTGAATCTGAACTGGCCGAATCGAGCTCGACATCAAGTCGTCCAAATCATGGAACTAGGGTCATCAGTAGACGCGAAGATTTACGTCTTTAGCGCCACGAAAGGGCTCTTTCTCTAGTTCTTGACAAAATGAGTTAGGCTTCGGCAGAAGGCGTCATTTTTGAATGAATATCAGGCCCAGAAAACAGATTGGCGAGCAAGGTGATCGATAACCAATACAATGCAAGAACAATAATGCTCGATGCACTGAAGGGTACTAAAAATTTATTCGCTGCGATCACCGAGTCTGAAATAACGAACAAGTTTGTGGCGATAATAAAGCCGAGCCCTTTGGCATTTTTTAGACTCAGGCCCAGCCTAAAGCTTTGCCAGCACATCACGATTATGCAACAGAAGTAGACGGCCACGGGTAACGCTAATGATCCTAGTTTGGGAAATAAAATCGAATAGTAAGTGAGCGCGATTGCTAATAAAACCAGCAGAGGTAAAAGATACAGCTTCTTATTCGAAAGCTTATAGAACACGTAGGCAAAGAGTACATGGGCAATTAGAAACGATCCTAAACCGAGAGCGAAATACTCATCATTAAGCAAGAACACATCACCGGCCAAACAGAATAGTAACGCAACTAATATTTTCTTTCTAAAATGTGAGAAATTTGATGGCAGTCCGTCGGTGAATAACAATGGCAGTAAAAAGATCAAAATGGTCGTCAGTGGCTTAAGTACCCAGAACCAACGAAGGTCATCGGCGTAGCTAGCGGAAATGGCGGCGATTGCACACACGGCAATCGCGATGTTAAGTAAATTTTTTTGCATTCTAAATAGTGTCTACGCGCACTTCGCTCTGGGTACTAAATCGATATGAAGACTAATCCAGTATTTTGATATACGCAAACTCAGATAATGAGAAAGTAGTTCTGCAACTCTTAACGATGTTCGAATGAATACGTATGCGCAAGCTTGAGCCGATGTCCTTTTTCAAACTATAGTTCTTTCATACAGCAAATCGAATATCGAGCTGACGGAAAAACAGAGCAGCTATGTCAAATTGGCAGGCACATGAATGGAATCATTTAGGGCGGAGAAAGACAACGTTGAATATTTGGCGTCACTGACATCCTTGCGGGGTATTGCTGCGGTTCTCGTCATGCTGTTTCACATTGACGTACTCACGTACTATCGAGGCTTAGGTACCTTAGTAGCCCACACTGAGACACAAATCATTACTAAGGGCTATCTCTGGGTAGACTTTTTCTTTGTGTTGAGCGGGTTTGTAATGATGCACTCATCCGGTAATTCGTTTTCGGGTGGAGTGAGTTTGCTCAATATCAGGTCATATCTTGCAAACCGTTTTTGGCGCATCTATCCCCTACACCTGGCGTGTCTGCTCGTGCTTGTACTGTTTGTGATTGCGTTTCCGGTCATTTTTCCGGCTGTTTTGAGTGATGGTAGCTGGGCTACTTATTTCGATTGGTCGGCACTGCTTCACTCGCTTACTCTGCTTAATGCACATGGTCTACACACGTATTTGTCTTGGAATATGGTCTCTTGGTCGATCGGCGCCGAGTGGTGGGCCTATGTGTTGGCGATACCGCTTTACCCGTACTTACGACGCGCCAGCGTTGGTGCTAGTTTAGCAATCATCATACTCGGCTATCTGCTTTTGGTGTTACTGGCCATGAGTGTTGGAGGGAATAGCTTAGACATCACTCATGATTTTGGAGTAGTAAGGTGCCTGATCGGGTTTATGGTGGGTATAGGTTTGCGGTCAGTGTTTTGTCGATTTCGTGAGCATTGGCTCTTGACCTCTGACCTACTACTTTTGGCTAATGTGTTTCTACTTGTCGCGCTTTTACACCTAGGGAGCAACGATTACATTGTTGCGATTTCAATGGGGTGTTTGGTGTTTTTGGGGGCGGCAGGAAAAGGATCTGTCTCAGCGGTCTTACAGCTAAGGCCCCTACAATACTTAGGGGAAATTTCATACTCAATCTACCTGATGCACGGTGTCGTTTTTATGGTCGCTTGGTATGTTCTACCGACTATCGTGGGTGCTGATCCCACTCACGAACTGGGGGCATATCAACATCTCATTATTTGGGGCGTATTTATTGCTACTACGCTTCCGTTAGCATTTTTATCGCATCGCTATGTAGAAGTGCCTTTTAGAAAAGGACTTCGGACTGAATAAATAAATCAATCTAATAATCGCAATCATGAAATCGAAAACCTATGTATTTTCATTGGTGGCTGTTTTGTCACTCCTTCTCGTCAACGTTGTTAATGCCCGAGGTGAAGATTCTCGTGAGCCCATCGATCCCTTTTGGCAAGGGGCAACCGTCTACTTCATGATGACCGACCGTTTTAAAAATGGAAATTCGGCTAATGATCGAGTACTTAACCGAGGTCAAAACGGCGCCGTCATGAGAAATTTTATGGGAGGCGATATTCAAGGCATCACGGATAAAATAAATGACGGGTACTTTTCCGACTTGGGGGTAGATGTATTGTGGATGACGCCTCTCAATGAACAAATTCATGGCTATTGGCAAGACGATTGGGGTGATAGCTACCCATTTCATGGCTATTGGCCCAAGGATTGGACCTCAGTTGACCCAAATTTTGGAACAGAGGAACAAATGCGAGAGATGATCGATGCGGCGCATTCAAAGGGCATTCGCGTTTTGGCCGACATCATACTTAATCACACAGGTCCCAAGACTGAGTTAGACAAAGCATGGCCTGATGCATGGATTCGAACCCGGCCTTTGTGTGATTGGAAAAAACACAATTTTGAAAATACCGTTCGGTGCGCGCTGTCTCCGAGTCTGACTGATATTAGAACAGAGTCAGAACTCCCGGTAACCTTGCCTCCGTTTTTATTGAAAAAATGGGAGAAAGACGGGAGGCTAATGACGGAGCTTGAAGAACTGGAGTCGTTCTTTAAACGGACAAAACTTCCCAAAGCTCCGAAGAACTACCTTATCAAATGGGTGACCGATTGGGTGAGAGATTACGGTATCGACGGGTTCAGGGTCGATACTGCAAAACATATAGAACCGGCCATATGGGCTGTGGTCAAAAAGGAAGCCAGTAGTGCGTTGTCTGAGTGGAGATTAAATCATCCAGACAAGATGATCGACAAAAAGCCATTTTTTATGATGGGTGAAGTGTTTGAGTTTGGTTTAGATGGCTTTAGGTATACCCCAAAGGGCACAAGTCTTTATGATTATGGTGACGTTCAAGTCGACTTTTACGATTACGGCTTTGATTCTCTCATTAATATGAGTTTTGCATCTCATGCTAGTAAGCCGATGCCAGAGCTGTTCCAGCTTTATGCTGATGAGCTGAGAAGCGACGCCTTTATTGGAAAGGGCGTATTAAACTACCTTGTTTCTCATGATGACCCTGAACCCTACGATCGCGAACGCAAGCGCCCCTACGAAGCGGCGTTGAAATTGATGTTGGCTCCCGGGGCCGCTCAAATCTACTATGGTGATGAATTAGCTCGCCCACTGTTCGCTAAGGGTGCGATTGGTGACGCTCATTGGCGAGTGCCAATGAATTGGTCTGATTTAGACGGTTCCAATACTCAAGCTTTGCTGAGACATTGGCAAAAGTTAGGGCAGTTTAGGCAAGCACATCGTTCGATTGCGATTGGACATCATAGAGAGCTTCAAGCCGAGCCTTATATTTTTGCACGACAGCTAAAAGATAAAAACGGTCTCTTAACCGACTCGGTATTGGTTGCTTTAGGGCTAAATTTAGGTGAAAAACAAATTTCGGTATATGGCGTTTATGAAGATGGTTCAGTGTTGAAAGACGGGTACTCCGGACACACCGCGGTGGTAGAAAACGGAAAGATAGCCATCAAAACAGACTACTCATTGTTACTTCTTTCTGAAGTTGACGTGGTTGATAAATCCTAGACTTTAGCGGTTGATAAGCTAACTGATTTTTACTGACACCGACTTGAACGCTGGCGTTTTGCTGCGTGGATCGCGATCGAGACCGATGAGGCAGTTAGCTTCAGGGTAATAAGCCAAAACGTTACCGGGCGCCACGTCAAAAGCATACACCGTCACATTCTGCATTTCACCAACAGCAGAGGTTAGAGTGACGTGGTCGCCGGCTTGTTTACCCAACGCCTCAATATCGCTGGAGTTCATTAATACAGACCATCGCTTTTTTGTGCCTCGATAACTGTCCTCTTCTTCGTAGATAATGGAGTTAAATTGACCTTCGCTGCGAACGCTGGCGAGTTTGTAGGGGTAATCTTGTTCAATAGTGTGACGTGGGGCCTTAGTTACGCAAAACTGCGCTTTGCCAGACTCAGTATGAAATTCGGGGGTGTGTTGTATTCGGTTTCTTACGTGAAACTCTCTCTTGGCGATAGAGATATCTTTTAAGTCCTCCATTCCCGGTATGATGTCAGCAATGGCTGCTCTGACCGTGTCATAGGATTTGAATTTAGTGAAGTCGAGGTTTGCGTCGCCCAACAGCCGATGGGCTATGTCAGCCAGAATGTGAGTCTCTGATCTTGCGTCCGAAACCCGTGATATGCGGCCGTCGCTTAACCTAACAAAGTTAAACATTGATTCCTGAGTTGTGGCATCCGGTTCTTCATCCCGTGCGCAGACCGGCAAGATTAAAACATCACTGTTGTCGCATCCATTAATGTGGCCATAATTGAGTGTTGTTGTGAGATAGCATTTAAAGCCAACTCTATCGAGCGCTTGACCAGCCCACTGGGTATTCGGGGTGGCTTGATACAGATTTCCTCCCATGATCATCGCCGCTTCGATGTTGCCCGCGTGAGCTTCTTCTAAGCAGGCAAGAGTGTCTAACCCAGAATCAGTTCTGGCTTTGGGAAACCTAATGCCGAGAGTCTCTTGCATTCGATCAAAAATTCGATCGGCGAGAATGGGTTTCACACCAATGGTGCCAATGCCTTGTACATTGCTGTGGCCACGAAGGGGCAGCAAGCCCGCGCCTGGTTTGCCTAACATGCCGCCTAATAGAGCCAGATTGGCTATTGCCTCTACGTTTTCTACCCCATTAGTGTGGTGAGTTATTCCCATGCCCCATGCGAATACTGTGTTAGTGGAGTTGCCGTAGGCCTTTGCTAGGTCTTCAATAGTGGCTTTGGGTAAACCGGTTAGTGAGCATATGGTGTCCCACTCTAAGTCACAAATATGCGCTTTATACTCATTAAACCCTTCAGTATAGAGGTCTACAAAATTCTGGTTGGTCGTTTTCTTCTCGATCAACGCTTTGGCGACGCCATCGAGCAATACATGATCTGAGCCAATGTTTAATTGAACATAGTGTGTGGCTATGTCTGATCCTCCGGTCAACAAGGATTTTGCACTTTTAGGAACCGCAAACTTCACCAGACCGGGTTCTTTAGCCGGATTAATGACGATAATGTTACCGCCTCGTTCACGACAGGCTTTGAGTTTGTAGATAAGGCGCGGGTGGTTTGACGCTGGGTTTGCGCCAATTAGAAAGATTGTGTCGCACTTGTCCAGATCTTCTAATTCTACCGTAGCAGTTCCTGTTCCAATGCTATTTCCTAGACCGACTCCAGTCGCTTGGTGGCAATAATACGAACAGTTGTTTACGTTGTTCGTGCCATATAGCCTCGCTAGAAGTTGAAATACGAAGCCAGCTTCATTTGATGATCTTCCAGAACTGTAGAAAAAACTTTTGTCGGCGTCAGTATGTTCCAGTTTTTCAGCAACGTGATCGAGTGCCCATTCCCAGTCGACAATGCGATAAGTGGAAGCCCCTGATGGTTTGTATATGGGCTTACCCAATCGACCGATGTGCTCAAGCTCATGGGGAGTCAGTTCGCGAAAGTCCTCTAATGAATACGTAAATATCTCATCTGGAATCGAAGGTTGGATATCAGTGGATTGAGCCTGAACGCTTTTATTGCATACCGAGGGAAACATTCCTTGCTCGTCAGTCATCCCACCGGATTGGCCTCCCATGCCTAGGCCACATGCCTTACAAGTATTATTGGCTCTAAGCGCCTTAGATGCGTTGCCTATGCCGATACCTTTAAGCGTTTTAAGAGCGTACAAAATCTTCTTAAAACCGCCACCGACTGCATTTTTTGTATCGTTCATGATTTGCTTATCATCCGCTTTTCGAATGGTTCGTATTGTAGGCCCATCTGACTTACGGCTTAGGCCGCTCGGTGTAAAATCATGTCGAAAGACTAAGCTTAGCTGCATCAGTCTGTTTTATTGTGATGACTCATCGCTGAAAATTTTCAGTGACGCGTAGCACTCCCTTAGGTAGAGTACGGGCACACAAATTGGAGGAACTCATGATTTCTAAAGGTGCATTATCACACATAAAGGTATTAGACCTGACAAGAGTGTTGGCCGGACCTTGGGCCGGGCAAACTTTAGCTGACATGGGGGCTGACGTCATTAAGGTTGAGCAACCTGGAAAGGGCGATGATACACGGACTTGGGGACCTCCATTTTTAAAAGATGAGAACGATGAACAAACCAGTGAAAGTGCTTATTTTCTATGTGCTAACCGTGGGAAGCGATCGATATGCCTTGATCTAAGCAGTGATCAAGGTCAATTAGAATTGCGGAGGCTTGTATCAGAATGCGATGTTCTTATTGAAAACTTTAAGGTTGGTCAATTACGGAAATTCAAACTCGATTATGAAACGCTGTCGAGCTTAAATCCACGTCTGGTTTATTGCTCCATTACCGGTTTCGGGCAACACGGGCCTTACGCAAATCGTCCGGGTTATGATTTTATGATCCAGGGAATGAGCGGCTTAATGAGTGTGACTGGCTCTCCCGATGGTGAGCCCCAGAAGGTTGGCGTGGCCGTTACCGACTTGCTCACGGGACTTTATTCCGTTGTTGGTATTCTGGCGGCATTATCTGAACGCGAGAATTCTGGGCTAGGCCAACACGTAGACCTTTCATTGTTCGATGTGTCCGTTGCCGCAATGGCTAACCAAGCATCAAACCACCTGATAGGCGAAGTTACCCCGAAAGCAATGGGCAATGCCCACCCCAATATTGTTCCCTATCAATGTTTTGCTACGTCAGATGGGCATTGTATCGTGGCGGTTGGAAACGACGCCCAATTTGCACGTTTTTGTGAGGCGATCGATTTACCTGAACTTGCGTTGAATACGCATTACAGAACCAACCGTGTTCGCGTAAAAAACAGGAAACAATTAGTCGAGTTAATCTCCAATGTGATGCAATCTAAGACGAGTGAACAATGGCTGTCCTTGTTAAGCGACGCCGACGTTCCTGCAGGGCCTATCAATACGATGGCCGACGTATTTAGGGACCCTCAAGTGATCATGCGCGAAATGAAGATTACGATGGCTCACCCGCACAACCGAAAGATCAACTTAGTGGGCAGTCCGCTTAAGTTTTCTCGAACACCGGTGGTTTACCACAGGGCACCTCCACTGCTAGGCCAACATACGGATGAGGTTATCTCGAAAAACGGTGGGTGGAATTGAGTCAGTCAAACTGCGTCACTCGGGGGCATAAAAATTATTGATCAAAGGCGGATGAAATCAATTCAAAAGATCGTTTTCGGGCCGAGAAATCGAACATGTTGGTGACGATCATCACCTCGTCTACGTTGAATTTTCGAGCCACTTCCACTATTTTTTCCTTTACCTGTGTCGGGGTGCCAACGGCTCTATTTTGAGAACGTTGGGATATAAAAGCGTCTAATTGGGCCGTCATAGGGTATTTCTTGGCTTGCTCAGGGGGTAATAAATCCGCGCTGCCAGTCAAATCTCGTTGTCCTGTGACAAATCGATAAAAGTTAACGTCGAAAGTCAGTTGTTGCAACTTAGCTTCCTCCTCGTTCTCACAACAAAAAACCGACATGGTCACGACCCCGTAGGGCTTCTGCCCGTGGGAGGGTGATTGAAAATAGCGCTTGTAAAGGCTGACTAGTTCATCGTGTGCTTGTGGGTTAATGAAGAGGGCAAGGTTATACGGAAGTCCACGCTCAGCAGCAAGTTGCGCACTGTCAGGGCTGGTTCCTAGCATCCAAATGGGCAAATTTTTTGGAGGCCTTGGGCTTACCAATGGTGTCGCGCTACTATCTTGAAGGAAGGTAGTTAGTTCTGCCACCAGTTCAGGGAAACGTTCAAATTTTGGTTTACCGTCGGTAGCCAGAGCCACCGCCGTACTGATATCAGCGCCTGGCGCTCGCCCTACACCCAGATCAACCCTATCAGGGTAGAGATTTGCTAGCATAGAGAATGTTTCAGCTACTTTGTAAGCGCTGTAATGAGGCAGCATTATGCCTCCTGAGCCAATTCTTATGTGGTCTGTCGCGGCGCCAATTGCGGCGAGCAAAACTTCAGGTGCACTGCCAGCAAGCGTGGCAAACGCATGATGCTCTGAAACCCAAAAACGTTCGTATCCGAGTTTTTCCGACAGCTTTGCCATTTGTATGGTCTCATTTAACGCTTGCGAGGCTGCAGCGGGCGCTCGCGTGAAAGATTGGTCTAGCACGGACAACTTTAGAGTCATGATGGGCCTTTGATTAACGTCAATTAGGTCTGCTATTCAGCTCACACTCGATTAGGGGCCCATTGATCGATTGGGCTCTCAGATCGGGGGGCTGAGGAAGCTATATTGCCCTTAAGAATGAGGTTTTACCTGATAGTTTGCAAGGTGATTAACGGCCGTCTTTTTAGTGCCACCTTAGGCAAATTAAGGGCCAGCATTTTGAAATAGAGTTTGATGAGTTAATCAGAGTTTCTCTTCAGTAAACGGCGGCGTTCTGCATCGTATTCTTCGAAGCTTTGGTTTAACGCTCGCGAGCAGGACTCGCGCTCGGATGATGGCAGTTTTTGACATTGACGGTATTCGGATTGTTGAATTGACTCATACATTGCTTGGTGACTGCAACTCGACATGCTGAGACTGATTATGAGTAATATCTTTGTGTTCACTGAACGTTCCTCCTTAAAGGCTGGTTATACTAGGACTACCTTCAGCAGCCACCATTTTTCTCTAAATAATCCACCAGCAGAATCATTGCATTTCGGTCTGGATGTTTGTGACTGTTTTCATTGATATAGACTATGATTTTTTCAACACTAAATAGTTGTTTTGGAGGCTTGCAGTAAATGCTGTCAAGGTAGTCAGTTTGTTCGTCTAACACCGCTATCGCATCGAGAGCTCCACCAATGTAGGCCTGCAGAATGCCATTTTGATTGCACGGTTGATTGGATGAACCACAGATGGAATGAAACTCTTGTGCTGTTAAAGCAAACGAGCTGTTGTGGAATGCAATGAACAAAATGAGCCCTAAAAGGTACGTGGTCGCTGGAGATTTCATGATTTTCACTCTTGAATAAATTATTGTAAAACGATAATCTATTGCTGTTTTATAATAATGTCAAGGGTAAACCCAATGAGCAAAACTGTTTTAAATGCTATTTCAATCCTTTGCCTTGCGAGCATGATCGGTGGCGTAATACTGATCCTTATTTGCCTATTTAATTTTTCCTGGTTTGAATTAGTCATTCAAGAAAACATTGATGTTCCAATTCAGTGGCATACCGTAGAGCGATGGCAATGGTATTCGTTATGGGGACTAACCACGGCCTTTTTATTGTTCGGCCTTTGCGGAGTCTACTATTTATTTCTCAGCGTTCGAGGCATTTCAGCTGCGGGCCTTTTCGATTTGAAAAATAGCGTCTATTTGAGACGGTTCGCCCTCATAGCGTTGTCTCAAGTCATCCTTAAGCCAATGTGCTTTACGCTTGCCATAATAATATTGTCTTGGAATCACCCCGCAGGCCAAAAAATGTTGGTCATCTCAGTCGGCAGCGAACAGGTTTCAACGTTGATTCTAGGTCTAATTATTTGGGTGATGAGTGACATGCTGGTTGCTGGCAATGAGTTAGATGTCGAAAACAAACACTTTATTTAAAGACGCGTTATGACCATAGAAGTAACCCTTGATTTGATGATTGCCAAGCGAAAGATCAGTGGCAAAGAGCTCGCAGCTAAAGTGGGTATCACTGAGCAAAACCTTTCCTTGTTAAGAACCGGCAAGGTAAAGGGCGTAAGGTTTGCGACACTCAATACAATATGCGAAGTGTTAGACTGTCAGCCAGGCGATATATTGGTGCATACAGCAGCAACCAGCGATTAGACTCATGCGCGCTCAATTAGTTCTTTTGAAAAGAATACGGTTAAGGTTGATCCGTTTTACTATGGGGCTCACTATCACGATCAATTGTTGCTTGAAGCATGGCTTGCAACAGGAGTGCATGGCATCCTTTGGATTCTATTTCTACGACTGACTTCAGTTTGACATGCCTTCTAAATTTACCTGTCCCTTCTAAGACCCTACTAGGGTCCATGAGTGAACTCCCCTGACTTAGCTCTAACGAGGCATGACGTTTGTACCGGTAAATACCCCCTAAAAGACGGCAATGACCGTTGTTGCATAATTCAAATACAATGCCGCCGTACCTTGTTTGAAACGACACGTCCGGATTGATCTCGTAAACCAGTTCAATTATCCGATTGACGATGTCTGAGTCGGAAATGATGTTCACGGGATATGCTCGAGTGTTACGTACGATCTAGGAGGTAACAGGTGAGGCTATTTCTACAAGACAACCATTGATGTCTCTAACGTAGGACACCGTTTGTCCCCAAGGTTTGAGCGTGGGTTTGATTACCGGTTGAGATCCTTGTGCGATAGCGTGGTCATACGCTTCTTGTACATTATCAATTACAAAGCAAATCTCCCAGCCGGCCGCCAACGACGATAGCGTATTTGGCTGTATCGCCAGGCCACCCATTTCCGCGGCTTCGTTTGCTGCAAAGGCTAACGTCGTTTGCCCTGTATTCATTTCCGCGTAGAGCAAACTGTCATGTATGAATTGACGTTTGATGCCAAATGCGGCTTCATAAAACTTAACTGCTTCCACCACATTGGCGACGTATATTATTGTGTATCCGAGTTTCATGGAGCGACTTTACCGCCAATATTTTTCAGTGTCTTGAATAAATCGGACACAACGTTAAAAGAGAGTTGGGATAGACAGATCTGAGGGTAGGTTTGACGGCGTAAAACCACCAAACCGTCTAAAACTGCGCGTTAAATGCGCTTGGTCGGTATAACCGGCTTCGATACTGGCATGGCTAATAGCGTGGCGCTCTTGAACAATAAGCCTCAAACCTCGATGAAATCGCACCAGTTGAGAGTAGGCTTTGGCAGAGAGTCCGTTTGATTGGCGAAACAATCGATTCAGATGACGAGCTGAGCATCCTACATGAGTAGCTAGGTCATCGATGTTCATGCGCCCTCCGCCTAAGTGAATAAGATCCACCGCGGCGTCTAACATTGGCTGATTAGTTGAAACAACGTTAACTGAGAATATAGGTTCTAACACTCGCTTAAAGTCGCTGTAGTTGAGTCCTACGCGATTCAGTTGGAAGAGCTCAGGAACCAGTTTAATCGCGTCCTGTTCTCTGAGAACGCTGTTTTCCGACATTAGAATCCTCTTCTTCCATAAAAGCGCGCCCCTAGTTGGTCGTAAGCGCATACCCAACCAAGTATCTCCGGTGCTAAAACTCACCGTGTAAGGTATGGTGCTTGGGCCTGTAACAATCGGTGTTGGAGGTTTTGAATGATGTTCATTAAACCGCAAAATAATATCGCACCTGCCATCAGGCAATATCAACGAATCCCCTGAACCTTTGGCTACGTGGGTCCAATAAGCTTCGACATTTCTATCGGACTTTGGGGTGATGAGATTCTCAGTGTAACCTAATGGAATAGGCATGAAGTCATTCTTCTTAGGTTGCTGTTAACTTGAACTCAATGATTTTGGATCATGCGTATTGGGCTTTACGTGAGTAGCGTATTTATGAAAGGTCACACTATTATGGCAGAGAGCAACGCCGATACTAATGTGACCTTACCAGTCTATCACGGTAAATTTAACTAGTTGTTTTCCAAAACGTACGCTTCTTCGATTGGTGATGTCGGTTGGAGATAGTCTTCTTGCAATTGAATAAGTCGGTTCATCGACTCGATCAACGCCTTTTCAACGTCGTTTGCGGTTAGGTTCCAAGATGAAGGTATTCGATCCGGAACTAATATTGGTTTTGAATTTTCCCAAGTTACTAGATTATTTCGCTCGCTAGGATCGTTATCGTTGCTGTAAAACTCCCATTGATCGGCTTCGTTTCCTTCTGGATCCCAGTAGCGTGCCAGTTTCCACGTTGTGTCATTCAACGTCTGGTCGGTGTCATCAATTAGTTTGAGTTTAACGCACCGTATGTGATTGGGCTGAACAACTGGGCCAGGATGTAATCTAGGATTTATTTCACGATATTGATCGACCATTTCTAGAAACTTGATATACGGACGTGAGGGCGCTTGGCCCTTTAAGTGCTCAGTTATTGTATCGTCGGTGATGAACAAAATTTCGCTTCTAGGTTTTCCTGTGTTTGGAGAGCAAATCGTGTTAGTTGGGTCTTTTAGGGTAGGAACCAAATTAACGCCGGGTAGCGGAATGTATGTTTGATCGTAGTTTTGCTTAATATCTATTCCTAATTTATGTCGATCTTCATCACTGCCGTAGTTAGTGAAGCCGAGTAGAGTTGGCAGTATATCTATATGGCTGGTCAATTGATCGATTGACTTCATTTGCTTATCAGAGTTGAGGCTTGGATTGGAGAATACGACTGGAACTCTCAAAATTTGGTCGTACGCTGTGTGCCACTTTTCGATCATACCGCCTTGTACTCCGCCGTATTCACCATGATCGGATAAAAACACCACAACGGTATCCTCCGCTAGCCCTGATTCATCCAAAGTCTCGAGAACTTGATTGATTTGCGCGTCGGCCAAAGAATGTAAATAGGCGTAGAATTGTCCATAGGCTTGAAACCATTCAGCCGTTTTTTCAGGGTCACCTTGATCTGAGTAGGTTTGAAAGGGTAAGGTTTGCCATTCTTGTATGGCTTCTGGACGCCTGGATTTTAGGGCTAATCCCATTTTGTAGCTGTAATCAAATTGGCAGTCAGGTTTGTCGGTTAATTGATCAGTCAGGCTGCTAGGATTACTGAACAGGGCTTCTTCGGTTCCAAATCCAGTAGGGTTTAATGGAATGGTCGATTTGCCGCCGGGCAACGCGTTAGAACGAGAATGCATCTCGGGTATGGGTTTTGGCGTATCTGGGGTATCGAAGTCGCTATTTTTCGGGATAGTTTGAACGCCAAAGTTTTTTCTGAGCTTTTCTCCATTGGGTGTTTTATCGCCATCTAAGCTCTCTGGCATCCACCAGCTGATGGGGTAGGCTGAAGCAATATCATGCGGATTTACGATAGAAACAGCCGCAAACCATGGCTTTGGTTCATTTGGTGTGTCTTCATAGTTCATTCCTTTACGTTTGATAAAAGAACTTGCCATGTCAGCGTAGCCAGGATCACGAAATACGCCTAGCTGGTTAAGTTGACCTCCTTGAGCATCGGGTGATGACAGCTTCCAATCTGAGAAGCCCCATGAATTGATGTCTCCTTTTTGTGGCCCTTCAACATCCGCGTAGGATAGGTCCCATTTCCCAAAGTAATGCGTGGTGTAGCCGGCCGCACGGAACCAGTCTCCGGTGGTTGGTACTCCTCTTGGGTCGAGCCACGGAAAATCTGGGTCACTTCCATATTTAAAAAGGCTGTCTGTTTCCATGACTCGCGTCCTTGTGCCGTACTGTCCAGTGTAGATGGTGGTTCTACTCGGAACACACGCCGACGCTGCAATATGATGGTTTTGCAAGGATACGGCGTTTTTTCGGAGTCGCATAAAGCCCGGAAATGTGTCGATATAGGGGTTATCCGAACTCAACTCAGAGAAGCTGAATATCTCTTTCAATGGCTTTATCATGCCCGCGTTTTCTTCACTGAAGTCGGGGTAGCGCATCTGGTCGACGGTAATGAATAGTACGTTGGGTTGATTTCCTGTTTTCTTGCTACTTGTGTCGGTCATGTTTTCTTCCTTGTTGAAGTGGTTAGCGTCTAATGCAATGCAGCGTACCGAGCAGCATCACTACAAGGTATTACGCGGTCTTACAACGATCTCAGAACCAATATGATAAAAACGATAAAAATGCTATTTTAGAATTGACATTGCGCTATAAATGATAATAATGATAAATATGAAACAGGGGAAGGCATTTAAAGAGGGCATTTGGCAATGACAGATTTAGAGATAGTGGTGGGGTTAGCGACGTTATCAGCGACAGTTTACGGCGTAATATTGTCACGAAATCCGATGACGATAGGAATCTTCGGGACGCCAAATCGCCATATTCTTTCGACGATCCTTTACTCAGTCACGTCTTGGAGGCAAAAAAATAATGGGGGGTCTACACTGGTATTAGATCGATACTTTAGTACCAATAAAGCGTTTGAAGTGAGGCATGTATTCCTGATCGACCGAGAGTCTGGGATCCAGATTGAACAGGTGACGGCTAATGACGTTGTGGTGTTAAACGGTGATGCAATAAGCGCTATGTTCTCAGTGATTCAGAGTTTTGTTCAAGATGCTTTCTCAAGAGACAGTTCATCGCGCCTTACAGATCTGACGGTCGGGGACTTCTCAATTTGTGTCGCCCATGGTTCAAAGTTAATGTTGGTTTGTGTGGTGGAAGGCGAAATGCCCAAGCAGATGAAGAGCGAGTTAGATTTGACGCTTCGAGTAATTGAATCTCAAATTAATGGCATGGAGGCACAAGACGGCTTCGCCAGTGCCACCCAAGGCAAAGTTGTTTCTCATACAATGAAATCATTGATAAACGACTTCTAGAAATTGATGCCAAGCACTAACACTGCAGCATCTAAAGTGGCTGGCTATCGGAGCAATCCTGACGTTGATAACGATTAGTCATGACGAGATAGGTCGCACAAGGGGCCAAGCTAAACATGAATCAGAAAGCGCAAACACGATATCCTTAATTGAACGAGCTAAGTAAAGACATCGTGTCAGTGACAGCCACTGGGTATCCAGCGCCTTTAAACTAACCACATTTATACTACTGTTTTTTCAATCTCACTAACCAGATCGGAAAATTGAACCGTACCAAGTAATACTGAATAGGCCGTTGTGTGCTGATACGCGGCTTGTTTTAAAAAGTTAATAAAGTTATCGAACCCACTCCATTCATCTTTAAGTAGGTTTTCGCCTTTCTCTTTTAATTCTGACCAAAGGCTTGTTTTTTTGTGGACGCTCACCGTTACGTCCTGTTGTTTATTGAGGTGTTTGATCCATTCGTCGACAACATTCTTTATTAGCTCCTTTAAGGCGGAAGGTAAGCCCAAGCGATCTATTATGCCATTTGCAATCAGGGTCTCCAATATTTCACGCAGTTCTTGAATATTGATTTCTGCCGACGTGTTAATTGACCCAGGTAGGCCTTCTGCGGTTGGGCAAATTTGCTGCATGTTTCCTGCCAACTTTGAGTTAATCTCCGCCAACTCAACCAGTTTTTCTATCAACAGATTTTCAGGAATCTCTGGCGTATAAAGTGTAGGAATCTCGGCAAGCATCGACAGTTGCCACGCATGAGGTACGATGTCGATCTTGTTCCAAAGCCTGGTTGTTTTTGTGGCTAGATTATCATCGTAGTAGTTTCGCCAGGCTTCGTCACCCGGAGTAGGGCCCGCGGATGGTTGAACGCTTATTTCAGCGGTTCCTTTAGGGTCCCAACCGGATTCAACCCCTTGGCTATCCAGTAGCGCTAAAGCAACTGCCGGCGATAAAGCGCCACCTAGGCTGTGTCCGGTGACTGTGATTGATATTGGATCAGAGGATTTTTCCACTTGATGTTGTAGGTAATTGCTCAGGCTCTGACCCTCATCGGTTAAAGTGTTCATAAGAACTTTAAGGCCAGTGTTGGTACCGCTGGATATGCTTCCAGCCGGCTTACCTGGTTTGCTATATGGCCAAGGAACGGTCGGCAACAGTTTTGCGTCTTCGATAATCCATCCATAAGCCGAAATGGGGTTTGTCCCTGAAATGGCCACAACAAATTCTGTCGGCGAAGTCTTGTTTTGCGCCACATACATTGCGTTATCAGCGACGGTGGAGTGCGATGCTTGGAATACTTGAGTACCCCATACCAACTCCCATTGCCCAATGAGCTTTTCGACTTCGGCATTAGCGAAGACTTGTTTGATTACGTTTTGAGCATAAGACTGCAATTGCTCTACGGTTCCATGCCTCCCAGAAGGGGCGTTGGCTATCGAGTTAAGTGCAAAGATTATTTGTTGTTGCGTATATTGCGGGGTCATTTTGCGTCCTCTGATTGGTTGGTTGTGTCTTTTCCTTTAACCGCTTCATTATTCTGTATGACCGTAGGTGGGATGTATTACAAGCCATTACAGAGTGCTCAGATCTCCAGTTCTAATTGTTTTACTAATAGGAAAACCAAGGTGCTGAAGAGCCTTACTTAGGCCGTGTAACTTTCGAAAAAGCCAAAATCAGACTAAATTGGTTTTTACGTGTCCTGATATTTTCCAATTCTCTGTTTACCTACAGTAGAGGTCATGACAAGGGCTTTCTGGCCCCACGACGGGTCAAATCTTCCGTCGATTTGATTGGGTTGCGGCTGGCTGAATTGTCATCGAAATGGCAATTAAAATTCACTAAAAGGGAAAATAGACAATATGAAAATCTCAATATACAAAACGGCGATCATGTCTTTGATGATTATCTTTACTCAAACATCAAATGCTGAGGGACTGTGCGAAGATGGCGCGGACATTATCATTAACAACTTCGAACCGTATGAGTCCGCTTTACCGAACTCGGAAATAGTAAAATTGGAGAGACTTGCTACGCGTGTAAAGCAAC
This sequence comes from Arenicella sp. 4NH20-0111, assembly GCF_040366405.1. Classification (NCBI taxonomy): domain Bacteria; kingdom Pseudomonadati; phylum Pseudomonadota; class Gammaproteobacteria; order Arenicellales; family Arenicellaceae; genus Arenicella; species Arenicella sp. 4NH20-0111. The sequence continues at coordinate 202,690 of NZ_BAABWF010000004.1, forward strand.
TAAAGAAGAAGGGGAAACAGTTTTCATCGATCAGAATAGTAGGGCATGCTGCGAAATACGGTAATAGTGATTTTCAGTCTACTTCTCTGAATCGCGCAAAAGTAGTATTGAACGAACTCGAAAGTTCGTTTCAAAATAAATCAATTGATCCCTCCAAATTTCGTATCTCAACAAAAGGCGTTAGCATTAATTGCCCTGTAGCCACCAACGCAACGACAGCTGGGAGAGAGAAAAATCGAAGAGTAGAGATCTTTTTGGGACAAATTAAGAAGAAAGGAAAAAGCAAAAAGGGAAAAAGCAAAAAAGAAGCTAACGGCTCAGCAAATAAAATGACCAAGCTTGATTCTTTGTTGAACCATGTGGTGAAAACGAGTGACAGTCAAGCCACCGTCTGTATGGCAAAAAAGCTCAAAAATAAGGACGTTGATTCAAAGTACTTTACTGTCCAAGGGATCAATGAGGCCCTGAACGAACCGATGAACAAAAAGACGTTCTACAATTTTAGGAAGTATAAATCCGATCTATCGGGATTGGCAAAAAGCGCCCGCACTCGTTTTTCTAAAGTTCCAACTAAGGAGTCAAACAAAACACGGTTTGCAAAATTCATGGAACGGCGTCGCAGTGAACTCCTGCGCACTATCAGTTTAGTGGGGTCATCCGCGGATTGTTACGACAAGAGAGTCGTTGCGATTCGATCGGATATGTTAAGGCTTTCTAAGGGGCGTGATAGTTTTTATAGCTGCAAAGTAGTTCGGGAGGAAGTGAACCGGATGTTGGATTCCTTAGGTGGCAACCCGCGGGGATGTTCTAAATTTTAAACAGTACGACGTCTGTCCTCTAGAATTATTTGGCGGACTTTGATGACACTGTGGTCGATACTACAGTGTCATTTAGTCTTTGTATTTAAGCTCAAGTGTGTGTTGTGCGTGGGCTAAGTTCTTGAGGTCTTTGGCTTCTAACATTTCACACTGGTCTTTAATCATGTCTGAAACGTGCACCGGATAGACACGGCAATCTTCAGGGCGGTCAAAGTAGATGGCGCACGTGTAGTGATTTCGTGAAGGGTCTTTTTGTAACCATGGGCAATGATCGAGTGTCTTGCCTGAGGCAGGGTCTACCCATATCTTGCCTTCACTGACATAGTTAAAAACTTCTGGTCGATCTACTTCCCACAATTCAATGTCAGCTTTCGATGCCGACAAATCACCGCCACCGTATTTTGTGCAGCACTTGCCACAAGAGTTGCATTCTTTCATAACGGCCAATCATACCTATTGTTGATGTGCTCCTGTTACATAAAATTGTCTTATTGGTCCTATAACTTGGCCAACCGCTTTGGTCGCATTGATAGGCTTCTACGGATTAGCGCCGCTAATATTAGGGAAAGAACCGCTCGGCTTCAGTGTACTTTGGGTTGGAATAGAATGTGATACTGTGCCGAAAATGATGATTTAGTAGTCCTTAGTTTGTTTCAGGTTAATCGGATTTGGGACGAGTTGATTTTTAGTATTATCTTCTGAGACCAATGACACACAGTAACTCTTTTGGACACTTTTTGCGCATTTGGCGGACTCAAAATCATTTCTCTCAAATGCATTTAGCAGATCTTGCTGACACCACATCTCGGTATATTTCGTATCTCGAAAACGGAAAATCTCGGCCTGGAAGGGAAATTGTACTTAGGCTGGCCGCAGCGTTAAACCTGACACAAGTTAATGTAAATCGATTGTTAGAATCAGCTGGGTTTCCACCTCAGCGAATTAGCAGCAGACAATTAAGTGTCAGCGACTCTAATAATGAGCAATTTAATGAGTCCATTCAACGAATTTTGGCAAGTCATGCACCTTATCCTGCCTGTGCTTCGGACACGTCAAGTCGGATTTTATTCGCAAATACTGCGTTTGAAACTCTGCTGCCGGGCCTGACTAATCGAACAGAGGAGCAATCAATAGATGACTTTTTTGGACCCAATGGAATGAGGACCGTCGTTGAAAATTGGGCCGAAATAGCATGGTATTTCATAGACAGGCGAAATATAGATCTAGCAACCAGTGGAGATCCGAGGGTTAAAGCCATGGCCGAACGAGCCATGAGTTATATGAAAGGAATTCCCAGGCCTGAAGCCCGCACTGCTAAGAAACACAGCCCTATGGCGTATTACCCGGTTTTCTTAGTAGGAGGAACCAGAGTCTCAATGTATGCGACAGTTTTGAGAAACGAAGTGATACACCACAGCGACTTAGAAGAAATTCGGTTGACGTTCTTTCATCCTAATGATGAAGACGCGAAATCATATTTCCACAAAATGGATCGATTCGAAGCGCCAGTAAAAGTGATCGGCGAATAGCAATGACGTCAGTTTGGCCCTCAACCAACTTTGATTTCTATGGTTATTTTTAATGTGATTGCCAGGTTAGATTCGTACGCTCTCTTCTTGGTCTGTCGTTGTCGATTGTTCGCCGATTCCCAATCAGGGAATTGAGAGCCGCCAGCTTGTATGAGATAAAACGCTCCGAAGGTACGTCTAACTGAACACCCTTTCAGATAGTTTGGAAGGAGTTTTGATTAGTTATTTTAATCCCTACCACCATTAAAAATTATGGCTTTGTACTTTAAAATGAAAACGATTACCAATGATGGCTGTGTTGGTAGCAAAATGAAATTTGAGCTGCTGGTCGTTGTCTCATTGATTCTTTTCTGTAGTTTAGACACACATGCTCAACAGCAGCCAAGTAAGTCGCCTATTGCGGCGATCATAATGCTATTGCTGGACGAGTCAAATGATCCAGAGCAACCGATAGAGCTAATGCTAGAATCGACCCTGAATGAACAATATGGTTTTCGCTATGGGGGAGGAATTCATCGTGATGGACTAAATATTGGGTTCGTAACTCAGTCGTCTGATCTAATTCTTTGTTTTACAGCAATCGATATTCAGCCCGAAGAACTTTCTATTGTTTTTAATGGGCAAGAGTTTGGATTTGTTGTTGAAGGCAATAATTGTGTTTCCCTATCTCAGGATCTACAAAACGTTGGTCATAACACACTTGTTTTGCGGCATAACAACCCTGGCAGTCGTTGGGGCGTGACGGGGTTTAGGTTGGTATTGGATTCACAGGAAGTGCTAGGACTTCCCACCGTTAACGCGTCTCAATGGAATGCCAGCGCAGTCCGTAAAGTATTGAAAATATTTGCGTTTGGTGGTCATGCAACGGATCAACAAATCGACGTCTGGGCCAGTCAGAGACCAAACGATGCAATTGTTGAGATGCTTAACTTTTCGCAACACAACGCGTTGTTATCGCCGTTGGCGGATGGTGAAAGGTATTCAGAACCAGCGACTATGTTCGGCACCTTTAGAGAATTTGCGCACGACTATTTATCACAAAGTAGTTCCAATTTACCAATACCTATTGGTCCTTACTCGAGAGGGCGCTTTAATGGATCATTAGGTGGAGACCACCAAGGTGTGTTCGTGCGTATGGCGACCGTCAGAGGTCTAAATCCATTTCGACAACGAATTGGCCTATGGGAGACCAACTATCACTTAGCGGTTAATCTGGGTACGGCCGTCGAGTATAAGCAAATGACGCGATTTTATGATCAAGTAATGGAGGCTCATGAATCTGGCCTGAGCTATCAGCAAGTCATGGCGACGGCCGCAAAGTCAGCCGCAGTAGCTTTGCAATACGGTCATCGTTCTAATCAATGGCGATACGACCCAAATACGGGTGTGTTTCGTTGCTTTTGTAATGATGATTTTGCGCGCGAAATACATCAGCTCTACTTCGGGATTTTTGGAGTGGCCGATCCAGACGCGCACGAAAACATAACAATTCGCAATACTTCAAAGTTACTGACGGGGATGAACCTGGATTATTCTCCGACCACGGGCTTGGCTGATGAGATTCGGTTTTCCACGCAATTCCACCATACTGAGCCGCTGCAAATTCTAGGAGAAACCATCGACGGCGCAACTGCTAGTGAAAAAATCGATAATTTGTTCGAATATTCGATGCAACACCCGGAGAGTCTTGAGTCGCTTCCGATTAAAATTATCGCGAGTCTCGCCGACGATAATCTCAATGAAGAAAAGTCAAATCAATTGCGACGAGCATGGGCTCTCATGGGTAGGGACAAGGACTTTTTGGCATTTATTCGGGCTTACGCAATTTCAACTCTGTTTCACAGTGAAAGCCAGCGTAAATACTTAACTTCTTTTGAGCGAGCGATATACCAACAGAATAAAATCACCCTAGATAATACCGAAGCCTTATTGCAAACGGATAATATTGCACTCGATTTGACTTCAGTTTTTACGGGCGAAGACTTACAAATATTCTATCCTTCGCATAATGTATTTGGTGGTCAGACGGCGTTGGAAGCGGCTAATTCGGCCAAGGTGTTTCAGCGTAACTTTAATGCTGCTAGTCGCAATATAATTGACTTTACAAGAGGGGCCTCATGCTCTGATTGCGATTTCGGTCAGCCCTGGCAAAAAGATTGGGGCGCCGTGATCCCAAACAAAGATGGGCGCTACGTCGTGGATGACGTGGCAGAGTGGTTATGGATTCACATTATTGGCAATTTAGATAATTACACCGAGCTTGAACGCGCACATTTGATTCCAATCATCGGTGCTCTAAATCCGGCTGGTCACGAATACAACGAGTTTAGAGCTTATGATCGCCATTTTGATCTCGCTCAGCTTCTTTGTATAAGAGCTGAGAGAATACTTGACGGAGAGACCGATAATGGCCTGCAGGATCTTGTGAGTCCTGACTCATGGCGAAACTATTGTGTTCATCCATACACTGCTGCTGAACGTGCGTCCTTAACACGAAGTCTATCATTAGCCGAACTTGGAAGTAGCGGCCATGTAGGAGAGCTACTTCGACAAATTGGTGAGGCCGAAATACCCCTTGCACACGCCAATGACGAGATTAGGTTGGAGGCCAACCGTCGTATTCAAGAAGCGGTCGCTTTTATATTTTCAACGCCCTTTATGTTTGCCGAGGAGAAGCAATAATGAATAGACGTGATTTCTTAAAAAACTCCATATACACCTCGTTGCTTTACGGTGCCGGTGGCTTACCATCATTCGTACCTCAGGCGAGCGCAGCCCCAGCTCCCTTACAAAATAATTTATTGGTTAATGTAACGTTAGACGGTGGTCCAGATTGTCGGCACTTCATCGTGCCTGAATACGATAGTGATACGAGTAGTTTTGCGTATCAATACTGGAGTAACCGAACAAGAACTCATCGCACTGGCGACAATCCGGCCGCGTGGGCTGAACGTTGGAGCCAATACTACTATCCAATAACAATCGATTCTCCTGGAACACCTAACCACAATGTTACGTTTGGCATATGGAATGAAGCTGGCTGGCTGATTGATATGTTTGAACAAGGTAATGTGGCGATCATTTGTAATGCGGTAGGCGGACTTAATCGAGCACACGACCATTCAACGCTCATACTAAATCAAGGCGACCTAACTGCAGGCAGTCAAGACTTTGAGCATTCGGGTTGGGGTGGTCGGTTGGCCAGGGTCGCTAATTCAAATATCGTTTCCGTGTCCAGAGCACCAAGTGGTTTTTGTTTTGGACCGAGTGGCAACAGTCCAACGTTAGATCACTATCATATTGATAACCGTGACTTGCTTTCAATTCCAGACACTCGCGCCGTGGGACTTCATGGCTTTGACCCCGAAATTGAGCAATACACGAGTTCCAGTCAAAGAATGGCGCGTTCCTTAGCTGGTTACTATGACTCGCTTCGAGCTCAGCAGGTGAGTGATTTATACGATAAAGCGCAGAGTCATGAGCAAAAAATCAGACTCTTTGGCGACTTAATCAATGAACGGATTGATTTTGCAGAAAATGAGTTTATCCGAGCACTGTATTCTAATTCCGGGCATGGTATTAATCTTGACCAAGGCGGAACGCCTCGCCGTATTTTAAACTTTGGGCAATTTGGACGCGAAATCAGAAATTTGGCAGACTGCATTGCATGCAATGACTTGCTTAATATGCGGGTGGCATCGATGGCCTATGGGAATTGGGATTCTCATGCCGAACAAACCGTGATACCAGACGGTTCTAGTGATTTTAACGACCCCGAACTAGAGCGGGGAATCGAAAATAATGTCAAAGACTTGTTTGGTGGTCCATATGGAACATTGTCCAATGGACGGCCTAACGATCTGCACAGCGGTTTCTCCGCGTTGTGGCAGAGTTTGAGCCAATCTGATAAGGATCGCATGGTGATCACATTGGCTGGAGAATTCGGTCGGCAGATTAAAGATAATGGTGATAATGGCACCGATCACGGGAGCGGTAACATTATGTTTGTTATCGGTGAGGCGGTAAATGGTGGCGTTTATGGCGAAATGTTTCCAGAAGCCGAAATTGATCGTTATGAAAACGGAGGCTTTACTCCTGAAATTACAGGATTGACTCAAATCGATCGTATATTCGCTCCGGTGTGTGACTGGGTAGTGCCCGGCGCTGGCGATATAGTTTTTCCGAATCACGCTAACGCCGATTTAGAGGCCGGCGTTTCGTTAGACAACCTGTTTGCTTAGCGCTCTGTATTTGTTGTTGATTAGCTTATTTTTATGTCTAAAATTGCGATCATCATTCTGATTTTTCTTTATGGCGAGGCTTGTGCCATGGGGGGCTTTCTAGATCGCTGGTCAAGTCGTTACCCTGAATCGGAGGCTCAAGAAGCAGGGTGTCAATTATGCCATCAAAGAGAAGACGGAGGCGATGGGTGGAATGCCTATGGGTGGAGACTACGCACCGAAATGAGTTTGTCTGGCCGTCCTTTTGAAACGGCGGTTGAAATTTTGGAAGGCCTAAATCCGGATTTGGATCCTACCGATACACTATCAATAACCGAAATAGAGTTGGGGACGCAGCCCGGTTGGACCGTGGGAGCACGTAACACGGTTTTTTTTAGGAGCGGCTCGATATTGTTAATGCAGCTTCCACCTCAAGAATTTGACAGTTCGATAGACGTTGATCCACCTGTCCCTATCGGTAACCCATTTAGCCCTCAGATTCTCTTAGGAGATATCAAAGTTGATCATTCAACGATAGCAAGTGGGTTTCAAAAACCATTTATTGGTGCTCGAGCAATCGGCTTACGAAATGTTGTATTCGTTGTTGAACAAAGAGGAGTGGTTTGGGCGGTCAATGTTGAGTCAGGTCAACGAAGACTTTTTCTAGACGTAAGAGACAATTTGGTTTCTCAACAGGACTTAGGAGAGAGAGGATTGATCGGGATGGTATTTGCTCCCGACTTTCTTCAAACAGGCATTTTCTATACTCACCAATCCGAACCTGCTGGTGACTTTGTCGCGGATTTTAGTACCATGCCGGTTGGTGTGGATCCAGACCATCAGTCAGTTGTATCCAGCTGGCGTTTGATTTCAGACCCACGACAGCTTTTTTCCCAACCTTCGTCCATAGAGAGTCGTAGAGTTTTAATGCGCGTTGATCAGCCACAAAGCAATAACAATGGCGGTGCAATTGGTATTAATCCAGCCGATGGGTACTTATATGTATCCATTGGCGATGGAGGAAATCAAGATGACGAAGAGGTAGGGCACGGCAGGGATGGAAATGGTCAGAACAATGAAACCCCCTTCGGAGCGATTCTAAGGATAGATCCTAATGCACGAAACTCTGAAAACGGCCAGTATGGGGTTCCGTTGGATAACCCGTTCATTGATGGCTCCGGTCTGGACGAGATCTATGCTCATGGGTTTCGGAACGTCAGGCACTTTTCGTTTGATAGTGTTACTGGCGATTTTTACGCCGCGGATCATGGACAATATCTGATTGAGGAAATCAACCTAGTTTCCAAGGGAGGGAACTATGGCTGGAACCGCAAAGAGGGCTCGTTCTATTTTTACCCAAATGGTCCGATTCAAGGGTACGTTAGCGACGAGCCTCATAGCGACCTTCCCGCGGATCTCATTGACCCGATTATGGAATACGACCGAGATGACGGTAGTCGTGTTGTTGGTGGGCATGTGTACAGGGGATCTAACATAAGTGCACTCTACGGATTCTATACGTTTGCAGATGACAATGGCCGTATTTACTATCAAGACGAAGATGGAAGTGTGACTGAACTGGTGACGACGTTACCAACAGGTACGCGCATCAAATATTTGATTCAAGGTGGCGATGATGAACTATATGCGCTTGTGGTGGGTTTACACTCGGCCTCCGCAGTAGATGGTTCGCTTATTCGAATTGGCGATACACGAGATCGTGATTTATGTTTTCCTATCAAGTCCGAACGTGCTCTGGCATTGATTTGTCTTTAGTATTTTTATTGGGCTAATGTTTGATCAAGAAAGAGACTGTAGTTTATTTTTACAAACAGAGATCAACCCCTGAAAGGGCGACGCACGACTAGAAACAAACACGATATCTCGATCAAAATTTGTGCTGTTATTCGTATCGCAAATAGCGACATCATAGCGGGTTGTCAAATCACTCCATTTTGGAATGACGGCCACCCCTAAGCCTTTTTCTACCATGCAAGCAATGGTTTCTAAGGAGTCAATCTCACAGAGTATTTTGTTGTTGTTTGAAGTTTTGGATATCCACTCCCAGGCAAGTTTTCCTCCCCAGGATTCCCGGTCATAGACGATCAACGGTTTGCTCTCTAGGTTGTGTTTTATAGTGTCTGGTGCCGTGTTGTGTTTTGAAATAAAGCACAGAGGTTGGCTAGAAATGAGCGTGGAGTGAAGGAATTTTGGTAGCTTAAAATTGGGTTCAACCAACAAGGCGCCGTCAATTTCTTCGCGTAATAGGCGGTCATATAGCTCGCTGGACGTACCAGGTATCACCATCAAATTTGACCGTGGTGCATCTTCACGAATTGATTGCGCAAGATTGGGTACAAAGTCAATCAGAGCGGTTGATATGGCACCAAGCTTTAAGGTTCCCATTAGTTCTCCGCTAAGAGCCTCTTGCTTGAGAATTTGCAGCTCAGAGACTATTTTTCTCGCCGTTGGCTCAAGCCGTAAACATTCTTCGGTAGGCAGAGCTTTATGGCCGACTCGGGATAAGAGTTGGCATTCTAGTTGGCTCTCAAGCGTCTTAATTCGTTGACTAATCGCGGTAGCCGTGATGTTTTCGGTTCTAGCCGCAGCGGCTATCGAGCCGTGATCAAGAACGGCAAGAAGGCTTTTAATAAATAGAATATCCATAACAAAATGTTAGATTTGAAACAATATAACAACAGTTTATCATTTGAAGAATGGCTGATAAATTGAGCGTTCAATTCATTTACGATTTCTTTTATATGCTACCTGTATTTCATTTTGCTTTTAACGTGACTAACCTCGATGAGGCACGAGACTTTTATTTGAGAATACTCAATTGTGCTGAGGGTCGCAGTGCAGAGACTTGGGTCGATATCAACTTTTTTGGACACCAACTTTCGTTACACCTCGGCCAGCCTTTTCCATCAGCGTATACTGGGTTCGTAGATGGCGTTGCCGTGCCGATGCCGCACTTCGGTGCCATATTGCCAATGTCTACTTGGGAAGCCGTATCCACCAAGCTAATCAGCCGGTCCGTTGAGTTTGTAATTAAACCGACTGAGCGCTTTACCGGTAAAAGCGGGCAACAGTGTACGATGTTTTTCCTCGACCCTTTCGGTAATCCAATAGAGCTAAAAGGCGTTCAGAACTCGAATCAGATTTTTAAACTATGAAACAAATCATTCCCTTTATCAGCAATAGCGACAATGACACTCAGACCGAGTGGTTGAATTCATTGAGGCAGGCAATGCCGAATTATCGAATCCTACCGTTCGCGGAACTCACATCTCATGATAAAACGGAGTCTACCGTCGCGATCGTGGCAAACCCCTCGATTGCCGAAGTAGATCAACTTCCTAACCTTAAATGGGTGCAGAGTTTGTGGGCGGGTGTTGAAAATTTGGTCAAAAGCGAACTCGACATGAGTGTCAAGATCGTAAAACTTACCGATGAACGACTCAGTCAAACTATGGTAGAAGCTGCGATCGCCAGTACGTTCTATCTGCATAGGGAAATCCCGGTTTATCGTCGACAACAGATCGTCGGTGAATGGAGTCAAAGACCCGTTGCGTTGGCCAGCGAGCGCACAGTTGGCGTGCTTGGGCTAGGTGCGTTAGGAGCCTGCGTTGCCAATCAATTAGCGACTTTGAATTTTAATGTGTTTGGCTGGAGCCGCTCGGTTCGCTCGGGCGAAAAAGGGGATAATGCACCAGAGGTAGAATGTTTTCATGGACAGAACGGATTGATGGAGGTTTTAAGACGGTCAGAAATCTTGATCGTTTTATTACCCTTGACCCAAGAAACACACGGGTTGCTTGATACGAAAAAGCTGAGCGTTTTGCCGAAAGGGGCGAGCGTGATTAACTTTGCACGAGGTCCGATAGTCGTAGAGCAAGACCTTTTGGGCTTACTTGATAGCGATCATCTCAATCACGCGGTACTGGATGTATTTGATCATGAACCCTTAGAGCCAAGTCATGCGTTTTGGCAACACAAGCAAATCACCGTGTGGCCGCACATCGCCGCGCCAACAGATAAACGATCCGCGTCTCGAATAGTGGCGATTAATTTAGATAAATACTTTGTGGTGGGCGAAATACCTAGGACGATTGATAGAGAAAGGGAATATTGAGTAGTTGTTTAAGAATAGGAGTATTAGGCCACATAAGTTCTTTATGTGGCCCGCCAAATCGTATAACTAGGCTCAGGTTACAATACTGATCGCTAGAAATGGTAGCCGATGCCAAACGTAGCGACGAGTTGTGCTTTGTTTAGATCATCTTCTATATCCCGCCTTTCGATTGCAATGTCTTCGTTTGAAACAATGCCATTGTTGCCTGTCAGACTTAAACTCACGTCTGCGTCATCGGTTGGGAACATGACGCCAACTTCGCCAAATATCGCGAAGCCAGACTCAATTTTACTTCGATTACCTAAGCCGATACTTACATACGGTGCAATTGAAGAGTGGTCTAGCTTTGTTTTCAGTCCGACTTTGTCAGCAACGACAACTTGTTGATTGCCGATTGTGAAATCTTTTTGAGGCGTGATTTTAAGATCAAACTCACGATCGAAGGAGGCGACGCCACCCGAGACAAAAAATTGGTTGGTAAAAGGGTACCAATCTAAACCAATTTTTCCGCCAGTGGATTTAATATCTCCACTGTATTTGTTATCCGAGACCCGTTCGTTCTTAACCGATTCGTCTATTTTGGATAGAGACGCTCTCCAGCGTATTTTATCTTCTTCTCCGAAAGACCAGCCTGTGTCGCCCGCAACATACGCGCCCGTTCCAAAGAGCCCGACGTTGAGCCCCGCAGAAATATCGCTTGCTTGGACATGCGTTGGCGTTGTGGAAAGTAGTAATGCGGTGCTAAACGATAATAGTGATCTGTAATGTTTCATATTTGTCAGTAATAGTGGTTTTAATGTATTTAACTCGTGAGAATTGATCTAATAAAGCCGATCTTACTGAGAGACTTTCGAAACATCTGTAACCAAAGTTAGACTGTTTGTGACCTAACACCACATACTGGGATGCTATTGTAGGGCTGTATCACGCAGACAGTCATGGATCAGCGCGGCCGTGGCATAGTTTCCTAGGTCACTATTGCAAGCTCTTGTTGCCATTAACTTAGCTCACGCGGTTGATACCTAGTGGTCGGTAAAGCAGTGAATGTATATTCAGTGAACGTGTCTATGGGGTCGATCCTAAACGGATCGTTGTAGAGTGATTAAAACAATGAAACAGGAAAGTGTATGACGTTGGGTTTTTGGCGATCGTGGTCCTTGGTTGTGGGAATGATGATCGGTTCAGGTATTTTCACGCTTCCAGCGGTTTTGGCCCCATACGGTGGTAACAGCTTTATCGCTTGGGCCGTCGCAGTGGTTGGCGCATTAAGTTTAGTTTTTTCGCTTAGTTACTTGTCGGCGAGAAACCCTCGCGCGGGTGGTCCGCAGGCATTTGTACTAGAGGCGTTTGGAAGGCAAGCGGCCATCATTGTTGCTTGGGGTTATTGGATTTCAGTCTTAGTGGCGGTAGCGGCTATTGCCTTGTCTTTTGCGGGCTATCTTGCGGTTTTTCTGCCTGTACTGGAGTCTAATCAGTTGTATAGCTCGGCGGCAGCCATCGTTGTGGTATGGATATTCACGCTTATAAGCCTGCGAGGTACGGAAGAAGCCAGTATCGTGCAACTGGTCACCTCGATCTTAAAGATATTGCCATTGCTGCTAATCGGAGTGTGTGGTTTGGCGCTGGGTGATTTCAGTTCTATTGAAAACGGCAATCCAAAGCAAGAGTCTTTTCCGACAATGATCTCCGGTATTCTGCTGCTCATTATGTGGTCTTATATCGGCATCGAATCAGCGACGATACCAGCTGAAGACACGATAGATCCTAAAAAGACTATTCCACGCGCCTTGCTCGCGGGCACGCTTACCGCAACCGCGGTGTACGTGATTTCCTTGCTTGGGGTGATGTCGCTACTACCGATGAATGAATTGGCCTCATCTCAGCACCCATTCTCAGACGCCGCTAAATCAATATTTGGAGCAAGTGGCGCTTGGTTTATCGCCGTCGGGGCGTTAATTTCAATTGGTGGGGCGTTGAACGCCTGCGTGTTTTTAACCGGCGTGGTGCCCTCTGCGGGCGCTAACGACCGTTTGTTTCCACGTTGGTTGGGCGATGAGGGAAGTGGCGGCAGTGAAGACAGCTCGAATAAAGGAGCTGAAGAGGGCACCATTGGCAGGCGAGCCATCCTATTTTCTAGCACATTGGCCACACTGCTAATCATGACGAATGCACACAAAGGTTTACTAAAGTCATTCGAGCTGATGATCTTAGTCTCTACTTTTTCAGTTTTAATCGCTTATTTAGGTGCCGCTTTAGCCAGCGTGAAACTACAATGGGCTGATCGAGAAAAGGGTGTGGCTGTTAATTCGGTTACCTTTGCTAATTCATTACTGGCCAGTGCTTTTTCGGCATTTGCGTTGTTTGGTGCTTGGTCTTTATATAACTAACCTAGAATCACATCACCGTGATGAGTATTTACATGTTTAAGAATGCGATTGTTCGAAAGCCCGCTCGCTCCATGGTTAACGGCTTAACCTCCGCTAGCTTAGGGGCTCCTAATTATGAACTTGCTTGTCAGCAGCACGCCGACTACGTTCAGGCGTTGAAAGAATGTGGACTTAACGTCCTAGTACTGCCCAGTGAAGAAAGCTACCCAGACAGTTGTTTTGTTGAGGACGCCGCGTTAATGACGCCAGACTGCGCTATTTTAACTCGCCCCGGAGCCACAACTCGTCAGGGTGAGGTGGCGCTGATTGAGGCCGCGGTGAAATCGCATTACGACGCGGTGTATACGATCCAATCGCCAGACACGATTGAGGCAGGTGATATTATGATGGTTGGCAATCATTATTATATTGGTCTCTCAGATCGTACTAATGCTGACGGCGCTGATCAAATGATTCGAATCCTGGAAGAAAACGGCATGCAAGGTTCGGTTGTTGAGATGTCCGAAATGTTGCATCTAAAAACGGGTTTGAGTTTTCTGGAAAATAATAATTTGCTGGTCTGCGGAGAATTCGTTTCCAAGGTTGAGTTTGATAAATTTAATCGACTTGAAATTCCAATGGACGATGCCTATTCAGCAAACAGCGTGTGGATAAACGGTACTGTGTTGGTGCCTGCTGGTTTTGATAGTACCGTGGAAAAAATACAAGCCCTTGGCTATCAAGTTCGTGTTGTGGAAATGTCTGAATTTCAGAAACTCGATGGCGGGTTGAGTTGTTTGTCTTTACGGTTTTGACTTAACATTTTACCGACGTGAGGGCGCCGATTAGAATGACCATATTCTCGTGTGCTCTAGATGTCGTGCCTTGAATAGTGGGTTCTTGCCCCAAAATACTGTGGGGAGCAAGTCGGCCGCGTAAGCCAGTGCACCTTTTTATCATCAACTCGACCCAGATAATCATGAAAAATAGTATCTCCATTCAAATTGTGTCAGATGTTTCATGCCCTTGGTGCATCATCGGGTATAAATCCTTGCAGGCGGCAATAGATGAGTCAGGTGCCAGCAACACTGTCGATTTGCATTGGAGGCCGTTTGAATTAAACCCAACTATGGCGTTAGAGGGGCAGGACCGAGCCGAACACCTCCAGCAGAAATACGGCGGCACAGAAGAACAGATGGCCGCGAATAGGCAAGCCATACAAGATCGTGGTTTGGCTGAGGGGTATGAGTTTAAGTTCCCGAAAAATGGGCGCGTCTACAATACCTTCAATGCGCACCGTCTCATCCATTGGGCAGCTGAATTTGGTTTGCAAACTGAATTAAAGTTGGCACTTTTTGATTTGTTTTTTCAGCAAGGCGGTAACCCAAGCGACGAAGCCCAGCTGTTAGACGTGGTCGCGGCCGTTGGGTTAGATGCTGAGTCAGCGAAGAGCGTGTTGGGTTCAAATCTATATGAAAAAGAGGTGAGGGCAGATCAAGCTCTTTCACAACAACAGGGCATAAGCTCGGTTCCAGCGTTTATCTTCAACAACAAATACATGGTTTCTGGAGGGCAACCCAAAGAAACGTTCATCAACGTGTTAAAACAATTAGATGAAGAAGCCCGCGAAGCCGTGTAAAAGGCGCTAAAGCGCAGAGAGCCTTATCTGTTGTATCATGACCGTGGTGGTGGCTTTATTGTGCGGAAATTAGTTGTTTCAGAATGAGGCGCGTTAGAACAAGGATTGAAGAAACTAATCTTTAAGTACCTAAGTACCGACTGACGTTGTTGGTATTTAATGTGACAATTCGAAAACCAGAATTCAATAAAATATAACAATGGCTTTAGGATACTCAAAAAGAGGCATTCGTCACTATCAAAATTGTCGTATTATCTCGAACGAATTCACAAAGAAGCTGGATAGAATATGAAATGCATGAATCAGTGCTTTTTGCTGGCAGCATTAATGATTGTTACGTTAGTGGAGCCTTTATTCCTTAAAAATCAAGCAGTTTGGGCAGCTAAAGTAGACAAGGCCATACATCGCAAAAATATAAAGGCCTTTGAGCAAATTAGTGACAGCATTGATCGTAAAGACTATAAAACTGCGTCGATACAACTTGATAAACTAGCGAGTATAACGAAATTAAATAACCTTGAACGGGTCTACATCGCAAACTTTCGCAGCTTTATTTGCTCTTACAATAACGATCTAGAATGTGCTGTTTCAGAACACAAAAAAATTCTAGAGAGAAAAGCTTTCATTCCAGAAACGTTCTATCTCAACACACTGCGCTCATTAGCTAACTTCTATTTTAACGAAGAGAATTATTCGGAGTTTTCAGCCTATGCAGATGAATATTTGTCTGCATTATCTAGTGATAGGCTCAGCAAAGAACTGTTGGTTGGGAAGACGTATTTTGCTTCGCAAAACTATGAGAAGGCCCTTTCATTTGTTTTAGCTCGGCTGGATATGGTTCCTAGCAACCAACTTCTAGACAGTAGGTGGGTCTATTTTCTTATTAAAACTTATAAAGCTCTAAATAAACTAGAAGAAGCTTTGGCATTTGTTGATTCAATGAACGCCTTCAATCCGACCATAAAATACAAGTTGAGAATTGCTCAGTACTATGATGATTTAGGGATGAAAGAAAGAGCACAATCGTTCCGCCAAGAACTTATAGACAAGGGCCTTGCCGGATACAAAAATGATAAACTCGTCGTTTGGAATTCGGAAGGTCCTCCGTTGCCAATTTATAGGCCTACTCCTAATTACCCTTATCGTGCGAGAAAAAGACTTCTGGAAGGATGGGTAGACCTCATAGTGGACATTGATGTCTCTGGGAAAACAAAAAATATTCGCATCACTGACTCGAGCAGGCGAAAGATGTTTGATAAAGCTGCGTTAGAGGCAGCAAAGGGCTACATATATGGCCCCTTCATAAAAAACGGAGAACGTGTTGAATTTAAAGACCATAACTTTCGAATAAGCTTTTTGTTGAATAATTAAAAATATCTAGAACGGCGCTAGAAATAAATTGGGACATAGGATGGTCTTATGCCAAATCAATCATATTAATACTTGAACCTATTAAGTCCGAAATGCGCAATCCAGCGTCTATTTAAGTAGCTAATTGATACCGATGCCTCGCTTCACAAGATTACAAACATCCGATTCCATCTCTCGTAGGGGTATCGATTTAGGTCTACTCCCCAAATGAGTTAGATGAATGGCAGTCATTAGTAGCCGCTTTCATTGAATCAATTGAAAAACAGTGGCCTAGTCGAATTATTTATAAATGGCAGGGTGGGCACACCATAGAAAGGTCCAAGAAAAATCTTGATGTGCAGTAATTTAGCATTGAACTTTAGTTTTGAAGCGGAGCCTGTTGTAGGCAAAAGCTGACACTTATTGTCAGACTGAATCTAGATTCGATTCATTAATGTATTAAATCTCGTTTAGACTTTTCCGCATCAGTGAATATTGCCATCGTTAATGCAGTCAGCTTGCTAGGTTGGTTTAGAAACTCCTTGCGCTTAATCTTGCTCTAGAACCTTACGCCAGTCTAAATCCACCCCCCAGTCTTCTGTGTCGTAGCCGAGTTTTAAGCCGAGTTCCCAGCTCTCGTGATGTTTCTTTTCGGGCTTTGGGGTAGGGGGGGGCTTTAATCGATTACCCGTAACCACTATTTCTTCGATTAGTGTTTCAGACAATGCCGTAAAGTACTCGGTAGGCGGCGGGGTGGGCGTTTCCGTCGGTTCGCGTTCACAGCATTTTTTGTTCCAGGTAAGGTGTGACTCAAATCGGTACTCTTTAAGTTCTCTTATTCGATAGGTGGCTATTTCGTCTCCAGGTGGAAATTGATCAGCCCCAAGTGTCACTGTTTTTATGGCACTTACTTTTATCTCGAAAATTTCGTACCTTACTCTTAAGTAAACATCGTTTGTGAAACAGGCGACTTTTTGTTTCAAGGCTCTGAGTTTCTTAGTGGAATAGGACACCAGCTTGGCGTCTAATTCCAGTTTTGTCTCAATGGCAGTTTGGATGCCGGTTAGCGTTGACGGCGTGCCTCCAAACAAGTCTTTGATTCTCGCTAGGCTGGCTTTCTCGCTTTTCTGAAGCGAGCTGAGCTGAATCGTCGGTGTAAATCGTTTAGGTGGCTTATAGGGTGTAATGGCTTTTGGTGGTGGAAAGCAATCTATTGTGATGAGCTTAAAGCACTCTTCTTTATCTAGCGCCGTCAAGCTAGCGTCAGTTTTGTCAATCAAGGTCTTGGTGAGCTTGATTGGCCCCCATGTCTTAATGATTGGTTTAGCCATGTTTTTCTCCTTTACTTACCAACAGTCTAGTATGTTGTTGTGAGTAAATCACTAGCACAGCAAGAGATATATAGAATAGGATGGTTGGATGAGCCAGCGGAATTGTTTGAATCGCTTAAGCTTTAGTATCGGTAGACGCCCATCTGTGGCGAATAAACCTTTTACTTGATGACCTCTAACCAAGCCTTATTTGGTACAAAATACTATTCTACCGCGAGTTTTTTCCAGCCCCATTTTAATGGCCTCATCATGGGTTACTAGGTCGCTCACCTTAAATGTACCTACATTAAATCCGGCCCCTCTTAACCTGTCTACATAGTCTGGGCCATACCGACGAACGTGATCTTCTTGACCATACAAACGTAGGCGTTCCTTAGGGTCGGTAATGGTGGGGTCTTCGATGGTTTTCTTGGCGCTAATAGGAACCAATAAAATAGCCCACCCGTCAGTTTTTAACACTCGGTGAAACTCTCTCATTGCTTTAACGTCATCCTGAACGTGTTCGAGAATATGGCTGCAATAGATTGCATCAAATGACTGATCTTTATGTGGTATTTCACATACATCGAAAGAGGTCATGGCTATTGGGTTATGTAAATCGGCGCTCAAGTAACCCTCGCCTAAAGACGCCCTGAAACGTTCCTCAAGGCAGGCTTCGGGGCCAACATGAAGGAGTTTGGGAGTGGCAGCTGAAGCATGTTTATCGCGCTTTTTGAATAGTGAGGTTTTTTGTGACAAAAATAAGCATGACAGGCGTTGTCGCTCTAACGATCCGCAGCGAGGGCACATGGCTCCTTTTCTGGTAATTGCACCCGCATCAAGGAATTTACGCGCTCTAAAATCACAGACCGAGCAAGACCTTGCATTGCCTCTATAAAACAAAGACGTTAATAAACGCGTTTTTTGAAACAAGCGCCTAATCGCCACCTGAACCGGGTTTGGCAGTCGACTTACAATTTTTCGGAGAGGCAAGGGCATTTACAATAAGTTTTAGCGTGGTGTCAATGAGCATTATCCTTATGGAAAAAGCGCGATAACACAAGTGCTAGGATCAAGCTGAAGCCGTTGAGGTCATGCCAGATTCTAAAATGATCTATTTATCATCCAATAGGGCGACTTCTTCTCCCAAGTGCAGATAGGTTTCAATGCCATCTTGGGTATTGCTTAGTATGTCTTCAGACGGGCTCCACCTGCCTTTCTCACCCAGTAGAATTACCGTTGAACCGCCGAATAAAAAGTGACCTTTTTCATCACCTTGTTCGTGTGGTGTAGTTTCGTCATGATGTTGAATGATTTTTCCAACCATGGCGGCGCCCACCTCTATGTAAGCGAGCTTGCCGAAATTTTCAGTTTCAAGAATCGACGCTCTTCGTTCGTTTATGATGAAGATTTCAGGCTTCGACTTTAATGCGAGCGGGTTAACCGAGTGATATTGACCTTTGATGTCGAAGCTATCCAGAGTCGTTCCTGACAGAGGGTAGTGATAGCGGTGGTAATCTACGGGGCAAAGCCTGGCGACTAAAAGTGGGCCGCCTTCAAAGGTAGAGGACCACTCAGACCCTCCGAGAAGGTCTCTCGAATTAAGCAGTTTGCCTTTGACAGGAATGCTAACATCATCGTTGATTGCTTCATGGCCGAAATAGCGCGCTTCACAAAACGCAGGCATCTTGTTTTCGTCGTCAACGAACGTTCTTTGGTCAGCTTCAAACTCTCTGATAAAAAACTCATTGAATGTTTTGTAAGAGTTCTCTTTCTGTTCGCTTGATACAGACCCGGCCTTGTAAATTGATAAGTCGATATTAAACTTTTCAACAAACGGCGGCACTTTACTTTTAGACACCGCCAAATCTTGATAGCCGCCATACAGTTGGCTAATGGGCTTAGACGCTATTATTGGTGCGAGGATTTGACCAAGCCAATTGTCGTAAATAAACTTAATCGCACTGTCACCGTATACAAGTTCAGTCTCCTTTTTTTGGGTAGACCTATTAAAATACACAATTTCGTTATCAGACATTTTGGGACCAGGTTAAAAGCAAACGGATAGGGGGCGATTATATAGAGAGGCTGAAGCACAGCTCAATGAATAATCGGGTCAGAGTCGAATTTAATGGGCTCTGAACACAAAGGAGAGCGTTTCAATTACCTCTTGTGCATTAAAACGATCAGCCCAAGCTTGCAATCTGACTATCTAAGGTAAATCTGCTGGTCCTCTACTGAAAGCGTATAAAGTCAATCTGCATCATGTATTCAGACGCGACTTTATCGCTTGATATCAGACCCAGACGAAGAATTTTTTGTAGTGCCGTTTGCGACGGCGCGCCTCCAATTTGCTCGTCGAATCGATACTGCGCAAACGATTCGAAGGTAACGGTTTCAGTCTTCCATTCCCCTTCGGTAACAGGCAGCGTTGCTTTAAATCTAGGTTGCCAAAAGCGCCGGTAATTATTTAAGGTAAATGAGAAGTCTTGACCAGATGAAGCGTATCGGATGACAAGCTCTTTGTACTGACTTAGGTCAAGCGTATCGAAGGGTGTTCTTAAGGAGGCAAAGCCGCCGTTATTCTCCAGTGATATAGCGCCGCGCATCACAATCCCCGAATCATTTACATTAATTAACCCGCTAGATAATCCACCCATCACGCAGTCCACCACCACAAACCAGCCGCAGTCACCACAGCCTTTGGAGCCGAAGTTATATTCAAGGTTGGCTTCTTGAGCACGGTATGGGTGGGAATAAGTCATGCAAAGCGCAATGATTAAAAATAGTCTGTTCATCGAGGGGCTCATTCACATTGATCGAGTTCTACTCTATCCTAGGGCTCGTTAGCTTAGTGTGTTGTGTGGTTGTGTAACGTGCCTTCACGTAGGGCAGTTAAGATGAGCGACCATATATCCACAAGCGGGCATGACATGTTTTCCATTTTTAAATCCAATCCAGCCGACAAGCTTAAGAAACAACATTCACAGTTTCTTGAGAAAGCCATGCTGGCTCAACGTAATGGAGATATTCGAACGTACTCCAGTTTGACCAACCAAGCGGAGTCAGTACTGAAAGATCTAGACGCGTTAGCGGGAAAACCAAAGTAAAGCCAAATCAGGCAGGCCCATTTTCAAGCCAATGCACGTGTTTGGGTTGGCTCTATCCCTATTTCTCTTTTCATAGGTGCTAGAAGGGTAGAGTGATTTAATCGATCTTAGTTCGTTAAAAAATCAAATTTTCCTGAACACGTGAATTCGCGTCAAGAAAGCCAAGATTAATTACGCCTTTAGCCGGGGTGATATGATGACAAGCAAGATATTTAAGATGTTGAAAGAATCGTACATATAGTGTCTCAGTTATTGTTTGCTGAGAGAAAACGAGATCAGATAAATGCTTAAGCCAAGTCGATTGCATTGCCTTAGCTTGTAAGAGCTTCAATCTCCAGTTTAAGCTTTTGAATTTGATAGTACTTCAATATCCAATTAGTGATTCCGTACACTGAAGCGGCTATAACCAGTAGGAAGTGCTAACTTTCCTTAACAAAGGCCAAAACGATAGATAACTCCATTTTTCTCCAATTTACGTTGAGTCGGAGGTGATTCATACTCCGTAATAAGGCGATGCCAACATGCTCATGGCAAAATCGGTTTTCTTCTATGTCTCATATTTAAGCCCGCTACCCGCCAGCCGTCATGTACCTTTCTTCGGTTTCTGCAGTTGCGTCGATTTCATGTGATTCGATTTCTAAGTTGCATCCTGGGTATATTCGCTCTGTCATCGCGACCCCGATTGTTTGTTTCGTCTGTGAAAATAATTTTGCACATGCGTTAACCATTTCTTGATTATAGGCCTCTAAGGATATGGACCCCTCTGTGAAGCGCGAGTTTGCTTCGATTGTTGAGTGTAGGTATTGAGAGTCAACATCTCTCAAAGCATGAGTGACGTTAGCCGCCTTGACAGTGTCTCCTCCTGAGGCAACCAAATGAATATTACTGACTTCTCTATTCCGAACCTCTGATTCACCAGCATTAGGCGAGGATGCATAAGAGTGGTTCTCGTTGCTTTCTCCGGGCGAACAACGCTTTTTTCTCCGCTCCCATTCAACTTGGTTTTGCCCGTAAACGCCTAGGGCACTTTTTACAACCGCCGCATAACCCGTATTGGGAATTCCAATCGTACCCAATGTGCTCTTAGCTTTTGTGGCGTAAAGCACTCTGTTTGTTATGTTGTGGCAAACATAGTTAACTCCATAGGTGCCTTCAATTACCAACTTAGGACGGTTTGGGTCGCTGTCCCTAATGTTTGGAGCGACTAAGCACCTAGCATAAGAGATGTCTGCAGTGTCAATGAATTGGTAGACGCCAGCTTCATCTATGTTGCAGAAGTCTCCTGCGCAATACCAATAGCCATCAATGCTGCTAGGGTTTAATGGGATTTTTGATTCTTCGACTAAGAAAGTGTGGACGGGAACACGCACTATTTGGTCGAACCAAGTTCGAATCGTATCCGTCATCAGTTCGCGCACGGGCTTTACCATGACACTGCATACGACTAACTTACCAACGTTTCTATTGCTGCTCATAATGTTTCTTCCAACCCCACTCGATAGAAATCTATTCAGAACGTTTACAGTGTATCTTGGCGCTGCTTAGTTCCTTTAGCCTTTGCGATTTAATCCTTAAACCTAACACAGAACGAGCGTGATCGCCGATAACAAATATGGACTAGAGCTAAGAAGAGAATTACAACAGGTGTGATTTGCTGTGATTCTAATAATGCGCCGTAGTCGGCTCATAATAGACTTGAATTATGGCTTCATCATCTTAGGTCAAGGCGCGATCAGATTCGAGCAGGGCGATACCTCGAGCGAGCTGGCTTGGTTTTATGGGTAGAAGTAAGTCAAGACCTTTATCGTGCGAGCAACCGGTAAAGCCCATTGTGTTCTCTGGATCGTAAAGGGGGCGAATAAATGGTTTCTTACGACCCTGTTGTTCGCACGTTGCAGAGGTAATTAGAAAAACGGTCCGGTAATAAACGCTAAATAACAAGCCAGAATCAGTCTCGCTTAAGGGGTTATAGGCCATTTAACGCCCATGATAGCAGCGAGTATTACGACGAGTGCTACCCAGATATTCCTTGCCAGATCGTGTAAGTGCTTAATTTTATCTACTTCGCCCGTACCGTTAGGCGGCCAATAAAAATACTCAAATAAAAACCAAACGGGAGGCGCGATCACCCAAAAGCCTAATACAAAGTATGCGCAGTCGGGAATTTCTCCATCGGGCCGAAATCGAACAAAGCATGCGATCACCAACGAAATGGTCGCTAGTATCGTCGATACAAAACCGATCAAAGGTATTTTCCTGTTCATGCTAAACCTCAAAATTGTAAGTCCCCTCTAAACAATCAAATAGATGGCACTCCATTTCAATAGTCTCTTTGAGCTATTAGTTGCCCTTATTGAGCGTGCCTGTATCCCAATAGAGCCGGTGAGTGTCCCACAAAAGTAAAGGGGGGGGGAGAGTCGAATTTTTCACTGAAACAAGGGCTTGGTATAAGATCTTAGTCGTTAAATTGATGGTGTCAGTAATATTCGGGGTCAGAGTAAAATTAACGAGCTAATCGCTGTGGTATGCTAACGATAGATGGAACACTACAAGGAGGTAGTAATGTCGAGATTACGTAGAGTGGCACCAGTTGGGGTGCCGCAGCATGGGATTCAGCGAGGTAATAACCGTCAAGTTTGTTTTGGTGGGGAAGATGATATGGCTGCTTACATCGTCTGGCTTAAGGAATATTCTCGTAAGTTTGATGTTGATATCCATGCCTGGGTATTAATGAGTAATCATGTACATTTGTTATGCACTCCCAATAAAGAATATGCTGTTAGCAAAATGATGCAGTCGCTAGGTCGTTCTTACGTTCGATATTTCAACTATAGTTATGCCCGTTCAGGAACCTTGTGAGAAGGGAGATTTAAGTCATGTTTAATTAATAGCGAAAGCTACCTTCTTGAAGTGTATCGGTATATCGAGCTGAACCCTGTTAGGGCTTTTATGGTAAATGAACCTAGCGAATATCAATGGTCAAGTTATCAGTGTAATACATTGGGTAAGGTGTCGGATTTGAGAACACCACACGCTCTGTATTTGAAGCTGGGTGAGAGTGAATCGCAAAGGCAGCAAGCTTATCGAGACCTTTTTAAAATACATGTCTCAAATAAGCTGTTAGCTGACCTGCGTAAAGCCACTAATTCTTGCTTGGCTTTGGGGAGCGATACCTTTATTGATCAGATAGAGGCTTTGTCGGGTAGACGTTTACGAGCAAAGCAGGTTGGTCGCACTAGACTAGATCGCTGAACGCAGGCGACATCGTAATTTTACTCTGACCCCAATTCTTGAGACGTAGTTCTTGCTAAATGTGAAGCCTCCACGCGCCTCTCCCACTTACCACTACGAAGCGATTAAACGCCCAACTACTTCTACTGTCATTCAGACGAAGCGGGCTCCATAATCACCTTACTGATCAGATCACTGGCTTCGCGAGCGTTTCTCTGGGTGTCCTGCAACACTTTGATGGTTTCAGTGGAGTCTGTATTGGTTGACCGTACCAACCTAATTTGTTCTCGAAGAAGCGCAGAGATTGTGGCCTTATCCGGAGATTTGGACTGAGCATGGCTCGAGATATAAACAGCATTACCATGCACCTTTAACAAATCACTAAGCCCGCTGTCCAAGCTTTCGAGTCCAGTTCGAATCTGATTGATGAAAGAACTCAATTCAGGTTGATTCTGTCTTACTCTCTCGCCCAATAAAGCTAATTCTTCATTCCTACTCGATGATTCTTGTAAATCTGAGACCTTTAGGTTCGCAGCGAGTGTTTCACCTGATTGATTTCGATTGTGTTGATTCAACTTATGTATTCGACGGAATACCAAGGCCGTAGTAATCAGAAAGAAAAGCGTTAATGCAATTAGGTAAAAGACACACAAAAGATTGAAATTGGTGTGTGCTTGGCTTTGAGACCCCATCGGCACCCATGAACTGGCTACAGAATCAGTTTTATCAAGTGCAGAATTAAGCGCCACGCTAAGATATCTATCGGTTTTTGGCTTGACCGATGCGACGGTCTCTACGTGAGTAGCAAATTGCGCAATTTCGATTTCTAGATACTCAGGCATTAGCCCAGTGGTCTGGCGAAGTTGTACAGCCATTTGTTTGAGTTTAGTTGGTTCTATATTGCTGGCCTGCCTGCTGAAATTTTGCAAGTCAAACACCGCGTTACTGTACAACTTTGAGACATCGGGTTGACCAGAAGAATCTGCTAAAGAAGTTAATTCTTGCCCAATCTCTGGCGCATAGCGCTCGGAGTTTCGAAGTACTGAGTTATTAGTCTTGAATTTTTCAACACTGTCGAGCTTATTGATAAATGCAGCTCTTAAGGTCTTGAGACGATTTGAAAAAACACTACTTTCATCGGCCCCCTCAGTCAAATAACCTTCTTCTAAATTGTCCAAAAGACTCTCTATCTCAGCACTGGCGCGCACCAACATGTCGTAATTTGTGTCCATGTTAGCTCTACTGCGTAACAGCAGCTCATTAAGGCGAGTATTGGCATTTTCAATCCGAAGCAGATCTGCGTTTAGCTCGTTTGCTTTAGCTTCTATGTTTGGCAAAGCCTTGTATTCGAGGTATACATAAACGCCCCCAAGAGTGAAAAATAATAGGCAAATAAGAAAAATAAGTAGATTTTTCATACTATTTTACTCCCTGCGGTTTTTCACCCACTAGCGACCCCAAAAAAGAGATGATCGCGTCGCGGTCTTCGTCTGGAACTCCTCGACCAAGTTGAAACTCAATCATAATCTCTACGGCATCTTGTAATGTCTTAACTGACCCGTCATGAAAATACGGAGGTGTAACCGCGGCCAACCTCAAGCTAGGAACTTTAAAAACCCGTTTATCCCATTCGTTTTCTGTGACGTTGTACCTCCCTAAATCTTCACTTAGCGAACCGTTGTGGAGGCTGATGTCTTCCAATACTCCAAATTTTTGGAACATGTTACCACCGACATTCACGCCCTGGTGGCATGAAATGCACCCGTAACTTTTAAACAGCCGGTAGCCGTCAATTTGCTGTTGATTTAGTGCACCAACATCACCATTCAAAAATTGATCAAAAGGAGAGTTTGGTGTCAGTAGCGTTTTTTCGTATTCCGCTATCGCCTCTACCACCGCCTTTTTATTGACTCCGTCAAACCCAAGCTGTTTGAATGCAGCAGTGTAATAGTTATCTCCTTTTAGCTTTACGATAACTTCATCCCATGAAGACATACCCATCTCCACTTGATCAGTAACTGGGAAACTTGCTTGATGGCTAAGATTATCTGCGCGCCCGTCCCAAAATTGCTTGAAGTTAAGAACGGAATTGAAAATTGTTGGAGAATTCCTTTTTCCCAATTGTTGTCGAATTCCCGTTGATACCGCGGATGGTTCGGCGCCCCAACCATCCACAACATTATGACAACTCGCACATGACAGCTCATCATTCGCTGAAAGTCGAGTGTCAAAAAATAATTTTTTACCGACCTCAACCAAATCCTTATTCGTTTTAACCTTCGTGGGAATCGGTACAATATCGTCATTAGCAAAACTGACGATTGTGAATAAAAAACAACAAGCTAAACCTATGTTGACGTAAATCAATTTAGAACATTTCATGTATATA
Organism: Arenicella sp. 4NH20-0111; assembly: GCF_040366405.1. Lineage (NCBI taxonomy): Bacteria > Pseudomonadati > Pseudomonadota > Gammaproteobacteria > Arenicellales > Arenicellaceae > Arenicella > Arenicella sp. 4NH20-0111. The sequence continues at coordinate 228,787 of NZ_BAABWF010000004.1, forward strand.
ACCCCTGCTTTCGCCAATGACGCTTTGGACGATAGCGTTTGGCTGACAAAGCCGATTTAGTGAGACCTGACCCGAACTATCGGCGGCTATTCTGGGTGATTACACATGGAAAAGATACGTTAATGATTGCTCGAAATACAAAATATGCACTTTTTTGCATTTCAAATGCAATTAGTTAGACAATTGACTAACACCACTCTGTGGCTTTGGGGAAATGATGTTTTAAGGGGCCTTCTCTTGTTCAGCTGAGAGACTAGATTTAATCTTAATAGCCTAGAACTTTAAGATGAACGTGGCTACGTAATTTTGTATTTTTAAAGTCCGGCCCGAGTATTCTATCCTAACCCATTTACCTCCTTTAAAAACACCATAAGATTGCCAACATGTAGACCGGATTTTTAACCTCTATGTAATATTCGGGGTCAGAGTAAAATTAACGAGCTAATCGCTATGGTATGCTAACGATAGATGGAACACTACAAGGAGGTAGTAATGTCGAGATTACCTAGAGTGGCACCAGTTGGCGTGACGCAGCATGTGATTCAGCGAGGTAATAACCGTCAAGTTTGTTTTGGTGGGGAAGATGATATGGCTGCTTACATCGTCTGGCTTAAGGTGACCGCTGCTCAGAGAATCAAGCCGTGAAAGGTGAGTTTGCGTGCTAATTGGAAGGCAAAGCTTCCGCTCCTGCTCACTCCCCTTAGCTGCATCCCTGTAGGCATAATCGAGCTCGATTTCCGTGCTTGACCTTCGTGTTGAGCGCGGCGCCTAAGATTTTATCTTGTTGTCATTTTGTGAGATTTGCTGGCTAAATCAATTGTTCATCGGAACGTAGGTCTTACTTCTGTGGTTTCGGTACCAAAATGCCGATTCACATACCGGTTTAAAAATAGTCATAAATTGGTATTCCTGATGCCAAAATACAGCATTATTTAAACTGTCTATCAAATAGAAGCATCGAAGAATCTTTGGCCTTTACGGTTATAAAGAAGCATAAATGATTCATTCTGGTATAAAAAAAGAACCATTTAGGTTTCATTTCTGTGTGAGTGAAGCCAATATGCTTCTTTATTGTTTTGTGTGGTGAGTATTGGTAATGAGGTCTTTGTTAAATCAAATCAAAAAAAGGCGTTTAGCTCTCGGTTTTAAACAAATCGATATGCAAGAGCGGGTGGGCATACTGCGCTAGGTGCGCCAAAGCTTAGAGTCAAAGGAGAAGTCGCGGCTTGAGACATTGGAGTTGGTTGCATTCTGCTTTTCGTATTGTGTAACTAGGCTTTCATGTACACTTATAAGCAGTCCTACTAGCAGCTCAGATCTTGCGCATTCGGATTTGCAACGAACTTTCCTGCTGATATTTCGGCGCATTGATTGGCGGTCATGACAGAATGTGCTGTTTGGTATGTTAGCAGCCTGCTATTTGGGAACAACCTCTTTGAATTTTCAACATCAAACAAGGGAGTAATTGAGTCATACCTTCCTTGCAAAAACAGAGTCGGCACGTTAATCGGCTGCTCTTCTCCCAAAGACTCTTTTGCGGCTGACACATCCATTTCCTTGCAAAAGTCGTTGGACTCGGTGGAGAGTAATGCTGAATCTCGAATGTAACCACTGGGTAGACGGTCGATACTTGAGCGAAGTTTTTTCAGATCGATAAATGGCTTGGTTTCATAGCAGTAGTGTGCTCGAGCATTAACATCACCCCATTGAGGGTCAAGCATATACGTAGCATAGTCTGCAAAATAGGGTTCCATTGTTTGAGTATTTCCTTGTTCTAATTGATCAATTATGAGGGCTAAATCATCATAAATATCCATACTGTAACTAGCATTGATCAACGAGGCGATAAAGCGATTACCATTTAGCAAAGCCGTTAGGTTTTCTCCTGTATTGTGATTTTCTATAGTCATCTCAATGGGATGTAGCTTAAGCTGTCGATATATAGTCCAAATACGCTTTTTAGTATTATTAATTGTGATGTTACAGCTTCGATTTATAGCGCAGTGGGTATAGAGTGATCTGTATGGAGCCAGTGTCTTTTTAACAAGGTCTTCATCTAGAGAAATATGCGGAAATGCGGCGCTGTCGAGGATCATGCTCTCGACAACTTCGGGCTTGCTTCTTGCCATTTCCTGCGCGTAGACAGCTCCGTAGGAGACGCCAAATAAGACTAGTTGTTTTGTCCCTAGTGATTTTCTTAGAAGATCAATATCTTTTGCGATCGAGGCGCTGTTGTAATGAGTTAAGCCAATTCCACGGCTTTTATATTCATTAATGCATTTTAAAATTGAGGCTTCGTCTAAAGCAAATTCCTCAGCGAATGATAGGTTCTGCTCTAAGATATTGAGTTGAAGTTTTACGAAATGATGACAAGCTAGGGAAGGTTTTGCTAATCCGGTTCCTCGAACATCGATAACGACTAAGTCTCTGTCTTTTTTTAGAGAGAAATCATCGTGCTCTTCCTTTATATTTTTAACTCCTTCATGGGAATCCAAATACATCGGCCCGCCAGGTCCTCCGCCTCCTAGATGAAGAACCGGAGCTTTGTTAGAAAGTACATTTGTAGTTTTAAAATAGACAACCGGGAACCTAATTTGCCGCCCGGCAGGTTGTTGATGATCCTCTGGAACGTTCATGTAGTAGCAAAAAGTGAATACTCCCCATAGCTTTTTGTCAAACCAGCAATTAGTTCGCTCCAAACCTATATCTTTTTGTCCAGTTCTCTCGGGTAGGGCTAACTTATCAATAGCTATGAGTGCACCTGCCACCTGAATAGAAATTACAATAGTTACTTTGATGAGTTTCATGAATTTATTTTAGAGGTTGCCCATTTGCTTATCCTTGCTAGATCTTTGGCGAAACGAGCTGGAGATAATTTAAGAAAAGGGGGCAGAGTCGATTTTTCACTGAGACAGGCGCCTGGTTTGTGATCTTAGTCGTTAAGTTGAGGCTCTAAGTGGCTGTTAGCTATAAGCTATTTTGTGATTTGGATCTCGATATTGGCACACTCTTGATCATAAGAGAGACATCAGCATGGGAAATCTCGCTATCTTGCATTACAGAAAACCCAGGTTCGGTTTCTAGGACTTAAAAGCATTAAAAAGGCCACCAATAAGGTGACCTTTTTAATTTGGTGGAGGCGGCGGGGATCGAACCCGCGTCCACAAGCCCTCCGCTCTACGGATCTACATGTTTAGTTTGTCTTTAGTTTAACCCCTTCCAACTGGACAAACGCACTCGGTGCGGGGCGGGTCGAATTGCGTTTTAACGGCAGCTTAATCGACACAAGCTACTCGCGATTACATGTGAGATGAGATCTCAAAGTCCAAAGCCATGAACAACTCCGGCGAGACCCTAGCGGCTCTAAGCTGCTAGTGCGTAGTTATCGTCGTTTGCAACTATAACTTTTGCAGCTAGTTTTAAGAGTTAGTCTGCAATGCTCTACATGCACCGAAGGTTTCGCGACCCATGTCGAAGCCATGTCGCCCCCATTTTCGATTGCAATTGAGATCTAAATCTAAATCGCGAATTTGGGTAAATCTTCGATTCCGCTAGTTTAGCAGCGGCTGAGGAGTATATGGGGCTATTTTTTACTAATCAAACAAAATTAACGCTATTTGGGCATAATACTCAGTTATTAAAAACGCGTTTACTTACACTTAGAATGACAGATCCAACTCCTAACGCCAATTTTACAGAAGATAAAGAAACAAGAAAGGTCGTCACGCCATTTGCCTTTGGTGTGCACGAGTCTCTTTTGGGAGTGCGCTTAGCCAGTCCTATGAGGCGGCTGATGGCCTTGCTTATCGATTTTATTTGCATAGCTTTACTCACCTTGTTGGACAGCTATTGGTTAACCTTAATTGTGTTTTTAATTGCCGTTAAAACGTTTATTCGTATACGCAAGGATGAGGGCAAACAACTCATTAAGTTTTCTTTGGGGGGCATTTCGGTTTTCGCTTTGTTGCTGTTGTTTTTGCAGACCTGGTTGAGCGGCTATATTAATAGCAATGAGGCAGCAACAGATGCCGACAAAGCGGGCGTCGAGGTTCAGCAATTAGTGCAGAAGCAGCCCGTGCTAACGTTTGATGGCCGAGGGTATGAACTGGAAATCTCATCGCTGCTGGATGATGACAAAAAGGCGATTTGTAAAGAGGAGTCTGCTTGCGATACTCGTTTTTTTGAGGCGCTATCAAGCGATCTTATCAGTAAAGGCATAAAGTTTAAGAAGGCTAACAAAATTTACGAAGACGTCAGGGCCTTTTTAGAAAAGCACGACAGATTGGATTCTGACTCATCAAACGTAAGCTTGGGCCAGAGCGTATACGAATCTAGGTTCAGCAAAGCTCATTCAATTACCGGGAATTCATCCGGGGCTGGTTCTTTCATGGAGTGGGTTGAAGGTCGATTGGGCGACTTAGGCTGGAGCTTTGGGTGGGCGTCGGTGTACTTCAGCGTGTTAACCGCTTGGTGGCAAGGTCAGACCGTTGGTAAACGAGTCCTTGGTATCAAGGTTGTGCGGATCGATGGAGGGGATATCGATCTCTGGGAGAGCATAGGCCGATACGGCGGATACAGTGCTGGGTTGGCTACGGGCTTATCAGGCTTTTTGCAGATTTATTGGGATGCCAACAGGCAAGCCATACAAGATAAAATTTCTGAAACCCTTGTGATAAGGCCTTGATATTTATCAGCTAATTTTCATCACTTAGATGACTTCATGTAGTTTTCGTTGCTTATCTGAATCGATCCGGGTTAGTTGCGCTAAAAACAATTCGGCTGTGGCAAGCGCGTCCGCAGCGGCGTTATGTTGTGCGTAATTTGGTAACCCATAACGTTTACGACTGTTTGCTAAGTCTATCTTATGCGCAACGTTGCCTTTTAAGTTCAGACGTTTTGCCTCAATCTGCATCGTGTCTATAGTGGGCCATACTAAGTCCGCGCCATAATGAATTTGGCATGCGGCGTTTATGAACTTTCTGTCTAGATGAGCGTTGTGCAGTACCAGGACATGGCCAGCTAGGTTTTCTAAAAAGACATCGAGTGCTTTTTTAGGGCTCAAACCGTGCGCTAAATCTTTGTGAAATAGGCCGTGTATCGGCGCTGATTGCGCGAGGTTTGCGTTTGATAGCGAAACGGTGTGATGTTGCGATAAGGAATGATTAATAGCCAGATTTTCAATTACCGTAAATCCGTAACTTACAATGTCATCTTTGCTCGAGTTTAAGCCTGTCATCTCTAAGTCAGCCACCAAATAGGAGATAGCACTGAGGTCAAGGCGGCGAGAAGGCGGGTCAGAGGACAGAAGCTCTTTTAGTGGCCCATCTTTGCACAGTTTTGCATGCCTACGTTGTGCGGCGGATTGTATTTTGTCTTTGATGGCTCCAGTGATAATCACAGTAAGCCTCTTTGAAATGACAATTTAAGGCCGCGCTGTAGGTCTCTAACTACCTTGAATGCGTCGGTTAGCTGGCGCGCAGTCAATTGGCTAAGACTGCTGGGGTTTATATGGTTATCAGGCGATTGACTTCGGCTTAGTTGTAAGCCTTGATGCAGCAGGCGCTGATGGGATATGAACTCTTGCGCATCCAATAAGTTTTTCCCGTCGACATCGCTGATTAGCCCACTTTCTATTAAAGCCTTGATACGCTCACGAGTATTAACCGTGCTCATTCCCGCCGACAAAGCGTGAATTCGTGCGATGTCGGTAATCGGCATAATGCCTCTCTTTTTGATGTCAAAGGTGTTTTCTTGTTCGCCGCTGGTTTCAACCACCAGTTGCTTAATAAACCCCAGTGGAGGTGTTAACCCCAGTGCATTGTTGGTAAGAAGAGCCAAAAATATGCCGTTGTCTTTGGCTAACTTAAGTACGTGCTTTTGCAGATCCTCAAAAAGGTCTTCCGCGCCTTGGCTTGTGTGAATTGGGCGCATGTCAAAAAAGATACTTGTGTGCATTAACGCCTTTTCCGAGGGCTCTGATATCCACTTGTGAAACGTACTTTTCCACGCATCTAAGGATATGCGCCATTGAGGGTTTTTCGCCATAATGTCGCCCGGACAGTAAACATACCCGCAAGCATCCAAGCCTCGATTTACGAACTGAGCCAACTCATAGAAATAGCCATCGTTGTCTGAATTGTGATTGTTTGCAATCAATAAGCCATTGTCCTGATCTGATTTAGCGGACTGATCTTGTCTGCCTTGTGAACCGAAGGCCAGCCAGACGAACGGGCAGGGCTCTTTCCCCAGTTTTAGCTGGGCCAGGTGGATCAAATGACGGGTCAACGCTCCGGTTACCGAGGTTAGTATTCTACCTAAATCGTCTGCTCTAACATCTTGTTTTATAAGCTGTAATAGCAATTCAGGTATTTTCTCAAATAGTTTTGCCAGCTCGTCGATTGACTTAGAGCGATGTATGTCATTAATGATGAGCACGGGGTCAGAGGCTTGAAGTCTAATTAGGTCGCTTAACGTCAACATCCCGACAGGCTTACCCATGTTTGTGACGGGTAGGTGCTTTATTTTATGTCTAATCATGATTAAGGTAGCTTCGTGCACCATGGCATGTTGATCAACCGTGATCGGGCTAGAGGTCATCACTTGTTCTATTGGTTGCGAAATGTCGATGCTCTCAGCCACTACTCTTTTTCTACAGTCGCTGTCAGTGAATAGGCCAACTAATTGTTTCTGATCATCAATAATCGCTAATGACGCGATATTATGGTCACACATGCGCTGCGCTGATTCTCTGATTGTGGTGTCGGGGTTTACCGCTATTAATCCTTTCGCCATCACTTCCTGAACTACCGTGGCCAAGGCTGTGTTTTCGGGTCTTTTGCGCAAACCGACTCGCAGACGTTGAGCAAACGCTTGGTTAAAAAAATGATCGAACTCAGAGCTTTGATTGCGTATTGTTTTAAAGGCTTTTTTGTCTAAACGATAGAGCAGCCCGTCTTCCACCACATGCAATTTATGTTTTGTGTTCTTCCCTGTTAATAAAGAGATAAACCCGAAGAAGCCACCTTCGGACACTCGCTCTACCAACTCGTCGTTATCCGTTCTGATATCAAATACGCCTGCACGAACAACAAAAAGTGATGGGTTTTTATAGTCCAACACGGCCGCCGTCTGTTGTTCGTCAATAAAGGCCCGATGATACGTAGTAAGAAGGTTGCTGGCGCAAAAGAGTAATTGTTTTTGGCTTAGCGAATCAAACGGTTTGATTGTTTCTAGAAACCGACCGGCTTCTCTATGTTCTGGTGGGAATTCAGAGTTCATTACTTTGTACGCTAAGTCATTTTTGGACTCTTTATAACTGCCGTTCCTGGCTGATCATGTCAACTGGTTTCGGATACGACTTTAGTCGTAATTAGACTATCGGCTAATACCTGTAGGTGTTGAAGATTGCGATAGTTCGACCTCACCAATAATAATGATGTGAGGAGAAGACGGATGAAGAGAAAACTAGTATCCAGTTTTTGTGCGGGTATGGTCGCCATTTCAATGGCCCCACAGGCAGCCTTCGCGAGCCCAGAGTTAGAGGCTAAAGTCAAACAGCTAGAGGCACAGCTTGAGCAGCTAAAGAACTTGGTCATGCAGGAAAAACAGCACCGCGAAGACGAAACAAAGTCGTTGGCTTCTGAAGTAAGTAAGGTGAGTGATCGTGTGTCCGCGAGCAGCCATAACGTAAACCTGAGTAAGGGCACCAGCCTAAGTTATGGTGGGTTTATCAAGGTAAATGGCATGTTTGACGATTATCAAGATGGTGCTGCTCCCAGTGCTTCGGTGGCTTCTCGTATTCTAGTTCCCAGTCTAATACCTGTCGGTGACTCAGCATCGAGTGAGGGGGCTGAGTTCAATTCTGATGTGGCAACTTCCCGCTTGTATTTCAAAACATCAACCGATACGGCGGTAGGTAAGATTAAGTCCCATATCGAAATGGATTTCTTAAGTGGCGGTGGTGACGAACGTGTTTCTAATTCGAACAACTCCAGAATGAGGCACGCTTACCTTGCGTGGGATTATGCCGACGATGCGTCGTTATTAGTCGGTCAAACATGGAGTACCTTTTTTAATGTCGGGGCTCTACCGGAGTCGGTCGAGTTCATTGGCCCCACATCCGGGACGATCTTTAATCGCCAACAACAGATCCGATGGACTAAAAAGCTAGGCGGAGGATCCTCGTTCATGCTGGCTGCTGAAAATCCGTCAACCAGCTTAGCCGATGCAGGTTCTGGTATCGCGGCAAGTAATTTCGATGACAACAGCGTTCCTGACGTGATTGCTCGGTTTAACGGGAAAAGCGGAGGGCACTCGTTTGCATTGTCGGCAATGGGGCGTGAAATAGCCTATAACGATGGTGCTAATGATGAGAGCGACTTTGGTTTTGCCGTTAACCTCGCCGGAAAAATCGTGTTCAGTAACGGTGATGATCTAAAATATTCCATAGCGCACGGTAATTTAGGAAGGTATATCGCCTTGAACGCGTTTCGAGATGGAGGCATTGATGCTGCGGGCAACCTTGATTTGACCAGTGTTACAGGCGGGTACGTCGCTTATCGCCATCACTGGAATGAAAAATTACGTTCTACTATTCAATATTCCTATTCATCAGCTGATTTAGCAAATGGGCTTTCCTCGGCGAATACTGAGTCTGTCTCAAATTTTAATTTAAATTTGTTTTATTCCCCTACGCCAAAGATAACCTTTGGTGGGGCGATAATCCAAGCAAACCGCGAGCTGGAAAATGGGACGGATGGGGATTTGACCCGCCTCCAGTTAACGGCTAAATACGGTTTTTAGAACAGTTCGGAATGAGGGTAACCTCATAGTAGTATTGGCCATGTGAGCTATGGCCTATGTTTTGCCGAAGCAGCGTAATTGCTGCTTCGGTTTTTTTGCTTGGTGTTTTGTCCTACTATGTGCAATCTAAACGATGCTCAACACAACGCAGCGTGAGATCAGTGCAAAAACAATAATAACTATCAAAACGGAGGGCTTTCAATGAAGAATGTCGACGCCATAGCGCTGATCGGATTTGCCTACATTTTTTTGCTGTTCTTGATCGCGTATTTTGGTGATCGTGGTTCTTTAAAGGCTGGTAAGCCTTATAACAGTAACTTTGTCTACGCTTTGTCTTTGGCCGTTTATTGTTCTTCATGGACTTTCTATGGCGCGGTGGGTACGGCGGCCGTAGATGGCCTGGATTATTTGGCAATATATCTTGGGCCTTGCTTGGTGTTTTTATTCGGTTATCCGGTGGTCAGACGAATCATACTGATCTGTAAACAAAACAGCATTACCACGATCTCAGATTTTTTATCAAGTCGTTACGGAAAGAGCCGAAAGATAGCCATGCTGGTTACGGTGATAGCGGTTGCCGGTTCTCTGCCTTACATTGCATTACAGTTGAAAGCCATCTCAAGCTCTTACTCGATTCTGAGCAACGATGGCCTGGGCTCTCATGTCGAGGCAAGGGGGTTTATTTCTGATAACGTGGCTCTGATCGTCGCGGCAGGGTTGGTGCTTTTTACCATATTGTTCGGTACACGGCACTTGGATGCGACAGAGCATCATAAGGGCATGATTCTGGCCATCGCGTTTGAGTCTATCGTAAAGCTGGTTGCTATTCTGGCCGTTGGCTATTACGCCATGTACTTACTGCTCGACGCGGGTGCGCACAGCGGGTTTGGTGATTTTGTTGACAGCCAACCGCTAAAAGAGGCGTTCGGAGGAGGCAACTCGACCTGGACTAGTTTCTCAACCAAGCTGCTGTTGAGTATGTCAGCCATTATTTTATTGCCGAGGCAGTTTCAGGTGGCCGTTGTTGAGGCGAGGGATCACACTCAATTTAAGACCGCGATGTGGGTAATGCCCGTTTATTTGGTGCTCACGAGCGTCATCGTTATCCCAATTGCGTTGTCTGGCATGGTATTACTGCCTAATTCTCCAGAAGATATGTACGTTCTTTCGCTTCCGTTAACGGCAGGAAATAACACCTTAGCGGTCGTGGCGTTTATCGGTGGATTATCAGCGGCGACTGGCATGGTTGTGGTTGCGGCAATTAGTTTGAGTACGATGATCTGTAACGACCTAGTCATGCCGCTGTTGATTCGGCGCAATGGCATTAGTTTCCTTAAGCGAGACGATTTGAATAACGTCATTTTGACGATCAGAAGGTTGGCAATTTTGGGTTTAATGCTGGGCGCATACGGCTACTTTAAAATGATTGATAGCAACCAGCAGCTGGCGAATATCGGCCTGGTGTCATTTGCCGGAATCATTCAATTTTTACCCGCGACGCTGTTCGCTATATTCTGGCGAAGAGCTCATAGCGAAGGCGTCTTTCTTGGTCTGGCTGGCGGCTTTTTACTTTGGGCCTATACACTGGTCCTTCCGACTATTTTGTCGCAAGGTTCCATCGACTCAGTATTTGCCGACTCAGTACTCCACCCTCAGAATCTATTTGGCTTTAGCTTTGATAATTCACTAACTCATGGCGTGGTCTGGAGTTTGGGTGTGAATGTTCTAATGATCGTGGTGTTTAGTTTTCGCGAGTCGCAATCCGTGATTGAAGAGCTGCAGGCCAGTCGTTTCTTCTATGCTGGCGCTTCTAGTCGGACGTCGAAATCGTCAGGCGCAGCCACAAATGTGTATGAAGTGAGCCCTGATGCATTACATATTGTTGCTGAACGAATCATAGGCGCTAAAAGCTCTAGAGCTTTGTTTTCTCAGTATGAGCAGAGAACAGGATTGGATCTATCTATTGAGACAGAAGCAGACCAAGGCTTGATTGCGGCGGTGCAAACGGCCATTGCTGGCGTGATTGGGACCGCATCGGCCCAACGTGTGATATCCGATACATTGCTTGGTGATGAGGAGTTTATTGGTGAGCTAACGCACCTGGTTGATGAAACGTCGACCGCCTTAAAATTTAATCGTAATTTGCTCCAGACGACATTGCAAAATATCACTCATGGCATCGCTGTTGTGGACGATGATTTGAATTTGGTTGTTTGGAACGACAATTATTTGAAGATGTTCAATTACCCGGAAAGCATGATTTACGTGGGTAAACCCATTCGACTTGTTTTTGAGTACAGTGCCGAAAGAGGGGACTTTGCAGGTAAAGACGCAGCAGTCGAAATCGCAAAACGGATTAAATATTTACAACAGCGCTCCAAATACACCACTGTTCGGGAAACCGTCAGTGGGGTCATATTGAAAGCCACTGGCGTGCCCATGCCGGACGGCGGATTTGTGACCACTTACGAAGACATAACAGAGAGTGTTAATGCGGCAAAGTTACTAAGAGAAGCTAACGAAGAGCTGGAAACTCGAGTACAAGAGAGAACACTTGAACTTGAGGCTATCACCAAGGAATTAGAGCGTAACACAAGAAGTAAAACACACTTTTTAGCTGCCGCGAGTCATGATTTACTGCAACCGATTAACGCGGCCCGATTGTTCACACACAGCATTTCGGAGCGCTCTAATGACCCTTCCGAAGTGGCTCGCTTATCTCAGAGTATTGATCAATCTTTGACGACGGCCAATGAATTGCTGCGGGCTTTGTTGGATATATCAAAATTGGACGCTGGCGGCATTGAGCCTGAGCCTAAGGTGTTATCGGTTCAAGAATTTTTACGTGGCATAGAATCCGAAATGCAGGCAAGCGCCAATGATAAGCAAGTTTCGTTAACGGTTGATGCCAGCCCTCTGTTTATCTTTAGTGACCGGCAATTGCTGTTTTCAGTGATGCTCAATTTGGTTGCAAACGCGCTTCGTTATACGCCTGAGGGAGGGAGCGTCGCACTTCGCGCTTTTCGCTCCGAGCTAGGTCGGGTGAAAATTAGCGTTGTTGATTCTGGTTTGGGTATCGCTAAGGAGCATCTTGATCACATTTTCACCGAATTTTATCAGGTTAATGACGGAAAGCGTAGATCAAGTCGTGGCTTAGGTTTGGGGCTATCCATCGTTAAACGTATATGTTCTCTGTTAGAGGTTGATTTTGATGTTAAATCAGAAGTGGGAAAGGGCAGTACATTTTCCATCACTCTGCCTGAAACGAAATCATTGCCTTCAATGACTCGGTCGGTGGATAACAAACCTCCAATGATGGATATGAAGCTCATTGGCACCCGCGTTCTGTGTTTGGATAACGACGATAACGTGCTTGCCGCTATGGAAACATTACTCGAAGGCTGGGGATGCGAGGTTTCATGCGTGGTGTCGTTTGAGGAGGCTAAGCAACAGTTTGACGACAACGAATATGATGTTGTGTTGGCTGACTATCGGTTAGACGGCGATGCAACAGGGTTGGACTTTCTTGAAAAGTGCCGCGGCAGTTCTAAGCCGTTGCAAGGAGTTTTAATCACGGCAGAACAAGACAAGACCTTAAAAAATAAAGCGGCAGATAATGACTTACTGTATATGGCAAAGCCAATCGAGCCAGCGGCGTTAAAATCATTGATGATGTATTTGGTGTCGAATATTTAGCAAGTTTGGCTCTCCGACGCTCTGGCATCAAATCACTCTGGTGTCAGACTATTGTCGAATTGTGAGGGGATTGGCTACTGTGTGATAGTGGCCACATCCTAACTAAAGCATGGCCCGCTAATGACGTACGAAAATGAATACAATGAGTGGTTGAGAACGCCTGATGAATTTTGGAGACAGCAGGCTTCGAAGTTGGCTTGGTATAACCAACCAACGGTAGGTCATGAATCAGTCGATGGCCAATCACAATGGTTTGCAGATGGAACAATGAACACTTGCTACTTAGCTCTGGATCATCACGTGCTCAATGGACGCGCAAAGCAAGCAGCGCTTATTTACGATTCTCCTGTTAGCGGAGTGTCACTCACTTATAGTTATGAGTCTTTATTAGATTTAACCGCTAGGGCGGCCGGTATGCTGATCGATCTAGGTGTTAGCAAAGGCGATACGGTGATTATCTATATGCCGATGATCCCAGAAGCCGCGATAGCAATGTTGGCTTGCGCACGAATAGGCGCTATACATTCTGTGGTTTTTGGCGGCTTTGCGGCACCGGAGCTAGCATCACGCATCGCTGATGCAAAGCCGAGTGTTATTTTAACCGCATCGTGCGGAATAGAGGTCGAGCGGATTATTCCCTACGCTCCGCTCATTAACGAAGCATTGCGGTTGTGTGAGCACGAAGTGAGTGCCTGCGTTGTGTTGCAACGTGAAGCGGCCTCAGCGCCTCTTCACGAAGGGCGTGACTTCGATTGGAAAACGCTGTTAGAGCGGTCAGGCCCGGTGGACTGCGTTCCTGTGAATGCCTGTGACCCACTGTATATTTTGTACACCTCTGGTACAACCGGGCGTCCTAAAGGAATTGTCAGGGACAACGGAGGTCATGCCACTGCATTGAACTACAGTATGGGGTCGGTGTTTGATATGAATGCCGGCGATGTGTTTTGGGCGGCGTCAGACGTTGGTTGGGTGGTTGGCCATAGCTACATTGTTTATGGGCCATTGATTCGGGGTTGTACCACAATTCTCTTTGAAGGAAAGCCAATAATGACCCCAGATGCCGGTGCATTTTGGCGAGTGATTGAAGCATACAATGTAAACACGTTGTTCAGTGCACCTACGGCATTCAGGGCCATTCGTAGAGAGGACCCGAATGGCGTGTTGATCAAAAAATATAATACAGAAAGTTTGCGTCGAGTATTCGCAGCGGGTGAGCGACTCGATCCACCAACACAGGTTTGGATGGGGGAGAAGTTGGGTGTTGGTGTTATTGATAATTGGTGGCAGACTGAGACCGGTTGGCCGATCTGCGCGAATTTGACGGGCGTGGAAGATTTGCCGGTTAAATACGGGTCTGCCACTAAACCCGTGCCTGGGTTTGATGTTCGAGTCTTAGATGAGTCAGGCCAGCGTTGCGAAGCCGGAGAACAGGGTAAAGTAGTCATAAAATTACCGTTGCCCCCTGGCTGTTTGATGACGGTTTGGGGCGATCATCTTAGATTTCAGGACGCCTACCTAAGTCAATTCCTGGGTTACTACTCAAGTGGTGATGGGGGATATGTAGATCATGAAGGCTATGTTTTCATCATGGGACGCGTGGATGACGTAATTAATGTGGCCGGTCACAGGCTGTCTACGGGTGATCTGGAAGAAGTTCTCGCTCAGCATTCGTCGGTTTCCGAGTGTGCCGTGGTTGCCATGAGGCACGAATTAAAAGGAGAAGTGCCAGTTGGGTTTGTTGTTCTTTCAGCGCACGATAATCCAGAAAATGTGGCGTCTGAGTTAGTTGACTTGGTACGTTCGGAAGTGGGAGGAATTGCGTGTTATAAACAGACTCACATTGTGCATAGCTTGCCTAAAACGCGTTCTGGCAAGATTCTTCGCAAGACACTAAAGTCGATGCTTAATCATGAAGCTTACTCTGTACCGCCTACGATCGACGATCCGAGCGTAATAACGGAGTTGGAACATCAACTCAAAGGAGAAGAATATGAAGTATCCAGATAAGTTTACCGCGTTGGTTGCGTCTGATGGTGACGCGGGTTTTTCCGCAGAGCTTAAAGACGTTTCTATTAACGAGCTTCCAGACAATGACGTTTTAGTTAAGATAGACTACTCCACGTTAAACTATAAAGATGCTTTGGCGGTCAGTGGGCGTGGGAAGATCTGCCGAAACCTCCCGATGGTGTGTGGTATCGACTTTGCAGGAACGGTGGTTGAATCTAAGACCTCCGCATGGTCCGCTGGTGACCAAGTTCTGGTCAATGGATTTGGAATGTCGGAAATTCATTGGGGAGGATATAGCCAATACCAGCGCGTTCGATCAGAATGGCTTATTAGGACTCCTCCCAATTTTGATTCAAAGGCGGCCATGGCGATTGGAACGGCTGGCTATACGGCCATGCTTTGTATCAATGCGATTAAGGATCATGGAGTGACTCCCGAGGACGGCCCCGTGGTAGTGACCGGCGCGTCTGGCGGTGTGGGTTCCGTCGCGATTTCCTTGTTGAGCCAATTGGGCTACGAGGCGGTTGCCGTGAGCGGTCGAGAATCTATGCACGATTATTTAATGCGCCTCGGAGCGAGTAGCGTTCTATCTCGAGATGAATTCAGTCGTAAGTCACGCCCCCTTGAAAAAGAACGGTGGAGTGCAAGTATTGATTCAGTAGGCAGTTCAACACTTGCCACGTTACTCGCTCAAACAAAGTACAACGGCATTGTTACTGCGTGCGGTCTAGCTGGTGGTCTTGATTTGTCGTGTACTGTGATGCCGTTTATTCTAAGAGGGGTAACGCTCAAAGGGGTTGATTCCGTGATGGCGCCTATGGCAGATCGAGAGAGAGCTTGGGCCTCATTGTCGCAATTGTTAACAACAACGGATTTGAACTCATTGTGTACTGTTAAAGGGATGAGTGAGTTTCCGAGCTTAGCTGATCAATTGCTTGATGGAAAACTAAATGGTCGAGTTGTGATCGATGTGAATGCTTAAGTTTGTTCAACATTTCAAAAGGCTGACTCCTTTGTGTCCACAGTGTTCTTGTGACTGGCGCAGGGTTTGATCGCGTCTATCAAGCCCATTAGGGTAGAGTTCAAAAATAAGGATGTTTATTTAGTCAAGTTTTTGTAACGGATTGTCTTCTGACTGGGTCTAAAGGCTGTGCTCTCTTTAGGGCATGGTTTCGAGAATCGAATTCGCGAAGCATTTTACAAATAAACTATTTTGAGACCTTATGAAGAATATTAAAAATATCGTTGTACCTTTTGTGTCAATTTTTTTCTTAGCATCATTTTCGCTAGCGCTAGCTGGCAGTGACATTGAAGTAGACGACAATGGAATCATCCTCGCGGGACATGACGCGGTAGCCTACTTTACTGAAAACATGGCAGTAGAAGGAAATAAAGATTTTACCAGTGTGTATCAAGGCGCAATATATCGCTTCAAATCAGCTGAAAATCGAGACACGTTTAATCTGCAACCAGCAAAATACGCGCCCCAATTTGGCGGCTTTTGTGCTTTAGGCGCCGCTTACGGTAAAAAGTTTGAAATTGATGGAAAAGCGTTCAAGGTCGTAAACGGTAAGCTCTACGTAAACAAAAATGTGGATGTCGCCGAAACCTGGGTTGAAGACGAAGCGCAGTATATCGCGGACGCAGACAGTAAATGGAATGACATTAAATCTGTTCCGGCAACAGATCTATAGAGACCGACTCTAATATTAAATCGCTAGTCCACTTATTTAGTGCGACGAATAAGGGGGCTAGCTTTTAACGTCACTGTCCAGGCAAAACAGGATTTTTAGCTTGGTGTTCTTGTGCCAATAGAACGGCTTGCGTACGATTATTGATGCTGAGTTTCTTAAAAACAGTGGTTATATGCGCTTTGACCGTCGCCTCTGATATCTTCAAATCATAAGCAATTTGCTTATTCAGTTTCCCTTTTCCCATTTCAATAAAAATTTTCAGTTGAGAAGGGGTGAGCGCGTCTAATTTTTGAGCCAAATTCGGTTCACCACTGTGGTCCAGCGATACGTCAGGAGGCACATAGGTATTGCCTTGCATGACCTGTTGAATAGCTTCCTTTATGTGCTCAGGAGCTGAAGATTTAATGATATAGCCCGATGCGTTGTGGTTTAGGCAAGCACGGATAATTTCCGCTTCATGATGAGCGGAGACAACAACAATTGGAGTTTGAGGGTTGGTTTTTTTTAGTAAGGCTAAATCAGACAAGCCGCTGGAGTCAGGCATATTGAGATCAAGAAATACAATGCTGTATTGACCTTCTTCCAGGGCGCAGTGCGTCTCTTTGTAATTCGTCGCTTCGTCGATCTCGCAATCGATCAGCGCTGATTTGACAATCGTGCGCAAGGCATCTCTAAATAAGGGGTGATCGTCGGCAATTAACACTTTAGTATTCATGCACTTACTATAGCCATCAAGCGGCTTTTTAAGCAAGGCAAAGTTATGGCTAAACTCTAAGACTATTGTCGAATACTCGCTCACTTCATGCAGGCGTAAACTGTGCATTCTTATAATAATTTGGATGGAGAACGCTATCATGAAGAGCAATGCCGAGGCTTATTGGAAAGCCAACGTAAGTTTGATTGTCAAGCTGCTGATTATTTGGTTTGTGGTTCCTTTTTTAGGCGGCATCGTCTTTGTGGATACACTCAATGCCATTAGTCTAGGTGGTTATCCTTTGGGCTTCTGGATCGCTCAACAGGGCTCGATATATCTTTTTGTCGTTTTGATTTTCTACTACGCAAAAAAGATGTCAGATTTGGATGATCAATTTGGTGGAGGAGAGTAAGCATGAGTTTACAATTACTAACCTATATCGTCGTTGGTTTTACCTTTGCTACCTATATTGGAATAGCCATTTGGGCGCGCGCGGGTTCGACTAAAGAGTTTTATGTCGCCGGTGGTGGTATACACCCAATTGCAAATGGAATGGCAACCGGAGCTGATTGGATGTCAGCAGCCTCGTTCATATCAATGGCTGGTTTGATTGGATTTTCTTATCAGGGCTATGGTGGATCTGTGTTTTTGTTAGGATGGACCGGCGGCTATGTTCTGTTAGCGATGTGTCTGGCTCCGTATTTGCGAAAGTTCGGGAAATTTACCGTGCCTGAATTTATCGGTGATCGATACTATTCGAATGCGGCTCGAATTGTGGCCGTTATTTGCCTAATCATAGCGTCAGTTACCTACGTGATTGGTCAGATGAAAGGGATAGGAGTGGCGTTCAGCCGCTTTCTAGAAACGACGTATGAAGCTGGACTGACCGCGGGCATGATAATCGTGTTTATCTACGCTGTTTTAGGGGGAATGAAGGGAATTACGTATACACAAATAGCCCAATACGTGGTCTTGATTTTTGCTTACACGATCCCTGCGGTGTTCATTTCACTGAACTTGACCGGTAACCCATTCCCTCAATTGGGGTTGGGCAGCACGCTTTCAGATGGAACCTATGTGCTGGATAAGTTAAACCAAGTGGTGACCGAACTCGGCTTTGCGGAGTACACAACATCAACCAGGGGAAGCACCCTGAACATGTTTGTGTACACGATGAGTCTAATGATTGGTACTGCTGGGTTACCGCACGTAATTATTCGTTTTTTCACCGTGCCAAGCGTCAAAGACGCACGTAAGTCAGCTGGTTGGGCTTTGGTATTTATCGCAATTTTGTACACCACTGCACCCGCCGTGGCGGCGATGGCTCGCTTGAACCTCATGAGTACGTTTGAACCAACGCCAGGGTCTTATCTTGCTTACGATGAACGACCACAATGGTTCAAAAATTGGGAAAAGACAGGCCTTCTTAAATACGAAGACAAGAATGGTGATGGTTTAATTCAGTACAGTGCCGATAAAGCATCTAATGAGATGGTAAAGGTCGATAATGACATCCTTGTGTTGGCAAACCCAGAAATAGCTCAACTCCCCAATTGGGTGATTGCGTTGGTTGCGGCGGGTGGTTTGGCTGCGGCACTTTCGACTGCGGCAGGGCTGTTGCTGGCGATTTCTTCGGCGATCTCTCATGACCTTTTAAAAGGGGTGTTAAAGCCTAATATTTCAGAGAAAGCTGAGCTTAATGCCTCTCGGGTAGCAATGGCCTTCACGGTATTGCTTGCTGGATATCTGGGGTTTAATCCGCCAGATTTTGCTGCAGGCACGGTGGCGTTGGCTTTTGGTTTGGCCGCATCGTCTATCTTTCCTGCCCTGATGTTAGGCATTTTCTATAAGCGCATGAATACGCAAGGCGCTATTGCCGGAATGCTTTCAGGGATCGGCGTCACGCTATTTTACGTCTTCCAGCATAAAGGCATTATGTTTGTGAAGAGCACCTCGTTTCTAGGAGACATGAGTCCCAATTGGTTTATGGGTATTGAACCCAATGCCTTTGGTGCCGTAGGTGCAGTGGTAAACTTTGCGGTGGCAATGATAGTCGCTAAGATGACTGCTGAACCGCCCAAGGAAATACAGGACTTGGTCGATGACATTAGATCTCCTCATGGTGCCGGAGGAGCGGCTGCACACTAGGTCGACCGTATGGGGCTAGGCTTGTTTTAGCCCAAACACGAGTCTTACAGTTAGTACGTTGTTTAATTAGTCTACCCTTTGGTAAAACAGAGGGTAGACTTAGCTTTTTAAAAGGTAATTTCCGTCAATGAGTTTTTTCAAAAATAAGCACGTCATTATTGCTCTGATTGTCGCGCCCGTGTTAGCCGTGGTGACGTATTTTGCGGTCGATGGGCTTGTAAAAGAGCGTCCTCATATAGCGCAGGAAGGGCAGGCATACCCATTGGTTGCAAAATCAAATTGTCGATTTAGTAGCGGCGAGTGCAGCCTAGAAAATGCGGATTTCAAATCAACATTAAAAGTGTCCTACGACGACGGCCTCGTGTTGTTTAGTAGCTCGCATGCTTTGCAAAAAGCAACCATCGGATTTTTGCATTCGGATGGTGACGAGTCTGCGCCGACGCAAATGATCGCAGAAAATGCTTCTAACACGATGTGGCAAACGCAGCTTCCCAGCAAAACAGACACTCAAACCATAGCGCGGATCGCGGTTGAAGCGAGTGGTGCGTATTACTTTGCTGAAACCACGATGGGCTTTAGTGAGTACTCAACGTCATTTGACAAAGACTTTAGAAAAAGCGCACAGTAAATTTGATAAATTGGTTGTTTGATTAAACGCAACCATTAAACTCGGCACATTAATACATTGATGCCGATCACACATATTTTAGGTAACGATCATGTCTGACAATTTAGTCTATCCAGTATTTGACTCTATTAAAGAAAACACCCTGCTCACCAAAGATCAATATCGGCGGATGTATGAACATTCGATAGCTGATCCGGATGGCTTTTGGGCTGAACAAGCTGAAGAAAATTTAGACTGGGTCAAGAAGTGGGACACGGTTAGCTCTTATGACTTCCACAGTGCCGATATCAAATGGTTCGAAGGAGGAAAATTAAACGTTTCTGTCAATTGCATTGATCGACATTTACCGCAGAGAGCGACGCAAACCGCCATAATTTGGGAGGGCGATGACCCCAATCAATGCAAGAATATCAGTTATCAGGAATTGCATGATGAGGTATGCAAATTAGCGAATGCGATGCGCGAACAAGGTGTTTCTAAAGGTGATCGTGTGTGTTTATACATGCCGATGATACCCGAAGCGGTTTTTGCCATGTTAGCGTGCACGAGAATCGGGGCCGTTCATTCCGTGGTGTTCGGTGGGTTTTCACCGGAAGCCTTACGAGGCCGGATTAACGACTCAGAGTGCAAAATGGTGATCACAGCCGATGAAGGGTTACGCGGAGCAAAACCCATTCCGTTGAAAGCAAATGTGGATGAAGCCTGCGAAGCTACCCCGTCCGTTGAGTCGATACTGGTGTGTAAAGTCACTGGAAATCAGGTGGGCTGGGTTAATGGTCGCGACATCTGGTACGAAGACGCTACAAAGCAGCAAGATTTGACGTGCGAACCCGAGGTCATGGAGGCAGAGGATCCGATGTTTATTCTGTATACATCTGGATCCACAGGAACGCCCAAGGGCGTTCTGCACACCACTGGAGGTTACTTACTCTACGCAATGATGACGTTTAAATATGTCTTCGACTATCGAGATGGGGAAGTCTACTGGTGTACTGCTGATGTCGGCTGGATCACGGGCCACTCCTATTTAACGTACGGCCCCCTTGCTAACGGTGCGACTACGTTGGTGTTTGAAGGCGTTCCTACGTACCCCGATGCCAGCCGTTTTTGGCAGGTTGTAGATAAGCATAAGGTCAATATATTTTACACCGCACCTACCGCGCTTCGCGCTTTGATGGGAGCGGGAGATGAGTATTTAAATTCGACTTCTCGCAGTAGTTTAAGAATTCTCGGTACGGTTGGTGAGCCCATAAACCCAGAAGCTTGGGAGTGGTACTTTCATAAAGTGGGGCATGAAAACTGTCCCATTGTTGATACTTGGTGGCAAACTGAAACTGGCGGCATCATGATTGTGCCGTTACCAGGAGCGACAGATGCTAAGCCTGGATCTGCAACGTTGCCGTTTTTTGGTGTCGAACCGGTGTTGTTGGACGACGAAGGGAATGTTCTCGAAGGGGCGGCTTCTGGCAACTTAGCCATTCCTCGATCGTGGCCTGGGCAAATGAGAGGCGTTTACAATAATCCAAAACGCTTCCATGAAGCCTATTTTTCCATGTATCCAGGTTACTACTTTACTGGTGATGGATGTCGCCGGGATGAAGACGGATATTATTGGATTACGGGACGGGTGGATGACGTTATCAATGTGTCTGGACATCGAATGGGAACCGCTGAGGTTGAGAGTGCGCTGGTTTTACATAAATCGGTTGCAGAATCAGCCGTGGTTGGTTACCCGCATGACATCAAAGGGCAGGGTATTTACGCTTACGTGACTCTTATGTCCGGTGTAGATTACACGGACGAGCTAAAGGCCGAGTTGGTTAAACACGTTAGGAAGGAAATCGGTCCAGTTGCCTCTCCGGATGTGATTCACTGGGCGCCTGGCTTACCCAAAACCAGGTCAGGAAAAATTATGCGAAGAATATTGCGTAAAATTGCCGAGGACGATTACAGCAACCTAGGTGATACAAGTACACTCGCAGACCCCTCTGTGGTCAATAATCTCATAGAAAGCAGGTAGTCGTAGATTGCTTAACTGATTAATAGTCGGTTTCCTACTTTGCTAGATAATTAGTGCTTAAATAGCCTCAATAACGCGAAGCGCTGGGTCGGAAACGGTCTGGCGCTTTTTGCATAGCGTTTCGTAGAGTGTTGAAGTCAATTTGAGGGAGGATGTGAAGTTTATTCATTGAGTGAAGTCTTGGTTCATCGGTTATGATGATTGGGATTTTTCTACTCGATGGCTCAACGGTTTATGAGCCCGACACCCAAGCAGAGTTTCTATGACTAACCCTTGCCCACAATGCCAATGTGACTATACCTACGCAGATCGAGACTTAACCATTTGCCCGGAATGCGGACACGAATGGAATGAAAGCGAGGTGGGCGACCAGATGATCGTCAAATGTTCCAACGGCAACGTTTTGAATTCTGGCGACTCCGTTACTGTTATTAGAGATCTTAAAGTTAAAGGGAGTTCGTCGGTTGTTAAGGTAGGAACGAAAGTGAAAAACATCAGAATACTGGATCCTGAATACGTAGTTGATGGTCATGATATCGATTGTAAGATAGAGGGCTTTGGTGCGATGAAGTTAAAGTCCAGTGTGGTAAAGAAAACCTAGGAGAAAGAAGCATGACAACATCATTGTACGAGCTAAGCGTGGGATCATTTTTACAGACGGTCTCCGGAGTGAAAAGGGTATTGAAACGAGGCGCAGATTACGCTCAAGAAAACAACATTGATCCCGATACTTACGTGGGCCTGAGGCTTCATGAAGATATGTTGCCTATGTTGTTTCAAGTGGTTTGTATTCCCATGCACTCCACCAAGGCCATCAAAGGAATTGAAGAGGGTGTTTTTACTCCCCCAAAAGACTTAGAAAAGACTAATTATGCCGGGTTGCAAGCCATAGTCGAAGAGACAGAGGCGGCTCTCAAACAATTTACGCCAGACTACATTAATTCTTTGAGTGGAAAAAACATCCTATTCAAGATGGGTGAATTGGAAATGCCTTTTACGGCTGAAAACTTCATCATGTCGTTTTCGCTCCCTAACCTTAATTTTCATGCGACCACGGCCTATGACTTATTGAGAGCTCAAGGGGTGCCGTTGACGAAAGCTGATTATTTGGGACGAATGAGATTAGGCACTTAACAGAAAACACTAAAGAGTAATAATTAGGAGTAATGATGAGTACAGATTTATTTGATTTGTCTAACAAGGTCGCTTTGGTTACTGGCGCCAGCCGAGGCATTGGCGAAGCGATTGCTAAATTATTGGCTGAGCACGGAGCGCACGTTATTGTATCTAGTCGTAGAGCTGAGTCTTGCGATGCCGTAGTGGAAGAAATTAAACAAGCTGGGGGTTCGGCGGAAACCATGGCGTGTCATATTGGTGATATGGATAATATCAATGAGACTTTTAGGTCGATTAAGGATCGACATGGACAACTCGATATATTGGTTAACAACGCAGCAGCGAATCCGTATTTTGGGCATATTCTTGATACCGATCTCGGCGCTTACAATAAAACAGTAGACGTTAATATTCGAGGCTACTTTTTTATGTCTATAGAGGGCGCCAAACTTATACGTGAAGGTGGCGGTGGAAGCATCATCAATACGGCTTCGATCAATGGTTTGCAACCAGGTATGAATCAAGGGATCTACTCCATCACTAAGGCCGCGGTTATTAATATGACCAAGTCATTTGCAAAAGAGTGTGCTCAGTACAATATTAGAGTAAATGCGCTGTTGCCGGGTTTGACGAAGACAAAATTCGCTGGCGCACTGTTCGAAAATGAAAAAATGCACAAAATGGCGATGTCTGCTATTCCCATGGCCAGACATGCAGAGCCTGAGGAAATGGCTGGTACTGTTTTGTATCTCGCGTCACAGGCGAGCAGTTATACGACTGGAGAGTCGATAGTGGTCGATGGAGGGTTTACCGTCTAGAGAGACGAATTATCTGGTGTTACTATCAAATACAGATTAACCATGTTCGTTCCATTCGGTCCGTTTGATTGAGCGAAGCAATTTACAAATTGAGAGCAGACTATGTTTAAAATTCCAACGTTAATATCACTGGTCGTCGCTCTCGCAATTGCTTACTTTTCGTTTTGGCCCGTACCGATAACGCCTCATGTTTGGCAGCCGAGTATTGACCCAGGTTTTACCGGGTACTTTGCTAGTAATACACGGCTAGAGGAATTTGAGTCTCTAACCATGGGCCGACAAACGGGTCCTGAGGCGGCAATTTTGGAAGCTGATGGTTCCATATTGGCCACATCTCATGAAGGGTGGTTAGTTCGCTTTCAGAAGAATGAGCGTGTCTCTGAACCGTGGATTGATGTAAAAGGTCGCCCTCTTGGATTAGATGCAGATGAGCAAGGAAATATTTGGGTTGCTAATGCGTACCTAGGTCTTCAGAAAGTAACGCCTGAGGGGGCCGTCAGCATCGCAGTAGATCAGGTTGATGGGTCTCTCATCGGTTATGCAGATGACGTTGCCGTGTCGAAAAATGGAAAAATTTATTTTAGTGATGCGACAACACGCTTTCGAGCAAAGAAATGGGGTGGTACTCTCCCTGCCAGCATATTAGACATAGTTGAGCATGGAAAGACTGGCAGAATTGTGGAATATGACCCTGTTTCAAATACATCCAGAATTGTCTTAAAGGGCTTAAACTTTGCTAATGGCGTGGCCTCTGATCCTAATGGCCAATTTATATTGGTGAACGAAACCGGTGAATATAGGGTATGGAAACTTTGGGTTGATGGGCCTAAAAAGGGAGATCGAGAGGTCATACTCGATGGGCTTCCTGGGTTTCCAGATAATATAAGTGCTGGGCGCGAGGGCGTTTTTTGGGTTGGCGTGATGAGCCCGAGATCGAAAGACATTGATAAATACGCCGCAAAGCCCTTCTGGCGAAAGGTCATCATACGACTGCCTGAATTCATGAAGCCGAAACCTCAGGACTACGGCATGGTTATCGGTATTTCGTCAGATGGAGAAGTACTTCAAAATTTACAGGCACCCAGCGGTAGGTTGTATGCGACTACCGGCTTAGTTGAAACCGACGACTATCTTTACGTGACAAGTTTGACCGCTCCTTTCTTGGCCAAAGTTAAGAAGAGTGATGCGGGGCTCAAATAGGTTTTTGGTGGCGAAGTAACGTCAGTGTACTGTTTTTCCTAATTCGTTAGAGCTCGATCGCGGGACTGCTCGCAGAATGTGTGTTTACAATTGGTGTAGTCAGTTCATTGTGATAGGTGAATACGAGTGAGTATTTCGCCGCTCTTGTGGTGTTTTTACCGGCCGCGTGGAAGCAATGAGCGCTGAACAGTAAGACATCTCCAGGATTTAGCTCAACGAGTCTTTGCGTTTCCAGTCTAGAGGCGTTGTCTGGGTGATCTTGAATCAGGAACTGTGCTTCATCGAGAGCTTCTTTTCTGACATCCCAGCGATGAGAGCCGGGAAGAATCTTCATGCAGCCGTTATCCAAGGATTCTCGCCCAAGTGCGACCCAAACATTAACTAGATACTTGTTATTGAAGTTCCAGTAGCGGGTGTCCCTATGCCAATGTGTAACAGAGCTAAACTCTGGTAGCTTGGTCATAATGCAGTTGTGATGATTCGGATTGATCAGCAGTTTATCTCCTCCTATTATTTGTCTAATGGCTGAAGTAACCGCTTCGTGCTGTGCTATTTGCGCATACACTTCAGAGCGTTGATAGGCCATCTTTAGGCGTCTGATTGTTTGTCCTCCCTTAGAGCTAACGGAAAGTGGCGCGCCAGGGTAGCTAACGTCAGTTTCAAGCTCATAGGGTTGCACCCTGTCAGTCAGGTGTTGTTCAGTGGTCATTCTCAATGAAGATAATGTCTTTTTGTCCAGTATGTTGGGTAAAACTAGGTACCCGTCTATCTTAAATTGCTGAATTTGAGCGTGGCTAAGCATGAGATCTACGATTAATTATTGAGGAGTTTGATACTCTGGTGATTTTCGACGGTATCTGAGTAGTTAAAATAGTGAACAATCACAAAACAATGGTTTCAACTCAGACAATTTTAACTTACTCTTACGCATTAACCTAAACATAATATAGGCTTGTCGCGGCTGCGGTGAGCCAATAATAAATAAGAATTCGTACGCCAACTCTTCATTGAAAACAGCTGTATTACAGGATTTACTTCCGATCATTGCGCTGTCTGCCTAGATCGGTATTACGCCACTGTAATTTTGGTCAATTTGAAATAGCGACTGAGTTAGCTTTAGGGTCTATTCAGTCTGAGTAATCAGTGAAATTTTAGGGTCGGCTAAGGACCATTAATGCGCTTAAAACACATTAAACTTTCGGGCTTTAAATCATTTGTAGACACCACAAAGGTGTCCGTGCCCAATAATCTTATAGGCATTGTTGGGCCTAATGGTTGTGGTAAGTCAAACGTAATTGACGCGATTCGTTGGGTGATGGGTGAATCTTCCGCCAAAAACCTAAGGGGTGACAGCATGGATGACGTCATCTTCAACGGTTCCGCTGCGCGAAAACCTGTAAACCGAGCGTATGTCGAGCTCGTATTTGATAATTCAGATGGAAAGGCGCCGGGCTCTTACGGCAAGTTTGCGGAAATTGCCATTCGACGTGAGCTAACCAGAGAAGGGGGATCGAAGTACTTCATTAACAAAGGCCGATGCCGTCGCAAAGATATTCAAGACATCTTTTTAGGTACCGGGTTAGGGCCGCGTTCATATTCGATTATTGAGCAAGGAATGGTCGGGCGTATTGTCGAATCCAAGCCAGAAGATCTTCGAGTGTTGATCGAAGAAGCGGCCGGTATCTCCAAATATAAAGAAAGGCGGCGCGAAACTGAAAATAGAATTCGTCACACACGCGACAACCTCAGTCGTGTTGAAGATATTATTTCTGAATTGGAGACGCAGTTAAGGCGACTGAAGCGGCAAGCCAATGAAGCAGAACGATATAAAAAATTAAAGGAAGAGCAACGAGAACTCGATACCACGCTTAAAACACTCCGATGGTCCACCCTACACGATCAGGTTAAAACCAAGGATGTCGAGCTGGAGCGCTTGCAAACAGAGTTCGAGGCTCAAGTTTCTGAGCAAAGAGATGTGGAATCGCAAATAGAAGCGATGCGTCAACAACAAGCGGAGTTGACTGAGGCACTCAATGTTGTACAGGCTGAATATTATGGTGTGGGGGGGGAGATCGCCGCTTTAGAACAGTCTATAGAGCATGCTCGGGTAACACGGCAGCAACAGCAAGAGGAATTCGATCGTTTGGCAGAGACTGAGCGTGAGGCTCAACAGCATCTGGAGATGGATCAAACTCGGTTAGAGCAAGCTGAAATGTCGCAGCTTGAGTTAGAACCGATGGTCGAAGAGTTGTCAGACGCGTACGAAGTCGCTTTGGCTAAGTTCCAGCAAGCTGACGAAGAATTTCAGGCCTGGCAAGAGGAATGGCAGCAACTTAACCGAGACGCTGCCGATCCAGAGCGAGAACGTGAAGTGCAATCGACTAGGATTGAGGAACAGCAACGCCAGATACATCATTTTTCACAACGAAGCGAACAGGTAGCCTCTACGTTAGGCGACATTGATGAAAAGTTAAATATCGAAGAAATACAGCAGTTAAAGGAGTCGGTTGAACTGATCGACAGTGAATGCTCTGAGTTAGAGAGTTCTCTTCAAGAGCAGGATCAGCAAGTTGTCAACATGCGTGTTGAACTTGATGATAATCGTGAACGCTATAACCTTGTCCGACACAAACTTCAAGATGATTCAGCTCAACTCAATTCATTAAAAGCGTTACAAGCTGCTGCGCTCGGAGAAAACAATAAAGAGATCAATAAATGGATGCAACTGAGGGGGATAAAGGACAATCAACGTTTGGCATCTCAATTGGTGGTAAAAACTGGCTGGGAGTTAGCGGTGGATACCGTGTTGAGCCGTCAGCTAAACGCAGTATCAGTTCAGAAGTTGGAGGCGTTAGCAAACGACTTTGAAGATTTTAAAGATGGCCGAGTTTGGTTGGTAGACCACAGTTCTGCACCAACAGAACCTGGCCCTAAAAAACTCGATTTGCTGGCCGAAAAGGTAAGCGGAAACAATGTTCAGGTTGAAGGCTGGTTTTATGGCGTATACGCCGCGGACAGTGTGGCAGACGCGCTTGAAGGTCGGCATTTATTGAGCTCTCATGAATCGATAGTGACCCGTGAAGGGTGTTGGATTGGAACAAATTGGGCCTCTTTTGGTGTTGATAAAGCCGAAGGCGGTTTACTTCAACGGGAAGCACAGATAGAAAAACTAGGCGACTCAGTTGATATTGCAAGCCATGATTTGCAGAACATACAATCTCAAGTCGAAACTGCGCAAGCTCAGATCAAAGAGTTGGAAGTTACTCGCGAGCAAAGTCGGAACGATTTTCGCAGTAAGTCCCATCAACGTAGTGAGCTTCGAAATAAATTAAGTGGGATCGAGGCTCGAAGCGCGGAACTGCTTACGCAGAGAGATAACTTGGTGTTAGAGCAGCAGGGTTTGGCTGATCAACTGGCTGCAGCAAAAGATGCCGTGAGCCATGCACAAAAGCTGATGGAAGACGCTAAAGAGCTGGCGATGAACTTTGAAGTCCGCAGAGAAGAACTGACAAATCAACGGTCAACCTTAAGCTCTGAGCTTGATATTTCCAGAGGGCAAGAGCAGGCAGCCAGAGATCAGCGACAATCAAAGCAAATTGAGTTAGAACGAGCTCAATCGAGTAAGGCTAGTTTGTTGGAAAGTATTGAACGATTAACTCAACAATTAGCTGGTCAGTCGGCTCGGCGGGTTGAATTGTCTGCTTTAATTGAGTCTGATGAGGACCCCACGACAGACCTTCGCGAGCAACTTCAGAGTCTTTTAGAGCGACGACTGGGTGTGGAGAGTGAATTGACCAAGGCTCGTAATGACGCTTCCGAGTTTGAAAACCAGATGAAGAACGCGGATCAAGCGAGATTGGGGTTTGATCGCCAATCTCAGAGCGTTCGTGATAGCTTGGAAAAAATTCGTATGTCTCGCCAAGAGTTGCTGGTCAGACGTGACACGATCGCTGAAGGGCTTGATAAAGACGAAGAAGCCATGCTTTTGTTGCAGCAGAATTTGCCTGAAGATTTTGATTTAATAGAGATCGAAAAAACGTTACAGGACGTTATTCGCAAGGTGGAACGCATTGGCGCGGTCAACTTGGTTGCGATTGATGAGTATGAAGAATGCCTGGAACGGAAAGTCTATCTTGACAAGCAACATGCGGACTTGACTGAAGCGATGGCGACCCTTGAAGCTGCCATCAATAAGATTGATAAGGAAACTCGAACTCGTTTTAAGGATATGTTTGACCAATTGAACGAGGGCTTTAAAGAGTTCTTTCCAAAGCTATTTGGCGGCGGCAGTGCTTATTTGGAGCTTACTGGAAGCGACCTTCTGAATACCGGTGTTGGGGTTATGGCGCGCCCACCAGGCAAGAGAAATAGTACCATTCATCTTCTTTCTGGAGGTGAGAAAGCGTTAACGGCGGTGTCCCTACTGTTTGCATTTTTTGAACTTAATCCGGCTCCTTTTTGTGTGTTGGACGAAGTTGATGCGCCGATGGATGACGCTAATGTAGAGCGCTACGCTGGCGTACTGAAGCAGTTAGGGGAGAAAACCCAATTGCTTTTTATTACGCATAACAAAATTACCATGGAGGTTGCTGACGTGCTGGTCGGTGTCACCATGGCTGAACCAGGGGTGTCGCGTTTGGTTGCCGTGGATGTTGCGAAAGCAGCGGCCATGGTTGCTCAATAGGCAAGGGTGTTTGTAATCTAATGAATTTTCACTCCTAGGCATGACAGATCTATATTTAATATTCTTTTTGGTTGGACTATTGTTGTTCGCGGCGATTGTGGCGTACTCGATTTATCAACAACGGTCTCCTGCCAGAGCTCGAAAAAACGATGAGTTTGCAGATACGCCTATTGCACCTACTGTTGATGATTCATCGTCCCCAGAGAGCAGTGAGAGTTCAGACGACGGGTCTCCCTCACTGTCGACTGGAACTAAGACGTCTACCGCTAACGTCTCGGAAGAAAATACGCCTACCAAGTCGAACTCGGTTCTCAATAGAGCCAAGACCGCGATTTCATCATTAAAGAAGCCTTCATTAAACGCCCCTCGTCCGAGCGCCGCAAAATCTGAACCGTTAAGTGAGCAGCCTGAAGGTTCTGACGTAGGTTTTGAAAAGCTGGAGCCGAAACTCCCGCCCTCGGATCCTGCGCCGACAAACGATGAGCCTCAGAAGGAGGTTGTGGCGGAAGTGTTTTCTGACGCGGATTCCGTCATTACTGATTTGGTTGCGAAAGTACTCAACCCTAATCCGATTGAGCAGAGCGGATTGATTTCATTGTTTCGGGAACACGATTTTAAGTTTCATAGAAAAGTACATATTTATGGCTTGAATGAGCTTACTGACATGTGGCGAGACGTGGAGTTCGAATTGCCAACTGCGCGTTTTCTCGAACTCGGAATTTCAATTCAGTTGTGCGACAGAGAAGGCGCAATGAACGATAAGGAGCTTCATGATTTTCAGCAAATGGTCCTTCAATTCTGTGATCGTTACGATGCTCCGTTCGAATTTTCCATGGATATCGATTCGGCATTAAAGCAGGCTCAAGCGCTGGATCAAATAGGCCGTCGTTATGATTCAATGGCTGTTTTGAACGTTGTGCCCAAATCAAAGGCTGGTTTTCGAATGGCGGACATTCAGAGCTGTGCTCGCGACCTTATGATGTCGAATGATAAAAATGGAATATTCATGAAGACAGAGGGCCAGAAAAACAACATTACGGTGCTGTATAGGCTTGCCTGTACTGACGGCGACGGACACTTTGGCATTCAGTCAACTGGTCAGGCGTCCGCAACTCCGGTTCACGATTTGGTTGTCTATATGAATGTGCCAGGGACCAGAGATCCTGAGGTTGTGTTTCAGCAGATGGTAAAGGACGCTAACGATTTGGCTGTCTGGTTAGATGGAAAAGTAGTGGATCGTGCAGGTAAGGGCATGACACAGCGCACGTATTCAACCTTAATGCAGCAAATATCTGATATTGCGTATAGCATGCAGCAAGATGGCCTATCGCCGGGTGATGCGGTTGCTAAAAAACTGTTTTAGCCCTGATGACGCGTTAGTTTGGCTAATTCTTTGATGGTTTAAAGAGTTATTGGTGTTCTTATTTAGGTTAATGAAATGAGTGAAAATTCTAATGTGCCTGCTGCAATAAATGAGCAGTATGGTGATCTAGTGTTAAAAATAGAGCGGCACAATAACCTCTATTACACGCTAGATAATCCTTCGATTTCGGATTTCGAATATGATCGCTTAATGCAGCGGCTACTCGAACTGGAGGAGCAATACCCTGAGTTACGTTCCGAATCCTCACCTAGTCAACGCGTTGGGTCGTCGCCTTTAGAGTCATTTACTCAAATACAACACCGCTTACCAATGCTGTCGTTGAGTAACGGTTTTTCAGATGAGGACATACATGATTTTAATAGGCGACTATTAAAGGAAGTTGGCCTCGATGAAGCTGAGCGTTTGGACTACGTTGCTGAGCCGAAACTCGATGGGTTGGCGGTTAGTATTATGTATGAGCATGGCAGGCTTGTTTATGCCGCCACTCGCGGCGACGGTAAGGTTGGGGAGGACATCACAAAGAACGTTAAGACTATTCGCTCTGTGCCGCTAAGCCTTCCCAGTACGGCCCCTGATGAGTTGGAGGTGCGTGGTGAAATATTCATGCCGCACGCCGGGTTTGCCGAGCTTAATAGAGTGCAAGCGAGTGAAAACAAGAAAGTGTTTGTCAATCCTCGGAACGCCGCAGCGGGAAGTTTACGACAACTTGATAGTCGCATAACAGCGCAACGCCCACTCGATATATTTATCTACTCAATTGGTCGCAATAGTGATGTTTCGTTTGCAGAAACACACTTTTTATCTTTGCAAAAGCTGGGTGAAATGGGTTTTCCTATCTGCCCGCTGATAGAACAGGTTGCCGGTGTCGATGGCTGCTTAGACTATTTTTCACGTCTTTCCGATGAGCGAGCTGAGTTGGACTACGAGATAGATGGCATCGTTTATAAACTCGATCGGCTGGATTTGCAAAGGTCGGCAGGATTTATAGCGAAAGCTCCTCGCTGGGCCTTGGCGCATAAGTTCCCAGCTCAAGAAAAGAGTACTCGTGTGCGCGATATTGAGGTTCAGGTGGGTCGAACCGGGGCAATCACGCCGGTCGCGCGTTTAGAGCCACTGTTTGTCGGAGGGGTCACAGTATCAAATGTGACTCTGCACAATAGGTCTGAGATTAAGCGTTTAGACATCAGGGTCAACGATACCGTAATCGTCAGACGAGCCGGCGATGTTATTCCACAAATTGTGAAGGTGAACTTGGAGAAGCGCCCTAGTGACTCAGTGGAGTTCACCTTCCCAAGTCATTGTCCAGAGTGTGGTTCGGATGTGGTTTTAGAAGGTGAGGGCGTTATTTCTCGATGTTCAGGTGGTCTGATTTGCGGTGCGCAGGTTAAGCAGGCAATTGCTCATTTTGTATCGAGAAAGGCGATGGATATTGATGGGTTAGGCGAGCGAATCGTTGAAATGCTTGTTGACGCGTCTTTCGTCAAGACGGTAGCCGACCTGTATAAACTTAATATTGAGCAATTGTTGACGTTGGATGGATTTGCTCAGAAATCGGCAGAGAATTTGCTGGAAGCCATCTCGAGCAGTAAAAAGCCGGAGCTTGCCAAGCTACTCTTTGCCTTGGGTGTGCCTCAGGTTGGAGAGACAACGGCTGAGCAGTTAGCTGTAACCTATGGAAGTTTAGAGGCCTTATCTGATGCAGATCAAGCTGCGCTTGAGGCGCTTCCCGATATTGGTCCAATTGTGGCAAAGAATATTGTGCAATTTTTTGGTGATGTAAATAATCGAAAAGTGATCAAAGACTTAGAAGACAACGGCGTAAGGTATCAAAAAATAGACGTTTCTACTCTCCCCGACATTGATGACTTGCCCTTATCGGGCAAAATTTTTGTGTTAACTGGTGGGCTTTCATCCATGGGAAGAACTGATGCCAAGAAAAAGCTTCAATCATTGGGTGCTAAGGTTACGGGTAGTGTGTCAAAGAAAACATCAGTCGTTGTTGTCGGCACTGATGCTGGCAGTAAGGCTGACAAAGCCGAGGCTCTCGGTGTCGCGATGATTGATGAAGCTCAACTTACTGAACTGTTTTCTGATTTCGATTAAACTTTTCGGTTTCGTCGGGCTATTAGCGGGCTATTAGATAGTCTTTAATAAAAATCAATTGCGCCGTTGTCTTGTGCTTTTTCGCTTGTTGATTAGATTTATCTCTGTTCAGTTTTGTTGCGAAGCAATGAGAGTAATGCGTTGAAATTAGCCAAGCAATCTCTTCTAGCAGCTCAATGTCGAATAAGTCGTCATTTTCTTCAGCTCTCAATGAATAAGCGGTTGCGCCTAAACTGTCTAAAAGCTGATGCATGTCGATGCTTTGGTTTAAGTTGCCGCCTGGATTCTTTAAGCTTCCCTTAATAAGGCCTTTAAGAAACATGGTATGCGAGGAGCTGGTTAGAAAAAGTTCATCCAGTCTTGTTGCAGAGTCATTTAAAGATAGTTGCGATGACCCTAGTTCAGACGCAATAAACGTCCAAAAAGCCTTGAATTTTGGTCTTTGTGCAAATCCTTGGCAGCTGCGCGGAATGTGCTTGCTCATTTACCTCTCTTTTTATTCGTGTTTAGTCTTTCAGCGCCTACCTTGGGTTAGCGCTGCGTGATAAAATCCCGCAGCTTTGTCCGCCTAAAGTCTGCACCTTCGTGCATTCACCGTAGCGCGCAGCACTTCTGCTGTCAATTTAATTGTTTTGGTAGTAGGTCGGTATAAGGCAATTCTATTTGGATATAACTACCTAATTTATAAGAGAGAACAATGAGCGAAAAATCCGATTCACGCCTGTTTAATGTTGCAATTGTTGGGGCTACAGGTGCTGTTGGCGAAACACTATTGGAAGTGCTCGAGGAGCGCGACTTCCCTGTTGATAAGTTGTACCTTCTAGCAAGCGAACGTTCTGCTGGAACTACGAAGAAGTTTAAGGGGAAAAGTATTCGCGTCACAAATCTTGCTGATTTCGATTTCTCTCAAGTTCATATAGGTCTGTTTTCTGCGGGCGGATCAATATCAGCGGAGTACGCGCCAAAGGCCGCTGCTGCTGGCTGCGTGGTGATCGACAACACATCTCATTTTCGTTACGACACAGATAAGCCTCTGATTGTTCCTGAAGTCAATGCTCATGCGATAGCGGATTACAGAGAAACTAATATTATTGCTAACCCCAATTGTTCGACAATACAAATGCTGGTCGCCCTGAAACCAATTCATGACGCAGTGGGCATAACGCGCGTTAATGTTTGTACCTATCAAGCGGTGTCTGGGACTGGAAAAGATGCCATGGAAGAACTGGCTGGGCAGACTGCTAGCCTTTTGAATGCTAAAAAGATTGAAACTGACGTTTACCCAAAACAGATTGCGTTCAATGCGCTTCCGCAAATCGATGTCTTTATGGATAACGGTTATACCAAGGAAGAGATGAAAATGGTTTGGGAAACCAAGAAGATCATGGGCGATGAATCCATTGAAGTAAATCCGACGGCTGTACGAATCCCGGTGTTTTATGGCCACTCTGAGGCATGCCACATTGAAACCAAATCTAAGATCACCGCAGAAGAAGTTACTAGATTGTTAGAGGATGCACCCGGTATTGTGGTGCTCGATGATCGTCAGGATGGTGGCTATCCAACGGCCGTCACTGAAGCTGCAGGCACCGATCCGGTTTACGTAGGGCGAATTCGAGAGGATATCTCTCATCCAAATGGGATTAATTTATGGGTCGTCGCCGACAACGTTCGCAAGGGCGCAGCCACCAACAGTGTTCAAATCGCTGAGTGTCTAATTCGTGATCATATTTAATTAAGTCATTTAAGAGTGCGACAAAGTGGTCTCTCGAGCACTTTGTCACTCGCATTTAATGCCCAGTGTTGTAAGAAGACACTGTACAAGTTGCTAATAAGTGATGTAAATTGTTACAATAAGTCGCTAACTACCTAAAACATAAAATAAAAATTGAACTTCTGCGGTTGCATTTACTAAATCGGATGATTGCTTTTGATGGGAAATAATAATTTTAAAAGTATCAAAAACAATCTTTTACCCAACTGATTCAAAGGCTTGCAACAGATGAAACCAGGAGTTTTGAGTGCAGAATGGCAATAGGCAATAAGATGAACACCAAACCCAACCAAAGACAGGACCGGAATAACCTTACCTCGGAGCACTACAGCTCCAAGGAGGCAAAGTGGTCGGAAGGCAATATGGCACAACTCGAAAATCATCCATCTTTCTCCAAAATCGCTAGCTCGGTGTTCGACTCCGTTAGCAAACAAGCGAAGCACACAGTTCGAGCAGCAGGGTTGGCTGCATCATTGTTCTTAGCTTCGACTAGCGTGCACGCGTTAGGCTTGGGAGTGTTGGATGTTTCATCAAACTTAGATCAACCCTTGGATGGTGTGATTGCCGTGAGTGTCGGGCCCGGTGACGATATTTCCACTCTCAAGGCTGAATTGGCTAGCCGTGATGAGTTTGAAAAGTTAGGTGTTGATTATCCAGAATACTTAAAAAACATAAAATTAGATGTTGAGCGAAGCGGTGGAGATGCCGTACTTCGTGTTTCCAGCGATGATGTTGTTATAAAAGAGCCGTTTATCCACTTTTTAGTCAAGGTCAGTTGGTCTGGCGGTAATTTCTTACGTGAATACACAGCACTCATAGATCCACCAGTCTATGCTGCGGAAACGCCGAGATCTATTTCACAACCTCGTACGGTCGGGGTCGATGAAACATACGATGATTCTGAAGCAAGTAGTCAGAGCTATGAAGATGCAAGTCCGGAAGTCGTTGAAACGCCGGTTTTGCCGACCGAAACCGTTGCCGAGCCTAGCTATCAAGATGACGGGTCTCAAGATGATGGCAATGACGCCAAGTATGGTCCTGTCGCAGCCGGAGAGTCATTGAGCCTGATTGCTCAGGAGTTGCAACGAGAAGTTCCTGATTTGAGCATTTATTCCATTATGAAGGTTCTATTCGAAGAAAATACGGATGCTTTCATCGGTGGAAATATAAATGGATTGATCAAAGGTTCTATTCTTAAGATTGGGGATCTAGATCAAATCCGAGCAACGGACGTAGCCGCCGCCAAAACGTTTTTTCGTGACCAAGTCAACGAATGGGATCCAGGCTTGCTGGTTTCAAAATCAAGTGACTCTGGTATTGGCGTAGGTCAAGACACCTACACGTCTGATTCAGACCTCTTTGGGTCTGATAGCTCAAGCAGTGGTTCAAGTGAAAGCAGTGATAGTTTTCAAGTCGGGGCTTCGGACAATCTAGACGCGTTTGTCTCTTCATCGGAAGGAAGCAGTTCAGATGGCGAAGTTGTGGCGTTAAGACAAGAGATATCTCAACTTCAAAGTTCACTTGCGTCAAGTGAGCTGGAAAATCAGGAACTATCCGAGCGAATTTCTATCCTAGAAGGCCAGTTGGATGACATGAATAGGCTGATGAGTCTAAATGTTGAAGACACCGAGCTAGCCAGCCTAGAATCCACCTTAGCTAGTCAAAACGAAAGTGGCGCTCTTGATGAGTCGATCGAAGAAGCGCCATTAGCTAATGCTACCTCTGATATCGATGAATTCTTGACGGAGGGCACACAAGACGCGAGTGGTTCTGTTGATGACGCACTTAGTGAATTTTTAGATGACGATCAGACATCGAACGAGGCGACAATTGGCGAAAGTACCGACGCGCTCGCGGACGCAGATGGTTCAATTGAAAGTACGCTTGACGACTTAGGCGAAGCAAGTGGTGACGAAACTAAAAGTGTTATCGAAGAAGTTATAGAAGACGTCGAGCCAGTAACTCAAGCGCCTGTAACAAAATCTAACGCACCAGGTGATTCGGAGTCTTTTCTCGAGAAAATTGGTGGATTGGTGCCAGTATTGGGCGGCTTAGGGGCCTTGCTTGCCGGTGGATTGGGCTTGTTTTTGTGGAGACGACGTAGAGCCGATGAAGAATTTGAAATAAGCATGCTGTCGATTGAAAGTAATTCACAGAGCGTGGATTTGGACACGGCTTCTGGGATGTCAGCTTCAATGTCGACATCAAGGACCGCCTCTATGATTGATAGTGTCCGCCCAGACTCTGAAAATTCAGCCGATAAAGAAACGTCCTTTTTGACTGTGTACAGCGACAGTGATGCGGTTGTACAAGCCGATGAAGTAGACCCAATTGCAGAAGCTGACGTTTACATTGCCTATGGACGTGATGAACAGGCGGAAGAAGTGCTACTGGACGGTATCTCTGCTCACCCTGATCGATTGGATGTGAAGCGTAAACTGTTAGGATTGTACTTTAAGAATAAGAACGCGGAAGGATTCGAACGTATTGCTGAAGAGCTTTTTGCGCATCGCGACACCATGTCGGGTGATGAGTGGCAGGAAATAAGTGACATGGGTAAGGAGTTGGTCCCAGAGAACCCCTTGTTCTCGCTTTCAGGCGATGATTTTGATGTTGTAGATCATGCTGGTGACAGCGATTCCGACGCTCAATTGGCTGCTGACATCGAGAGTCCAACAGAGTCTCCGGACTCCAGTGGAAGTGACGACGACCTTCTAGCCTTTGATTCAGTCGGCGAAACGGGTGCTTCTGCAGCAAAAGAGGCCACTCCTAGTGCTTTAGGTTCAAATGAGTCGGAAGCGGAAGACCCTGAACTTTCTGAATTAGTGGTTGATTCGCTTAATGAAGATGAGTCGATTCAATTGATTAATTTTGATGATGGACGATCGGAAATCAGCGAGTTGGATGAGGTCGAAATTGATGCGTTGGCCGTTGAGGGCGATGATGGTAGCGTTTTGGAGTTCAACACCGACAGTGGCGATGATGAAGACGTGGTGGAATTACATTTGTCCGACGACGCTGACGATATAGAGCAGTTGAGCGAGGATGATTTAGTGCTGGATTTCGAAAGTGTCGACGATGATCTAGATGATGCTGGTGAGGAACGGAAGTTTAGTGAAGTTCCTGAAGTGAGCGATTTAGTTATTGATCCGGATTACGATGAGGCTCAAACTCAGTATGAGTTGGCTAAAGTGTTTGTCGATCTAGGTGATGACGATGGTGCTCGTAAAATTTTAGAAGAGTTAGTTGCAAATCCCGAAAATAGCGATGAGTTGATTGCTAATTCTAAGGAATTGTTGGACTCAATGAACAGCTAGTCAGTAAACTTTACGTCCATACACCTTAATTAGGATTGAGTGTGTGTTAGTTTATAAAAAGAGCTCCTATCCGAAAGGGTTATGAGCTCTTTTTTCGTCTATGTCGCGCACTATTGTGAAAGAGAGAGGGTTTTGAATGAGGTTTGCAGCTTGTGTAGAATACGATGGCTCCCGCTTCAGTGGATGGCAGGCCCAAAAGCATGATGTCAGAACAGTGCAAGAAGAAGTCGAAGCAGCTCTGAGTAAGGTCGCTTCTGAGCCAGTATCAATAATTACAGCGGGACGAACCGATACCGGTGTGCACGGCCGCCATCAAGTAATACACTTTGATACGCAAGTGGAGCGTCCTCTTTTTGCTTGGTGTCGTGGCTCGAATCGTTTTATGGCAGAAGATGTACGAATTCTTTGGGTTAAGGAGGTGTCTGAGGAGTTTCATGCCAGATTTTCTGCCTTAAGTCGTTCTTATCGGTTTGTGATCTATAACTCACCAATAAAGAGCGCGTTATACCGAAATCTAGCTACGCATGAACATAAGCCCCTGGATGATCAATTGATGGCAAATGCTGGTAAATACTTGATCGGTGAGCACGACTTTACGTCATTTCGAGCCGCAGGTTGTCAAGCGCATTCGCCCGTGAGAACGATTGAGTCATTTAAGTTGGCTCGATCCGGCGATTGGGTGTGGTTTGATGTGAAAGCGAACGCATTTCTTCAGCACATGGTTCGTAATATCGCAGGTAGCTTGATTGAGGTAGGGTGTTCTAAGCGTGAGAAAGCTTGGTTCACAGAGTTACTGGAGGTAAGAGATCGCAGAAAGGCGGGCGTTACAGCGCCTCCTCATGGGCTGTATTTGACCGGAGTAGACTACCCAGCTGAACACAACCTGCCGAGTGCATTCAAAACAGTTTCGTATTGGTAGGCTTCCTCGCGTGTGTAACTTGATAATTTAGATGAGTATAAGAACCAGAATAAAAGTATGTGGGATGAAAAGCCCAGATGAGGTCCAGTCAGCGATAAAGTTAGGTGTTGATGCCGTCGGAATCATATTGCACGCCAACAGTCCTCGATTAGCCACGGTAGAGGAAGCTAAACACATCCGAGCGGTAGTTCCCGCTTTTGTGACTTTGGTGGGAGTGTTCGTAGACGCTGATGAATCCTTAGTTAGCGATTATTACAACGACATTGGTTTAGATCTTATTCAGTATCATGGCTGTGAATCTCCTGACATGATTGAGGCTCTTAATTTGCCTTTTGTAAAAGCTATTCGAGCTCAGTCACGCGGCCAGGTAGAGCGAGAAGCTCAGGCTTACCCGGGAGCCCAGGCGATTTTATTGGACCCATTTGTCAGTGGAGTGCACGGAGGAACAGGCAAAGTATTGAGTGCCGATTTGTGGCCGACGCAGTCCTTGAAGCAAAAATTAGTCCTTGCTGGTGGTTTGAGCCCAGATAATGTCGGTAACCGCGTTGGTTCTCTAAAACCCTATGCTGTGGATGTAAACAGCGGTGTAGAGTTGAGCCCTGGTCGAAAGTCTATGGAGAAATTAGCCAATCTCGTAAGGCAAGTAGGTATCTCCGACGCGGAACGGAATTCAGTTCTGGCAGACCAGCAACCTCATGTTTGATTCAGATTCGGTCGAAGCATGGGTCGACTATATCCAGACATTACACGCGCGGGAAATTGACCTGTCACTAGAGCGTGTAGATCTCGTCTATAGGTCATTATTTCCAGCAGGTGTGCCGTTCAAAGTGATTAGCGTTGCTGGCACCAATGGCAAAGGATCAACGTCTGAATTGTTATTGAGCCTGCTGCTTGAGTCTGGCTTTTGCGCAGCTAAGTTTACATCTCCGCACATATCACATTTTAATGAGCGATTTAATGTTGGTGGGATCGATGTGGCGGATGAGGCGTTACTGTCGGCGTTTAGGTTGGTTGAAGAAACGAGAGGCGACGTTGCGATAACGTATTTCGAGTACGGTGTGCTTTTGGCTTGTATTATCTTTGCACAGGCCAATGTTGATATAGCGATTCTTGAAGTGGGGCTTGGGGGGCGCCTTGATGCGGTGAATGTTGTCGATTCAGACATAGCTATCATTACCAGTATCTCATTAGATCATACGGACTGGTTGGGCGACACCTTGGAAAAAATTGCTTTCGAGAAGGTAGGTATTGCCCGCGAATCGGCGCCTTGTGTCGTTGGCGTCAGGAAACCGCAAAAGTCAATGATGAACCACCTTGCGTCGATAAAGGCCGTTCCGAATGTGCTCGAACAGGAGTTCAGAGGCAGTCTAGTAGAGACCAATAGTTGGGAGTATAGCTCTGAGCATTCTACGGTTGGGAATTTACCTCTTCCTTTTGGACAGTCAGGAGTCCAGTTAGATAACGCATGCCTAGCTATAAGAGCATTGGAGCTTTTAGATCCGCATTTGTTAGCAAACACAGAAAGTATTGCTAGTGGAATCGGTCGCGCTGCACTTGTTGGCCGCTGTCAAATTATTTCTGAACATCCACTGATTGTGTTGGATGTCGCTCACAACGAAGCATCGGTCGAGAGGTTATCGAATTTTCTTGCTGCTCGAAATATTGCTGGCCGTATTGTTGGTGTGTGTGGGATGCTTAAGGATAAAGAAATTGGTGTTTGTTTTGAGATTTTATCCGATCAGATCGATGTTTGGCATTTCGCAGGGATCGACGCACCCCGCGGGGCAAGTGCCGAATATTTGTTATCTGTGTTAAGAGGCAGCCGTTCTCTGTTCAGTGGTGGTTCAGCCTCGATTCATAATAATGTGACCCAAGCGTATAAAGCGGCTATGGTTCAGTTGCGAGAGGATGACTGTTTGGTTGTTTTTGGATCATTCTATATCGCAGGTGATATAATTAGGTGTTCTTCGGACTTATTGTCCGCGGACGATAATGATAATTAGAATTTGTAAGCGAATGGAAAAAAAGACCAAATCCAAGAGTGCGTCTGCCGACGAAATAAATTTAAAGCATCGGATCACTGGTGCGGGGGTTCTGATATTTTTTGGAGTGTTGGTGTTGCCCTGGCTGCTTGGCCCCCCCAGCGAGGCGCAAAAAGGTCCTGCCGATGAAATGGTTACGTCAGCTGATAATCAAGCCGTACTTCGATCTACATTTGAAGATGAAGTGCTAGCCGAATTAGAGGGGGAAAATGAAATTTTTGAAGAGCCTGAAGAATCGGTCTACGTGTCAAAAATTACTCCTGTAGGGAGTTCGCCTAATAAGCCAGAAAAACTAGACGAGAAGAAGCCCCCTGAAAAGGCCAAAGATCAGGCAGCTGAAAGTAAGATTGCAGCGGCTGTGGTAACCAAAGTTGCAGACAGTGGGGGCGGGACAAAGAGTCAGGCCGAAAAACCTCAACAAGCGAGGGCAGAGAATGGCGGCGCTAAAGACAATGCTAATAGCAATAAGGTAGCCAAAAGCACCCATCAAAGTAAAAAGCCCGAGGTTGTTAGTTCGTCATCACCTGTGCGAAAGCTTGATGTAGGATGGGTGGTTCAAGTTGAGCTTTTGACTGACAAAAATGGCGCTTCAAAGTTAGTGAGTGAGTTAAAGACCAAAGGGTTTTCTCCGCAAACTACGATCGTAGATACTAATAGGGGAAAGAAAACCGGAACTCGAATATGGCTTGGGCCATTTGAGTCACGAAATAAGGCTGGAAATGAGAATGACAGACTTGAAAAAATAATGGGTAAGCGCGGCTTTATTCGTGTTTACCCTTAGCAGTGAATTCGGTTGTTCTTGGAATAGTTTTTGAAAATTGACCTTCTTTTTGTAGCCTTCCCCCTGGCAAGGTCTGTACCATTGCACTCTTTAAATATATTGATAGATTATCTATGACTGCTTTTGATTTAATACTACTCGCAATTTTTATCATTTCGACCGTCGTTGGCGTTATGCGTGGATTTGTGAAAGAAGCCTTATCAATCATATCTTGGATTTTGGCGTTTTGGCTTGGCTATACTTATTGTGTGCAAGCAGGGGAGTGGTTGGCTCAATTTGCGAGTTTAGGTGAAGGGCGAATCAGAAATTCAGCTGGCTTTGCCTTGGTGTTTATCGGTACGCTGTTTGTTTTCGCCTTAATTTCCTATGTGGTAACTAAAATTGTGGTGCGCGGGCCGATCAAAGGGGTCGACAGAGTCCTCGGTATTGCAACCGGATTCGTGAGAGCAATCGCAATATCGGCCGTTATGTTGGTGTTAATGCAAGCTCTTGGCATGAATTCAAGTGCCTTTTGGAATGAGTCGAGGCTCGTTCCACACTTGATGCCGGCTGTTAAATTCGCACAACAAGTATTGCCCAAACTCTGGCAAAGTGACGAGCCGCTAAAAGACGGTGAGTTAAAAGATAAATTAATTGATAAAGGCGTAGAGCACATTAAGACCGGTGGTGCTGAGATTTAAATTTTTTTCGCCTGATCTGTTTTATTCGTTATAAACCTGTAATAAATAGGTTAAAATTCGCGCGGTCGAGATTCGGCGCACTCCTCAGCTCATGT
This sequence comes from Arenicella sp. 4NH20-0111, assembly GCF_040366405.1. NCBI lineage: Bacteria > Pseudomonadati > Pseudomonadota > Gammaproteobacteria > Arenicellales > Arenicellaceae > Arenicella > Arenicella sp. 4NH20-0111. The sequence goes on from NZ_BAABWF010000004.1 coordinate 271,389, forward strand.
AATGTGATGATTGAGGTCAAAACTGATCAACGTAGCCTCTAAGGCACAAAATGAGAAACGCTCTATGTGTGGTGTATTAGGCATTGTCGGGAAATCCCCGGTTGCGCAAAGTTTGTATGATGGTCTTACTGTACTACAACACCGGGGGCAAGATGCTGCTGGTATACTGACCTGTGATGAGAATGGATTCGTCAATATGCGCAAAGATAACGGCCTTGTTAAGGATGTTTTCTTTAAGCGGCATATGCAGCGCCTTACAGGAAATATTGGTATCGGGCACTGTCGCTACCCAACCGCAGGCTCAAGTTCTCCCGCCGAGGCACAACCATTTTATGTAAATTCCCCGTTCGGAATAGCATTGGGCCACAACGGCAATTTGACAAACGCAAGCAAGCTTCGCTCTCGTATATTTCGTGACGATCTTCGACACGTGAACACAAGTTCAGATTCAGAGATTTTGCTTAATGTTTTTGCCCATGAGATTTATCGAAACCTTGGTGAAGGTTCTTACAAACTAGAAAACAAGCATATATTTAAAGCTGTTGAAGGGGTTTTTAAACGCTGTCATGGCGGCTACGGTGTTGTTGCGTTCGTCATGGGCGTTGGACTTGTAGCCTTCAGAGATAAGTTTGGTATTCGGCCGTTGATTTATGGGTATCGAGAGACGGCTCATGGCCGCGAGTATATGGTTGCTTCAGAAAGTGTTGCGCTCGACAGTCAAGGGTTCACAGTCTTAGCAGACGTAAGGCCTGGTGAGTGTATTATATTACCCATTGACGGTGAGATTGCTAACCATCAATGTGTCGACGATGCTGTCTATGCGCCCTGTATTTTTGAGCAAGTCTATCTTGCTCGCCCAGATTCAATGATCGATGGCATATCCGTATATAGAACACGCATGCGAATGGGCGAAAAGTTAGCAAAAAAAATTGCGCGCGAGTGGCCAGATCACGACATTGACGTGGTGATCCCTATACCCGATACCAGTCGAACTGCGGCTCTTGAAATGTCTCAAGTATTGGGTGTTACCTATCGAGAAGGGTTTATTAAAAATCGGTATATTGGGCGAACGTTTATCATGCCCGGCCAGGAAGAGAGAAAAAAATCAGTTCGGCAGAAATTGAACGCGATCGGTATAGAGTTCGAAGGCAAAAATGTGATGTTGGTAGACGACTCAATAGTGAGGGGCACAACGTCCAAGCAAATCGTTCAGATGGCAAGAGAGTCGGGCGCAAATAATGTCTATTTTGCTTCTGCTGCCCCGCCTGTTAGATATCCAAATGTGTATGGTATCGATATGCCTGCGGCCGATGAGCTTATGGCAAGCAATCGCACGGTTGAACAAGTGGAGCAGAGCATAGGCGCTGACAGATTGTTTTACCAAGATCTTCACGATTTAATCGCCGCTGCGTCAGAAGGCAACCCGCAGATCACAAAGTTTGATACATCATGTTTTAGTAAAGAGTACGTTACTGGAGACGTTGATGACGAGTATTTTTCTGCGTTAGAGCTACTTCGAAGTGATGATGCTAAGCGTGCAGATGAAGCAATGCCTTCGAGGTTGAGAGACATGAGCCAGATGGACGAGTCCAGCTAACCGTACTCTCTAATGAAATAGACAAGAAAGCTTGTTTACTCAACGTCTTAGAATCTCCATATGATTTCTATAATTGGTTAATCTTCTATGAGTCGAAAAACGTATAGGCCAGCAACGTTGGCGATAAGATCTGGGCATGAACGCTCACAATTTGGCGAGCACAGCGAGCCTATTTTTGCGACATCGAGTTTCGTTTTCGATTCAGCCGAGCAGGCGAAAGCGCGTTTTTCCTATGAAGAGCCAGGAAATGTGTATTCTCGTTTTACCAATCCAACACTCAGTGTTTTTCAAGACAGGTTAGCCGCTCTAGAGGGCGGTGAAAGCTGTATTGGAACCGCCAGCGGAATGTCGGCGATGTTGGCAGTCTGCATGGCTGGGTTAAGTGCCGGCGATCATATCGTTTCGTCTCATTCTATTTTTGGTGCTAGCAAGGTTCTTTTGAATTCTCTGTTGACCAGTTTCGGCGTAGAAGTTACGTTTGTAGAGCTTACAAATTTGGAAGAATGGTCAGAGGCTCTTAAGTCGAATACCAGAATGGTGTTTTTCGAGACGCCGACCAACCCATTAATGGAAGTTGGCGATATTTCTGCAATTTCTACGATTGCTCACGACCATAACCCTGATATCAGAGTTGTTGTAGATAACTGTTTTTGTACGCCCATCTTGCAACAACCATTGAAGCTGGGAGCCGACGTTGTTTTACATTCAGCAACCAAGTTTATTGACGGTCAAGGGCGTTGTGTTGGTGGCGCCATCGTCGGCGATTCCGAATTTGTCGGCGAAAAGGTGTTAGGTTTCATGAGAACCGCCGGACCGTCGATGAGCCCATTCAATGCTTGGGTGTTTGCCAAAGGACTTGAGACATTAAGTCTTAGAGTTAATCACGCATGCGCCAGCGCTTTACAGCTGGCTGAGTTCTTAGACGGACACAAAGGGATTAGGCAGGTTAATTACCCTGGATTGGATAGTCATCCTCAGCGCGAGCTAGTTCAACAACAACAATCTAAAGGCGGCGCCGTGGTTTCGTTTGAAGTTGAGGGCGGACGAGATAGAGCTTTTTCTATAATAAACGACACTGAGCTAATTTCCATTACAGCCAATTTGGGTGACAGTAAAACCACCATAACTCACCCTTACACGACCACGCATGCTCGTTGGTCCGATCACGACAAACAGGCCGTGGGGATAGGCGAGGGATTGATAAGAATCGCAGTTGGATTGGAAGACCCTCTGGATATAATCGAGGATTTAAAGCTCTAAGCTCGCCGAAAGGATAGAAGTATAAAAAAACCGCCAAGATGGCGGTTTTTTTATCTAAACTGTCGTTAGTAACGCAAGATGGTTCGCGTATTCTTAGAAAGTGAGTAAGGCGTTTAAACTGGCAACGCCTAAGTCGACGTTTCCAGAATCCTTATAGTAATCCAGTTCAATCATTCCTCGGTCACCAAAGCGATAACCTATGCCTATGCCTCCTGCTAGAGAGGTATCTTCGCTGCTTCGGTCAATCACAAATTGGCCGAAATCTATGTCCAAGTCGACATATGAAAGTCCGCCTTTAAGTTTGAAATACAAGTCTCCAGCACTTCGGTAGGTGAAGAATGCGTTGACAATTTGTGCTTCATAAGTCCCCAATATAGGGCCATTAGTAGTGGGAAAAGGAAAGGTGGGTAGCTCATTAACGCCATTTATAAGAGAGATTTGCTCCTCGTCGCCTGATATCAGTTCCAGTTCAAACGAAGTTGTGCCACCCGCTACCTTTTTGTCGAACTCGTACCCCAATACAATGCCTGTTCCGCTTGCGTCGTTTGCGGCAGGTTCTTGTGGGTCAATGTTGACGGCTTTGGCTCCGATTGTCCATTTGCCAGTTGCTCGTTTACCAAAAAATGGACCATCTTCACTTGCTTGAATGCTTGATGAACTCAGCAAAATTGTCGCTGTAGCCAGTGTGGTGGCAAATCTACTTAAGCCGGATAAAAACATGAGGTGCTCCTTAATATGTTCTAGCGAATGGTTAGTTGTTGTCTGTGTATGAAAAATAGGTTCAAGCCGCAATAATTCTACATTTATCTAAAACTGAAGAGTTTTAGGGTGCTCGAAGAATCTCAGGAGAGAATGGGTAAAGCCCACAGTCTGGCGACATTAACCCTCCGAGCTTAGCTTAACTTCTATTTTTATTCAATAAGTTGAGCTGGTTTCCTTAAGGTTTTTCTTAATTCGTTCTTTGATTTCCTTTTCGCCTTTAACTATGTTTCACGTTTAAGGGTTATAACTCCATAGTACATCGCTGTACAATTACGTCATGAAAATTTTGGCCAGCGTTTTATTTTTTTTGTTGATAGTTTTGCAAGCGCAGCTATGGTTTGGGTCTCATGGCGTTTTTCAGTTGTGGTCGTTACAGCGAACAACTGAGGGGTTGCGAGTAAAAAATAATGATTTGACGCATCGAAATGAGCGCTTGCATGCGGAAGTAAAAGAGCTAAGGCAGGGAAAGGAAGCGCTGGAGGAACGCGCCAGAAGCCATTTGGGCTTTATTAAGGACGGCGAGAAGTTTTACCGAATAATACCCGCGAACCCAACCACTGAGAGCTCGCCTTAGTCGATGACGAGGATCTCATGGTGATTTTCATTTTCATTGAAGCTTAAATTGGGTGGTTTTCAATGATTAGGCCTTCGTTAGTCGCCGTCAGTACGCTGTTGGTCGTGCCCCAGTCTCCTAGGACGTATCGAGTATTGTTGTTGTGCTGATGGACTTTTTGGCGGTGAGTGTGACCGTGAATCATCTGTGTCACGTTGTATCTTTTAAAAAGCTCATCGACCGACGATAAGGTTACGTCCATAATTTCCATGCTCACCTCAGATTTGTGTTCGTGGCTCTCTGATCTAGCCTGCTTAGCTTGTTCGATTCTTGCCTGGATGGGCAGTGACAAAAAGTGGTCGCAAAATTCTTTGTTGGTCATCATTGTGTCGCGAAACTCTTGGTGCTTTACATCGTCGGTGCACATGCTGTCGCCGTGTAGTAGAAGTGTGGGCGTTCCATATAGATCAATTACTGTTTCGTCTTTAAGTACTTCAAATCCGCTGTCTTGGCTGAATTGATCTCTCACAAGAAAGTCTCGATTTCCGGGAATAAAGTAACAGGGCGTGTGCTCGCTGACCGATTTCATCAGATCCAGTATTGGTTGTGCGCCGAGTAGAGATGAGGCATCGTCTCCGATCCAGAACTCAAATAAGTCCCCTAATATGTATATTCTGTCAGCGCTCGGCGCACTCTCAGACATGAATTTAGTGAATGCCGTGATGACGTGAGGTTGTTCGGGCGTAAGATGTAGGTCTGATATAAAGTATGTCTTCATTTATTGGTTCGATTGGTCAGTAAGGACTCTATCTGAAATTGACGTTTTAGGTTATTTTTCTTGTTAGGTTTATTGGTGTTATGAATGTTTTATATTGTGCTAGCAATAAATCGGCCTTAATGCCTTATTTTATCAGGCTTTTTGTCTGTTTTCTTGCAGAAGATTTAAGTTAAAAAATATGCGATTTTGGTGGGTTTTATTCTATTCACTGTTTATAATCGCCTCTAATAAACGTGCCCGATTCAGGGCGCTTTTTGTATCGGCTTTCAAAAGTGTCATCAACAAGCATTTCCGTAGCGGCTAATTCGGGTCAGCGGGTGAAATGCGTAACCAACCTAGACGGAGACATCGTGCAGTTAACCGGCGCAGATATAGTAGTTAAAAGCCTCAAAGAAGAGGGCGTTGAGTACGTGTTTGGATATCCAGGTGGAGCAGCCTTACATATTTACGATGCGTTTCACCGGCAGGACGATGTCGAGCATGTTTTGGTTCGCCATGAGCAAGGGGCGACACATGCAGCAGATGGCTACGCGAGATCAACAGGTCTGCCTGGAGTGGTGTTGGTGACGTCGGGACCTGGTATCACTAATGCGATTACCGGAATAGCGACTGCCTACATGGATTCAATTCCAATGGTTGTTTTGTCAGGACAAGTGATGAAGCCGCTGATCGGTTACGATGCGTTTCAGGAAATTGACGCAGTGGGTATAAGCCGGCCTTGTGTGAAGCATAATTTTTTGATTCAAAAAGTCGAGGATATCGCCGAGACCATTAAGAAAGCGTTTCACATTGCGACCACAGGTCGGCCAGGTCCGGTGCTGGTGGACATTCCAAAAGACATTACCGCCGACGTAACTGAGTTTTTATACCCAGAGTCGTTGGAATTACGTTCTTATCCAGAGGCGCGAAAGTCGCAGCCGAACGAAATTTTTACAGCCATAGAGGCGGTTCTAAATGCTAAGCGTCCGATTGTTTATAGTGGTGGCGGGATTGTTGCGGCAAACGCCCAGGAAGAACTGCGAAAGTTTGTAAGACGGTTGGGTTTTCCATGCACAAATACATTAATGGGCTTGGGAGGCTATCCGCATTCTGATCCGAACTACATTGGTATGCTGGGGATGCATGGCACGTACGAAGCTAATATGGCAATGCATGATGCTGATCTTATTGTTGCTTTGGGCGCGCGTTTTGACGATAGAATAACTGGAACTCTCGGTAATTTTGCTCCAAATGCAAAGATCCTTCATGTTGACGTAGACCCGTCAGTCATTGATAAAAACATCAAGGCTGACATTCCAATTGTGGCGGACGTTAAGGAGGTGTTGACGGCGTTTAATACTGAACTTGAGCGCCGAGCTAAGGACATAAATCCTGAGCTAATTAGTGAGTGGTGGTCGCTGATCAAAGATTGGCAGTCACTCGACAGTCTATGGTACGAGCAAGAAGACGACGTTATTAAACCGCAGTTTGTTGTTCAAAAACTCCATGAAGTAACTGGGGGTGAGGCTTATGTCACATCAGATGTGGGTCAACATCAAATGTACGCTGCTCAATTCTACGGTTTCTCCGATACACATAAATGGATAAACTCAGGTGGCTTAGGAACCATGGGCTTTGGATTGCCGGCGGCAATGGGCGTCAAATTTGCTCACCGTGACTCAGATGTGGCATGCATCACCGGAGAAGGAAGCATACAAATGTGCATTCAGGAGTTGGCTACCTGCAAGCAATACAATTTACCAGTGAAAGTGATAAATTTAAATAATCGCTACCTTGGGATGGTGCGTCAATGGCAAGAGTTTTCTTATGAAAAACGATATTCAAACTCTTACATGGACTCCCTTCCTGACTTTGTGGCGCTTGCTGAGGCGTACGGTCATGTTGGAATGCAGATAGTGAAACCTAGCGATGTTGAAGGTGCGTTGAAAGAAGCGTTCTCAATGAAAGATCGTCTTGTGTTTATGGATTTTATTACAGATCAAAAAGAAAACGTGTACCCGATGATTGAGGCCGGTAAAGGGCATCATGAAATGCGAATGCGTCCTGGCTCAAAAACGTTGTCAAAATAGGTGTGATATGAGACATATAATTTCAGTGTTGCTGGAAAATGAATCTGGCGCACTTTCTAGAGTGGCGGGCTTGTTCTCAGCGAGGGGCTATAACATTGAATCGTTAACGGTTGCTCCTACAAACGATTCCACTTTGTCTCGGATGACAATAGTGACGACGGGCGATGACCGAAAGATTGATCAAATTGAAAAACAATTAAATAAGCTCGTTGATGTCGCAGCCTTACAAGACATTACCATTGCTGGACATTTGGAGCGCGAAGTGGTGCTTGTAAAGATCAAGGTTGAAGAAGGCCAGGTTGACGCATTGCAAAGAATTGTTCGCGGTTTTAACGCATCTCTAAGTGAGGTTTCGCAATTAAAGTTTATCGTTGAGATGAGCGGGAGTTGTGAAAAGGTCGACGAATTGTTGAACAGTCTCTCAAATGGCGAGATTATAGAAGTGGCGCGTTCTGGGGCTATTGGTTTGGCGTCAGGAGAGCAAGCGTTAGTAGTGCCAGATTAGCTTTTTGTGAGTGCTGAATTCTATTCGAGTCAACTTGAAAATTTGACTCATGCCCCTTCTTGGTGAATGAGGGGGGGGGTATTGCTGTTGGAGATGACGGCATTTGTCTGATTGTTGTTTCGCCATCTCTGTGGTGCGAACTCTGCCATGTGATGCTCAAGAGGAGTGAGTATTAACCGTCCCTGTAGAGTTATCCTCCTTTCTATGGTGGTTGTTGGCAACGCTTGTCTTAATAAAAAACGTTTAAAATCAGCAGCTTTTTAAATAATCTTTTGGTGTACTCTGATGAAAGTCTAATTGGTGACGAGGCTCAAAAGGCACGGCCCAATCCCGGCTTTTTTATGGATGTGATGCGGGTTAAAGCTTCTGAATAAAACGAATGATATCCAGCCAGGCATCGAATTGAAGCCGGAGTAGGCGTCGTCGCCAGACCTTGTCTTGGAATAAATAGAGCTTGTTGGCGTTGCTGGTTTTCGGTGGATTCTGAGTGGTTTTCTTTATTTTTTTTCAAAAGGCTCGAGCTGGCTAATGTTTCGGTCTCGAGCTTTTTGCTTTTTGGGTGGTTTATATCAGCAAATTTTGCTAACTGTGGGTATAATTCGCCTCTTAATTGGAACCCTAGGTTCCGTCCAAAACGATTTTCAAACGAGATCTCAATCCTTATGGAAACAAAAAAGCCAGCCAAAGGTTTTTATATCTTGCCGAATCTTTTTACGTCGGCGGGGCTGTTTGCTGGTTTTTACGCGATCATGCAAGCAAGGCTAGGGCACTTTGAAGCGGCTTGTTTGGCGATCTATATGGCCATGGTGATGGATATACTGGATGGCAGATTGGCTCGGCTCACCAATACGATGAGTGATTTTGGGTCGGAATACGACAGTTTGGCTGACATGGTGTCGTTCGGAGTCGCTCCGGCAATGGTTATGTATGAGTTTGCTCTGGTTGATTTGCACCGATTTGGCTCATTGGCCGCCTTTCTTTACGTCGCTTGCGCAGCGTTGCGCTTAGCTCGCTTTAACGTTTCCAAGGTGAGCGATAAAAAATTCTTCACAGGAATCCCAAGTCCAGGTGCTGCGGCCATGGTCGCATCGGTGGTTTGGGTGTGCAGCGATTATAGCGAGTATATTAATGTCAAAAATATTAATGTGTTTTTTGCCATATTGATGGTACTACTGGCGTTAGCGATGGTCAGTAACATTAAATATCGTTCGTTTAAAGATTTCGAATTTAAGGATAAAATGCCTTTTGTTGGCATCATTGTCACGGTGCTTGCAATAGCAATCATCTATCTTGATCCGCCAATGTTCTTTCTTTTAATAGGTAGCATCTACTTTGTTAGTGGTGCGATTACTTATTTGCTGCGTTTGATTCGTCGTAAAGCCGCAGCCAAATCTGTTGAACCTAAGCAAGAAAGTAACGAATAGAAATTAATATTTACGTATCTACTAGCATCTCAAACATGAAATTAGCAGGAAGTATCGTCGCTCTTATTACACCCATGGATAATTCAGGCGCAATTGATTTTGTGGCGCTTGGAAAATTGGTAGAGCACCACATTAGCAGCGGAACGCACGCAATCGTTTCAGTGGGCACCACAGGTGAATCTTCAACGTTAAGTCCTAATGAACATTTAGAAGTGATTGATGCTACGGTGAAGTTAGTGGCTGGCAGGGTGCCCGTAATAGCCGGCACCGGCGCGAACTCCACGCATGAGGCTATTTATTTGACAAGGCAAGCTGATGAGTTGGGTGCCGATGCGGCTCTTTTAGTTGTGCCATATTACAACAAGCCCACGCAAGAAGGTCTTTATCAGCATTTTAAGTTGATTGCTGAATCAGTGCCATTACCTCAAATTCTATATAATGTGCCCGGTCGTACTGTGGCAGATCTACATAATGATACCGTTGCTCGTCTTGCAGAAATAGACAATATAGTGGGTTGCAAGGATGCTACTGGGGACTTGCGTCGCGGGAAGGAGCTTTTAGATCTTGTTGGTGATAAAATTTCAATATTATCGGGCGATGACCCTACGGCACTTGAGTATATGCAGTTAGGAGCTAAGGGTGATATTTCAGTCACCGCTAATGTTGCTCCTAAGGCCATGGCTGACATGTGTGCTGCCGCTTTGGAAGGTGATTTTGAAACAGCTGAAAGAATCGATAAGACCTTGCGTGGTCTTCATAATGATTTATTTGTAGAGTCCAATCCGATTCCAGTAAAATACGCCGTCGCGAAACTTGGTTTCGGAGCCAATTTTCTCCGTTTGCCATTGACGGCTGTTTCTGAAGAACAAAGACCTCGCATTGATGATGCGATGGCTCGAGCTGGCGTTTTGTAGCTAAGCTTTGTGAATATGAAAATAAGAGTTTGACACACAGAACAATAATTATTGAAAACAGGTTAACTAGATTGAAAACACTGCTGCTAAAATTAAGGGATTCAGACGTTAAATCTTTGAGTGTGCGAGCTGAGCCAATGAACTTGTTTTTCAGGGCCCTAATCGTGTCTTTGGCGCTCGGGTTGACCGCGTGCCAATCTGGGAAAAAAATAGATACGGTTGACGATAGTGCTGACTACCGTTCTGCGAGAGCTCTGCCGCCGCTTAAGAAACCAGACCCGAGAGACACAGACGTTGTTGCGCCAGTAGCACAAGAAGTGGCCGTGGCGGCACCGGAGTCTACGACGGCGGAAAGCGCTAATGAAGTTTCTGATCAGCAACAACAGCCAGATTCACCTGCGAGAGAATCATTAGTTCTGTCACCAGCTGAGATGCAAAATAATGATGATGCTTCGAGCACCGCCTCGAAGGTGGATGAAGCGATTTCAGTTGAGTCGACATCCGAGCCCACGTTGGCAGCTGCCATTGATTCTAGTTTGCCAAAGTCTCCTGATGAGAACTCACTTGAAGCTGCTAATTTAACGTCGTCTGATGATTCCACCAAACTCGAGATTCCAGCAGATTTTGACAGTGCCTGGGCATTCCTTACTAAGAGCTTAGTCGAGTCTGAGCTGACTGTATTCAGTCGAAACAAAGAGGCCGGCAGAATTTCAATCGGTTGCGGTGAGATTGCTGAAAATGGCGAGGTTGAAGTTAAGCGTGCAGGAGGTTGGTCCATATTTAACCGGCGAAAAGCACAAGCTTCAGAATATTGCTCGCTACAGGCTGAGGAAAGAAAAGGGCAGACTGTAGTCAGTGTGCTGAATCGATCTGGCCAAGAAGTAGGGGCTGACTATGGCCGTAATGTATTAAACAAAATTTTAAATAATTAGTTGCACGAATGTGCATGAAAACTATTCATGAGGTCCTCAATGATTAGGGGTGAAGAACTTTACAGTGGTAAAGCCAAGTCTGTGTTTGCTAGCGATCGTGAAGACGCATATATACTCAAGTTTCGGAATGACACGTCAGCATTTGACGGTGAAAAAGTTGAGCAGTTAGATCGCAAAGGTATGGTGAATAACAAGTTTAATGCTTTCATCATGAAACACCTTGAAAGCCAGGGTATTGCAACGCATTTTCTTGAGCTTCTGTCGGATACTGAAGCGTTAGTGCGAAAGCTAGACATGTTCCCGGTTGAATGCGTTGTCAGAAACGTTGCATCAGGTTCTATTTGCAGGCGCTTGGGGTTAGATGATGGCGTGGATTTGTCTCCTCCCACGTTTGAATTTTTTCTGAAGAATGATGCTCTTCATGATCCTATGATTAATGAATATCACATTCGATCTTTTGGTTGGGCTGATGACGAAGCAATCGAAGTAATGAAAACACAGACGTTTCTCGTTAACGATGTGTTGCAAACGTTATTTGCGGATGCTGGAATGATTCTGGTCGATTTTAAGTTAGAGTTTGGCCGCCAAGGAGATAATGTGTTTCTTGGTGATGAGTTCACGCCAGACGGTTGTCGAATTTGGGATGCAACGTCTCGCGAAAAGCTAGATAAAGACCGCTTTCGAAAGGGGTTAGGTGGTGTCGTTGAGGCCTATGAGCAAGTCGCTCAAAGACTCGGATTAGACCTTTAGTATATCCACGTCTTAGTATGTTTTTGATACGCCAGATTAGTCTAAAGACAATCTGGCGTTTCGCATTTTTTCCACTTTATATTTCTGGACATAATCATGTTGCGATTACGTGGCAGTCAAGCCTATTCTGATTTCCGTATTCACAAGTTGTTGAATGCAATACAATCTCAATTTCCGCAAGTTAAATCAGTTGATACTGAATATCAACATCTTGCGCAATTGTCTGAAAACGTTAGTAGTTTGTCTGATGTCGATTCAGAAAACCTTGGTCGATTACTCACCTATGGCCCTCGAATGAATGACGTCGAGCATAAGGGGCAGCGTCTGTATGTATTGCCTAGGTTTGGGACGATTTCGCCTTGGTCTACGAAAGCAACGGACATCATCTCGCACTGTAATATTAGTTCAGTTAAACGGGTTGAACGCGGAATAGCATTTTACTTTGATGGCGAAACAGATTTAGATGAAAATGAATTGGTGCGTGTGGCGGCGCTTATTCATGACCCAATGACTGAATCTGTAGTAAAAACATTGGATGAGGCCGAAGGCCTGTTTCGCCAAGAACTTCCTTCTCCATTATTTGAGGTGCCTCTTTTAGAGCATGGAATTTCAGCACTAGAGTCGGCTAATACAGAACTCGGTTTAGCCTTATCGAGTGATGAGATTAACTATCTGCGAGAGCAATACACTCAACTAGCTAAAAACCCAACAGACGTCGAATTGATGATGTTTGCGCAAGTAAATTCTGAGCACTGCCGTCATAAGATATTTAATGCAGACTGGATAATAGATGGCGAATCAAAAGAGCATTCTTTGTTCCGAATGATACGAGAGACTCATCTTCAGAACCCTAAGGGCACCATTGTTGCTTACTCTGATAACTCTTCTGTTTTGGCAGGTTCTAGTGGAAAAAGGTTCTTTCCGAATCCGGCAACCAAAGAGTATCAATCTGTCGAAGAAGACATCCACATTTTGTGTAAGGTTGAGACTCATAATCACCCAACCGCGATTTCCCCTTTCCCTGGTGCAGCGACCGGCTCTGGCGGCGAGATACGAGACGAGGGCGCAACAGGGCGTGGTTCGAAACCTAAAGCTGGCCTATCCGGCTACTCAGTGTCTAACCTTAGGATACCAGGAGCAGGCAGGAGTTGGGAGCTACCGGAGGAAAAGCCCGCGCGAATTGCGTCTCCTCTTCAAATAATGCTTGAGGGCCCCATCGGCGGGGCGTCGTTTAATAATGAATTCGGCCGGCCCAATATTGCGGGATATTTTAGGACTTATGAGCAGGCGATAAAAGATAAAAATGATATCCGTGGATATCATAAACCTATTATGCTCGCAGGTGGTTTGGGAAATATTAGAGACCAGCATGTTAATAAAAACATTATTCCTGATGGTTCGTATATTGTCGTTTTAGGTGGTCCTGCGATGCTGATAGGCTTGGGCGGTGGCGCCGCCTCAAGTGTGGCGTCGGGTCAAAGTTCCGAACAATTGGATTTTGCTTCTGTACAACGAGGGAATCCAGAGATGCAGCGTCGGTGTCAGGAGGTGATTGATTCATGCTGGGCATACGGTGATGAAAATCCAATCGTTTCTATTCATGATATTGGAGCGGGTGGGCTTTGCAATGCCTTACCAGAATTGGTAGGAGATGCCGGGCGCGGAGGCAAGTTTGATCTGCGCGAAGTGTTAAACGAAGAGCCAGGCATGTCGCCGATGCAAATTTGGTGTAACGAAGCGCAAGAACGTTACACGTTAGCGGTTTCGCCTGACCGTATTGATGAATTTAAGCAGATATGCGAGCGTGAGCGTTGCCTGTATTGCGTCGTTGGTCAAGCAACTAATGACGAAGTACTTGTTTTAGAAGACCCGCATTTTAAAGATGGAACACTACGGCAGCAGACGCCTATCGACTTACCGATGGAAACGCTTTTTGGAAATCCACCCAAAATGTTGCGCGAAGTGCATAGTGTTGACAGACAGGCACCAGAATTGGATTTTTCTGACGTGTCTGTGTCCCAAGCCTTAGATAAGGTGTTGACGGCTCCTTCGGTTGCGGATAAAACGTTTTTAATCACCATCGGGGATAGAAGTGTCACAGGGATGATAGCGCGCGACCAAATGGTCGGTCCATGGCAAGTTCCTGTTGCTGATGTGGCGGTGACGACCTCGGCGTATACCGGCCTTACTGGCGAAGCCATGTCGCTTGGCGAAAGAACTCCAATAGCATCGGTTAATGCGCCAGCCAGTGGCAGAATGGCAATTGGTGAGGCGCTAACGAACTTAGCCGCGGCTAATGTGAGAAGCCTTTCTGAGGTGAAATTGTCGGCAAATTGGATGGCGGCCGGTGGTCATGAAGGGGATGATGCGGCGCTCTACGCAACCGTAGAAGCCGTTGGTATGGAGTTGTGTCCTGAGCTAGGAATTTCTATTCCTGTTGGGAAAGATTCTATGTCGATGAAAAGTGTGTGGCAAGATGATCAGGGTGATACCAAGTCGGTAACATCGCCTGTGTCTTGTGTGATAAGTGCTTTTGCACCTGTGGTCGACACCAATAAGACTCTTACTCCCGTTTTAAGTTTGAATAATTCGTCGTTGTATTTGATCGATTTTTCTGGCGGAAATAAGCGCTTAGGGTGCTCAACATTGGCGCAAGTTTACAATCAAGTTGGTACTCAGACTCCCGATGTCGACGACTCTAGCCTGCTAAAAAAAGGTTTTCTAGCGGTACAAGAACTTGTATCAGGCTCCTTGATTACAGCCTATCACGATCGATCCGATGGCGGATTGATTGTCGCCGCTCTTGAGATGGCGTTTGCAAGTCGTTGCGGCCTAGATTTGGCAGTTAAAGGTGATGATGCGCTTGCTGAACTGTTTAATGAAGAATTAGGGGCATTGGTTGAGGTGCCGGTTGGTTCACAGGATGCATTTAATTCAGTGGTAGAAAAACACGGATTATCTGAGCACGTGACGCCGCTTGGTCATCCAGTTGATGGAGATAATGTGAAAATCAGCTTCAACGGTGAAGCTGTGCTCCAGAGTCGAAGAATTGATTTGCACCGGCGATGGTCCGAAACTACTTTTCATATGCAGAGCTTACGGGACAACCCAAGTTGCGCTCGACAGGAATTTGATCGTATTTTAAATACGGCAGATACTGGACTCTTTTCTAAACTCACGTTTGATACAAATGCTGATATATCGGCACCTTACATCGGCGGTACTTTGCCTAAGGTTGCCATTTTGAGAGAGCAGGGTGTCAACGGGCATATTGAAATGGCGGCCGCATTTAGCCAAGCAGGCTTTAGCTCGGTTGATGTCACAATGAGTGACATAGCGGCAGGCAGGGTCAAGCTCAGTGATTATCAGGGCTTAGTGGCCTGTGGCGGTTTCTCCTATGGGGATGTGCTTGGCGCTGGCGAAGGTTGGGCCAAATCAATTTTATTCAATCAAATGATTAGAGCTGAATTTTCATCGTTTTTTGAACGTGAAGACGCCTTTTCGCTCGGTATTTGTAATGGATGCCAGATGATGTCCACTCTAAAAGAAATTATTCCTGGCGCTGAACATTGGCCAAGGTTTGTTAGAAATGAATCTGAACAGTTTGAAGCCCGACTGGTACAGTCGAAAGTTTCAGATGACACTAATTCGATTTTCTTGGCTGGTATGCAAGGGTCTGTCTTGCCGGTCGTCGTTGCTCATGGAGAGGGGCGGGCTGAGTATGCTGGGGCCGCAAATCAGTCTACTGTGGCTCTTAGTTATGTCGATCATCTCGGTGCTCTTACCGAGGCCTATCCAGCAAACCCTAACGGATCCCCCTTGGGCGTTGCTGGGTTAACTAACACGGATGGTCGCATTACCATTATGATGCCGCACCCCGAGCGTATCTTTCGTACGGCAACCAATTCTTGGAAAAGTGATGATTGGGGTGAATACGGCCCGTGGATGAGAATGTTTCGTAACGCACGCGTGTGGGTCGACTGAAACTAATCTGGGAGGTATTTTCTAGAAAGCGATTTCTGGAAGCTCAGTGGCCGAGCAAAGTGTCTGAATCTGAGTCTAGGTACTCTACACTGGACTCTAATTTAGACAACACAAAAAGAAATGCCGCTGTTTTTAGGCAGCGGCAAATAACAAAAAGAAGAGAGAGTTATGAAAATAAATACTCATTTACGTTTCATGCAAGTAGTTTAACCTCTGCCTCATTACCGATTGTTCCGTTAACTTATAAGTAACTTAAGTTGTGCAAAATTCCGTACTTTGTGTGTTTTTTACAACAACTGTTGTATTTTGGGCTCACTGTTTGTTGTAAAAATGTTGATACTTGTTAATGATTGTTACTGTAATTATACCGACCTATAATCGAGAGCGGACCTTGGCGAGAGCATTGGAGTCTGTTCTTTCTCAAAAATTACCTGATAGTGTGAGTGGCTTGGACGTAATAGTTGTGGATGATGGATCTACGGATAACACTCAAAGATTGATTCAAGCAAAGTATCCCGCAGTTCGTTATTTTTACCAAACTAACCGTGGAGTTAGCGCAGCAAGAAACAAAGGATTAGCCGTTTCTCGCGGAGAGTGGGTCACTCTCCTAGATTCCGATGATGAATGGTTACCACAAAAGCTAATTCGACAATTTGAGAAAATAAAGGACAGCGGTAGGTTGGTTTGTCACACAGAAGAGAGATGGGTTCGTAATGGCCTTAGAGTGAATCAAATGACGAAGCACCAAAAGAACGGTGGACATATTTTTGAAAAATGCTTGCCTCTTTGCGCCATGTCACCATCGTCCATTGCTATCCATAAGTCTATATTCTCTCATGTTGGCGATTTTGACGAACGATTACCAGCCTGTGAAGATTACGATTTGTGGCTTAGAATCACTGCTCATTATCCGGTTGCTTACGTCGAGACCCCAAGCATTATTAAGTACGGGGGACATGAGGACCAACTTTCGCGTGCGCATTGGGGGATGGATAGATTTCGTGTGCAGAGTTTGGCTAAGTTGCTAAGAGCCGATTCTTCATTACTCAAAATCACATCTCAACAACGAGAAAGCACGATAAAAATATTGAGAAAAAAGGTGAATATATTGATGAAAGGCGCAGAAAAGCATAGAAATGTTGATCTCTTATCTCATTGTGAAGAGTTAGTTCAGGAATTCGAATTGTGATCGATCCAATCAAGCAGAACACACCTGTTATCCATGTGATTGCAGCCCTCAATTGCGAGGTGAAATGTCTGGTGGATGCTTTTCGGCTTAAAAAGACAAACGACAAGCCTTTTCCAACCTATGAAGGGTTAACTAAAATCGGCGATGACAAAGTTAATGTTTGCGTGTTGATTTCTGGTATCGGAGCTATTGACATGGCTTCTGCAGTGGGGTGGCTGGGTGCCAGAGGTATTTCTCGGAATAATATTTGGCTTAATGTTGGAATTGCCGGACACTCGGATTTCGCAGTGGGTACGACTTTTGTGGTGACGTCTAGCCGAGACCTATTTAGCCAGAAAACATTCTATCCGCCTCAGGTTGCAAAACGGATAAGTGAATCGTCCGGCTGTTTGAGCGTTAATGCGCCAAGTGGCGAGTATCCAGATAATGGAGGGCTTGATATGGAGGCGGCAGCTTTCTTTCGATCAGCTGCACGATTTTCAGCGACAGAGTTAGTCCAGTCTATGAAGGTCGTGTCCGACAACCCAGAAAGTAGTTTGGAAGGCTTAAATGCAAAGGTTATTGGGGAGCTGATGAATGGTAGTGTTAAGGAAATCGTTGGCTTTCTAGAGTCGTTGCTTTTTCTAGTTCGTGATATGCCAGATCTTCCCGCGCCGTTATTGCTCCCTGATATTAGAGCTACTCACAGTCAAAAGAAGCAATTTGATGCTCTATCGTCTAAGGTATGTCATGTTTTGAATCAATCTGAATTGAATTCTTTGGAGCAGCGTTTGAATCGTGTTTCAAACGTTAGTGAGGCGATTCGCATGTTGGAGGATATCCTATTAAAATTCACACCGAAAATAGGCGGAGGTTAATGTGGTTGATACGGTCTATCTCGAAAGTAAATTAGTCGAAAATCAACGCGCGGCATCTGTGCTGACACGATATCCAAAGGCTGATCGGGTTCTGGTTGATCATTACGGTGAGGTGTTTAATGCGACTCGTCAAAATTTTAGGATTCAGAAGAAAAATCCTTCGTTGGTTTTGGCTGAGAAATTAGGGAAAAGAGTGCTTCCAACTCCAGCACAGTATGAGACAGGAGGCGGAGCTCACTATTATTTTTCGCATATGTTGAACTGCGTGTATGACTGCCGATATTGCTTCCTGCAAGGAATGCTACGAAGCGCGAACTATCTTTTATTCGTTAACTACGAAGACTTCTATCGAGACATAAAGGCCATCGCGATTGAGCATAAGGATGATCAAAAGCCGGTTTGGTTTTTTTCTGGCTATGACTGTGACAGCCTCGCGTATGAGCCTGTTACTAAGTTCGCGGAATTCTTTGTTCCAAAGTTTAAAGAGTTGAGTAACGCCGTATTAGAGTTACGAACTAAGAGTACGCAAATTAGATCGCTATTAGAAATAGAGCCTCAAAACAATGTGGTTGTAGCATACAGCTTAAGCCCGGAACGCGTTGCTAAAGAAGTTGAAAAAGGCGCTCCTAGTCTTAAAAAAAGAGTCGAGTCAATGCAAAAGCTTCAGCGAGCTGGTTGGAGAGTAGGTTTACGATTTGATCCTATTATTTGGCACGCTGATTACCAAACTGACTATACAGCGGCGATAGACTTGGTCTTTAGTGAATTGGATCCGACTCAAATCGACAGTGTCACGTTGGGCGGGTTTCGGCTACCCAAGGACTTCTATAAAACGATGTTACGGCTATATCCAGAGCACTGGCTATTCAGCTCAGGCCTGTCAGAAAGCGATGGTTTGGTCATTTATAGGGAAAGCATAGAGAATGAGGTTATCGAGTATGTTCGAACGCTGTGTAGAGCGTACATGCCGAGCGACTCAATATACACATACCCTAGTTATGGAAGCTGATTTAAATATGGCTGATCATTTTGAACGTCATCTGCCTGATACAAACGCTCTAATTACCGGTGCTAGCCGTGGGATCGGAAAAGCGCTTGCTGAAAAGTTACTGGAGTCGAATGCGCGCGTCTCCGGCGTGGCTCGCCACTTTGAAAAGCAAATTGATGTCGAGCAAAACTTTGTGGGTTATGAATTTGATTTGTCGGATGTGGATTCTTTACCGCAAGAAATGGAACGGTTACCGAAGGACATTAATGTACTTGTGCTGAATGCTGGTTATGGGAAGTTTGGTGGCCTAGAACAATTTTCATACGCTGATATTAGGAGATTGGTCGATACGAATTTGATCGCTAATATCATGTTGGCTAAGCATTACCTGCCTAAAATGAAGACCCAAGGAGAAGGAGATATCGTGATAGTAGGCAGCGAATCATCTTTAAATGGCGCAAGGGCGGGTGCTGTCTATTGTGCGACAAAGTTTGCGCTGCGAGGATTTGCTCAAAGTTTGAGGGCCGATTGTTCGACCAGCAATATCAGAACGTTCTTAGTAAACCCGGGACCAGTTGATTCTAATTTCTTCGATGAGCTTGATTTTGAACCTCGGGGAGAAACTGATTTTTCCTTGAACCCCGATGATGTCGCGCAAGCAATTATTCACGCTCTGATGCAGCCCAGGCATGTGGTGACGGAAGAGATTAACATGCAACCCATGAAGCGTAGCTTTATCAAAAAGTAGCTCCATTTTGCGGTTGTTGATGTTCTCCCGCTCAATCTTTATTTCCAAATTAGCCGTCTAACTGGCGAGAACTCGGTGTGGTCCCTGGTGTGTTTTATCTATTCAAAGGGGTAGGACAGACCTATTTGGCGTCGCACCTCATCCATGATGCCAATTACCCTCAAGCTATGTGTGTGAGACATTATTGGGCTCTCTAACAAGTCTAAGTCTAGGCATCTTTGAACCTCGCCTATCTCACCTTCATACCCATTGATATCGTGAGTGTGCGATGCAATTGTTTTCTGTCCGTTGCTCTCCGTCAGGATTGCAGACTCAGCGGACCAAAAGTCTGGAACCTCAATTCGTCCTTTATCTCCCAGGATCCAGGCTTGGTTTGTCAGTATGGTCGTCGATGACGATTTCAAAGTGGCGATAACCCCATTTGAGTACGACAATTGAATTGCGTTTTTATCGTCGACTCCCGTGGGGCCAATTTTTGCCACACTGGAAATAGAATTTGGGTGAGCATCCATAATCCAGTCGGCAAAAGTTATCGGATAGATGCCTAGGTCTAGAAGAGAGCCGCCGGCCAATTTTGGATTGTTGATTCTGTGGTTCGAGTCGTACCCCATGGCAAAACCAAAAGAGGCATCTATCATTTGTACCTCACCGATTTTGCCTTCATCAATCCAACGTCTAATATCGTTATAAACTGGGAGAAAGCGGGTCCAAACGGCCTCCATGTAAAAGACGTTATTTTGGCTTGCAGCGGTGATCACCGACTGCGCCTCCTTTAGGTTAACACTCAGTGGCTTCTCACAGATGACCGGTTTACCGGCGTTCAGACACATGATGGTCTGGGTTGCGTGTAAGTTATGCGGTGACGCAATGTATATGACATCTACCAAGGGATCCGAAGCGAGCTCTTGGTAGCTGTCGTGTACTCTATTGAATCCATGTTCATTGGCAAATCGGGCTGCTTTGCTGGGGTTGCGGCTGGCGACAGCGTAGCAATTAGCATTGTTCGTTCCTTGCAGTGCCTTGGAAAACTTCTCAGCAATCTTACCCGGAGCGATTACGCCCCAATTGGTTAATCCATCTATTGTCATTCTAACCTCCTTTTCTCAGGCTGATATAAAAAGTGATGTCGGCCGTAAAAACGACAGCCCCCAGCGTATTGGTGACGACAATTGGAATGATAACGTCGCCTTCTTTAACTATTTTGGGGTCAAACTCACACAGTGCTGTAATGGTGCCTGTCGCCTTGGCCACATAGTTGACAGTCATGGACTTGGGGATCCAACGCATCGAGCGTGAGACTGTGGTGTCTAATGCGAGTCCGCCAGTCATTTCAGCCAGTGAGCAAAGTGCACCCGCGTTTATTGTGCCCAGGTGATTTCTGACTGATCTTCGGTCTTTCATCTGTGTTTTGCAGAATGCCGGTTTTAGGTCTAAGAATATTGGCTTTATTTTTGAAAAGAATGGGGCCGAGAGGCCAACCAGTCTTGCAAAGATAAACTTACCGCCGGGCAATCGGCTCAATTTGTTGTAGCGTTCAAGTATTGTGGCCATAAAAAGGAAGGTTTAGAAGGTAGCAGGTCTAGGTTGGTGGGGGTTTTACAGAAAACTGATCTAATTGCTGGCCTTTTATCCGCGTTATCAAAGCGGATATCAAACAATGTTTTTTTAAAGTATCTTTATTATAAACAAGTAGATATAGTTAATAATTAATTTGTTTTAGCTAAACAACTTCAAATGCCATGTTCAATTGGCTATGCTTTGTAGTGGTCGAAGTGAATATAATTCTAAGAAGGGTGAAGGGCAAGCTATAACCGCACAGTTTGTGCTAATACTAATGCAATGATAATAGTCAGTACACAAAACACCTATGATTGGTCGCAAGCGCAGTTGTATCGCTTTGCCGGCTTCTCGGTTGTGTTCCAAACGCCTTGTAAGATATTGTCATCATTTCACGTTGAGGAAGCGTCTGTCGAGACGGTCGTGCAAGCTTCGATGACCGTTCAGGAGCACTTAGATCGTTCCGTTCAGTCGAGCCGGCCTCCGATCGGGTATCAGGGGCCAGCGCCGTTTGGTGACCGGCAGAGAGACGTTACCTATCGGCGTGACGATGAGTTTGCTACGATCGAACTCGATGATGAATTGGTGTGCGAGATGAATTTAGAAAATTCGCATATTCATCTTCTTAGGGATGGTGGCTTTGCGAATATGGTGAACGTAGAACTCGTGACCGGTCCTGCAATGATGATCGTGTTGGCATATTTAAAGACTTATTGCCTTCATGCTAGCGCGGTTCGGACAAAAGCTGGGGTCGTGGCGTTTGTCGGAGAGTCCGGCGCCGGAAAGTCGACACTGGCTTGGCAAGCTGGGGATGGGTGGCAGCA
Organism: Arenicella sp. 4NH20-0111; assembly: GCF_040366405.1. Classification (NCBI taxonomy): domain Bacteria; kingdom Pseudomonadati; phylum Pseudomonadota; class Gammaproteobacteria; order Arenicellales; family Arenicellaceae; genus Arenicella; species Arenicella sp. 4NH20-0111. The sequence goes on from NZ_BAABWF010000004.1 coordinate 293,080, forward strand.
GTTATCTGATGATATCGCCCCGATTCTGTATGATCCAAAACGAGCAGGCATTCAAGTGTCAACTGAGTTTCCGCAGCTTAAACTTGAAAATGCAATAGCTCCAACGCAAATTGAACAGGCGGCAAGCGTGGATTTTATAGTACGGCTGAATCCGACCCCGTCGTCATCCATCTCGTTTAAAGAGCTCACTCGGGCCGAGGCTATGTTGCAGTTTGTACGCCATACCGTTGGCGTGAAGCTGTTTGATAGGAAAATCATGCGAAGGCATTCGAAGTTTGCGCAATACGTCGCGACAAAGATACCCGTTATCGAGTTGTCCTATCCTCGTGATCTGCTAGGGTTGACTGACTTGCGAGAAGAAATAGTTGAATATTTGTCCAAACTGTTAGCGCAATAGTTAGCTTAGTGGTTAGTCACCTGACACTTAAGCAGTGGTTTTTGATGGTGCATTTAACAGTGCGCGGTGTTTAATGAGTGCTGAACCATCTTTTAATCCCCTGCGTCGCCCTTAGGCCGTAGGCTTTCACGGTTGATTTGGTGCGCATTTTTTTTCTCACGTAATCAGGGCTAGGAAAAAAAGTTTCAAAAATAAAACCGAGTTTACCGTTTAAGCCTTTTACCGCTTTAACATCGGAGATAAAGAGTGATAGAGCTGATGCTTTTCTATTCAGAAATATTCGGCTTGGCTCGTATTTTGCGGCGTTAATATTGAGCTCTTCGAGCACCTGGTGGGGTATTGAGGTAGAGAAATACGATATTGCGGTATCCAGTGCATTTAAGGATATGGACGTGAGTTGTTTTAGTTGAGCCTTTCTCACAAAGACTTTCCAATCCTCGGGATTGAGCTTGGCACTTAAGAGATGAATGTCGTATAGCCAGGTTAATCTCTCTTCCGTGTGATGGTGGCCAAGTCTGTGTAAGCAGGCTATGAGCAATGAATCAACAAAACTTGGAATAATGGGATTGGTGAGGAAATTCGTCAGTTGTTGACCTTCAAGTGTTAGATCTGCCAGTGAGTAAGCGTTGGCCAGTGTTTGGCGGTTACTGATCCGCCAGTGTACGTCTATGTTAATTGTAGCGGAACCAATAAGGTTTTTTCCGAACGTGCACTGGTATGACACATAATTGCCTTTTATGGCGAAAAGCCGAGAATAGCCGAGTTTTTCAACCACAGCTGAAAAAAGAGTTAACTCTGCTTGATCGATTAAAATATCTGTGTCGGTTCTAGCTCTATCCCAGGAATGTTCGTAGATGGTATGCGCTAACGCTCCGCCCTTAAATACGATGAAGTTAGTTAGTTTAGCTCGATCCAATGCGCTAAATAGCACTTCGAGCTCTCTATTTCTAAGGCTCTCATTGGCGACCATTAAGGGCGTCCTTTTCTTAAGTGTCGATTTCAGCTCGTCAGAAATACGTACGTGGGATGGTAATTGGCGATGACATATAAGCGCCGTTATTCCGTGATAATCTAACTCCTTCAGGTCTGTGATATTTAGCTTCACTGATTCATTACTTTTGGCCGCTGCATCACTGAGGTCATGTTGAAGGCTTCTTAAAACTAAAGCGTATTTTTCGAGCTTGATTTTGTCTGTGTGTAACGTGCGTGTCATTTAAGAAATCACAATTAAGTTCTTTTCTAGCATTTCATTCAATAGATTCGCGATGTCAGATTTGACCGTATCTGGGGCCGCTTGGTAGTGATTGGTTATCGAGACGATGGCATCCTCAGCACTCATACCGTCAACGATGCTCTTTATTAGTCTCACTCCAACATGATTTAGCCCGAAGTAACTGCCCGAAGTTAAGTCCAGAAGCACGGCCTCATCATCTAACTCGGTAAAAATTATGGTCTCTGGCAATTTATAATAAGTATGCATTGACTGTTGAAATTCTTGGATGGTCATAATCGTCTATTTTACGAGCTTTTGCTTTTGTTTTCTTTGCAGTTTTAGACTTGTTCGGATAGAATCCGGCTTCGCGTTCGCCTTAGGCACAATGTTGTCTTATGGTGTTCATGAAAATTCTAGACTTTTCAATATCTTATGTTAGGTGTTGGATGGTCATACTCCTTGTTTCACTACCAAGCAATTTGTAAGCATTTTGTTTGTGTGGGAAACTTTTTAACCGTGAGGAGCTCAAATGAGACATTACGAAATTGTTTATCTGGTACATCCAGATCAAAGCGAGCAGGTCAGCGCAATGGCCGATCGCTATAAAGGCGTTATTGAGCAGGGCGGTGGAACCGTTCATCGCTATGAAGACTGGGGTCGCCGCCAGTTAGCTTACCCAATCAACAAAATCCACAAGGCTCACTACATTATGATGAATGTAGAGATCAGCCAAGAAACACTGGATGAAATTGAAAATCTATTCCGTTTTAATGACGCAATCATCAGAAACCTCGTGTTGAAGATGAAAGGTGCTGAGACCGAGCCATCAATAATGATGAAGGAAGTCGAAGCAGAACGTCAGCGTGACGAAGAGCGTGATGCTGCTCGTGCCGCCGAAGCTGAAGCGAAAGCAGCAGAAGAAGCTGCAAAGGCCGAAAAGGCAGCCGCTGCTAAAGCAGAGGCTGAAAAAGCGGCCGCTGAAGCTGAAGAAGCAACCGAAGAAACCACAACAGAGGAGGCAGAGTAATGAGACGTAATGCACCTAAGAAAAGACGTGGCGGTTTTCGTCAAATGCGTCGTCGCTTTTGTCGTTTTACGGCAGAAGGCGCAACTCATATCGATTATAAAGATCTAGCTACTTTGAAATCTTTTGTTTCTGAGTCAGGTAAAATCATACCTAGTCGCAACACCGGTACTGCTGCTCGTTTTCAACGCCAGCTTGCTTCTGCGATTAAGAATGCTCGTTATCTTTCTTTGTTGCCATACACTGACAGCCATAAATAGGAGAACATCATGCAAGTAATCCTATTAGAAAAGATTGTGAATCTTGGTAATTTGGGCGATCTGGTAAATGTTAAGCCAGGCTTCGCACGTAACTATTTGGTTCCTCAAGGTCTTGCTACAGTCGCTACTGAAGCAAACATTAAGATCTTTGAAGAGCGTCGTGCTGAACTTGAAAAAGCGTCAGCTGATAAGCTTCAAGCGGCACAAGCTAGAGCAAAAGAACTAACTGGAAAGTCAGTTGAAATCACTGGCCTAGCTAGTGATGAAGGTAAGTTGTTTGGCTCAGTTGGTGTAATTGAAATAGCCGAAGCATTTGCGGCCCAAGGAATGGACATCGCAAAAGCTGAAGTTCAGTTGCCCGACGGTCCACTTAAAATGATTGGCAATTACGAAGTTAATGTGATTGTTCACTCAGAAGTTAGCTTTAAGGTTGCCGTCACTGTTGTGGCAGAGTAGGTTAAACCGGTTGCCGGACATTGGTCTGGTAGCATGATTTAAAAAAGCGAGTAGCGTGAGCTACTCGTTTTTTTTTGTCCGCAAGAGTGTGTTTCTGTGCATTTATTCATTTCATGAATAGGGCGACAATAATAATCGTGTTTTACCAATCCCTTCTGCTCATATAAGCTATGAGCGTGTCACAAACAGTATGTGGCGTCTAACTTATTACAATGGAGATAGATGTGAATAAAAAATGTAGGTTGGTAACACTGTCCAGTGTCGGTTTCTCTCTAATGTTGTCAGGGTCGATATTCGCACATGGTGGGGAGCATGCAGGACTGACTGAGCAAATAAATACAGATTACAAAGTTCACTTAGCGCCTTTATTTAAGCATTTTCATCAAAACCCAGAGTTGAGTACGGTAGAGAATAAGACGGCCGACAGAATGGCTAAGGAGCTTCGGGATGCCGGTTTTGATGTTACCGAAAATGTAGGTGGCACGGGCGTGGTTGCTATATTAGAGAATGGAGATGGTCCCTTGGTCAGTATGCGTGCCGATATGGATGGATTGCCGGTAGAAGAAAAATCGGGTTTGCCATACGCTTCAACTGCAAAACAAGTAGATCCCATTACTGGTAATGATGTTTTCGTGATGCACGCGTGTGGTCATGACGTTCATATAACGAGTTTAGTTGGTACCGCAAGGCGTATGCAGGCCATGAAAGATGAATGGTCTGGAACGTTAATGCTCATAGTTCAGCCAGCTGAAGAGAGGGTGTTGGGTGCGAAGGCCATGATGGATGATGGCTTGTATGAGCGTTTTGGAACGCCGGATTTCGGGCTTGCATTTCATGTTTCTTCTGGCTTGGAAGCGGGAAAAATAGCAGTTACAGACGGAAGTCCGTATGCCGGTGCTGATACGGTTGATATCATTATCCATGGTGTAGGTGCTCATGGCGCCAGCCCGCACGCTGGAAAAGATCCGATTGTACTTGGTTCGCAAATTGTCCTTGCCTTGCAAACATTGGTATCTAGAGAGTTACCGCCGCGAGACCCTGGGGTCGTAACGGTTGGCTCTTTTCATTCGGGAACGAAACATAACATCATTTCAGACAGAGCAGTTTTGCAGCTAACCGTAAGAAATACCAGCAAAGCAACGCGTAAGGTGTTGCTTGATGGCATAAAACGTATTGCTGAGAACATGGGGCGCGTGGCGGGTCTTCCTGATGATAAATTGCCTGAGGTAATCGTTTCTAATGAAAGTGTACCTCCGACTAACAATAACCCAGAGTTAGCGCAAAGATTGCGAGCCCTTTGGATTAAAGAGATGGGCGAAGAAATCATTAGTAAGAAACCAAACAAAGGGATGGGTGCGGAAGACTATCCGTTTTTCACGACAGAGCCATACATTCCAAGTGTGTATTTTGGTGTTGGTGGAACACCAGAAGCTGATTTTAAATCGGCTAAAGCGGGTGGTGCTCCAATACCCAGTCACCACAGTCCACTTTTTAAAATTACGCCGGAACCAGCAGTAAAAACTGGTGTGGAAGCTACGGTTCATGCTTTATTGGAACTGTTGCCTTCAAGCAAAATCACTAAAAATAATTAATTGTAAACAGAAATCCGAGGAGGAGATGTTAATGGCTTCTGTTAAACCAGAATATAACTTAGCGCATACATTATTGCGCCGTGCAGAACTCAACCCAGAAAGAGATGCTTTGGAGTTTGAAGGTCGTGTTTGGACCTATGGCGAATTCAGCGAGCGTGTGAGAAAGGCGGCGACGGTTTTAAAAGAAAAGGGGGTGTGTCGGGGGGATCGTGTTGGATTTTTGGGACTCAATCAACCGTCATTTTTGGAAACAATATTTGCGGCTAATACGATTGGAGCAATCTTCGTTCCACTAAACTTCAGGCTAACGGCAGAAGAATTGGGATTTATAATTAACGACGCAGGCATTCATACTTTAGTGGTTGATGAAATGCTCCAGCCCGTAGTCGAAGGTGCTAGAGACTCTTTATGTTGTAGAAACTTTTTATCGGTGTCTCAGTCTGCAGAAAGTTGGGTTAATTTTGATGAGTGCATTAATGACGCTGTAGTCATCGATGAGATGGTAACCGTGAGTGAAGATGATATCTGTCTAATCATGTATACCTCCGGTACGACCGGTCTTCCCAAAGGGGCTATGCTTTCACATGGAAATATAATGTGGAACAACATCAACTCGCAATTAGCGTTCGGCGGATCGAGAGATGATGTACTTTTGACGGTTGCACCACTTTTTCACATAGGTGGTTTAAATGTGCTGTCGCTGCAAAATTTTTCCATCGGTTCAAAGCTAGTTTTGATGCGCGCTTTTGACCCCGAAGCGGTTTTGAATGCCATTAGCGAAAAGAGCGTGACACATATGTTCGGCGCGCCAGCCATGTTTCAGTTTATGATGCAGCACCCAAATTTTGAGAAAACCAACTTCGAAAGTGTATCCACCTTTATTTGTGGCGCTGCGCCGCCACCTGAGTCGTTGCTGACAACTTACGCTGAACGTGGTGTGCCGTTTTGCCAAGGGTACGGATTGACTGAAACATCTCCTTTTGGAACTTTTTTGACACCAGAATGGAGCATTTCCAAACTAGGGTCTGCTGGGCAGGCACCCATGCATACTTACGTTAGAGTGGTTAATGACGATAATAAGCCAGTTGCGGCTAATGAGCGTGGTGAAATTTGCATAATGGGCGCGAATGTCATGAAAGGCTACTGGAATCGGCCTGAGGCAACGGCAAGCGCTATTGACGATGAGGGTTGGTTTCATTCTGGTGACGTGGGGTATCTTGATGATGATGGGTTTCTCTACATTTGTGATAGGTTGAAGGACATGGTGATATCAGGTGGGGAGAACGTCTATCCAGCTGAAGTGGAAAGTGTCCTATTCAAACACGAAAAAATAGCCGAAGTTGCTGTGATTGGTTTGGAGGACGAAAAATGGGGTGAAGCCGTTACTGCGGTTGTTGCGTTGCACGAAGGCCAAGATCTGACGTTGGATGAGTTGCGCTCATTCGCTGAGAACCAACTAGCTAAATACAAGCTTCCACTTCGACTTCATATCGTGGATGAGCTTCCACGAAATCCAGCAGGAAAGGTTTTGAAGTTTAAATTGAAAGAAGAGTTGGCTTAGTTTACTAGGTCAACGGGGATTTTCATGGCGTTCCAGTGCCCAATTTATGTGCTCGAGCGCCATGGGGCTTAGGTTTAGCTCGACGGCTTTGTTCTTTAGAGCCGCGATTATCTCTATGGAGGGCGCAATGTTTCCCAGCGCGACGGCGATGTTCCGTATCCAAGCTTGATAGCCAATGCGTCTGATTGCGCTCCCCTCAGTTGACTTTAGAAACTCATTTTCAGTCCAATTAAATAACTCTACTAACTCACGATCCGTTAGGTTGTCTCTCGGTGTGAAGTCTTTCTCTTTTGTTGTCTGCGCAAATTTGTTCCAGGGGCATACAATTTGGCAATCATCACATCCATAGATTCTGTTGCCAATCATGGGCCTGAATTCCACAGGTATTGACCCTTTTAGTTCGATGGTCAGATAGGATATGCAGCGCCGAGCGTCAACTTGATAAGGGCCAACGATCGCTTGAGTTGGGCAGCTGGCAATGCAGCTGGTGCAAGTTCCACAATGGTTGGTGGCTGCTTTATCGATAGGCAAAGCCAGATCCACGTACAACTCGCCCAAGAAAAACCACGATCCAGTTTTCGAATGCAATAGATTTGAGTGCTTACCAATCCAGCCGAGCCCAGCCTTTTCGGCCAGAGCCTTTTCCATGACTGGGGCGCTGTCAGTGAATACTCTGTACCCAAATTCACCTATGCGATCATTGATTTTTTTTGCTAAGTGTTTAAGCCGGTTGCGCAAAACCTTATGGTAGTCTCTGCCTAGTGCGTAGCGAGATACATAGCCAATTTTAGGTTTCGAAAGGTAAGTTTCAGCCTGTTTTATGTCGCTTGGCGCGTAGTCCATGCGAACGGAGATGACTCTTTTGGTCCCCTCCACCAGTTCTTCTGGTCGGGTTCGTTTGGTTCCATGTTTGTGCATGTAGTCCATTTCACCATGCATTCCTTGGGCTATCCAATTGTTCAGTCGAGCTTCGTGGGTTTTCAGGTCTGTATCTGTGATACCCACATCATCAAAGCCTAACTCTTTTGCCCATCGTTTGATTTCGATGGCAAGAGAGCGTAGGTCCAGTTCAGTGAGTTTAGATTGTGATCGTTCTGGCGTTCCTGTCATAATTCGAATGATAACGTATCTTAGTCTTGTGGCCGATTATGAAAAATGAGTTTTTAGCTAAATCTATCCAAGAAACCGAATTGGTGGGCAGGGAGATAGCATCTAGATTATCTTTCCCTGGGTGTTTGTATCTTCATGGGCAAATGGGCTCTGGCAAGACAACGTTAACCAAGGCAATTCTCAAGGGATTAGGCGTTGCGTCTGATGTAACCAGCCCTACCTACAATTTAATCCAAGAGTACCCCGTAAAGAACGGAATAATCTATCATATGGATCTTTATAGGTTGGAGGAGGCCGATGAACTTGAATACTTAGCTCTTGGTGATTTGTGGAATACGGATTCTCTATTTATCGTTGAGTGGCCGGAAAAAGGTCAAGGCCATCTGCCGTCAGCTAACGTTGACGTTTATTTGAAAATTATTGGCGAAGTATCTGAGGGGCAACGAAACATTGTTCTGAAAATGTAGCGAGTCACCGGACGTCTAGCATAAATAGGTATGAGCGCTGTATTCTAAAACCAATCTACGTACACTCCAGCAAGTTGTTGAAGGTGAATGGTTGCTTTCGACAACGTCAAAAGACTTATCCTCTTTTGATTGAGAGTGTTTCTAGTTTGAAACCTCTTTTTGACCCAGAGCCGAGCTGGCCAATCTTCATCCCCTTATGGCCAGCTCGGTTTTTCAGTTTTACTAAAGTCAGTAAAATATTGAATGCGGCTTAAACGGTTCCTAATTGGCTTACAGAGCTGCCGAAAGCCTTCTTTAGTGAAGGGCACCCCTCTGAATCGACCATTTAATAGTTGGGTTTTTGGTGAATTACCAACTTTTATTCGTTAAGCATTGGGCTCTCTCAAATATTCTTAATTATCATACAAATGTGACGTTAATTGACATTTTGCTAATTTAAAAGCGGTATATTGTTGATGTCGCGGAGTTGAAATGGTTAGCAGCTAAGCGATACGTCAAAGACTTACCCTCTTTGAGCTGACCTTGTGAAGGTCAGCATGACTCCTTTTGCTGAGATGCCTAGTTAGGCTCTCAGCTTTTTTTTATCAAAATTAAATATTTAAAGGATGTCATATTGCTCGCGCTTTTTACTAAAAGCTGTTGTAATTACCGTACTATAAAAATTATCTTTTAGCGCCAAAGATCCGTGCAAGGCCATAAACTAGCTAGCAATACCGAATACCGATCAAAACGAAAAATGCAGGCGCATAGACCATTGGCCTATCTATTATCTGTCTGGGCTTTATTGCTACTTGCACTTTCTTCTTTTGAGGTTCTTGGGGTTCAGGAAGTCCGGAATTTACGTGTCTGGCATTCACCAGAAAGTACTCGCGTCGTATTTGACGTATCCGAAAACGTTGCTTATAAAACCTTTAAGCTGGAAAATCCAAGTCGATTGGTTGTGGATCTTGCGGATACCGTATTGACGGGTGGAATACCTGTCATAGATGGCGCTAACAAGCATATAAGTTCTATCAGGTCTGGTTCACCTTCAGGGAATACGCTCCGAGTCGTATTTGACTTAAAGCAGGAGCTAAAGGTCACGAGCTTCGTATTAACTCCTAATGAGCTATATGGGCATCGTCTTGTCGTAGATCTTGGTAGCGCTAAGATCGAAATGCCTCAGTCACAGTCCAACATCGCTGATTCGCCGGTGACCGATCGTGAGCGCAAAACTAATCTGGATCCAAGGTCTGTTGAAGTCTCAGGCGATGTAACGAGGAAAGAAAAGGCCTCAAATCGTAAATTCGTTGTCGCAATTGATGCGGGACACGGAGGAGATGATCCTGGTGCCATTGGTCATCGCGGATCTTACGAGAAAAAGCTAACCCTCGCGATTGCGAAAAAATTGTTTAGCCGGGTTAATGAAAACCCTCGTTTGAAGGCGGTTATGGTGCGAACTGGTGACTACTATATAAAACTAAAGGATCGACGTAAGAAAGCGCGTACCTTGGGTGCTGATGTGTTTATTTCGATACACGCCGACGCTTTTGGTAAGAAAAGCGCGAATGGAATGTCGGTGTTCGCTCTCTCTCAACGAGGGGCGACCAGCGCCATGGCTGCAACCTTGGCTGAGAAGGAAAATGCGTCTGATTTGATAGGGGGAGTGAGTCTGGCTGATAAGGATGATGTTTTGGCCAAAGTGTTGGTCGACCTTTCGATGACTAACACGATCAGCGAAAGTGTCAATCTTGGTGGCAGGGTGTTATCGGAACTTGCTAAGCATGGACGGCTTCATAGCAAGCGAGTGGAGCAAGCTAATTTTTCTGTATTAAGATCTCCTGATGTACCTTCAATTTTGGTAGAAACAGGTTTTATAACTAACCCTAATGAAGAACGTAAATTGCGCTCTCGTAAACATCAGGCTCGAATAGCAAATGCAATTTATTTGGCTGTAGAAGGTTATTTTGAGCAGACACCCTATGCAAGTAATCAGCGTTACGACTCACCTGCTATTGAGAGCGTTCCGTCCCCTCAAAGGTCAACTGTGCCAGCTGGAGAACGTTATTCACGCCATAAGGTAAAACGAGGAGATACCCTATCTACCATAGCGGCACAGTATGGTGTAAGCCTTCGAGAGTTAAAGCGATTAAATAGAATCTCTCACAATACGGCCATGTTGGGGGTAAAGCTTAAAGTGCCAAGCAAAGCGGGGCCGTCGGCTAAAAAACAATCAGGCGAGAGTTTATCTGCTTCAATAGAACCACATGTTCATGTTGTTAAAAATGGAGAGTCGCTATCGAAAATTTCGTCGAGATATAACGTTACCATTAGAGCAATTAAAAACGTCAATGGCCTCACAGGAGATACACTCGGAAAAGGGCAGAAACTGCTCATTCCTGGTGTATCAAAGCGCGTGCCGGTGAAGTTGATAACCCACAAGGTTCGCAGGGGAGATACCTTGTCTGAAATCGCCGAGCTTTACAATTCAAAGGTAGCTAAAATACGCAAAGCAAATAGCCTCAAGACCAACACCGTTCGACTTGGGCAAGTTTTAACGATACCCAATTAGGGTTAACCAGTTACTAACATTGAGATATATCACGAATGTCGGCTGAGACTTTACAACACCGAATTCACGCGCTAGACGCGCGACTAGTCAACCAAATAGCGGCCGGTGAGATCATTGAGCGTCCTGCGTCAATGCTTAAGGAATTGATCGAAAACTCCCTAGATGCTGGGGCTACTAATATTGAGATTGAAATTGAAAACGCAGGTGTAAAGCGCTTAAAAATATCGGATAACGGTCATGGAATACTAAAGCATGACCTAGCTATGGCGCTTTCGAGGCATGCCACAAGCAAAATTGAAAACCTTACGGATTTGGAGCAGATAGCGACGCTAGGTTTTAGAGGTGAGGCGTTGCCAAGTATAGCGTCGGTAACTCGGATGACAATCAAGAGCAAGGAACGATCCGCCGATCAAGGGTGGATGGTGTCAAGCGATGGTAATAACGTGACCAGCGACCCTGTGCCGGTTGCCCGCCCCGTTGGCACCACGATAGAGACTCGTGATTTATTCTACAACACGCCCGCGCGGCGTAAGTTTTTAAAGACGGACAATACTGAATTTAAACATTTAGATCAGATTGTTAGGCGAATGTCTCTTTCTCGGTTTGACGTTGCGTTTAAACTTTCGCACAACGGGAGAACCGTTTTGCACTTGCCTCGAGTCGACTCGGATGATCCTCGAAGAGTGAAGATGGTGTGTGGCGATAATGTTCCTCAAAACAGTATCTATTTTGAAGATCAGCGCGAAGATATGCGAATTTCAGGCTGGGCTGGTTTGCCTAGTTTTTCGCGAAGTCAAGCCGACATGCAATATTTCTTTTTGAACGGTCGGCTTATTCGGGATAAAACTATTATTCATGCAGTTAGGTTGGGGTATCAAGACGTACTGTTCCATGGGCGTCACCCTGTGTATGTTTTGTATCTCGAAATGGATCCTGCTGGAGTGGACGTGAATGTGCATCCAACCAAGCATGAGGTTCGTTTTAGAGATAGTCGCAACGTTCATGGTTTTGTTTTTAGAGCATTGCAGAGGCAGGTAGGTGCTTCAGCTGGTGAGTCTGGAAGCTTGTCGGTGGATGCAGAGAACGGTGCGGCTAGCCCTCAGCCGGTTTTTTCCACGATGACGGGTCATAGCGAACAAATTACTCAACAGAATACGCTTTCTTATCACACTGGTTTGGTGGAAGGTGATCGCCGTGTTTCAGGAGTAGGGAGTCTGACACAAAATCAGATCAGAGAACAAGTATCCGGATACCGTGCCATCGCGGACTCGGTTTTTCGACCTTCAGGAGAAGGCGCTACTTCTGTCTTTCGAGAGCAAACTGCTGACTACTCTCAATCGCCTAATGAGCAAGCCCCGGTAAATCAAGATGTTCCCCCGTTAGGGTACGCGTTAGCACAATTGAAAGGCATCTATATTCTCGCGGAAAACAAAGAGGGTTTGGTTCTAGTCGATATGCACGCGGCGCATGAGCGGATAACGTACGAACGATTAAAGGAAGCTCGTCTAGGGTCAGATGTAGTCTTACAGCCGCTTCTGGTGCCGGTCACGATTAACGTCAGTGAGTCAGAAATTACAGCTTGGTTAGGCAAGAAAGATTTGTTTAGCGAGCTCGGCTTAGAAATCGAGCAAATGGATAAAACTATTTTAGTGATACGGAGTGTGCCTGATATGTTAGCGCACGCTGATGTTTCGCAGCTCGTTAGAGATGTTCTTTCGGACCTAGTGGCGCATGAGCACAGCACTAGAATCGAAGACACCATACACGAAATATTGTCTTCTATGGCTTGCCATGGCTCAGTCAGAGCTAACCGATTATTGTCTATCTCAGAGATGAATGCTTTGCTCAGAGACATGGAAGCGACTGAGCGTAGTGGGCAGTGCAACCATGGGCGCCCAACCTGGATACAAATGACGCTTGGGCAATTAGATGGGTGGTTTAAGCGTGGTCAATGATTTAAACGGATTGACGGCTGAACAATTGCCGATAGTTTGCTTAATGGGTCCGACGGCTACTGGTAAAACTGACGCTGCCGCACAGTGCACTGACGCATTCCCGTCTGAGATCGTTAGCGTTGATTCATCTTTAGTTTATCGTGGTATGGATATTGGCACGGCTAAACCTGACGCTGATTTTTTACGCAAGTATCCCCACGCATTGGTGGATGTCAGAGACCCAAACGACACGTACTCAGTAGCGGATTTTTACGCGGATTGCACACGAGAAATTCGGGAGATAACAGATCGTGGAAATATTCCTGTGCTTGCTGGTGGCACTATGTTCTATTTCAGTTCGCTTGAAAGAGGGTTAAGTGATCTTCCTAAAGCTGATCAAGCATTGCGTGATTCAATATCGCAAGCTGCCGCAGATACTGGATGGCCCGCGCAGCATCAAAAGCTAGTTGAACTCGACCCTGTCAGTTCGGCGCGCATTGACCCCAATGACGCGCAGCGTATTCAACGTGCGCTAGAAATTGTTATCAGTAGCGGAAAGCCGGTTGCAGAGCACAATAAGCTGCGCAAGCCGCCTATACCCAATCCAATGATAAAGGTAGCGTTGGCGTTTACTGAGAGGTCGGTGCTGCATCGTCGTGTTGAAATGCGTTTTGATGTGATGTTGGAGCGAGGGCTCGAGGCCGAAGTTGCCGGTCTATTATCGTCAGGTGTTGACCCTAGTTCCGCAGCAATGCGAATGATAGGATATCGCCAAATGCTTGAGTATTTAAAAGGTGACCTTAGTTATAACGATATGCGGCAAAAAGGCGTCGCAGCTACTCGTCAGCTCGCTAAAAGGCAATTGACTTGGTTGAGGAATCAGTCGAATGTTTTGTGGTGGATGGATGTGGGAATGAAAACTGCTAATTTTCAGTCACTTATAGAGCAAATACAAAGAAATTTTAAATAAAATCGACTAAACTCACAAAAGTTCAGTCTAGGTAGATTATAATCAAGCTCCACATCAGGGGGTTTATTTTAGTGCGTTTAGTTGCCTCTGGTCATTCTGGTGATTTGTTTTAACTTTACGCAAAACTGTTGAAATCTGTAGCTTAGCGAGCTTCAGGTGGCAAAGTACACGTTGATGAAAGTATTTGGGTTTAGATACCAAGTGGTTGTAAAAGTAATATTTGGCTTATCGCCAACTAAAATTGTAGAAAGAGAAAAATAAAAATGGCACAGAACAAAGGAACAGCGCTACAAGACCCTTTCCTTAACGCATTGAGAAAGGACAGAATTCCGGTTTCTATTTACTTGGTCAACGGTATTAAGCTCCAGGGACAAGTTGAATCATTTGATCAATTTGTGATTGTTTTGAGAAACACTGTAAATCAGATGATTTATAAGCACGCTGTTTCAACGGTGGTACCGGCCAAGGCCGTCAAGATAGATTTCGAAAACGCAGATTAAGCGCTTTCGGCTGGGCCAACTTTGGGTTACCCATACTCTGTCTCGAACAGATTGAGTATGTCTCAGGTTAGTCTGTTATCGATTAGGTTAGGTTTTCGCATAAGCGGCTCTAGCCTCTCTCGCTTAGCTCCGCGATAGTAATAAGTCACCCCAAAGACATCATCCATCATCCGTTATAAAGAGAGTACGAGCTCCATTAAATTTGTTTGAAATATCAAAGAGCAAAGCTGAGCCGAATGCTCTAATAATTTATCAACGAGACACTTCTCATGAGGATACGGAAATCCTAGAGGAAATTCAGTTGCTAGCCCAGTCAGCAGGGGCCGTTGTTGTTACCACATTAACGGCGTTTCGTCGTCGTCCTGACCCCGCGACATTTGTTGGAAAAGGTAAGGTTGATGAGATTCGCAGTCAAATTGAATCTGACGATATCGATTTGGTCATACTTAATCATTCGGTTTCTCCTATACAAGAACGAAACCTAGAACGGGCTCTAAAAGTGAGGGTGCTCGATAGAACTGGACTGATTCTTGATATTTTTGCGCAAAGAGCAACCAGCCACGAGGGAAAGTTACAAGTCGAGCTGGCTCAACTGCAACACATTGCCACACGCCTCGTTCGAGGGTGGACTCACCTCGAAAGACAAAAAGGTGGGATAGGCCTTAGAGGGCCTGGTGAAACGCAGCTCGAGACTGATAGGCGGCTAATTGGTCATCGCATAAAGTCGTTGAATAAACGTCTCGATACGGTGTCTTCACAACGCCAATTGCGCAGAAAATCTCGCGCCAAAGTGCCAGTGCCTACAGTTTCGTTGGTGGGTTATACGAATGCCGGAAAATCCTCCTTGTTCAATAGAATTACTGACGCTAAAGTGTATGCGGAAGATCAACTTTTCGCTACGCTCGACACGACCATGCGTCGAGTTGAATTAGAAAACTTTGGCGCTTCAATTCTTTCAGATACTGTTGGGTTTATTAGGGATCTACCTCATTCACTCGTTCAAGCATTTCATTCTACTTTGGAAGAAGTCGCTAATGCGCACTTGTTGTTGCATACAGTGGATGTCTCTAGTAGTTATCGAGAAGAATGCATCTCAGAAGTAGACAAGGTATTAAAGGAGATTGAGGCTTCTGATATACCGTCAATAATGGTTTACAATAAGATTGATATTACTGGTTCGCCTCCAAAAGTGGTGCGAAATAGCGACGGTGAAATAGAGAGAGTTTGGTGCTCGGCTAAAACGGGAGAGGGTGTAGACCTTCTGCTCGGCGCGATTGCCGAGCATTTGGGTAAGCTTCATATTCGATGTGAGATAGTGTTACCCGCGAATAATGGTAAGCTACGAGCTGTGTTGTACCAGAAAAATGTAGTAAAGACAGAGAGTGTTGATGACATGGGAGGATTTCACCTTGAATGTGATTTGTCTCCAGCCGATATGGGGTGGTTGAAAAAACAACCTAATATTAATGACATCAAACGCTTGTAATCACGTGAATCAGTATTACTTTTGTTAGAATACAGACTTAAACAAACACGCTTTTGCGGAGAATAAATAATGCCTTGGAATGAACCGGGCTCAGGGAACAATGGCAACAAAGATCCTTGGGGAAATGGTAATCGAAACGGTAACCGAAACAGTGGTGGGCAAAGCCCTGATATTGACGAGATTGTAACGAATCTACGAAAGCGATTTGGCGGCGGAGGCTCCGGTGGTTCAGGTGCTGGCGGCACAGTTTTGCCGCTGTTCATGTTCATTGCATTTGTATTTATTTATTGGCTATTTCAATCGTTTTATCAAATAGACGAGGGACATCAAAGCATAGAGCTCCGCTTTGGGAAGTTGAGTGAAACTCACCAAGAGGCTGGCTTAAACTTTATGGTTTGGCCGATTGATCAAAAGGTCGTTTTTGATACGCAGGCTGTTCGTACCGTTGAAGTTGGGTACAGAGCAAATACATCGAGACCAGATGAAGCTTTAATGCTCACGCGAGATCAAAATGTGGTTGACGTGACCATGGCCGTCCAATACACGATCAAGTCCTTAGAGGACTTGCTGTTCAATGTCGGTAATTTTGAGGGCGATGCGCGAATTGGCAGTCAGATTGTAGAGCAGGTTGTTCGGAGTGCGACAGAGAGTGCGTTGCGAGAGGTCGTTGGCCGAACCGAAATGGACGCGCTAATGACAACCGATCGCCCCGTAGTAGATAGAGATACAAAAGAATTGTTGCAAATTGTGCTCGACCGTTATCTGTCCGGTATTCAAATACAATCTATTGAAATCCAAGATGTTAAGCCACCAACGCAGGTAAGTGATGCGTTCGCAGACGTAGTTAAAGCTGATCAGGATCAAATTACGCTCATAAATAAAGCCGAAGCCTACGCTAACCAAGTTGTTCCTAAAGCACGGGGTAGGGCGGAACGTATTTTGCAGGAAGCTGAAGCGTATAAAGCTAAGGTAGTTGCTGAAGCCGAGGGTGAAGCAGAACGTTTTAATCGAATATTGACCGAATATAAGAAGGCCCCAGATATTACGAAAAAAAGGTTATACATCGAAACGATGGAAGACGTGCTTGCTGACAGTAGTAAGGTGATGATCGATCAAAGTTCCGGTAATGGAAATACGCTAACGTATTTGCCGTTAGATAAGATCATAGATCAGAAATCTTCTAGTAATGCAGGAAAACGTCGTTCCATTACTGATAATATTTTGCCTAGTGATGCCACTCGTCAGAGCAGTCTCACGGAAGTTGATGAAATTTCGACTGGGTCGGTTCGCAGAGGAGGTCGATAATGCGATCAAATATACAAAGTTTAGTTATAGGAATTGTATTGCTCGGCTTAGCGGTTATCGCCAGCAGTTTATTTACGGTAAAGAATTGGGAGCGTGGTTTGCTCTTTCGGTTTGGGCAGTTCCAAGGTCAGGAGATACAGCCTGGCTTGAACTACCGAATTCCGTTAATGAATACCTTCAAAATATACGATACACGTATTCAGTCATTGGATAGTAATCCTGAGAGCTTTTTGACAGTCAATAAAGAAGAAATTCTCGTTGATAGTTTTGTTAAATGGAAAATCAAGGACTTACAAAAATTCTATAAAGCAGTTAGAACCGAGGAAAATGCTGAAAATCGATTAGAACAGAAGATCAATAATAGTCTTAAAGAACAGATCGCCAAAAGAACTACAGAGAAAGTGGTTGCTGGTGATCGCAGCGAAATCATGAGTGTTGTCCAAAAAGCGCTCGATTTAGAAGCGATAGAAATTGGTGTTGAAGTTGTCGACGTAAGGCTTAAACGTGTTGATTTGGCTGATCAAATACAATCAAATGTTTACAGCCGAATGCGATCTGAAAGAAAGCGAATCGCAAATGAAAGTCGAGCGCAAGGTGAAGAAAAAGCGATTGCTATCGAAGCCAGTGCTCAAAGAACTGAAGTGGAACTTATTGCCGAAGCTGAAAAGAAAGCCCAGTTGATAAGAGGTGAGGCTGATGCATTAGCTACTAAGGTTTTCGCTGATTCCTTTGGGCAAGATGTTGAATTTTACGATTTTTATCGTAGCTTGAATGCCTATCGAGAAACGTTTAATTCGTCGGGTGATCTTATTGTGCTAGATCCGAATTCTGATTTCTTCAAGCACTTTAACAGCCAAGTTAAATAGAGTCTCTTTAGATTTGTCTTTAAGCGTCCCATCAAGAAGCAATCTTGATGGGACGTTTTATGTTTTTTCCCGAACTTGCTACTGTATTACCTCTTCACTTATCAGTATAATCCGCTCGTAATTAACCAGACTCTCGATAAGAAGGCGATAAGCCATGGTCAATAACGCTAACTGGTTGCTCCCAGAAGGTGTTGAGGAAATACTGCCTACCGAGGCTCTCAAGCTGGAAATGTTACGTCGCAAGATTGTCGATGATTTTACAGCAAAAGAGTTTTCCCTTGTCATGCCTCCAGTGATGGAGTTCGTTGACGCACTGTTAACCGGGACTGGTAAAGAGCTAGATACTCAAACTTATAAGTTTATGGATCAGCAAAGCAATCGAATGCTAGGAATTCGAGCTGATATCACCCCTCAAGTGGCCAGGATAGATTCCCACTACCTTTCCAATAACGACGTTAATCGGCTGTGTTACACCAGTACGGTATTACGCGCGCAACCTGCGGAAATGGGTGGCCAGCGCGAAGTATTGCAATGTGGCGTTGAGATATTCGGAGTGTCTGATACAAGTGCTGATAAGGAAGTCATCAGTGCTATGTTAGAAACGCTTGCTTTGGCTAATATTAACGACGTTACGATCAGTCTTGCGCACGTTGATATTTATCGTGCCTTGGTCAAGGATTCTAAAATATCAGAAGCCGAGGAAATGCGTCTCAGAGATGTTCTTCTAAGAAAATCCACACCCGACTTAAACGATTTGAACCGTCAACTTGGTCAGTCTTTGCTTGATGCGTTTATAACGTTAATTAAATTACAGGGTGATGCAACCATACTGTTAAAAGCGGAAGCCGAATTACCTAAGTTGCCTGCCATCTCTAATGCGATATCTGAATTAGATGAGGTTGTTGGGTATATTAAAAGTGCTTACCCTAAAGTTAGCGTTCATCTAGATCTAGCTGACGTTGCAGGGTATCGGTATTACACGGGTATTAAGCACTCAGCCTATATCCCTGGTCGCGGCAGAACAGTTGCGAAAGGTGGTCGTTACGACCATATAGGGGCCCATTTTGGGCGTTCCAGACCAGCCACCGGTTTTAGTGCAGACCTTAAAACGTTAGTTAAATTAGCTTAGTGCAGTCGAGCTCTGAAGTTTAGGAGCTGTTTCGTGTTAATAGATTAAAGAAAAGAATCAAAATGAGTAGAAAAGTAATTGTAGTCGGTACACAGTGGGGCGATGAAGGTAAGGGAAAGATAGTCGACTTACTGACCGAAACCGCTGAAATCGTTGTTCGGTTTCAAGGCGGCCATAACGCGGGTCACACTTTAGTTATTGATGGTAAGAAGACTGTATTGCATTTGATTCCGTCTGGAATACTTAGAGAAGGAGTGCATTGCTTGATAGGCAATGGCGTAGTATTGGCCCCCGATGCGCTGTTTAAAGAAGTCGATGAACTGGAAAAGAATGGCGTGCCCGTTTCGAAAAGGCTTGGAATATCTGAGGCCTGCCCATTAATTTTGCCTCATCACGTTGCGCTGGATCAAGCAAGAGAGATTAAGAGGGGTAAAAAGGCGATAGGAACAACAGGTCGAGGTATTGGGCCTGCCTACGAAGACAAGGTAGCGCGGCGTGGTATTCGTCTTGGTGACCTTATTGATGATAACGATTTCTCCAGCAAGTTAGCTGAAGTGATGGAGTTTCATAATTTTTCATTGAAACATTATTACGGAGTTGAAGAACTGGATTTTAAAGAAACGCTTGATCAAATGTTAGGCTTCAAAGAACGGTTAGCACCCCTGACTGTTGATGTGACGCAGTTGTTGGATGATTATTCAAGAGAAGGAAGGCCTATGATGTTTGAAGGGGCTCAAGGTATGATGCTAGATATTGATCACGGTACGTATCCTTTTGTTACCTCTTCCAATACATCCGCAGGGTCTGCTGCAGCAGGCAGTGGAGTGGGACCCAATTCTTTTGACGAGGTACTAGGTATTGTAAAAGCTTATACTACTCGTGTTGGCGCAGGCCCATTTCCTACGGAGTTAGGGTGTGAAGTAGGCAACCATCTGGGAACAAAAGGTCATGAGTTTGGAGCGACAACGGGTAGATCGCGGCGTTGTGGATGGTTTGATGCCGTTTTGATGCGCCGTTCGCGACAGGTAAACGGCTTGACGTCACTGTGTTTAACAAAATTAGATGTCCTTGATGGTTTAAAAGAGCTAAAAATTTGTAATGGTTACCGTTACAAAGGAGATCTGTTGAAGGTTGCCCCAGTGGGCGCGGACGCGCTTGAGGCATGTGAGCCTGTATACGAAACAGTGCCTGGTTGGACAGAGAATACGGTGGGTTGTCAGTCAATTGATGACTTACCCCAAGCCGCGCAGAATTATATAGCGCGCCTCGCCGAGTTGGTAGAGGTGCCAATTGATATTGTTTCTACGGGACCAGATAGGTCAGAAACAATCGTACTTAAAGACCTTTACGCACAGTAGGCCGTTTATACAAAAACGGTGAATGTGATCTAAGGTTTAGGAAAAGAATGGAATTTGAATAAAAAGAAATTAAAAAATAAAAATAGAAAACATAAAAACTTGAGCACAGAAATAGTGCTCAAGTATCTAACTAACCGCACTGAACCTGCTAACACAAAAGCGATTGCTGAAACGCTGGGGAGAGTCGGAAAAGAAGGACGGCAAGAAACATTTGCCATCTTAGAGCAGTTAAGAGATGAAGGGAAAGTAAGTCAGCTCAGTAAGCATAGATGGGCAATGAAGCATGCAATCATTGAGCACCAAGGACGAGTGGTTGGGCATGTAGATGGTCATGGCTATGTGCTCACTGATCAAACCAGAGAAAAAGTGTTTTTGCGTTCACACGAAATGCGAGAAGTTCTGCATAACGATGTGGTCAACGTTAGGATTACCGGCAGAGATCGTCGAGGAAAATTGTTCGGATTGATCACTGACGTAGTCAGCCGTGGTAATCAAACGATAGTTGGAAGATACTTTACCGAAAGTAATCTGCATTTTGTGGTGCCAGACGATCAACGTATTGGGCAAGACATTTTTGTATTGCAAGAGCACACAAAGGGCGCTGAGCCAGGTCAAGTTGTTTCAGTAAAGATTACTAAGCCTCCGACCAAGCACTTTCAACCAATAGGGGAAGTTGTAGAAGTTCTTGGTGACTATTTGTCGCCAGGAATGGAGATAGAGATTGCTATTCGTAAGCACCAACTGCCTCATCTGTGGCCTTCTAATGTAGAGCGTCAAATAAAAAGTTTTAGTACTGAGGTCAGTGAAGACGAGTTTTCGAATCGTAAAGACATTAGATCATTGCCTCTTGTCACCATCGACGGCGAAGATGCTCGAGACTTTGACGATGCGGTGTATTGTGAAAGGAACGAAGACGGTTCAAGTCGATTGGTTGTGGCAATAGCCGACGTTTCCAGCTATGTCACTGAAGGTAGTCCGCTTGATCTTGAGGCATGGCAGCGTGGTACCTCTGTTTACTTTCCAAACAATGTGATACCCATGTTACCTGAGGTGCTTTCTAACGGATTGTGTTCACTCAATCCTGAGGTAAATAGACTGTGTTTTGTGTGTGACATGATCATAGACGCGGAAGGGGAAATTGATTCATATGATTTCTATCAAGCCGTGATGTTCTCTCATGCTAGGTTAACGTATACGCAAGTCGCTCAATTGTTGGAAGGCGAGAAATCTCAATGCGGTATTAGTGAAGCGCTGCACCCGGTGATCGAAGATCTAAGTTATGTTTCAACGCTACTCGGGAGTCGTCGAAGATTGACTGGGGCAATTGAATTTGAGATTCCTGAACCGGTAATCATTTTTGATGAAGATCGCAAGATTCAACGAGTCGAAGCCAGAGTTCGTAATAATGCACATCGGTTGATTGAAGAATGTATGTTGGCTGCCAATATTTGCGCGTCTCTGATGTTGGACGACTCCGGCGCCGTTGGCGTGTACCGTGTTCATGATGAGCCCGATGAAGACCGAATTGAAGATACACGTAAATTCTTGCGTCAATTCAAATTATTACTCAAGGGTGGGAAACAGCCAACGCCAAAGGATTTTGCTGAGGTTATCTCGGATATATCTGATCCTCTTACTGCAAAAATCGTTCAGACATCACTGTTAAGAAGCATGAAGCAAGCTCGCTATGATGTTGAAAATACTGGGCATTTTGCATTGGACTTTGATTCCTATACTCACTTTACGTCGCCCATTCGACGCTACCCTGATTTATTGGTGCATCGGCAAATTCGTCGTCTATTGTCGGATCCGCAGTTAATAGATACTGACGAAAAACTTGATTCGATGGTGCGAGCGGCTGAGCAGACATCCATGGCCGAACGCCGGGCGGAATCCGCCACTCGTGAGGCGATACAGTGGTTAAAGTGTGAATTCATGAGTCACAAAATAGGTGAGCGTCTGGTCGGATTGGTTAGTAGTGTTACCGAATTTGGGTTGTTTGTTGAACTCGAAGAGTTCTACGTAGATGGGTTGGTTCATATAACCTCACTCGGGCAAGACTACTATCAATACGATAGCGAGAGGCGGCAACTCATTGGCGAACACAGTGGGAAGGTTTATAGGACGGGAGATAAACTGGAAGTTCAGGTTTCGCGAGTTGATATGGAGCAAGGTCGTATTGATTTTTCACTAACCGAAGTCAAAAACGAAAAGTTTAGCAAGCAGAAGCGCTCGTCGAATAAAAGTAAGTTTTCATCCAAATCTAAGCGTTCTTATGCTCATGGAAGCAAGGATAATTTGGGTGCTGGAAAATCAAAACGTCATCGTAAATAGCAGCGATTTTTACATTATGTCAAAACAAACTACGTGGGTTACTGGGCATCATGCCGTCAACGCGGTATTGGAGTATAGCCCCCAGCGTTCGATAGCGTTGTGGGTCGTACTTAATCCAAACAATTCAGTATTGAATGAGTTAATTGGAAGAGCTAAATCCCTAGGAATAGTGGTTCACTCTTTGGATAAAAAGCAGTTGGCTAAGCGGACAGGTACTGACCAGCATCAAAGCATTGCCTTAGAGGTAACTCCGAAGCAAGACGGCTCCGAACGAGATTTAGCGTCGTTCGTTGATAATTTTCCTTGTCACAAGGAACTCCTATTTTTGGTGCTAGATCAAGTTCAAGACCCGCATAATTTCGGGGCCTGCTTAAGAACAGCAGACGCGGCCGGTGCACACGGTGTGATTGTCGCCAAGGACAATGCCAGTCCAATGACGCCGGTTGTGCAAAAAGTAGCCAGTGGTGCCGCAGAAACAATGCCGATATTTCGTGTGACCAATCTCTCGAGGTCTTTAGATTCTCTTCGGCAGCAGGGTGTTTGGGTAATCGGCACGTCTGATAAGGCAACGAACTCTATCTTTGCTGCAAATCTCAGCGGCCCTATGGCGTTGGTGATGGGAGCTGAGGGTAAGGGAATGAGAAGACTCACTGAAAAAAAGTGTGACTCTCTAGTAAGCTTACCTATGGCGGGTTCAATCGTTTCAAGCCTAAATGTTTCTGTTGCGACGGGAGTCTGTTTATATGAGATCGTTAGGCAGCGGAGTGTGGGGCGTACTTAAGAGGTTCTTAAGCGTAAGTGAAAATAAAAGACCCTGCCAAAGCTTGTTGTCTTTAGAAAGAGATGATTCAATCTTTGTGCCTGTGCATTTAAAAAGGGAACGGAATGCGCTTCAATAATCAAAATTCGGCGGACTATAATGGAGCGGCAGTGGCGACAAGTACATTGGTGGTGCTGGCATTTGTCTGTTGTTGCTCATTGCATTCGAAGTCTACCTGAACGACGTTGAAGCTCCGAAAACTCTAGGAAAGCTTTTCGTCTATCTTCGCGGCACAGATAAAGTCATTCAGTGTGATTCCGTTCACGCTGTGTGTTGAATAGTTGATTTTGCAGCGATTGTAACCAACCTCCATTTCCGGATGATGATCTTGAGCATCAGCCACAGCTGCAGCAAGGTTAACGAAGTCTATGGTTGCTCTATAGCTCTCGAAGCGGAAGGTTTGGCATAACACATTTTCATTCGCACAATACTGCCAGTGAGGTGTTAATTCTCGTAGGTCTTCAATTTCAGTTAGATTCAGAGGGCTTTCATTTTGTTTAATTGCACGGCACTGAGCGTGTAGCAGTTTATCGAGACTCTCGTTCATAGTATCCTTCGGCTCCTAATATTTATCAAAACTATACCACTATTTTACATAGTTAGGAGCTGGCTAGTGCCACCACATCACAATGCCTGGGTCTGGATGGACCTCGAAATGACAGGGTTAGAGCCCGAAAAAGACCGGATCATCGAAATGGCCACCATTATCACCGATGGCGACCTGCGTGTTATCGCCGAGGGGCCCGTGATAGTAATAAATCAGCCAAACGAATTATTGGACGGTATGGATGAGTGGAATACTCGAACTCATAACCGTACTGGGCTCGTTACAAAAGTCAAGACTTCACGTGTGACAGAGCGGCAAGCGGAAATCGAAACGTTGGATTTTATACAACGTCATACCTTAAAAAACAGAGCACCTTTGTGCGGAAATAGTATCTGTCAAGATCGCCGTTTCCTTTACAAATACATGCCTGAGTTAAGCAAATGGCTGCATTATAGAAATATCGATGTGAGCTCGTTTAAGGAAGTAGCCCGGCAATGGTCTCCTAGTATCCTTAATGGTTTTGATAAAAGAGCTACTCATCAGGCATTAGAAGACATTAAGGAGTCAATAGAAGAGCTTCGCTACTATCGCGACAATTTAATTCAGCTCGATATGGAAGCTGATGATTATGACTACTAGTGCCGATAGCTAGTTTAGTGCAGATAGCTAAATTCAGGTTTGTATTGAGAACGCTATGTTGTTGACTTGGCGAGTATGAATATAAACCCGCTTTGGTGTTGAAGGTTCCGAGTATGCGTACTTGGTACTTCTCAAACTTCTATTTTTTTTACTTCGCGACAATCGGTATTATTATGCCGTATTGGAGTCTGTATTTAGATCATAAGGGGTTCTCTGCCAAGGATATTGGTCAGTTAATGGCCATATTTTTGTTTACAAAAATGGTCGCGCCTAACATTTGGGCGACGTTAGCTGACCGAATTTCTATTCGTAATGGCAATGTTCTGGTATTGCTGAAGGTTGCAACATTGATGACTTTCGCAATCTACCTGCTAATGTACTCTGTTAACGGGTTCTGGCCAGTTGCCGGTGTGATGTTCGGCTATTGTGTCTTCTGGAATGCTTCTTTACCTCAGCTAGAGGCGGCAACATTGAACCATCTTAATGACAAAAGAGACTATGGTCGAGTACGTTTGTGGGGTTCGGTTGGATTTATCGTTACCGTTTTTGGGGTCGGTGTCTTAATGGATTTTACCGGGCCATCCTCGATA
The DNA here is from genome assembly GCF_040366405.1 of Arenicella sp. 4NH20-0111. NCBI lineage: Bacteria > Pseudomonadati > Pseudomonadota > Gammaproteobacteria > Arenicellales > Arenicellaceae > Arenicella > Arenicella sp. 4NH20-0111. The sequence continues at coordinate 318,189 of NZ_BAABWF010000004.1, forward strand.
TTGCCCGCTGGTGCCATCGCCTTAGGCGCGTTGTTTTTGTCAAGCATGTTGATGAATGGTCCAAGCCGTTCTTCGGAATTGAGTGACAATGAGCCGGTTAGTTTGTTGGCTATTATTGATCTCCGAGTACTTGTGTTGATGTTTTTTTGCATTCTTATGCAAGTGAGCCATGCTCCTTTACAAACCTTTTTGAGCCTATATTTATTAGAGTATGGGTACTCTAATTCTCAGATAGGGTTGCTATGGACTACTGGGGTAGTATTTGAGATTGGCGTATTTATCATAGCTTTTCGTCTACTCGAGAAATTTCGATTATCCTCTCTCTTGACGTTAACATTCATCGTTTCGATGGTACGTTGGACCTTGTTAGCTTCATTTCCATACCTTCCTATCGTTGTGTTTGTCACGCAGGCCATGCACGCAATTACTTTTGGCCTTTATCATATCGTGATGATTCAGCTGATAGATCGATTCTTTGTCGGAGCTTACCAAGTTAGAGGGCAGGCGTTGTACAGTAGCCTTACGTTCGGGCTAGGCGGTGCCATAGGCAGTTTTCTAAGTGGGTACCTTTGGACAGACTATGGTAAGCAAGAACTGTTCTACTTATGCGGTTTATTGATGCTGATCGTTTCTCTAATTTCTCTTTTTGTTATGCCAAAAATAACTGGTGAAACTTCACGCTAGTCTCATCTTAGACTCTTAGAATCAACACGATGAATACACTACATTGGTTCCGCGAAGATCTGCGCTTGCTTGATAACCCCGCAGTGACGTTCGCCGCACAGTCCGGCCCAGTTACGTTTGTTTTTATTTTTCCAGAGGGCTTAGGGAGCGCAAGTTATTGGTGGTTGCATCATAGTCTAGTAAGCTTGTCGTCAAGTTTAAAGGAGCGAGGTGCACAGTTAGTCTTGCGCACCGGTGATCCGGTTAGTGTTTTAACTGATTTGGTTGAAGAGACTGATGCACAGTTAGTTACGTGGAATCGTGTTTACTCAACCAGCGGTATAGATCAAGGTAAACGCGTAAAATCACTCCTGGAAGAAAAACAGGTTAGTAATCGGTCATTCAACGGGCAACTTTTGATTGAGCCCACAGAGGTTGTTAACAAGCAAGGAACTCCATTCAAAGTATTTACCCCATTTTGGCGACACTGCTTAACTAAGCTAACTCCCAGGCCTATTCAGCCAATCCCTGAGTTTGTGAGCGGTAGCAATGCTATCGAATCTGAGGACATTAAAAGCTGGGCATTGCGACCAGAATCGCCCAATTGGGCATCTCGATTTGACGACCATTGGAATCCAGGCGAAACGGGAGCGCACATCAAATGGGCTGATTTTTTAGATAGAAAAATTAGGTTCTATGAACTGGGCCGAGACATCCCCAGTGAAGATAATACGTCGTTATTATCTCCGCATTTAGCATTCGGCGAAATGGGTCCGAATCAACTACTTTTTGATATTCACCAAGGTATTGCTGAACAATCGATTGATCAATCTTGGGGGGATAAGTTTTTATCAGAGATTGGCTGGCGTGAGTTTAGTCGTTACTTGATAGTGCACTTTCCGAGTATGTTAGAAGACCCGTTTAATTCTAAGTTTGATTGTTTTCCGTGGGGGAACAATCATGAGCTTCTTGAGGCATGGCAACGCGGCCAAACGGGTTATCCCGTGGTTGATGCCGGTATGAGAGAGCTTTGGAATACTGGATATATGCACAACCGAGTTCGAATGATCGCAGCTTCATTTTTAACCAAACACTGTCTGCTTCATTGGCGGCTGGGTGCCGAATGGTTTTGGGATACGTTACTTGACGCTGATGTCGCGAACAATACCTGCAGTTGGCAGTGGGTTGCTGGATGCGGAGTTGATGCATCGCCATACTTTAGAATTTTTAACCCCATACTTCAGGGTGAGAAATTCGATGGTGATGGCGTCTATGTTAGGAAATGGCTACCAGAACTCAGCACGTTACCCAATAAATACATACACTCTCCATGGACAGCACCCGATCAGGTTCTCGCTAGTGCAGGAATTACATTGGGTTTGGATTATCCGAAACCGATCGTAGACCATAAGGATGCTAGAACATTGGCCTTGTCTGCCTATCAATCGATCAAGTAATTTTAATTCGATCTATTTTATTGAACGATATTATAAAAACAATCTATTGTATTGATTGTTTGTTGTTGCGTATGATTCTTTTATCGAGAACAACATAGAACAGCGAGACTATTATGACAGATCAATACACTCCTTCCACTCAAATGGAAGGTCAAGCAGTGCCAGCCGTCACTTTCCGCACTAGAGACGGCGACGAATGGGTAGCCGTAACATCCGACGACTTATTCGCAGATAAGACCGTTGTGGTTTTTTCATTACCAGGTGCGTTCACGCCAACCTGTTCATCCACTCATCTTCCACGTTATAACGAATTAGCCTCAACTTTATCAGACAATGGAGTGGACGATATCATCTGCATGAGCGTCAATGATACGTTTGTGATGAATGCCTGGAAAGAGGATCAAGAGGCCGAGAATATAACCGTTATTCCAGACGGGAATGGCGAGTTTACAGACGGTATGAAGATGCTCGTTGGAAAGGAAGATATTGGCTTTGGGAAACGTTCGTGGCGCTATTCAATGTTGGTAAAAAATGGTGTCGTTGAAAAAATGTTCGTTGAACCGAACAAGCCTGGCGATCCTTTCGAGGTATCAGATGCTGATACTATGCTTGAGTATATTAACCCTGAGGCGGTTAAGCCACAGTCGGTGGCTATGATAACCAAGCCTGGATGTCCATATTGCTCGAAGGCAAAGACACTGCTGAAAATAAAAGGCATTCCGTTTGAAGAGATAGTGCTTGGGAAGGACGCTACTTCAGTCAGTGTGAAGGCCATATCAGGAAACTCGACGGTTCCTCAAGTGTTTTTTGACGGGGTCAATATCGGTGGATCTGATGACTTGGAAAAATATTTGAAAGACTTGTAATTATATCCCGTTCTATAAGCTTGGTAGGATCAATTGATCCTACCAAGGTATTTCAATTTATGACAAATACGATAAATGAAGTAAACGCTGCCCTCGGTTTTACTGCTGAGGATTTAAAGAAGTTAGCAACTTGGAAGATGCCGTTTGGAAAGTACGCTGGAAGGCCTATCATTGATTTGCCGGAGGCCTACTTATTTTGGTTTCAAAAGAATGAGTTTCCAAACGGAGAGCTAGGTGAGCTTATGGGATTGTGTTTAGCATTGAAAATCGAAGGTCTTGATGGCCTCATTAAGCCATTAAAACCTTAGTCATAATTGAGTTTCTTTTTTCCGTAATACACAAATTATGCGAGGCTAAAACAGGGTGAACATACGAGACCTACAATATCTAGTTGCAGTTCATGATCTGAATAATTTTAGCAAAGCGGCCGAACGATGTTTTGTAAGTCAGCCAACTTTGAGCGGCCAACTTAAGAAGTTAGAAACCGAGCTTGGTTCAGAACTAATCGAGCGATCAACCAGGCAGGTTCTTTTTACTAAAGTCGGTGAAGAAATAGTCCAATATGCTCGAGAAGCGTTACAGACTGTCGATCAAATACGTTCAGTGGCAAAGCAAAATATTGATCCGATGTCTGGTGATTTTCATTTAGGGTTGATTCCGACCGTGGGGCCGTTTTTGCTCCCACTGATCATGCCCGCTCTCACCGAATCCTATCCTGACGCAAATATATATCTTTATGAGTTAAGAACCGATGAATTGCTGACGAAATTGAATAGAGGTGAGATTGATGCAGCCATAATGGCTAAGCTTGACTGGGACCAGCCTTTTAAGCAATTTGACCTATATGTGGAGACGATGTTGTTGGCGGTGAGTTCCTCCGATCCGATTAGCAATGCGATTGAACCCGTGGGCTTGGATGCGCTGGATAATCGACGTGTGCTGATGTTAGAAGATGGGCACTGTCTGAGAGATCAAGCAATTGATGTTTGCTTCTCGGCCGGTGCCAAGGAAGATAAGCGATTTAGAGCAACCAGTATGGATACTTTGCTGCATATGGTGGCCACGGGTTCCGGCATGACGTTGATACCGGAATTAGCCTCTAGGACTCGAGTTGATGGTATTACTTTTCTTCCATTCAATAAGCCCCGTCCGGAACGTGAGATAATTATGCTGGCCCGAAAAAACAGCGCTCGAATGGAGGCGTTAAAAAATATTGCAGACGTTACCGCGTCGGTCGTCACTAGCTCATTACCTGAGCAACCGAATTCCGGCGTTACCGGTTTCTAAGAATAATTCTTATGAAATTTAAGAGCATTATGTTTGCTTTTACTGGCGCATTGCTGAGCATTGATGCTTCTGCGCGTGAAGTTTTCGAGAGTTCTGAATATCAAGTTTCCTTAATTGAGCTTTATACCTCTGAGGGGTGCAGTAGTTGTCCGCCAGCTGATCGATGGCTTTCTAAACTTAAAGCACAACAAGGTCTTTGGAAATCATTTATTCCAGTCGCATTTCACGTCGATTATTGGAACTATATTGGGTGGGCTGACCCGTATGCCTCGCGATCCAATTCCCAGCGACAGCGTCGATACGCGGTTGAGTATGGTGAAAACACGGTGTACACACCAGGTCTTCGTTTAAATGGAAAAGAGTGGCGACGCTGGCGAAAATCGACAGGTCTGCCCATAGATCCGATGGTTTTGTCAGGAAAGTTAACTTTGACCTTTGACGCTGACGGTTCTTTTGAGGCTATATTCGAGCAATCGGCTGAGCTTGAGAGGGTACAGCTGTCAATTGCATTGTTGGGAATGGGACTCACACAGTCTGTTACGCGAGGCGAAAACAAAGGTAAGACTTTGACACACGATTTTGTGGTTCTTGATTTTGCGACGTTTGCTTCTTCTGGCGAGAATGAATGGAGAGGCCAATTAATGAAGCCTGACGTCAGCGTAACTGAGCTCGCGATTGCTGCGTGGGTTTCTAAAGCGGGTAGGTTGACTCCAATTCAGGCCGTCGGTGGGCCTATCGTATTCGAAAATCCTTGAGCCTCTCAAACAAACATTCGGGTCTAGTACGAAGCAGTTGACAAGATCTTTGCGATCTTTGTGTCTATTTAAAGCGTTTCGAAAATGATTAAGTGTGAATCCCAAGCAGAACTTCCTTGTGGTCAACTCAGTCAAAAGTTAGACTTTGGCTACCTACAAATCACTGAATAACTTTGCGACTATAAAAATGCCTAATCAACGCGAAAAGTTTGGCTCACGACTTGGTTTTATCTTAGCGGCTGCTGGCTCAGCCGTCGGAATAGGGAACCTGGTTGGTTTCCCCGTTAATGCAGCGAAAAGTGGAGGCGCAGCATTTTTGTTGGTCTACGCGTTCTTTATCGTGGTCATTTGTTTGCCCGTTATGATGGCTGAAATGTCATTAGGGCGGCATACACAACGGAACCCGTTGGGCGCATATAATTCAGTATCGGGTGGAAACCCTTTGTGGAAAATCGGTGGATGGCTAGCGTTAATAACGCCATTTATGATCGCCGTTTTTTACCAAGTTTTGACCGTTTGGCTGTTGGCTTATTTTGTTGGCGCTGTAAGTGGGAACTTAGCTCAAATGGCTGATCCAGCCTTTTTTGGAACATTTATTAATGGTCCATCAGTGTTTGGGTATTTGGCTGTTCTCACCGTGGTTATTGGCTTTGTGTTGAATTCTGGGGTGCAGAATGGCATTGAACGATTGGCTAAGGCGTTGATGCCTACGTTATTCGTGATGTTAATAATACTCACCATTTTTGTTCTTACTTTACCCAACGCGTTGGTTGGGGTTAAGTATTACTTGATTCCTGACCTGTCTAAGATAAACCCTGAGGTTGTCAGTAATGCATTAGGGCAGGCTTTCTTTTCACTCTCGTTAGGTATGGGTATCTTAATTACGTATGGTTCTTACGTCAGCCGCAAAGAAAGTATTGCTGGTGGAGCCAAGATGGTTGCGTTGGTTGACACGTCCGTTGCCTTTTTTGCTGGCTTATTGATTTTACCTGCCATTTTTGTGTTTAACCCTGCCACGGATACGAGTGAGCTGTCTTCGTCATCGGTATCTTTGGTGTTCACCTTTTTACCCAAGATATTCTTGTCACTTCAGTCTCTGATTGGTTACGTCGGAGCGAGCGCATTTGCGGCCACCTTTTTTCTGCTGGTTTTCTTTGCCGCATTGACGTCACAAGTATCTATTCTTCAGGTTCCGCTATCGGCTTTTCAGGATGAATTAAAGTTCAGTCGTGTTAAGAGTGTGTTAAGCCTAGGTGCGTGCGCTATTTTGTTGGTACTGGCTTGCACCGTGTCGTTTGGAATGGTGACGTATTTTACTGAATTCACATCATATGGAGGCGCGACTAAGTCTTTCTTTGATATTGTGATTGATGTCTTTTACGATACGATTTTGCCCTTAAATGGGCTGATCATTTGCCTTTTCGCCATATTCCATTGGAAGAAAGCGAATCTCAATGCCGAACTCGCAATAGGCGATGATAAATTTGAAGGGTCCTTTACTCAGAAATACGTAAACGGCGCTTTGGGTACGGTTATACCTCTCGTGCTCCTGCTTGTATTTGTAAACACTGTCTGCATTAAGTTCTTTGGGTTTAGTCTGACGGATTATATGTAGCGCAACTGTATTGAGGATTTTCTTCCTGTAAAAAAGGCTTCCTGTTCAAGGGAGCCTTTTTTAATGTGTATTAACTAGCCGCCTTTTAAAATTCGTTGCTGATCGCGTTTCCAGTCTCGATCTTTTATTGATGCACGTTTGTCGTGTTGTTTCTTACCTTTGGCTAGGCCTATTTTAAGTTTTGCTTTACCTCGCACCCAATAGAGCGTCAATGGCGCAAGCGTATAGCCAGCGCGTTCTACCTGGCCAATTAGTCGACCGATTTCATAGCGTTTCATCAACAGTTTCCTATTTCGAGTTGGGTTAGCCGGCTTGTGTGTTGACGTGGTAGCCAATGGAGTCATATGGGCTCCGTAAAGAAACAACTCTCCTTTATCGATAATGACGTAACTTTCCGTCAACTGAACTCGACCCGCTCTCATGCTCTTTACTTCCCAACCTTCCAGGGCGATGCCCGCTTCGAATTCTTCTTCAATAAAGAACTCAAAGCGGGCTTTTTTATTGCTTGCGATTGTGTTGGGTGCTTGTTTCTTCTGTTTAGCCATAACTTGGTTAATTTTTGCTCTGGGGTATACTGCGATGACTTGTAAGAGTTACCCTTTAGGAGTAACTCTTAGTGAGTGACAGGCGATAATAGCGTTACTGGGCTAAAAACAAAACCAATTAGGATAACTACGTTGTCAACAAGTAAGCGTTCACAGAACAGTAGCTCAAGAGGGTGGGGCTCATACACCGCATTTCTGTTTGCTGCGGTCGGATCATCCATCGGCTTAGGGAATTTATGGAAGTTTCCTTACGAGTTAGGTCTGCACGGTGGAACTTTTTTAGTGGTTTATGTGTTTTGCGTCGTACTGGTGGCATTTCCATTAATGCTGTCAGAGTTGGCTATTGGTCGATTGGGGCGGGAGAGCCCCATACGAAGTATTGCAGGTATTGTTAAAGAGTATCGGTATTCCACCCTCTGGCAGGGCATAGGGTGGTTAGGCATTATCACTGGCTTCCTGATATTTTCATTTTACAGTGTCGTTGCCAGCTGGATACTGTTCTATTTAATGCAATCGCTCGGTGGTAGCTTAATAGATGCGCCAGCGGAAATAGTACGGCATTCTTTCAGCGCTTTGCTTAGAAATTCCGACCAAATGATCCTTTGGCATTCGGTTTTTGTGCTCATGGTAGTCTCCGTTTTGTCTCAACCAGTTAGGGTAGGCTTAGAAAGGGCTGTGCGCTTTTTAATGCCACTGTGTGCTGTATTCGTTATCTGGCTTTATTTCAATCTTAGCGACGTGGGCAACGTTGCTGCGGCCAAGGAGTTTATGTTCAGTTTTTCGCTGCAGAACATAACGCCGGAGCTGGTGGTAAGTGCACTAACCCAGGCTCTTTTTTCTTTGAGTATCGGTATTGGCATACTTATTCTGTACGGATCCTATCTCAGTGACGATAGGCCCCTGCTGATAGGGGCGGGGGCCATCGCGGTTTTCGATACCTTGTTTGCTGTGGCAATGGCTGTATTCATATTTTCAATTGTCTTTAAGTTTGGGCTGCAGGCAAATGCGGGTCCAGGTTTGATTTTTCAAACCTTGCCAGTGGCATTTTCTCAGATGCCACAAGATCAAAGTTGGGTAGCTAGCCTGTTCTTTCTATTATTGTTGATCGCTGCCTTGACGTCTGGCTTCGCGCTATTAGAACCAACCATTGCCATGCTTGTAGATCGAACTAATCTACCCCGAAGAGCTGCCGCTTGGTTAGCAGGGTCTGTGGCTTGGGCGTTGGGCCTTTTATCGGTCTTTGCGTTGCAGGGTAACCAATTTGGATTCTTTTACTTTTCTAAGGAGTATTATCACGGATATTTTGACCTATTCAATATTCTTAGTACTCACTTATTACTTCCTCTGACCGCGTTACTTATTACTTTGTTCGTATCCTGGGTGTTGCCTAGAACTCTAGTTCGCGAAACGATGCGTTTACGGTATTCTTTTACTTTTTCTTTGTGGCGGTTTTGCAGTCGCACGCTGGCTCCGATTATAATCGGCGTCGTTTTGTTGTTGGTCTTGGCATATCCAAGCTAGCGATTTGATTTAACCCCAGACTAGTATTTATCATGAACGTTCAAAGGTCTGCCCTGCTACCGTATAGCGCGGCTCAAATGTATGCCGTGATAAATGATATACGATCTTACCCAGAGTTTTTAAATTGGTGTGATGAAGTGATCGTGTTGGATGAAGATTTTAACTCAGTTGAAGCCGAGCTGAAAATCGCTTACGGACATTTAAAAATATCGTTTGCAACTCAAAACTTATTGATTCCAAATGAAAGCATCAGTATGAGTTTAGTATCTGGCCCGTTTAAAAAGCTATCTGGAAAGTGGCTGCTCCAAGAGCTTGGCGATGAGGCATGTAAGGTATCACTGTCGATGGAATTTACGTTTGAAAATCCAATCACCCATCGACTCTTTGGAAAAGTGTTTAAAACGGTGGTCAGCACGCAAGTCGATGCATTTAGGAAGCGTGCGGAATATATTTACGATGAGGCTAGGTAATGCGACACACAATATCCGTATCAATAGTGTATGCCAAACGAGAAAAGCAATGGTTGATTGAAAAAAACGTGCCACGCGGAACCAGTGCCTTGGATCTGTTTGAGGAGTCCGGCTTAAGAGACGAGTGCGCAGACCTAAACGAGATTGATCCCCAGAAAATTCAGTTTGGTGTGTATGCTCAAAAAATAGCGCCTGACCATCTTCTGGAAGAGGGGGATCGCGTCGAGATTTATCGACCTTTGGCAGCCGATCCAAAGGAAGTAAGGCGTAAACTGGCTTTAATGGGCAAGACCATGGGCAAAAAGGTCCAGCTTTGAATGCATTTTTGTTGAGTCCTTGAGAGTGAAAATGTCTAGTGACAGTAGAGCATGATTAGATATGAGTGGTTTTTTCATTCTTTTCTTGTTGTTCGTCAACATCATCGACGGTAATTCATTTATTTGCTAGTAACCTAATTGGTCTGTGACTTAAAGCTAAGGTGGTGGGAATATCGAACGATTGGCTTTCCGCTTTAGGTATTCATGGTTCGTTAACTCTTCCATGCTCTGGATAGATGTTTTATCAGTAATGAAGGTTGCTGCGTTTTGTATTGCGCCCGCGAGTTGGCAGGGACTTTTCTTCGAATAAGATATTCGGCCTTGCATCAAGCTCAATAACTCGCTAATGTCACCTAGATTACTTTTTAGGAATAGCAACACGAGGCTCACTTGGATCGCGAGAATATTATAGGAATATTGAATAAAGCTGATTGGTTCAAAGGACTGGACGCTGAAGTAGTAGATCAAATTGCGCAACGAGCGCAGGAAAAAAAATATAAAAATCGAGAGTTTTTGTACATGCCGGGCGATGTACAAGATAATTTATATTACGTCATTTCAGGGACAGTGCAAGTTTCAATTGTGGGTTACGCTGGCAGTCAATTTATCCTCGCAAGCATGAAAAGTGGCCAATGGTTTGGCGAAGGTGCCATCATTGGGATGACAAAGGTGATAGAGGTTCAAACCGTAACACCTGCGACGTTGTTGGTCGTGCCGTTAAATGCCGTCAAACAGGTAGTCGGTACCGAGGCCAGTTTCTATAAAAATATACTAGAAGATCACATGGGGCGTGTTCAGTTACTTTATGAGCTAATCGCTGGGATGTTGTTTCTCCCTCTTAGGGCAAGACTTGCGGGACGCTTATTGTATCTACTAGAGATGTTTGGAAAGCCGTCTGATGAAGGGTTAGTGTTGGACATGAAGTTCAGTCAACAAGATTTTGCGCGGATGAGTATGGGGTCACGCCAACGAATCAATAAGATTTTTAGGGAGTGGCAGGCGCGAGACATCTACTATAAAAGATCGGGCAAGTACATCGTTAAGGATATTGCAGCGCTAACGGAAGAGTTAGAGGCCGATGATGACGCATAGCTCATGAATCAAGGGGTAGACTAGAGCTAACAGTTTAGTATTCTCAATGTGTTACGGTACTTTTTAGATAAACAACACAAAGATGCGACTACTTTACGTTTGTTAATTAACGTGCGCGTTTTAAATGATTAATCATATATTTTGGATTTAAGTGCTGTATTCACAAAAAAAATGGACAATATGTTTTTGAAATTCACGTTAAAAATGGTAAAAAGAAGGTTGAGGTGCGGTAGGGTAGTTCTGCATATCGGGTCCGATGAGAGATAGGGCGCCGAATTTTGCGGGCAGGGTCTTTCCACTTGAATCCGTTTGTCGCGATAATTGCGACGGTATTCCACCGTACTCAGCAACATAATAACAACTTAACGAATCCATCTAGGAGGAGTAGTAAATGAAAATCTCATTCCGTAAATTAGCAATTGCCGCAGCGGTTTCAGCGGTAGTAGCACCAACCACGGGTATCGCGCAAGATGGCGAAACCGTGTTTGAAGAAATTGTTGTAACGGCTACTAAGCGTGCGGCAACTCTTCAAGATATTCCAATTGCAGTATCAGTTACATCGGCTGAAACAATAGAACAAGCTCAAATTCTTGATATCAGCGATCTGCAAAGTGTTGTACCCACTCTACGAGTAAGCCAACTACAAAGCTCTACGAATACTAACTTCTCTATTCGCGGATTCGGAAACGGCGCAAACAACGCCGGTATTGAGCCATCAGTTGGTGTTTTCATTGACGGCGTATACCGATCTAGATCCGCTGGCGCAATTTCTGATCTACCTAACCTAGAGCGGGTTGAAGTACTTAGTGGTCCACAAAGCACACTTTTCGGTAAGAACGCTTCTGCGGGTGTAATCAGTGTCGTTACTAAAAAGCCTTCTGGCGAATCAGGCGGTCGTGTATCTGCGACGGTTGGCAATTACAGTCAGCTGGTTCTAAAGGGTTACTATGAAGGTGCTTTTTCTGACACCGCTGCGTTCAGCATTGCTGCCAGCAATAATGAAAGAGATGGTTATGCGACAAACTTGGTAACTGGCCAAGACATGAACAATCGTGACCGTCAGTCAGTACGTGGTCAACTTTTACTTAATCCTAGCGATACAACGGAAATTAGATTCATTGCTGATTTCGACACCATTGATGAACGTTGTTGTTTTGCGGCTAACTTAGTTGCTGGACCCACAGTGGCCGCTATTCAAGCCGTCGGTGGCAATATCGTCCCCAACGACCCTGAAGCATTAACGTTTTTCAGTAACGTTGACTCAACGAATGAGCAAGACAATGCAGGCCTGTCGATGCAAATCGATAAGGAATTTGAGAACGTTCAACTAACGTCAATTACCTCGATTCGTGACTTAGACACATTTTTCTTCATTGATACCGATTTCACCAGTGGTGACTTAGCGTCAAACTCGACTGACAGCCAAATTGAAACGTTGACCCAAGAGATCCGTTTTACGTCAACCAATGGCGATAAGCTTGATTGGATGATTGGCGGCTTCTTTTTTGATGAGTCCGTTGAAAGTCAAGACACCTTAACGTGGGGTAATGGTTTCCGTGGGTACGCTGACGTATTGTCTGCGGCAGCTGGAGCTCCGGGTGCAATCGGCAGTATCGAAGCGGCCCTTGGCTTACCTTCAGGTTCTTTTTACCGTCCAGGCGATGGCACGATCGAAAACTCCACTCTGGATAACCAAGCTATTTCACTGTTCGGCCAACTCGATTTCAACATCACTGATTCGTTAACGGCGACGGTTGGTTTGAACTACACGAAAGATGAGAAAGACGTCACAATCGCTCAGCCTAAAACCGACCTATTTGGTTCGGTTGACTTGATTGCGCTTGGGCGTGGTTTGATCATTCAATCCTTGGCTGCGCAAGGCATTCCTGTAGCCACTGCTGCGCAAATCGCAGCGGGCGTTCCTGCTGATCAAACGCCATTAGCTGGCTTACGTGCTCTGCAGTTTCAGACGCCTTTTGTTGATTTCCCTAACTCAGTGGAATCTGGTTCAACCGATGATGATGAGCTTACCTACAATGTTCGCTTATCGTACGATCTTAGTGACAGCGTAAATGTTTACGGTGGTGTATCCACTGGTTTTAAAGCCACCTCATGGAACTTAAGCCGAGATTCACGTCCGTTTGCATCTGATATCGGCAGGATAACGTCAGCGGGCTTAGGTGTTCCAAATCTAATCTCTGGAACGCGGTTTGCATCGCCTGAAGAAGCTACCGTTTACGAAATTGGTTTAAAAGCAAAATTTGATCGTTTTGCGGTTAACGTCGCCTTGTTTGATCAATCAATCGAAGGTTTTCAATCTAACGCTTTCGTTGGCACGGGATTTAACTTGGCAAACGCCGGTGAACAGTCCACTAAAGGGGTTGAATTTGATTTGACGTACTATCCAACTGAGTCGTTAGAGCTCAAGTTAGCGGGTACGTTACTTGATTCTACTTACGATTCATTCGAAGGCGCGGGTCGTGACCCACTTACTGGAGCGGTTGTTGATTTGACCGGAGAAGACCCAGCTGGCATTACAGACACCAGCCTGTCTGCATCGGCCAATTATCGCTTCCAGTTGGGTAACAACGATGCCTACGTTAGAGCTGACTTTTTCTACGAAGACGATACTCCAATTGGTGACTTAGCAATCAGACAGTTCACTCGTAGTTCAGAGAACTTGAATATTGCGGCGGGTGTACGTACGCAAAATGATTGGGGATTCTCTCTATGGGTACGAAATGCAACAGATCATACGTCTTTGATCAGTGCGTTTGCGTCGGTTGCTCAATCCGGTAGTTTCACTGGTTATCGCACAGCACCTAGATCTTATGGTGTAACTGTAACTAAAGACTTCTAGTCTAAATTAGGACCAATCGAGGCCGGTGCGATAAATATCGCACCGGCCTTTTTTATGCAAACCCAATATTGTTTAAACTAAAGTATGAATTTCGATAATCGTGTTTGTGATTTTTCTTTTAGCAGCGTTGGGAGCATTCAATTTGGTCTTGGAGCTAAGCGCTTGTTAGCTAAGGGTGTTGATGCACTGAATTCTCGCAAGCCGCTACTGATAACGGATCAACAGTTAATTGAACTGGGGCTGGTAAAAGAAACTTTATCAACATTTGCGGATACCGATATAACGGTGGAGATATTTGATTCTGTAACTCCTGATCCACTGGATACGCAAGTTGTTGCCGCCGTTGAACTCGCATTGTCAAAAGGCTGCGATTCCATCATTGGATTTGGTGGGGGCAGCCCGATGGATGTTGCCAAGTTGACCTCAGTGCTCGCACACCCATCTGCCCAGTCGCTCCAGCTCTCAGATATGTATGGCGTAGACCAATTTAGATCTGGTCGCCTTCCGTTAATACAAGTGCCAACAACGGCTGGCACAGGCTCCGAGGTCACTGCGGTGTCAATCGTAACAACCGGTAACAGTACAAAGTCTGGCATCGTAAATTCAATATTGTACGCTGATCGAGTTATATTGGACCCAGAATTGACGCTGGGCTTGCCTGCACACACTACCGCGACGACCGGTATTGACGCCATGGTTCACGCGTTAGAGGCTTATACAAGCCGACGATTAAAGAATCCAATGTCAGACGCTTTGGCGATTCAAGCCTTGGGATTGATGTCAACAAGTATCGAGAACGCAGTGCGCAATGGGCAGGACGTCGAAGCACGAGGAAGAATGCTCTACGGCTCCATGCTGGCAGGGCAAGCCTTTGCCAATGCGCCGGTAGGTGGAGTTCACGCTTTGGCGTATCCGCTCGGTGGTCTGTTTCATGTTTCCCATGGTTTGAGTAACTCGTTAGTGCTGCCACATGTCCTCAATTTTAATAGCGACTCTGCAGATGACCTCTATAGCCAAGTCGCAAGCACGATTTTAGGTGAAACCATAACACAGGGTGGAGGAGGCCTATTGGCCGACTACTTTAACCGTCTGGCGAAGAGGTTCGGTATACCAACTCGACTTAGAGACGTAGGTGTAAAGTTGGGGGATGTGGAGCGATTGGCCGAACAAGCCATGTTACAGGGTCGACTTTTGGTTAATAATCCTGTTTCAATTGAAATGAGCGACGCGATTAATATTTACGCTGACGCGTATTGATCGGTATTGTTAAAAGCAGTTTATCGAATATGGCACAGGAAATTCTTAGATCACATTTCGCGCATTTGTACCCCATCACGACGCGTTGGCACGATAATGATGTGTACGGTCATGTAAACAATGTGGTTTATTACAGCTTTTTTGATACCTCAGCTAACCGATTTTTGATAGAGGAATGCGGGCTACGGATCGAAACAAGCCCAGTGATTGCTTACGTGGTGGCCTCACAATGTGAATACTATAGCCCGGTAGCTTATCCGGGTAATATCGAAGTTGGGTTCCGCGTTAAAAAATTGGGTAATCGCTCGGTTAGCTATGAATTTGGTGTGTTCTCTCAGAAAGAGCAAGCCTGCGCATTGGGTGCGTTTACGCACGTATTTGTTGAACGAGAGAGTGGTCGGTCGGTCTCGATCCCTGAAGAAATTAAATCTCAATTGCTGAAGGCAATTGTCCCTATTGTTTAATATTGCTAAGGAGGAAACATGGCAAAAATATTAACTAAAGACGAATTCGAGAGTGCGGTTGGCACAAATATTGGAACTTCTGACTGGCTAGAGGTTACGCAAGAGGATGTGAATATCTTTGCCGACGTCACCAGAGACCATCAATTTATTCACATAGATGAGGAAAAGGCCGCCCAAACACCATTTGGGGGAACGATTGCGCATGGTTTTTATACGATGTCTCTGATGTCTTATTTCTCCGAAAACGGTTGTGGTATCTCGGTCGAAGGCGCAAAAATGGGCGTTAACTATGGGTGTGATAAATTGCGCTTTTTGCAGCCTGTTCGCATAGGTTCTCGTATTCGAGGGAACGCAGTGTTGATGTCGGTGGCCGAGAAAAAGCCTGGGCATTTCCTATTCAAGAGTAATATGACTGTTGAAATAGAAGGATCAGAAACCCCAGCATTAATCGCAGAATGGTTGACCATGGTCATACTCTAAACAATATTGAGCTAAAAGAATAATAGGAAGATTAAAATGACGATTAGTTTTAACGATCAAGTTGCAATAGTTACTGGTGCTGGAAATGGGCTAGGTAAGAGTCATGCACTGGAGCTAGCGAGACGCGGTGCCAAGGTGGTTGTAAACGATTTAGGCGGGGCAAGAGACGGAACCGGGGGATCTAGCCAAGCATCGTTGGACGTGGTTTCTGAAATCGAAGCGTTTGGCGGTGAGGCAATTGCAAATGGCGCCAATGTTGCCAATTTCAACGAAGTACAAGAAATGGTTAAACAGGCCAAAGATAAATGGGGGCGAGTTGATATCTTGATCAATAACGCGGGCATTTTGCGCGACAAAAGTTTCTCTAAGATGGAGATGGATGACTTCAAAACCGTGGTTGATGTGCATTTAATGGGGACAGCAAATTGCTGTAAAGCAGTATGGGATTTAATGCGTGAACAAAATTACGGAAGAATCGTAATGACCACGTCTTCAAGTGGCATGTACGGTAACTTTGGTCAGACTAATTACGGCGCAGCAAAAGCGGCTGTGGTTGGCTTGATGAATACGCTTGTCATTGAAGGGCAAAAGTACGGCATCAAGGTGAACACTCTATCTCCTACGGCTGGGACTCGAATGCTGGAAGATTTGATCGAGGATAAACAAGTGATGGAAATCATGTCGGTAGAATCAGTCACAGCGGGATTGGTCACGCTGTGTGACAAGGAGTCTCCTAATCGTTTGATTTTGTGCGCAGGCGCGGGCGGGTATGCGGCGACTCAAATCTTTGAAACAGATGGGATTTATCTGAGTCCAGATCAGCAAAGTCCTGAAAACGTAAGAGCAAACATGGATGAGCTGTTAAATCGTGATGGTGAAAAGATGATTACGGCCGGTTTCGAGCAGACTAATAAGTTTGTGGCTAAGGCGGTTGCTTTTCACAAGGGTGAGAGCTCGTAAAGTTTGCTGACGATATTAAGAGAATTAAAAAGGCCCGCTTTTAGCGGGCCTTTTTAACTAATAACAGGAGTTTTTAATTCTAAAACGGAAATAGCCGCGGCCAGCTAAAAAGCTGGCCGCGGCCCCACCGCTTATCCCTACTTGAATGTAATCTCAAATGGGAATGTCATCTCACAATCGATACCGTTGCAGTTTGCGGGGTCAAACTGAGTATTGCGGAGAACCTTTTCCGCGTGTGCCGCTAGTTTCACGTTAGGGCTATTTAAAACCTTAACGGATTCCACGAAACCATTGGCGTTGATAGTCGCTGTAAGATGTAGTGAACCGGTTGCATTGATGTTTTTGTTTGCTTTGATAATCGGCTTATAGATAGAACGCAACCCCATGCTAGGAAACGGGGGCGTATCGTTAGCATTAAGGTCATGAAATTTGGCATTGAAAATTGCTTTCTCTGCGTCACTTAGTGAAGAGTACTTTTTATTGAATGAAACAGGTGATATTGCTTCAATCACCGGAATTTTAGAACCCGAAACGGCCTCTCCTTTGAGTTGGTAAACCTTACTCACTGACGCTGTCGCCATTGATGCGATAAGAAGAGTGGAACTGATACTGACTATGCTAAGTAACGCTTTTAATTTATTCGATTTCATGATGACTCCTGTTAGGTCTAGAGGTCACCGTTATTGGTGTCTCTATAAACTTAGATGTCATTGGATTCGAATTGGATTCAAAAAAAAGAATCTTTTTTTTGCGACGGTTTAACTATGCTGACGCATCCTCTCAGTCCCTCACTGGTCAGGACAGTGAGTTAAAGCTGAATGTCGAGCTCCTTTAATGTGCTTTTTAAAAGTGCAAATGCCAAAGCAAAAGCAAGTATGTTTCCGAACGCCACACCCATTAAAAGCCCTTTTAAATCAAATAAATAAGAGCCTAAATAAGCAAGGGGTAAATAAATTAGGAGTAACCGAATCAGATTTATATACAATGCAATTCTGGGTTTACCTAGAACGTTCATTGCGACATTAATCAATATGATCATTCCGCCAAACCCATAACTAAGTGGGATGATAATTAGGAAATCAGAGATTACGTTTTGTACTAAAGACTCATCAGAAAAAAGTGTCGAAATGGGGTGGGCGAAGAGTGCAAGTACCAGGTAGACGAGAAGTTGTAGGGTAAAAACAAACTTGAATGACAGTGTGATAGCGATGGATATTCGCTCTTTTTCACCGGCCCCCAAATTTTGTCCTATGAACATCGGTAACGTTGCAGACAGCGCGTATACGACCATTAAGCTAACGGCTTCAATTCGACCTCCCACGCCAAAGCCTGCAACAGCATGTGTGCCGTAAAAAGCCACAAGAGAGGTAATGACAGCTCCCGTGATCGGTACAATGGCATTCGCCAGCATGGCTGGCAGCGCAATGTGAGAGAGTTGCCTTAGATTCTCCATAAATTCTGTAAGTATCGGAAGCTTTAACAATAACAGGCGTTCTTTGAATCCTAGGTAGTAAAAGCTCAGTAGCGTCGCAATGGCGACGGCAATTACAGTAGCTAACGCTGCACCTTTGATTCCCATGGCGGGGATCGGCCCAAACCCAAATATTAATAAAGGGTCGAGGCATAGGTTAATCAGTGTAAGAATGATTGATATGCTGGCAGATGTTTTAGTGTCACCAATGGCCCTGAATGTGCTGCTGCAGACCTGAGTCAACATCAAAAACACACACCCAACAAGCCATGTTCTCATGTACAACATGATTGCCGGCATGGTTTCCTCATTTGCTCCAACCAGTCTGAAAACGGCTTCCAATTGCCAAGCTAATAGAGCGCTCAGGGCAATTGACGTGATGATAGTCAGATAAAAACCGTCCGTTATTAGCCTCGCTGCCATATTGATTCGGTTGGCTCCAATTAACTTGGAAGTTAATGATGAAATGGCCATGCCAAGACCCAGCGAAACACTGGTCATGGTGAATGCGATCGGAACGATAAAGCCCATCGCGGCCAGCTCTTGAGTTCCTAAAAACGAGACGAAATAGCTATCAACCAGCCCCAAACTCATGATTGCTACCAAGGCATAAAGCATGGGAAGTGTTAAGGTGACCAGAGTTGGCCCAATGGGGGCCGAGATAATAGCCTGTCGTCTGTCCGCAGCCGAGCTTGGCGCAGGCTTAGTTTTCGTAGTGCTCAAAAAGCGTCCTTCTTGGGTTTTGCCGGGGGAGGGCGTGAATCTGGATATATAACGATGTCTGAATTACGTTTGTGGTCGCACGCTTTCTAAAACACTTCGAGCATTTTGCAGCGGTATGCCGGCTGTTTGAGCCGCCTTTATTGAGTCCTCTACGGTAACTTCCCCATCGCTTATCGCTCCCAATGCCCATATGAATGATGACCTCATACCACTTCGGCAATGTGCTAAAACATTTCCATCGCTTTCCAGCAGTGCTTTTCTGAAGTCTCCAACGGTGTTTTCGCCCAATGGTTGTCCATTTGCCATTGGAAGATAAATATAATTAATACCATGCTCGTTCGCTAAGCTCTCAGCTTCTACATGAGGTAGTTGACCTGGCTCTTCGCCGTCAGGTCTATTATTAATGATCGTAGTAATGCCTGACTCGTTGAATGATTTGAAATCTTCAGCGGTAATCTGGCCAGCGACAAGTAGGTTTTTATGTAGGATTTTCATGTTGAAATCGATAAGAATCGGATGATTATAGCTTTAACTTGTTAATGGACTTTCGAAGGGATTTTACTTCAGAATCCATGTCGTTGGGTGCAGCACCGTAAGTCAGTGCTAGGTACTGGTCTGTGATACTTTGAATTTGTGACTCCAGCAATGGAAATTTTGTAATTAGTCTTTTGGCTAATTGAGAGGGTGTTTCTGAGACATGACGCTCGATGCCTGCGCCCTTGGCTTTCTTTGAAAACCGGAAGTAAAGCTTTTGCAATTCAGAGCGTTTTTCTCGTTTAGGGATTA
The DNA here is from genome assembly GCF_040366405.1 of Arenicella sp. 4NH20-0111. Lineage (NCBI taxonomy): Bacteria > Pseudomonadati > Pseudomonadota > Gammaproteobacteria > Arenicellales > Arenicellaceae > Arenicella > Arenicella sp. 4NH20-0111. The sequence continues at coordinate 337,778 of NZ_BAABWF010000004.1, forward strand.
ACTGCCAAAAGTAGAATCCAAGTATTAGGAAAACTCCTGAAGACAGAATTATCACCAAAATATGCAGAGTGTTTCGAGCTTCAATACCAAATTTCTCAAGTAATTCTCGTTGAGTATTAAAGTCGTAATCGACAACCCATTTTTTCCATTGAAATTGGACGTTAGACCAAGATTCTGCAAGCTTTTTCCATGCTAGCGCGGTCCCGGTCGGGTTTAAAAAGTTGGTTAGGGCGCGTCCGGATGCGTTGGTTCCAAAAGTATTCGTGTCCCAAAGTTCCATAATGGCTTCCATGCCATACTCTATGCGCTCTGGGCTGATGGCTGCGGTTGGATCGAACCTGACCCAAGATCCATCAATATAAGCTTCACTCCAAGCGTGAGCATCGGAGTATCGTACTTCAACGAAGTTTCCGGTCGAATTTATGTTTCCACCTTGGTACCCAACCACAACTCTGGACGGGATTCGCAACCAACGAAGTAGGGTTGTGAATGCGCTTGCGTAATGTTCGCAGTACCCGGTTTTGCTGTCAAATAAGAAATCATCCAGCGGAGCGTCGCTATCAAGAGCCGACGGAGTCAACGAGTATACGAATTCATTATCCGCAAAATGGTTAAAAACAGCTTCCGCTCTTTCACCTTCGCTTGTCCATTGTTGTTGAATTTTCGATAGTAGGGCTTGAGTCCGGGCGCTAGGACGGCTTTTAGTGCTTAGCAGCGACACGTTATTTATCTGAGAGGCTTGGTACCAGGGCCTTAAGTTTGACGCACCACTGTAGCTGTACGATCGATTGTCGGCCTGATTTATCCTAATTGTGTAATCATGACCTAGTCGGCCTTTGCTATAGCTTGCAACGTAGTCTAGATAAGGCAGATACACGTCACTGGTAGGTTCATGCAGGATTTCATAGCGTGTTTCAGCGGGTACTTTTGAACTTTGTTCTCGCATCTCGCGGGCATTGTTAAGGCTGACTATGTCTGCATCAACGTTGTCTGAAATCTTCCACGCGAAATCAACTTCTTCATCCATTACTTTCGCACGCCAATATAAACGAGAAGTTGGTGGTATTTCTCCTAAAAACTCAGCCTTGAATGCAAGTTCGTTACTGAATGCACTGCTGGCCATTTCCCCAGCGATTAAGGCGTTATCAAGTGAGTTCCTGCCATCTTCTAAAGTGGGGAGAAAGCCAAAGCTACCTTGTACTCTTGGAAAGAAGAAAAATAGGAATAAAGCGAGCGGGATTGATTTAAGTATTAGGCTGCTTGCGGCCATCCCGGCTTTAATCGTACTAATTTGCGCAGGGTTGGTGATTTTAAACAACAGGCCTGTTATCGCAATTGTGTAGCCTATGACTAATACAATATTGGTTAATGAGGAGTTAAAGAGAAAACTAGAGGCCGCAAGAAAGTAAAGTATAAGGCAAACGACAAAGTAGTCGCGAACGGTTCTGGATTCCAAAAACTTGAGGGAAACGAGCAGTACTAAGAAGCTTATTCCTGCGGTTTGTCCGTTCCAGCCACCGTATGAAAAAATAATGAGGCCTACGCTGAATACCGTAAGAATCATGACCATCCATTGAGGAGGGTTATTCATATTTCGCCAAATTATCACGCATTTAACAGCGAATACGGCGCATGAAAATAGCGCTATTACGAGACTGGCAATACTAAAATGCAATGCAAGCGCTAAGGCGATCACGACTCCCATTTGTGCTAAGGTTTGTCGGTGAGGCGCGTGAGTTGGTGGGGTTGCTGGTAAAGGTGGCAGCTTTAGTTTTAGCTTTGCCAGGAGGCTTTTCATAACGAGGCACCTCTACTGCTCTTTCGCGTGCGAGCTAAATTCTTAAAGCGTGCTTTTCTTTTTGGTTTCTTAGTCGCTGTCGGCGTTTCTTCATTAATTTCATCCAAGCCCCATAACGCAAGCGTTCTAAGACAAGTATGAAAGTGGGCTTTGCCGTTATCGTAGGCGATAGTGTTGTTCGGCATTTCCAGCTGGTAGCGCGCGTTTACTTTTTCTGACTCAACCACCCAAAAACAGAGTTGACTTAGTTTATCTTCAACCGACAGGTGTTTGGGTAGGTCATTCCAACTTAAATTAATAGAACTTGGACTGAGAGTTTCGTATTCAACCGTGACCAATTTGTTGGTCTTTGCCACTGAGGGCCAATGGATGTCTCGAATTTTGTCGCCAGGTTGGTATTGCTTCATACCACTATAGTCGTCGTTTCCGTGCCGAGCAGAGCTTTGATTTTCTTGCTTTCCCGCTTCGCTGCTATCGATTGGAAGAGAAATTAGATCTAACGGCTGAGGGTAGACCAAACACCGTTTTTGGGAAACGAAGCGTTTCGTCCAACAAAAGAATATTCCAATAGGAAACAGAGACGTAAGGCTGATTGGGTCACAGTTAACGTATCCTCGTTGCACGGTGGGCAGCTTTAATCTTACTTGTTGCTCGCTATGCGGCGTAAGTTGCATTACTTGATGGAAGCCGCCACTTACCACCCAGACAGCGTTTCTTTCTTTATTGCCTTCGTTTTTTATTGTAAGCGGAAATTCGGCGTGTTCACCGAGAAATACTGAGTGGCTGGATTGACCAGAAAGCGTTAAACCGATGACATTGTTGTGAGTATAAATCATGCCAATCAGGGCAACTGACACCAGAACAAACAGCATCATAAATGCGGCTTGGTTGTCGAATTTAACGGCAATTCCAAAGAGAGCTGTCATTATTAGGCCAAAATACCACCCCATTCTGGTCGGCAGTATATACAATTCACGGCGGCCAATTTTAAACTCGGACATTTTTGTGTTTTAACTTAAATGACGTCAATGGTGGAAATCAGAGTTGCCAGTTCCTCAGATGAATTCGCACCATCATTGCAATGCAAGCGGTGCGCGGCGGTGTGCGTTGCTAGAAACTTTATGTCATCGGGTAATACTGAGTCCCTGCCTTCAATGAAGGCGAGTGCTTTCGCGGCTTGCAGCCATTGAAGACCAGCTCTGGGTGATAAACCGTTAACAAATCGTCCTGAGGTTCTGGTTCCTGCTAGAATTTTTTGCAAATACACAACCAGGTTTTCACTCACGTGGACTTTGTCCACCTCTTCACACAACAGGGATACCTCGTCAGACGAGAACACCGGAGTTTGGGAACCAGCTATTGCTTTGCCTCCTTGTTTAAGAAGCAGTTTACGTTCAAATTCTGCACTTGGGTATCCGAGAGAGAGTCGTATCAGAAATCGATCCAATTGAGACTCTGGTAGTGGGAAAGTGCCACTCTGCTCTAGTGGGTTTTGCGTAGCAATAACAAAGAAAGCTGATGCTAGGTCAATCTGTTTTCCTTCAACTGAAATTTGTTGTTCTTCCATCGCTTGCAGCAGAGCGCTTTGCGTTTTCGGGGTGGCACGGTTGATCTCATCCGCTAACAACAGGGAGGTAAAAATGGGACCTCGCTTGAAATGAAACTTTTTGCTGTCCATGTCGAATATCGTCATGCCGATAATGTCGGACGGCAATAAGTCGCTGGTAAATTGAACACGTTTATACGGAAGCCCAAATAGGTTAGCTAGCGCGTGCGAGAGTGTTGTCTTACCAACGCCCGGAATATCTTCTATCAACAGGTGTCCCCTTGCCAGAAGACAGACCACGGCCAGTTTCGTTGCGTCTGGATTGCCTAAAATGACATGGTTAAGGTTTTCAAATAGGCGGTCTAACTTTTGCATTTTATGTTGTGTCTCACTATTTCGCTCTAGTCGGTCTTGGCTTTTCTTCTTGCAAGCCACCTTAGTAGAGGTATGTGTTTAGTATTATTGTTGATTAAAGAATCCAGCAATTCAGTATTGTGTTGGAGTCGTTGAGGTAATAGCACTTTACCTCTAGGTCCGCACACGAGTAGGTCATCGCCTTCCATTAAAAGTTGATCAGCGGATGGCAATACTTGGCTAACCCCATTTCTTAGAAGAAGCAGTGGAATGCACCTGGAGTTCGGAATCTTCGGGTTTTCGCACAGCTTTCCTATAGTGATGTTTGTTCCACTGTTAATGAAGTTTACCAGTTCAGGTGAAGAATCTGTGTTTAACTCCATTCGCCATGTTACTGGCTCACAATGAGAAGACAATGATTGTATTCTATTCGCAAGTTCGGCCGTTTCATCTTCCGTCAATGAGTTTGAAAACTTAATGAATTTGGTCACCAATGGGCGAGTGATTGAAGTGAGGACTTCGTTAGCTACAACAAGGCTCCGACGCATTACGTAGTGGCAATTAGCGCGGTCAAACAAAATTTGATTGGTTTCCTTACTGACCCGGCCAACCGTGAATATATCGCTTTTGATTTGCTTGGCGGTCATGATGATTGATAAATTATTTGCGTCGTCGTTGGTGGCCGCTACGATAACGTCAGCACTATCAATACCCGCTTCGAGCAGCGTATCGGCTTCGGTACCTCTTCCAACTATCGCGCCATCGGGTGCTCGGGAGGCGATGGGATCACTTGCTATGATCGTAACGTCATCCACGAGTTCCTCAATTGCCTTGTGGATCGCTTTGCCGAGTCGGCCATAACCGCAAATGATCCACTTGCCCGTCTTTGGCGCGGATGTTTCGTCTTGATCAGCTAACGAATGCGTCTGTTTGTCGCTGTATTGATTGATGAACCAGCCTTGAAGTTGATGCAATTGTTGGCTCGATGTCAGTAATTTGAGCCGCTGAGCAAAGATAAGGTAAGGGTTTATAATAAGGTTGGTGCCGAAGGACGCCATGTTCTTGGCTTCATCCTCGATTTCGGAGCGACAGATCACTCTCACAGACTCATTTGCCAGCTTGCTCGCGACCGCAGCTTGTAAGTTCGTGTGATCTTGATTTGTCAGAGCGATTACTCCGCAACAGTGCGGGTTGTTTATGCCCGCGTCGACCAAATTTGAAGGGTTGGTTATGTCTGCGATCAGACTGATCGGCGGAATTAAAAAGTCGCCTAGCTCCAAGCTTGAAATTCTTTCAGCGTCTTGATCAATGACAACCGTTTGAATACCGAGGTTACATAATCCTCGGTTTATCATCTCTCCCGTTTCTCCATATCCGCAAATGATATAAAAATCGCTGTCTAATCGCTTTATATTACGTTGGAATACACGCCTTGAAACGGCTCGTAAGAATGTTTCGTCTTGAACTAATCTCAGGACACTACCGATTCCATAAAGCCACGCAATAACGGATGTATAAATACACATTAACACCCAGCTTCGTTGCATGTCGGTAAACTCGTAGGGTATTTCACCAAAACCGATTGTGGTTCCCATGTAGCTTACAAAATAGAATGCGTGGAAATAGCTCATCCGCCATGTCTCACCCTCAGGAGTGACACCTGGAATCAGCGTCATGCCGATGGTGGCCACAGAATAGACGATAATCAGAAGGATCAGCGGTACACGCATGCGCCGCAAAACCAGGAAAAAGATATTTGCCATTACTAACGCCCGAACAACAGAATTAACGACGCAATTGGCTTGTCTCTATGATAAGAAGAATGACCGACAATAAGTTGGCTATCAGCGCACCACCGGCCAGCGATAGGATTGTGGCGGTTTGAGCGGTAGAGAGAGACTCATGACCAGTTTGGCTTGCGACTCCCCATAAAACAGCGGCGGCGATTAGCAGAAGATCCACGACCAAGCTCGATGCTAGAACGGTCGATCCGAATTGAGTTCTATCACCAAACTTTAACACGGTACATATTAAGCTCACGACCAGTGCTAGCGCCAACTCAATGGCTTGAAGAAAGTCTGGGGCAACCAAGCCTGAGATAAAAAAGCTGGTATTGACTGAAAGAGCCAAAATTATAAAGAAAGCGAAGATGACTTTTTCTAGATTCATAAGGGGCTGTTTTGTCGTTTGGTGTTCCTGACATCAATCATAGAAGTAGCAGACAGAAATGCGAAACGTTTTTGTTGTCTTAAGTTAAAAATGAGATTAGCACAGTTTTCTGACTTGTCGTGAGGGTTGAGCGATGTTGAGTTATTTTTTACCCGCAAAATATTCGTATTTAATTTGTCATTGTGTCTATAAATGATAAATATTGTCCGGTCGGGTGCATTAGAGTTATATGCCTATTGCTGAGGCCTTCAAAGTTGTATAATATCGCGCCCGCAGACGGTTTTGGGCTGTCGAGTTCGTTGCTACATAGCTTCGACCAAAACTACATGCTTGGTATTGCAGAAGATTGGTGATTTTACGTTCAAATGAGTGCTTTTATAAACGTTCAATCCACGATGAAGTGAGCACCAAGTAATTGATATACACGGTGAGGTAGTCATTGTTTTATAAAGTAAAGAAAGGGCTAGATATTCCCTTGCGCGGGCGCCCAGATGAGCGCATAGATGCCGCGGCTGAAGTTTCATCCGTCGGTGTTCTCGGTGAAGACTACGTTGGCTTAAAGCCGACCATGCTGGTTCGAGAAGGCGACACTGTTAAACGTGGAACCCCGCTATTTGAAGACAAAAAGAACCCGGGTGTTCTGATAGTCTCCCCAGCAGCTGGAACTGTCTCTGCGATCAATCGTGGTGCGAAACGCGCCCTTGTTTCCGTTGTCGTTGATGTCAAAGGCGATGATGCTGAATTGCAAGAGGTGGCGAAAGGTGCCGATCTGAACACGATCGAACTGGATTCCATTCGTGACTCGATGCAAAAGGCCGGAGTTTGGGCGTCTTTTAGAACGCGGCCATACGGTAAAGTGCCGGCATTAGAGGCCTCCCCGAATTCCATTTTTGTTAACGCCATGGACACCAATCCATTGGCGGTTGACCCCAGTTTGATAATTAGTGAACGAGCGGCTGAATTTTCGCTAGGGCTCGGCATCCTCAATAAGTTTGGCGTGCCGGTTCACGTATGCAAGGCTCCCGGAGCCGATTTGCCTGGGGTTGAAGGTAGCAATGTGAAAGCGACTGAGTTTGCTGGAAAGCATCCAGCTGGCTTGACCAGCACTCACGTGCATTTCATTGACCCAGTTCATTCGCAAAAAACGGTGTGGACCTTAGGTTATCAGGACGTGATAGCCATTGGTTCTTTTTTTACTACAGGCACTTTGGACGCCACGCGTTACGTCGCGTTGGGCGGTCCTCTTGTGAACTCTCCACGTGTGTTTTCGACCCGTTTGGGCGCTAATGTCAGTCAGTTGATTGACGGTAGAACGGCAGACGGTTCTAAGCGCGTCATCAGTGGGTCGGTATTCAATGGTCACGTGGCTGACGGTGCACGGGACTTCATCGGCCGTTATGACAATCAAATCTCCATTATCGAAGAAAATGAAGAGCGAGAATTCATGGGCTGGATAGCCCCTGGCGTAAATAAGTTTTCTGCCAGCAGTGTCTTTTTCTCAAACCTTATTAAGCCCAAGACTTACAATATTACTAGCTCCCAGAACGGTTCGCCAAGAGCGATAGTGCCGATCGGGGTTTTTGAGCGAGTAATGCCATTAGATATTTTGGCAACGCCGTTAATCCGGGCGCTGTTAGTAAAAGACACTGATTCTGCGCAAGAACTCGGGTGTTTAGAGCTGGTTGAGGAAGATCTCGCGCTGCTGTCCTTTGTCGATCCAGGAAAACACGATTTTGGGCCAGTATTGCGCAACACATTAACGCAAATCGAGAGGGAAGGTTAATATGTCTTTTCTGCGACGTACATTAGATAACATTCACCCTCACGTTACCGAAGGTGGAAAGTATCAAAAGTTTTATGCACTCTACGAGGCGGTAGACACTATATTTTATTCGCCAGCTGACGTGAACCGTGGCCGTAACCACGTTCGCGATAGCATCGATTTAAAACGAGTGATGATTTTTGTGTGGCTCGCTGCGATGCCTGCCGTATTCATCGGTTGTTATAATGTCGGCCTTCAAGCGAATAGCGTTTTGGCTAACAATCCTGATTTGGTCGCCGCAATGGGATGGCGAGCTGACATTTTAGCGATGTTTGGCCTTGGGCATGATCCAAGCAGCATCATGGACAATTTTTGGCTTGGGTTTTGGCAATGGTTCCCTATTTACGCAACCGTTTTTGTGGTTGGTGGTTTTTGGGAAGTCCTATTTGCCTCGGTTCGTGGTCACGAAATCAATGAGGGGTTCTTTGTTACCTCAATCTTATTTAGCTTAATCGTTCCTGCGACGTTGCCACTCTGGCAAGCAGCCTTGGGTATCTCTTTTGGTATTGTCATCGGTAAAGAAGTCTTTGGTGGAACAGGAAAGAATTTTCTTAACCCAGCTTTGACAGCGCGAGCCTTCTTGTATTTTGCGTATCCTATTCAGATCTCAGGCGACGCAGTTTGGGTGGCCGTTGACGGTTATTCTGGCGCTACCGCGTTGGGTGTTGCCGCTGCTGGTGGTGTTGACGCATTAACGCAAGCAGGTTTTACGATTCAACAGTCTTTCTTTGGTAATTTAGCGGGTTCTATCGGTGAGACTTCACTCATCGCCATTGGCATTGGTGCCGTGTTTTTGTTACTAACGAAGATCGCTTCTTGGCGGATCATGTTGGGCGTTGCCGTTGGCGTGATTGCAACGAGCTTATTATTCAATGTGGTCGCCAGTGACACAAACCCTATGTTTGGGCTGACACCACAATGGCATTTCGTGATAGGTGGGCTAGCATTTGGAATGGTCTTTATGGCCACAGATCCGGTTAGCGCATCAATGACCGACACTGGACGTTTTTGGTATGGTTTCTTAATTGGCTTGATGACGATTCTAATTCGCGTCGTTAATCCAGCTTTTCCAGAAGGCATTATGCTTGCCATATTGTTTGCCAATCTGTTTGCACCATTGATTGATTGGTTTGTGGTTCAAGCAAACATTAAGCGCCGCGCTAAACGCTACGCAATTTCAGCATAGGACGGAGACATAATGATGAAGAATATTAATCGTCAAGGTGGGTTCTTTCACTTGCCCAATGACAACATGGTTAAGACCATTGGTGTCGCCACACTTTTGTGTTTGGTGTGTTCCGTGATTGTGTCAGGCGCTGCCACGTTACTGAAGCCGACGCAGGTCGCTAATGCATTGCTTGATAAAAAGAATAATATTTTGGCGGTGTCTGGGATCGAGTTAGACGGTAAAACCGTTGAAGAGGCCTTCACTCAGATTGAAGCTAAGGTTGTCGATATGGCAACTGGTGAATTTACTACCGAGGTTAATGCTGAGACATTTGATCAACGTAAGGCCTCAAAGGATCCGACTTACCGAGTGGAGCTCAGCGACGCGCAAGACATTGCTCAAATCGGTGGTAGATCAAAGTTTGCCAACATTTATTTGGTCAAAGACGGCGATCAGATCGAAAAAATCATTTTGCCGATTAAAGGCTATGGTCTTTGGTCAACACTGTACGGATTTATTGCCCTTGAGAGTGATGCTAATACAGTGAGCGGAATTACTTTTTATGAACACAAAGAAACACCTGGTCTAGGTGGTGAAATTGAGAATAAGAAGTGGCAGGCTAGCTGGAAAGGCAAGCAAATCGCCGATGTGAACGGCGTTCCGAGCATTCAGCTTATCAAAGGCGTAGTTAGCCCTGGAACAGTTGATTCAGGATATAAAATTGACGGGTTGGCCGGTGCGACTTTAACCAGTAATGGCGTAACCAACTTAGTGAGATTTTGGATGGGGCAAGATGGTTTTGGACCTTATCTTAAAAAAATCCGTGCAAATAAAACTCAAGCCGCTGTAACCACAGCCGGTGAAATTTCGGAGCAAGGTTAATCATGGCTAGTGAAGCTAAAAATGCACTGTTTGAACCGCTAGTTTCAAACAACCCGATTGCACTTCAGATTTTAGGCGTATGTTCTGCGTTGGCTGTCACATCGCAGCTTTCGGTAGCCTTAATCATGTGTTTGGCTCTAACCAGCGTTACCGCTTTTTCTAATCTTTCGATTAGTTTAATCCGTAACCATGTCCCATCAAGTATTCGCATCATTGTTCAAATGACGATCATTGCTTCTTTGGTGATTGTGGTGGATCAGGTTCTTAAGGCCTACGCGTTCGATGTGAGTAAAAAACTGGCTGTATTTGTTGGTTTGATCATCACAAATTGTATCGTGATGGGTCGTGCCGAAGCGTATGCTATGAAGAACGGCCCTTGGAATTCGTTCTTAGATGGCATCGGTAATGGCCTTGGCTATAGTTTAATACTCATCATCGTTGGCACAGTTCGAGAATTGTTCGGTTCTGGATCTCTACTCGGGATTCAAATATTGACCCCGGTTTCCGAAGGAGGCTGGTACCTGCCTAACGGTTTGATGCTGCTTGCGCCTAGTGCTTTTATTATCATTGGATTGACAATTTGGGCTATCCGAGCCTTTTATCCTGAGCAGGTTGAAAAGCCTGATTTTGAAATGCAAAACGCACACAACGCTCCAGCACACGGTGCTGCAGGAGGTCACTAATGGATCTCGTAAGTCTCGCGGTAAAATCGATATTCATCGAAAACCTAGCGCTCTCATTCTTCTTGGGAATGTGTACGTTCCTTGCGGTCTCAAAGAAGATTCAGACAGCACTAGGACTTGGATTTGCTGTATTTGTGGTATTGGCAATCACGGTTCCAGTAAACAATCTAATCTATAAAAACTTTCTACAAGAAGGCGCTTTGGCTTGGGCTGGAATGCCTGAAGTGGACCTGAGTTTTCTTGGGTTAATCAGTTACATTGGAGTAATAGCGGCGTTAGTTCAGATTCTCGAAATGTTTCTTGACCGCTTTGTCCCCGCTCTTTATAACGCTCTCGGGATATTCTTGCCGTTGATCACGGTAAATTGTGCGATTTTGGGGGCGTCTTTATTCATGGTCGAGCGTGACTATAACTTCACAGAAAGCCTGGTTTACGGTGCTAGTAGTGGAGTTGGTTGGGCCTTGGCCATCGTAGCATTAGCGGGCATTCGCGAAAAACTCAAATACAGCGACGTACCGGATGGCCTGCAAGGCTTAGGTATTACGTTTATTACGGTCGGTCTGATGGCGTTAGGGTTCCTAGCGTTCTCGGGCATCCAGCTTTAATTCGAGGTAATTATGTTAGAAATTGGATTAGGTGTAGGTTTCTTTACGGCGATCGTTCTCGTACTGGTGGCGTTGATTTTGTTTGCCAAAAGTCGTCTTGTGCCGAGTGGAAATATTAAGATTTCGATAAACGGCGAGAAAGACATAGAAGTCCCAGCCGGCGGTAAGTTGTTAGGCGCTTTAGCCGACAACGGTCTGTTTGTTCCGTCTGCTTGTGGCGGCGGCGGTACCTGTGCGCAATGTCGCGTTAAGATTCACGAAGGTGGCGGATCAATTTTGCCAACGGAAGAATCACATATCACTAAGCGTGAGGCATCGTGTGGAGATCGTCTTTCATGCCAAGTTGCTGTGAAGCAAGACATGAAGATTGAAGTGCCCGAAGAAGTATTTGGTGTTAAGAAGTGGAGTTGTAAAGTTCGCTCCAACGATAATGTCGCGACTTTCATCAAAGAGTTGGTGCTCGAGCTTCCAGAAGGCGAAAATGTAGACTTTAGAGCCGGTGGTTATATTCAGATTGAATGCCCGCCGCACACGGTGAGTTATAAAGATTTTTCTGTTCAAGAAGAATATCATCCCGATTGGGATCATTTTAATATTTGGCAATACGAGTCAGTGGTTTCTGAAACCGTTGTGCGTGCTTATTCAATGGCTAACTACCCATTGGAAGAAGGCATCATCATGCTTAACGTACGTATAGCTTCTCCGCCGCCACGCACCGAAGGGCTTGCTCCTGGTAAAATGTCGTCGTTCATCTTTAATTTGAAAGACGGTGACGAAGTTACTATATCCGGTCCGTTTGGTGAGTTTTTTGCAAAAGAAACGGAAGCCGAGATGGTGTTTGTAGGTGGCGGTGCCGGAATGGCTCCAATGCGATCACATATTTTTGATCAACTTGAGCGTATCAAGACCGATCGCAAAATCACGTTCTGGTACGGTGCTCGATCAAAAAGAGAAATGTTCTACGTAGAAGATTTTGATCGCTTGGCTGCTGAACATGATAATTTCGAATGGCATGTTGCTCTTTCCGATCCGATGGAAGAGGATGCTTGGGACGGTTATACCGGCTTTATTCACAATGTCCTTCATGAAAATTATTTGAAAGACCATGAAGCGCCTGAAGACTGTGAATTTTATATGTGTGGGCCCCCGATGATGAATCAGGCCGTGATCAATATGCTTCACGATCTCGGTGTCGAAGATGAAAATATCCTCTTAGATGACTTCGGTGGCTAAGTGCGATTGATTTCTTTCAAGCAAAACAGCGAGCTCGGCTCGCTGTTTTTGTATTTACAAAGCAAACCTGCTGCGAGGAACGTCATGATCGCGTTCTTGGCTCTGATGGTGTTGTCGTCTTGTTCTAATCCAATTGAGCCGATCGTTCTAAGCGGGCCGACAATGGGCACCCAGTATCGGGTGACTGTTGTTCGAAATGCTACCTCAGCCGAGACCGATGAGCAGCTCCATGCGGCAATAAAACAGGCCATGGAGTTGGTGAATCAAAGTATGTCTACCTACATACCCGATTCTGAATTGAGCTTGTTTAACAAAATGCCCGCTGGCGGGTCGATAGTGATGTCTCCGCAACTCTTCAATGTAATGCAAGAGGCTGTCGAGATAAGTGAGCTGAGTTCGGGCGCATTTGATACCACGATAGGCAAGGCCATTCGGTTATGGGGTTTTTCAGAAGACGGTCGAATAACCGAAAAACCGTCAACGCAGTTGATCGAAGAAATCAAGCAAAGTGTGGGGTACGAAAAGTTAACGATAGAAGGGACAACGCTAACCAAATCAGCCAGTGGCTTGGAAGTGAACCTTTCGGCCATTGCTAAAGGATATGCTGTGGATCTGGTGGCTGAAGCTATAGAAGGTCTTGGTTATACAAATTTTTTGGTTAACATCGGTGGGGAACTCCGTGCATCAGGTACAAATACAGAACGTGTTCCGTGGAGAGTAGGGGTCGAGAGGCCGCACCTTTTGGGTGGTATAGAGCAGGTAGTGGAGCTCAGAGATCGTGCGATCGCCACATCAGGTGATTACAGAAATTTTATTGAGATCGATGGAAAACGCTATTCGCATACCATCGATTCCAAATCCCTGACGCCGGTGTTTCACAGACTTGCCTCAGTCAGCGTTTTGGCTGACAGAGCCAGCACGGCGGACGCGCTGGCTACCGCCTTGCTTGCGATGGGCGAACAACGAGGCGTAGAGTTTGCTCTAAAGAATGACATCGCAGCGTATTTTATAATTCGCGACGATAACGAAGAAAATTATAAAGTTACGGTAACAGACGCGTTTAAAGTTAATTTGGCCGAATAAACCTTGCATCCCATGCGCCAGCTAATTACATTACTCGATATCTTAGGTGAGTAATTTTGCTGCCACAGGGTCTACATAGTTAGGGCACTAGATCTAATACATTATGAATATATTTGTTGTTACGTTTTCCGTTTTCCTCTTTGTGGTAATTGCTATGGCTGTTGGTGTGATCATCAGTAATCGCGAAATTAAAGGCAGTTGTGGTGGTCTAAATGATATCGATGGTTTGGAAGGTGCCTGCGATATTTGTGAGATTAAACACCAATGTAAACGCCGCAAAGCAATGCAGCGAAAAGCGTTAGCAGACTAGCCTATGTCAACGCAAAGCTAGAGTCCGAGCAGTAAGATGAATCCTAGAAACACTGAACTCGCAGATACCGATGACTCCAGCCCGGTCGATAATGGAACAATACGTGAGCATGATGGCAAAATTTGTATTTTTATCGACGGCTATTGGATTCGTTACTACGCTCCACCTCCAAATACCATGGAAGAAAAACGTGGTTTGATTTTATCGCTGCGTAGACGAGTATTTCACCATACAGAAGCCGGCATCAATTCGCCTGGATGGCGCACAGAGATCGCGCGCAAGTATTACGAAGAGGAAGCCGACCCCGCCAAAAAGAGGGTCAAGGCCGCAATGTTGGCTGGCTCCCTGTTTAATAGAGCAACCGATATATTTACGACCGTGGTTGATCTTGAAGAGAAGGGCATTCAAATCGCAGAAGATAATGAATTAATGAAGCAATGTGAGAGTTGCTTTATGGAAGCCTTAGTCCTCGGAAAGCAGGTTAAGCATTTTTCTGGCGAGGAAGGTGTAGATGAGCTTTGGGGCGAGCCGTTTAAAGCGTTTTCATACCCTATAGATCGATTTTTTGACAGTCGCTATATAAAGTTAGCGCAGACGTTTGCTTCGATTGATAAAGTTGTGGATCGAATGATTTCTATTTTTTCCGAAGTTGAAGGGTTCGAAGGTGTACTTCCTAAGTTAGACGAACTGCGATCATCGGCTAAGACAGAGGTAGAAACCATGCGTCGAGATGAAGCAATTTATGAAGTTTGGCCTCGCTACGTTGCTGCTAAGGAAGCCGTCAAGGAATTTAAACCGTGTGGCTTAGCAAAGCGAGAAGACAGTATTAGATATTGGGAAGACGGGCTTAGGTTGTTGCACATGGGGCAAGACGTCATTAGCTATTTAAGTGGTGTTAGGGTTCCTATGCCAGTGACAACATCGAATTACATGCTCAACTGTGATTTGTATGAGCAAAATGGATCATTGGACAGCGAGTTTTCGATACCCGAAGCGTGCTTTGACGCATCGGATTCCACTTGTAACTAGCCCCCAGGCTAGAATCAAGGATGGCTATCGATTAGAAAGTGTGTGAGACTATGCCTTAGTTTTTCTAAGGTGTTAAATTTTCCATGAAGCTTCGGCAACTCCAATACGTCACAGAAGTGGTCAAAAATGGCATGAATGTCACGGCGGCCGCTGAAAAACTTTTCACGTCTCAGCCCGGTGTGAGCAGCCAAATTAAGCGGTTGGAAGAAGAACTTGGCGTTACCATATTTGAGCGAAGCGGCAAGCATATTAATGGCCTTACTCCTGAAGGCGATCTGCTAGTAGAGCGATTTGAATTAATTCTCGACGAGGTAAGCAACGTCAAGCGTATTGCTGATGACTTCAGCCACCCAGATTCTGGTCTGCTGTCGATAGCAACAACGCACACACAGGCCCGCTATGTGCTACCTCCTGTGATTACTGAGTTTCGAAAGAGATACCCCAATGTTCAGTTGCAGATTAACCAGGGTACGCCTGAACAGATAGCAAGCCTGACTGACTCTGGTCACGCCGATATTGGCATTGCTACCGAAGCATTGGAGTTGTTTGATAACCTCATTTTATTGCCTTGTTATCGTTGGAATCGCTGCATTATCGTTCCCAAAGGGCATGCTCTCACGCGTGTAGGCGATTTGGCGCTAGAGCACGTGTCTGAGCATCCCATTATAACCTACACGTTTGGTGTGGCGGATCGTTCGGTTATAAACAGGGCATTCAAACAGCAAGACTTAGACATAAACGTTGTGTTAATGGCCGCCGACGCTGAGGTCATAAAGACCTACGTTAGGAACGGCATGGGCATCGGCATATGCGCTCGCATGGCCTATGATAAGGCCCAAGACCAAGATTTGGCGGTTATCGATGCGGGGAGTTTGTTTGACTCCAGTATTACAAGCCTAGCAATTAGAAAGAACGCCGTTTTGCGCGAGTATGTCTATGAGTTTATTCAGTTGTTCGCATCACATCTTAAGCGGGAAGTGGTCGATCAGGCTATGCGTGCCCATAACGACACGACCTTGCAAGAAAAGCTCTATAAAGAGTACGTAAAGGAAGCCGAAATGCGTTAGCGGCCTGCTTGCCGCCAACAACGTTAGTGAAAGTTTCTAGATCTGGTGTTTAGGTTTGGAAGAGCCTGACTCTGGTCTTCAACAAACCCAGCAATAACATTAGAGACACCGTGTTGGTGCTCGAGCTTTCCTTTAATATGGAGAATTCGTCCTCTTAATATTTGCTGTTTAAAGCGTTCTTGAATACCACTCCACACCACCACATTGATGTTTCCTGTTTCGTCTTCGAGTGTCAGAAACAATACGCCGCTGGCGGTTCCTGGGCGTTGACGACCAGTCACCATGCCTGCGATTTGAATAAAACTGTTATTACGAACACTGAGCAGCCGGTCAGCCGTGATGCATTGTCTAAATGGTAGTGTCGATCGTAGTAATTGCATAGGGTGGTGCTTAAGTGATACCCCGGAAGCGTGTTTATAGTCCGACAAAAGTTCTTCGGTTTTTGATAGAGGTTGAATGCGAACTGAAGAGTTGGTTCTTTGAGTATTTAAGCCATCGTTCATTTGCAGAGAGTTCCAGTAGGCATTGCGACGATTTTTATCGAAGTATGAAAATGCGTTGGCGTTGACCAATTTCATTAATTCGTCTTGGTGCACTAGTTGCCTATTCTTGAAGTCCTCTATGGACAAAATGCGTGATTTGGATCTCGACATTTCGATATTACGTGCTGACTTTTCGGAGACCCCTTTAACCAAACGCAGCCCAAGTTGGATGGCAATGTGTGTCTTTTTATTGACCAGTGTGTGCTCCCAAGAGCTCTGCATTATGCACACAGGAAGAATATCCACCTGATGACGTCTTGCGTCCTGTATTAGCTGAGATGGTGAGTAGAAACCCATTGGTTGACTGTTTAGAATACCTGCGTAAAAAGCAGCTGGGTGAAATCGTTTTATCCATGCAGATACGTAGACCAAAAGAGCAAAACTAGCTGAATGAGATTCTGGAAACCCATAGCTGCCAAAGCCTTGTATTTGTTGATAGATACGCAGCGCAAATTCCTTGCTGTGACCATTTTCTAACATGCCACTGACTAACTTCTCTTCAAACTGAGCAAGATCTCCGTTTTTCCCCCAGCTGGCCATTGCTCGCCGAAGTTCGTCAGCTTCGCCACCGGAGAACCCCGCAGCAACCATTGTTAATTCAATGACTTGCTCCTGAAAAATTGGTATGCCTAAGGTTCGTTCCAGTACGTTCTTTATTTCAGGTGTGGGGTAAATTGTTGGCTCTTCTTTGTTACGCCGCTTTAGGTAAGGGTGCACCATGTCACCCTGAATCGGTCCTGGCCTAACAATAGCCACTTGAATAACCAGGTCATAGAACCTTCTTGGTTTTAACCTAGGCAGCATAGACATTTGAGCACGTGACTCAACTTGGAATACGCCAACGCTGTCTCCTTGGCACAGCATGTCGTATACCTCACTGTTTTCTCGGGGCAGGTTATGCATGGTTAATTCGTCGCTTTGATAGGCGTTGATCATGGTCAACGATTTTTGAATTGCGCTTAACATCCCTAAGCCTAAGACATCTACTTTTAGTAACCCTAATATCTCAATATCGTACTTATCCCATTGAATGACAGTCCGGTCTGGCATCGAGGCATTTTCAATCGGAACCAAGGTGCTTGTCGGAAGCTCCGTTATTATAAATCCACCAACGTGTTGAGACAGGTGCCTAGGCGTGCCCATTATTTCTTTTACTAACGTAAAAAAGCGCAAGGCAAGATCACTATTAAAACTAAAGTTCTGGTTTTGAAATTGCTCCAAAAGCACATCTACCTTGTCCCACCATGCTAACGATCGATTAAGGTCGTTAGCAAATGATTCAGGTAGGCCTAGCGCTTTGGCTACATCACGCACGGCGCTTTTACGCCGATAGGTGATTACTGTGGCTGTTAACGCCGTGCGTTTACGCGAGTATTTGTTATATATGTATTGAATGACCTCTTCACGACGTTGGCTCTCAAAATCAACGTCGATATCCGGAGGTTCATTACGCTCTTTAGAAATAAAGCGTTCAAATAGTAGCCGGCTTTTACTTGGGTCAACTGACGTAATAAATAGGCAGTAGCACACTGCAGAGTTCGCCGCAGAGCCTCTTCCTTGGCATAAGATACCTTTCGACCGAGCAAAGGCTACAATGTCGTGAACGGTTAGAAAGTAGTATTCGTATTCAAGTTCCTTAATGATCGCAAGTTCATATTCTATTTGAGCCGTCACGTCTTTGGGTGTGCCGCCAGGCCAAATTACCTTGCAACCGTCTTGTGTTAGCTTACGCAGGTAGTCTGATGGATCAATTCCTCTGGGCACTAACTCTTTTGGGTATTGGTAACGTAAATCATCCATATCCACATTGCATAATTCGCTTATGCGTTGAGTCTCGGACAGAAGTTCAGCTGGGTATAGTTGTTGTAGCTCAGTAATAGACCGAAGGTAACGCTCTGAATTGGAGTGGGTTCTATTGCCAAGGCTTTGAACACTGGTGTTTAATCTGATGGCGGTAACCGTGTCCAAAAGCGGTTTACGGTCCCTTTTGTGGATTAGTACGTCGTTACAAGCAACCATCTTGATTCCCAATTGATTACTTAACTCATAATGGTAGAAGTAGTGATCCTGATCATCATGGTTCCTAAATAGGCCCACCCCCAGCCATAAACGATGCTTAAAATAGCGTCTTAGTATTTCGCCATGGGTTGCGTCATGTGTTCTGGAAGAGGGCAACCAAATAGCCAAGCAATGTTTCAGGCCGAACTTTAAATCATCTGAGGTTAGAAAGTACTCGCCTTTTGGGCTGCGCCGTCGCCCTTTGGTAATTAAGGCAGATATTTCAGAGTAGGCCGTTAGGTTTTGAGCCAGTAAGATCATGTGGAAAGCGGATTGGTCTACATTAATTCGAAACTGACTACCAATAATCAGCTTAATATCGGCTTCTTTAGCTGCTTTATGGGCTTTCACTAAGCCCGAGTATGAGCATTCATCAGTTAATGCAATTGCTTGATAACCCAGAGACTTAGCCTGCCTGACTAATTCCTCGGGGCTAGAGGCACCTTTAAGAAAAGAATAGTGCGATTTGGTATGCAGCTCCGAATACATGCTAGATACTTAAGGGCGCTCGGACAAAAAATAATCAGCGCGATGTTCGCGAATTTTGTCTAAAGGGCTGGTTGTACCAGCGTAATGTTGACCGATTACGTGAGTGTAGATCTGAGTGGTTTTGAGGTCTGAGTGCCCAAGAAGTTCCTGAACCGTTCTGATGTCTGCCCCGCCTTCAAGTAAGTGGGTAGCAAAGCTGTGCCTAAATGTGTGGCAGCTTACTCTCTTATTTACATTTGATTGGATCGTGGCCTGTTTCACCGCTTTTCGAATGACCGAGCTATGTAGATGGTGCCTACACCATTGGTCAGTTATTGGGTGTTTGCATAAGCTGATGGATGGAAAAATAAACATCCAAGGTGATTGTCTGTAAGCATTAGGAAACTTTCGGGCCAGCGCTACAGGCATCGAAGGCCCCAGCCCTCTCTCGTTGTCATTTTTTTGCAGTGCTAATGCTTTTTCAATTTGTTTATCTAATTGATCTTTGAGTTTTAAGCTTAATATAGACACACGATCTTTGCCGCCTTTACCGTCACGGACAATGACGCTGGCATTAGCAAAATTGATGTCCTGCACTCTAAGACGTAGGCATTCAGATACTCTTAAGCCACTTCCGTACATCATTTCCACGACCAGTTTATGCACCCCCTTAAGCTGATCAATGATCAAAACCGTTTCACTCATAGACAATACAGTGGGTAAGGTTCTGGGCTTCGTTGCCAAACGAAATTTTAAGCCAGTAATCGGTTGATCTAAGTATTTACTGTACAGAAACATAACCGCATTTAAAGCTATACGTTGTGTACTTGCTCTTACATGCCTATCAGCGGCTAAATGTTCAAGAAAGGATACGATTTCAGCATTACTCATCTTAGTAGGGTGTTTGTATTGATTGAACCTTATGTAGTACTTGATCCAATAAATATAGCTTTGCTCTGTTCGGATGCTGTATCCATTCAAACGCATGAATCTGCGGATTGAATCAATAAAAGGACTCCTTTTGTGCGGCATAAATTTCCCTCAAATGCTGTATAAAAAAACAGTATATATGCAGATTATGCGGTTAGCAAACAACTTTGCTACACTCCTTTGCTCACTTTTATCCATTCACCAATTGAATAAGCTTGCAAAAACAGAGCTTTATAGAGAAACCGAGAAGTGTTAATGTGCGCTCAAAGTCATGAAAATGAGCATGCTCATTTTAATTCTGATAGAAAATGGAGTTATGAATATTAATATTTACAATTCAAAGACTTATCGAGGTTATCTAGAAACTACTCGATCATGTAAATGCGCATGCACACTAATACGCTGTTATATGTATTACAGTTTTCGTTTCAATCTATGAGCCTATCTAAATTTCAAAGTTTAAAGCTAGATACTTTGGTATTGTCCATATTGCTCCTTGTGTTGCATATCGTGTTGGAGCAATTTTTTTCGGTCAAACTACCATATGACTTCCTGCAAATTTTGAGCTTTTCCGGTTTCTTGGTAGTCGTGTTAATTTGCGCGTTTTGGTTTTGCCCCAATTGTGGAAAAAGATTTTTCTCAAAAAATGGTTTTATAAATCCTTTCGCTGAAACTTGTGCCCATTGCAATGAACGTTAGTAGCGTAAAAACATATAACAAGAATAAACACAAAGCGCTTACAGCGCTCGGACGCGTGCTACACCCGCGCCCGTGTTATTGGCGTTATGAGGAAAAATTATGAGTATTGATAGCTATATAGGAGAGTGGCAACTTAGAGGCTATTTTAGATCTCAGTCGATTGCAGAGTTAGGTGATGATGGCCCTGATTACAATGCCATTGATAAATGGGTTTGTGGTAACTCTTTCTCCGAAATTGAAAAAATGAGTATGGCTTCAGGGCTCACTTTAACTATTCATGAAAATGGAACATTCAATGAAATAAAAACCGGTTCGCCGAAGATCGAGTGGTTCAATTCAGAAGGAATTCTTGATGAAACAGTGAAGACGTTTGATGGAAAGGCTATATATATCGGAAAACTAGTTTCGTTATTTCCTTCAGGGATTCCCTCATGGGCTACGCCCGAGGAGGGAATCTATGGGATAAGTTGTCGATATGATGATGGTGATACTTTAATTAGTGATTATCTATTTATAGTTAATGATCAACTAATTAGAACTATAAACACTGTGTCTGATGAAGAGCATTTATACAGAAGTACTCTGAGGTATGTAAAATCTACCTCATAACAAGAATAAACACTAAAGCGCAAACTACGCGCGGACGTCTGCTACGCAGCCGCCCGTGTTATGGGCGTTATATGTATAAGCTGACTCAATTAGTTTTAGCCATTCTACTCGTTCTGACATATTCAACAGATGGTTTCGCAGAAGATCTAACTGTAGCTATAACTGATGATTGCCTTGAACGTAATAATCAATATATTGAATTCATTCAAAGTAAGGGATGCGTTTCTTTAGAGATGTATGAGTTTAGTGCTCCATTAGAAGATTTCCCTGAAGTGAATTTCTATATAAACCTACGTGATAAACCAGAAAGTACATTTGGAAAAAACACTCGTTGCCCGAATGCAAAAACAGCAGCAAAGAAACTTGTGTCAAGTTGTACGTTCAAACAAACTGAACATACAATCAAGCGAACAGCTAATTTACAATCCGACCTTAAGATACTCAATAGTATATTACAAAGAAGAATTGAGTCAGGACGTACAGAATTGGGAGAGGTGGTTGTTACAGAAACTGAGATAAAATTAATTGAAACAAAAACTTCAAATAAATAAAACATATAACAAGCTTGCAAAGTCTGCTTCGTTCGCTTTGCTCACTGCGCGGGACGTCGCGAAAACGCGCCGCCCCTTGCAAA
>NZ_BAABWF010000005.1:0-318446 GCF_040366405.1 Arenicella sp. 4NH20-0111
CTTGCCAAGGGGCGCGTTGATAAACGCGTCCCGCGGAGCCAGCTTGCTGGCGGAGTAAATTTAGGCAACTTGTTAGTTTTCATTTTCACAGTTTTACTATTCTTGGTGTTCTTAATAGTAAAAAAAATAATTCACTTTCATTTACAACAGCTTTACCCAACGCTTCTTCCGACAAAGATAAACAGGTTTTTACAGAGGTATTGAAAGATTTAGTATCACCTATTTTTTTGTACAAAATAGCTAACTGCCCTTCGAAAATAAATCTTTCATAACTAGGGTTGCTAAGGAAAAGATAAGAGTCATCAGTAGATTGTTGATCTATTAGGTTTTTATATAGGGCTATTGCTCCTAAATAATCTTGATCTGAAATCCTTTGCCATGCATCAGATTCAACTTGACTCTGAACATATTCATTATCTTTCCATTCATCATAGACGATTACGTCATAGAAGCAATAA
This sequence comes from Arenicella sp. 4NH20-0111, assembly GCF_040366405.1. NCBI lineage: Bacteria > Pseudomonadati > Pseudomonadota > Gammaproteobacteria > Arenicellales > Arenicellaceae > Arenicella > Arenicella sp. 4NH20-0111. The sequence goes on from NZ_BAABWF010000005.1 coordinate 459, forward strand.
GCGAATACAAGTGTGATAAATACACAGCCAAAGAAAAATCCTATTCCTATTTTTAAAAATGACTTCATAGTAAAACTAACGCCAAGCAAACGGGCGCGTTGAAACGCGTCCGAACTGCCGAAGGCAGCGTTTTGGTTCTTGTTATCTTTTTGGACTTTCAAGCTTTGTATATCCTTTATCATTCATGCACTTTCTAGTGCTTAGTTCTTTTCTTTCTTCCCATTTTTCGAGTGCAATTATATTTCGACGGCGTGCAGCTAACATTCCTAAATCTCGACCTGTGTGCAGGCTAAAACCAATATCAGGCTCTGGTCGAGGTTTGTTTCCAACAGCGACGATACTTTGTTCTACACATAGAGTTAGATCTTTCTCTACATCTTGAGAACTTCCACTAACACTTTGCCATGAATAAGGATGCTTACTTCCAGAAACGCAACCAATAAGAAACACCAACATAAAAATAAATACGATTAGTTTCAATTTACCTCACCTCTCGAATAAAGATAACAGTTTTCTTTTGGGACACGGTGTCCTAGTATTTTTTGTCCGAGTAATACACTCGAACTGTTTAAGTTTTTGAATTCATTCATTTATTTCTGGCCCAACTTTTTACAGGTACGGCGGAAAAAATGATTGAAAAGTCCACTGTTAGCTCTAAGTACATGATTTTTAAATAATTTCCCTTTTTCCATTATACGGACAGTCCTAGTATTTGCCTTTTTTTCATTGTATGCGATAGTTATTGAGCGTATCAACTGATTCAAGGAGCGAATCACATGGCAAAAGTGGCAGACGGGCGTGTGCCTATTCCTCGGCACCCTCAAAAATTCATACATCGTTTAAGAGCATTCATTCGTCAGCGCGGTCTCTCCGTGAGTACAGAGTCGGTTTACGTGAGCTGGGTAAAACGGTTTATAAAATTCCACGGTTTGACTCACCCAAAAGACTTATCACCCGCAGACGTTGAACAGTTTCTGCATCACTTGGCAATCGTAAATGGCGTGACGGTCAGTACGCAAAAAGTGGCGCTAAACGCACTGTCCTTTTTGTAGAACCAATTCTTGCACATGCCGTTGGGCGAGCTTCAGGTAACGCGCGCTAAGAACAGCAAAAAAGTGCCTGTTGTGTTTTCGAGGAATGAGGTAAAACTTATATTGGCCTCGTTAGTGGCGCCTTGGCAGCTGATTACATCCATCATGTATGGCAGTGGTTTGAGGGTGGGGGAGGCGGTGTCGTTAAGAGTAAGAGACATTGACTTCGATAGGAGCCAAATTTACGTCCGTAACGCTAAAGGAGGGCGCGAGCGAACGACCGTTTTGCCTAAACACCTTCATGAATCAATCAGACTCCAATTGCACTGGGTTGCGCAGATGCACAAAGCGGATTTGCAGGCTGGTAGGGGACACGTCTTTGTGCCAACGGCCGTTGTTCTAAAGCGTAGTCATAAAAGTAAGAGTTTTGCTTGGCAATATTTGTTTCCGTCTAAGGCTCTGAAGTTTGATGACACAATTGGGTTGCCGGTTCGCGATCATTTAAGCAGCCGATCAGTTAACAGACACATTAAGTATGCCCTGCACCAATGCCGAATTACAATAGACGGCGCATGCCATAGCTTTAGGCACTCCTTTGCCACCCATCTGTTAGAGCAAGGCGCTACTATTCGTGAGCTCCAACGGTTACTCGGACACGCAAGTGTGAGTACCACACAGATTTATACGCACGTTCTTCATGCACAAAAGTTGACGGCGGCCAGCCCATTTGATGACTTAATCGACGGACCTTGATTATTCGATGGCCATTAAAACTGAGCCTAGGGCGTGATTGCATTCGGTCATGTTAATTGAGGGAGTTTTCGTTATTTACCGCATCTCAAAAAAGTGAAACTTTTTTTCTCTTTTTTGAATCCATATGCGTATTCCTTGCATCTAACAAACAAGAACAACGACTTTAAGCCTTTAAAATAATGGTTTCGTCGTTATTTAGTAGACAACTGTCCTTTTGATGTTTTTCATCGGACAGACCTTTAGATTCCACAAGGTATATAGGAACGGATTATGACACTCGGTAAATTTAAGCCCTTTTTGCTCGGTACAGGATTGGTTGTAGGCGCAGTAGCCATTGTTGTTGGGTTGGGCGCGTTAAAGCCGGAAACGGAAAAAGAAGAAACCAAAAAGCCGCCCTTGGTTGTTAGAACGGCGGAGGCTCAACTAAAAGAGCAAACGGTTTATTCAACGTTTCAGGGTGAAGTGCGAGCCAAAACCAACATCGAACTTGTGACGCAAGTGACAGGCAAGGTGATGTCGGTTTCTGATCGCTTCATTGAAGGCGGGGAGTTCGAGGCGGGGGAAACGCTGCTTCAAATCGATGATTCCGATTACTTAGTGGCACTCAAGTCGGCGGAAGCCAGTGTGGCGTCAGCACAAGTGGATTTGGACGTGGAAATTGCAACGTCGGTCAATAAAGCTAAAGAGTGGAGCGACTTACAAGGCAAGCCCATTGAGCAGGCTAACCCGTTGCTGTTGAATAAGCCTCAAATAGATCGAGCCAAAGCTCGTTTTGACGCCGCTCAGGCGGAATTGGCCGCCGCCAAATTAAACTACGATCGAACCAGAATTAGCGCGCCATTTAAAGGCCGCATTATGAGCAAGTCGGCCGAGTTAGGTAAGTTTATGTCAAGGGGTTCTAGCATAGGGCGAGTGTTCGCCACCGATGCCATGGAAGTGCGCATTCCCATGACCGACGTACAAATTAGTGAGCTTGGCCTAAGGCTTGGCTATTCTTCTCAAGGCACCGGTACTCAGGGTATTCCGGCTACGGTTTCAACGCTGTTCGGTGACCAACAGCAAATGTGGCAGGGTTTTGTGAAAAGCGTAGACGCCAGTGTCGATAGTCAAACCAGGCTTCTGTTTGCCACTGTCGTAGTGGATCAACCTTTTCAAAAAGACGGTGCTGATTCAATTCCTTTGGTGCCCGGCTTATTTGTTGATGTTGAGTTAGCGTCGCCCAAAAAGTTGGTTGGCATAGAATTACCAAGAACCGCGTTGCGCAATGGTAATCAGGTGTTTGCCTACGATAATGATGAGCTTAAGTTAAAGCGAGTGAAGGTGGTTTACACGTCTATGGACAAGGTCATTGTTGCGCAAGATGCGTCAACAATTAACATCGGTGAAATGATTATTACGTCATCGGTCCCTGGTGCATATGAAGGCATGCCAATTAAATTGGTCGCCAGCGGCGAAGAGGAAGTAATCGCCGACGCAAGCGAAACGGAAGCTGATACCCAGTCGTCATCTGAAACCGAAGCGACTGAACAGGCTGTGAAAGAAGAACAAAATGATGAGCCATTGGACGCAGACTCTGTTGCAGAGACTGTGGCTGACAGCGTCGGCGAATCCACGGACGAGGCTGTTGAAACCGAGCAGGTATCAGAAGCGTCACCTGAGGTTGAAGAGAATGCAGAGGTTGAGCAACTTACTGATGGTGAAACAGGGGCTTCTGACGATAACTCGACGGAAGTACTTACCGCCAGCCACAGCTAATTGACGATCAGTCGAACCAAATTGAGGAATAAACGATGAAGGGTTTAATAAGTTGGTGGGCAGATAATCATGTAGCTGCCAATCTGTTAATGGTTGCGATTATTCTCGCCGGCATATTCGGCTTCAACCGATTGGAACGCGAGATTTTCCCTACCATTCCATTTCCTGGAATGCAGGTGATTGTCAGTTGGCCTGGAGCCAGCCCGCGCGACGTAGAGCAACAGGTGGTTTCTCGAATCGAAGAGTCACTCAAAGACCTCGAGAGCCTCGATTGGGTTAGGTCCGAGTCTGGTGAAGGCTGGGGCGGCGTATTCATTATGGCCGAAAACTCATCGGACTTTGCGTCGGTGATGGACGATGTGACCAGCCGTGTGAGAAGCATCAGCAGTTTGCCGCCAGACATTGAGCAACCCAGAATCAGTCAATGGGTTAATCGCGAAGAAATGATGCGCGTTGCCGTGCATGGTAACGTGGGTGAGGCGACGTTAAAGCGCCTAGCCGACGAGATGAGGCGCGAAGTAGCGCAGCTTGACGGTGTGTCAATTGTGGAAATATTTGGCACGCGTTCAGAAGAAATATCCATTGAGGTGAGTGAAAGTGCGTTGCGCAGATACCGAATTTCCTTCGCAGAGGTAGCCCAAGCGATTCGGGCTTCGTCGATAAATCTATCGGCCGGTAACGTTAGAACGGAAGGCGGGGAATACACCTTACGCACCAATAACTTGGCGGACAGTGAGTTGGATTTTTCTAGCATTGTGGTTAAGCAACTTCCTGAAGGTGGTGTGATTACCGTTGGTGATGTCGCTCAGGTAATCGATGGCTTTGAGGAGAACGAAATTCTCGCGTCCCTTAACGGCGAACCGGCGGCCTTAGTTCAGGTGATGTCCAGCGAAGTGATGGACGTGGTCACCATGTCCGAATCCATTCACGAATGGATGGAAAAGCGAAAGAAGAATCTTCCCGAAGGCGTGAGCCTAACCCTTTGGCAAGACGCGGCTGTGGATTTTAATTCTCGAATGTCGAGCATCGGCTCAGCGGCGTTTTCGGGATTGATTCTTGTGTTTATGGTGCTGTTTCTTACCCTACGTCCCAAGGTTGCCTTTTGGGTCGCCATGGGCGTAGCTACGGCCTACGCTGGTACGTTTGTTTTCATGCCAATGTTGGGCGTCTCTTTGAACATGCTGTCTACGTTTGCATTTTTACTGGTTCTTGGAATCGTGGTGGATGACGCGATTATTATTGGTGAACGAATTCACACCGAAGTTGAACGAGGTAACTTAGGGCTTGCTGGAGCGAGTGATGGCGCTTTCAGGGTGTCTAAGCCCGTGATCTTCGGTGTGTTAACCACCATTATTGCTTTTTTACCATGGTTGTTTGTCAGCGGCGCAACGTCGGAGTTTACTCGGCAGATTACGTGGGTGGTTATTTTGGCATTGGCGTTTTCTCTAATTGAATCGCTGTTTATATTGCCGGCTCACTTATCGAAGATGAAGCCCGTTGAACCGAACAACCGTCTGGCTAAGTTTCAAAATCGCATCGCAGAAGGCATTGTGTGGTTTGGCCAAGTTAAGTACGGTGCTTTTATAGAAAAAGTTTTGCGTAAGCCCGTCATTACCACCATGGCGTTCTTAGCTTTCTTTATTGTGGTGGTATTCGGCTTGATGGCTAACGGCTATGTCCGGTCCTCGTTCAACCCAGAAGTTGAGAGGGAGCAGGTGGATATCTGGATTGACCTTCGAGAGGGCACTACGTATGACCGGGCGCTGGAAATCCTAGCTCAGTTACAGACGGCTCAAAAGGCGATGGTGGCGGATGTTAAAGCCAATGCCAAAGAAGGCGAGAGCAATGAAGTGATTGAAAACTGGTACACCCGTGCTCGCAGAGACAGTGTGATTGCCATCATGAAGCTAGCGCCTAACGAAGTTCGAGCAATGTCAGCGAAAGAAGTCGCGTTGGACCTACGCGAACGTATAGGCGATGTGCCGGAGGCGAAAAATGTCCGAGTGGGCTATTCGATCGACAGCAGTGGCCCTGATATGGACATTTCCGTGCGTCATCCAGACTTGGAGCAATTACAGTTAGCGGTTGATGAAATTACCGATAAGTTGCGAGGCTTTGGTGCGCTTTACGACGTGTCGAATAATCTTGATAGCGCTAGCGAAGAGTTGCGTTTTGACCTTAAACCCGGTGCTGAACAGCTCGGTTTAACGTTAAGTCAAGTAATGCGTCAGGTGCGTCAGGCTTACTTCGGTGAGGAAGTACAGCGTCTACCTAGAGCGTCACAAGACGTTCGCGTTATGGTTCGCTATCCGCGAGAGAGTCGTAACTCATTAGAAAGTCTTAAACACTTCAGAATAAGAACAACCGACGGCCGTGAGGTACCATTGACCTCCGTGGTGGACGTTTCCTACGGTCCTGGTTTGAAGGAAATCAGACACTGGGATGGACTCAGAGCTGGCCGTGTGCAAGCGTACTTAAAAGAGCCCGTTCGTGATGAAATCATGAAAGAGCTTAACGATGAGTTTTTCCCTGAACTGGAACAGAAATATCCAGGCTTGACCAGAGCCGCCGTGGGTGAGCAAGTCGCTGAAGCGGAGTTTGGAGCCGAAATGGGCAGGCTGGGTTTAATAGCGTTTGTTGCGGTGTTGTTTCTGTTAGCCATTGCATTCAAAAGCTATTTTCAGCCAGTGGTTATTTTAATCGCTTTGCCGTTTGCTTACGCCGGCGCGGTATTGGGACACTTTGTGATGGATGAGTCTTTTTCACTGTTCAGCTTTTTTGGTGTGATTGCGGCTTTTGGGGTGGTTATTAATGACAACTTGGTCTTAGTCGACGCGTACAAGTCCTTTTTGGATCGAGGGCTTTCAGTTCGTGATGCCATCGTTGAGGCTGGCAAGTCTCGATTTAGGGCCATTCTGATTACGTCTGTTACTACGTTCATCGGTTTGATTCCGTTGATGTTAGAGCAATCCAGCCAATCGGCATTTTTGAAACCGACCGTCATATCACTGGCGTTCGCTCTCTTAGTGGCCTTCTTTGTCACCCTGGTGTTGGTCCCGTCGTTGTTGGTGATGGGCGATTCAATCGCATCTTGGTTCAAGCGTAATACCAAAGTACTGGGTTTGAAAGCACGATATCAAAAAGCTAAGTTCGATTCGGCAGTATAGATTTACCTTTGTTTTTCACAGGTTTGCCGCCCCGTAAAACGGGCGGCTTTTTTTTGCCTCGTGCTGATTCAACAACGATTACTTATCTGAATACTCGGCCCCAAGTCAGTGAGTTTGTGTCAGGCCTGCAAACTTGACGCCTTCTACGTGTATTGAGTGCGTTAAAACCGCGTGAGCTGGTATCATTGTCTGGTACGTAGTTAGGGGCCAATTCAATGACGTTTGCAACGATGATTGTTCCGCAATGACCTCTAATTTTGATGAAACCATTTATTCGAAAGAATTTGTTATGACAAACAAACTTGATTTTTCCGCCCGAGACTCTCAAACCGGAGTAGCGCCACTTTTTGTAGAACGCTGGTCGCCAAGAGCGTTTGAAAAAGTAGCCATTGAAGGCGATGTATTGAAACGAATTTTTGACGCAGCGCGCTGGTCCCCTTCTTGTTTTAATGCGCAACCTTGGCGTTTCTATACCTCTACCGAGAATTCATTTGCCGAATTTTTGGATCTGTTAGTTGAAGGAAACCAAGGGTGGGCAAAAGACACCAGTGTGATCGGTTTTTTGGTCGCCGAGAAGAATTTTGAGCATAATGGAAAGCCCAATGCGTTTGCTCAGTTTGACTCAGGAGCGGCTTGGATGGGCATGACGTTACAGGCGAGAATGGAAGGCTTGTACACACACGGTATGGGTGGCATTCACGCTGATAAAGCCGCCGACTATCTTGGTATAGATACCGACACCCAAGAAGTGATTATGGGGTTTACCATAGGCAAGTTGGCGCAGCTTACGCAAGAGCAGGCTCAGGTCGAAGTGCCGAATGAGCGTAAAGCGCTAGACCAGATCTGGTTTGAGCGCGAGTCGTAAAGTCTATTTCAACGCTGAATAACAGAAACACCCTTCGGCCTAATGCCGAAGGGTGATCACAGATTACTGAGCCGCTATAACTTTGTTCAGTGAGTGAGAGAATATGTCCACTATTTGGTCAATCTCTTCCTTAGTGGTAATCAGTGGTGGGGAAAATGCCACCGAGTCCACGGAAGGAAGCGGCCTAGCGATGAGGCCATTTTTGTAGCACTCTACCGTCACCTGCGGTGCGATTTTGGTCGCCGGATCAAAGAAGGTCTTGCTGTTGGCGTCTTTCATGATTTGAACCGCGGCTAACAATCCCTGTCCTCTGATTTGCCCAACGTGATTTTCCTTACCGACAGATTCTTCAAGCTTCTGGTGAAAATAAGCGCCATGAACACTTGACTGTGTCACTAGGTTTTCGCTTTCTATAATGTCTAGATTAGCCATCGCCACAGCCGCGCCAATGGGATGGCCTGCGTAGGTGTAGCCGTGCGCAAAACTGCCGTATTTGGCAGACCCTTGCTTGATCACATCCCATATTTCTTCGGTGATAAAAGACGCTGAAAATGGAAAGTACCCGCTGGTCAATGCTTTTGCCGTGGTAATCATGTCTGGCTCGATGCCATAGACTTCGCTACCCCACCATTTACCAAGACGACCATATCCACACACGACTTCGTCGGCGATAAAAAGAAGGTCGTATTTTTGGGTTACCTTTTGAATTTCTTCGAAATACCCTTCTGGTGGAGTAATGACGCCACCCGCGCCCAATACCGGTTCGGCGATGAATGCACCGACAGTCTCGGGGCCGTGTTGCAATATAAGCTCTTCGAGTTCTTTTGCTCTACGCACAGAAAACTCTCGTTCTGTTTCATTTTCTAATGCGTGCCGGAAATAGTCCGGTGATTCGGTGTGAAGGACGCCGTCAATGGGTAAATTAAAGTCCTTATGAAACGAGGGTAGGCCTGTCAAGCTGGCCGTAGCAATGGATGTGCCATGGTAAGCCTGCCAGCGCGAAATGATTTTGCGTTTTTCTGGTTTGCCGATCAAATTGTGGTAGTACCAAACAATCTTCATGAGAGTGTCGTTGCCGTCTGAGCCGCCACTGGCGAAAAACACCTTGGACATATTATCCGGCGCTAACTCTAAAAGGCGCTCGGCTAGCTCTATTTGCGGTACGTTCGACATGCCCGTAAACGTATGGTAGTAGCCCATGTTTGTGGCAGCACTGTGCATGGCATCAGCCAGCTCATTGCGACCATATCCAACGTTCACGCACCACAGGCCCGCGACCGCATCGATTAATTTGTTACCATCCGTATCGTGTAAATAAATCCCTTCTCCAGACTGCATGATTCGAGAGCCAGTCTTTGCGAACTCGTTTGCGTTAGTAGAAGGGTGTAAAATGCTGTTGGCATCCAGTTGTTTTAAGTCTTTGTGGTGGTTTACCATGCCAAGGTGTCCTCGTTTTATTGGGCTGTTATATTTTTACGTTAGCACAGCTTTAGAGCAAAACGAGCGCAGAGACCGAATTTGATATATGATTCTTTAATCAAAATCACTACAAGAATTTATGCGGAACGCGTTAAACTTTGCCGTGATAAATTTGAATTGAAATTCTGGTTAAAAAACAGTCCTTAGCGATTTAATCCATGCAGGAATAAACTATGAACGAGTTAAGTAAAATCAATAAAACTGATTTAAAGATACTCTCTATCTTGCAAAAAAATGCACGTATCACAAATCAGCAATTAGCCGAAGAAGTTCATCTGTCAGCCAGTGCTTGTTTAAGTAGAGTAAAGCGCCTTGAGTCTGAGGGGATTCTTAAGCGGTATATAACGGAAATAGACCTGGAGAAACTCGCTCCTCACGTGGAAGCGTTTGCCGAGGTTACCTTGGAGAATCATGCGCCCGAAGATTTTGAAAAGTTTGATGCGGCAATCAGCAAGGTCGCTGAAGTAACAGACAGTTATAAAATTAGTGGTGCCTACGATTACTTGTTAAAGTTCGTGTGTACAGATGTTCGACGTTACAACCGTGCCAGTGACGAGCTTATTAAAAGCGGCATTGGTATAGGTAAAATGAACACATTAATTATACTAGAGCGAACGAAAGATTTTTCAGGTTATCCTTTAGCTTCTTTGATTGAGCTGTAGTGTCTTAGAGTAGAGCGTTTTTGTAGTGGGGGTCCACGTAGACTTTCGGCCCTAAACTAGTGCTAGATCGCGCTTAGCAACACTTTATCTTTTGTCAAAACAAAGTGCCAGTTTAACGGCGTGAGCGCTGTGATGGAGGCTCTTTTGTCAGCTCGCCTTTGAGCTTTATTTATGCCGTGATACTGAAAGCCCCTCCCGTTGTCTAATCAAACTGGTTCCAAAAAAGCGCAACCAGGCCATATATTAAGGATTTATGTACGCGGCTCATGAAATAGCACAAAAAGGTGAGACGCGCTTCGACTCGCCATTTACTGTTCAGTCTCGTGTGGAGGCTTAATGAAATGAGTTTAGAGAAGAGAATGAATTTGTCGATTGCGTATATTGAGGAGAATCTCGATGGTCGTATTTCTATTGACGACCTTGCTAAGGTGGCGAGTTGTTCAAAATTTCATTTTCAAAGGGTGTTTTTATCCTGTTTCGACATTACGGTTTCAGATTACATAAGAAAACGTAAATTTACTTTAGCGGCGGTGGATCTTGTGAGCACTCAAATGAGTGTCATGGAAATCGCATCGAAATATGGCTATGACTCGCCCAACGCGTTTACGCGAGCATTTCGCCGTGTGCACGGTGACAATCCGAGTGTGGTTCGATCATCGCAGGCGAAAATGGCGACTCATCGAAGAGTCTCTTTCCCCATAGAAAAGAGTGGTAATGACATCGTGGATTATACAATCTTAGAAAGACCTTCCTTCAACATCGTAGGAAAAAGTAAAAAGTTCAATTTTGATGAGTTTGTCAAGAGTGGGCCTAAATTTTGGAAAGAATACGTTGGCTCCAGCGAGTATAAGGAACTGAGCCAATTGAATAGGGGGCGGCCTGGTTCGGTCTCGGGTGCGCCTTTGCTGACGGCGTACTTTCCCGAAGACAAAAGTAAAAATGATAATTTTATTGACGTATTCGGCGTCGAGTGTAGTTCTGATGCGGCATCACCATCATTTGAGTCTCACCAAGTGCCTGCAGCGACGTATGCGGAGTTTAACTGTTCTTATAGGAACTCGATGAAAACAAATCGGGCTATTTATGGTGAGTGGTTTTCCGCAACGGGCTATGAACGAGATCATGATAAGCCCGACGTGGTTGCGTATTTCCCGATGCCCTATCGCCATTTTAGCGACATGAATATTCGCTGGTGGGTGCCGATTATTGCTAAGGGGTAGTTGAGGGTGTAGCTTGGCGTTTTGGCTGAAGTACAGTTATTGGCGGCGAATTAGTCTACAAACACGGTCGGCCTTGATTGCAGAGTACTCAAAGGAGAGCCGACGCAAATTTTAGTTAGTGCAGCATAGAAACCGCTCATCCTAGTTATTTGCCGCTCGGCACCAATTTTACACATGGTTGATATTTTGCGTCACACTTCACGCTCAAAGAAAACACGAGGAGACATGAAATGAGTCATCTGCAACGTATAATGGTCGTGCTGCTTTTGAGCCTGTTTGCACTGGGTTTATCGGCGAGTTTAGTGCATTCCCAGACTCAACGTGAACATGAAACACGATCTCAAGTTAATGCCGGTCAGCATCAAGTAGAACCTCAGTCTACGGAGTCAGAAGTGGGTTTCATTGAAACACTTGAAGAGTCTGTGGCTAAAGTGAAGACGCACATTGCTCATTCGTTGCTATTGGGCTTATTAGAACTTAAGCACGGTTTAAACACGCTATTGGATTACGGTGTGTTTGTGCTCATACAGTCGTTGGATGGAATCTAGGCCCACACACAATGATCAGGACACAAAATATGGGCCTTAAATGCTAAAACTCGTATCCCCAACGCCATCTCGGCAATTTTGGTTCTACCATTGCGCGGGAGTGGGTTTTCTGTTCACTTTACTGTGTACCTTGTTTTACTTTAGCGGTGCGCCGGAGGTGTTGGTATTCAATATCTTCGCTTCATTTATTTGGTGTTTTGGATTCACCATTTCCGTATTGTTATTGAGAGGGCAATACATTCGCAATCAATGGTCTGCTCTTAGATTTCCGTCGTTGTTAAAGGTTTCGATTCTACCGATTCTGGTTTTGGGGTTGTTCACGACTGTATTTATGGCGAGCCTTTCGTTTCCATTTTATATCGACGAGGTAATCTCCTATCTAGCTGAAGAAGAACCTGAATTGAGTAAAACGAGTTTTGCGATCAAGTTCGTGTTGAGGAACTGGTTCAATAGTTCGTTTCATATTTGCGCGTGGTTCGGTGCCTACTTAGCGATCACCACTTCTAGGCGCGCAATGGCCGCAGAGATATCTAATCTGACGCTTCAAACAACGCTCAAGGAAGCGCAGCTGACAAACTTGTCAAACCAGTTAAACCCACACTTTTTATTTAATGCGCTGAACAACATACGGTTCATGATCAGTGAGAACGCTACAGACGCTGAACGCATGTTGATGTCGTTGTCTGAGGTATTGCGCTATGGCTTGCAAAGCAGTTCACGGGACGTTGTTAGTATTGAGGATGAAATAGAAATACTGAAGAAATATTCGGATCTGATTGAGGTGCAGTTTGAAGATAAAATAGATTTTCAGATGCAGGTTCCAGATAACGTGATGACTTACCCAATCCCGCCAATGATGTTGCAAATGCTATTGGAAAATGCCGTGAAGCATGGCATTGAAAAAAGAGCAGACGGCGGCCGTATAAGGTTGCATGTTGATGAAAACGCCAGTGACATAACGATAACCATGTGTAACGATGTCCCAATAGAATTGCAAAAAACAGGCGCGAGTACCGGTATTGGGCTAGAAAATATTCGTAAGAGATTGGCGCTCATATTTGGTCCAGCCTCAAGGCTTGAAACGATGATGGAAGACGATCAATTTTGTGTCAAAGCTCGTATTCCTATAAAAAATTGAAGGCAGTTTAACGATGAAAACGATAGTAGTAGAAGACTCACGTTTAGCAAGGGAAGGGCTGCTTAAGATGTTACGTGGGTTTCCTGATTTAGATATCGTAGGCGCCGCAGATCACCCTCAGCCCGCCATGGATTTAATCGAAAGTCACAAACCCGATGTATTGTTTTTAGACATTCATATGCCGGGCGAGAGCGGTTTTGATCTGCTTGACAAGCTTGATTACAAACCTAAGGTTATCTTCACCACCGCTTATTCCGAATACGCATATAAGTCATTCGAATACAATGCGATTGACTACTTGCTTAAGCCAATCAGTTTGGAGCGTTTAAATGAAGCGGTTCTAAAATTAAGTGTCGAACAGGGTTCCGCTCAAGAGCCAACTCAACTGTTGGAGATCGAAAGCAAAATGTTCATTAAAGACGGCGATGACTGCCATTTGGTTACGCTAAGCTCCATACGCTATTTCGAAAGCTGTAAGAACTATGTGCGAGTCTACTTTGATGATAAAAATGCATTTGTGAAGAAAGCCCTTAACTCAATAGAGCGGCGTCTGCCCGCGCAACGTTTTTTTCGTGTGAGTCGACAGTATGTGGTAAACCTGTTTGAAATTCAAAACATCGATGAGGGTGTCGGTGACGGGTATTCATTGACCATGAGCGACGGCAAAGTCATTGATGTTTCAAGAAGAAATGCGACTGAGCTCAAAAATTTACTGAGTTTTTGAGCTGCATATCTTACGGCTAAGTGATTACTTAGCCGCAGAATCTGGTTAAGCAAGGATGGCTTTCAACGCCTAATTTCGCAAGGCGCATGACAGAATGTGTTCATCAATGAGGACACATAAATGATAATAGTTAGAGCTGCTCGCGAATCGGATATCGATGGCGTTTTAGAGCTGGCAAAGCAGGCTTTCCCTGGTATGACAACGCTGCCGCCCGATCGGGAAGTGTTGTTGGCCAAATTAAAAAATTCTGAGCGCAGTGTTCAGAAATCTGTCGAAAGCCCCAGTCTTGAATCGTATTTTTTAGTGATGGAAGACACTTCTGTCGAAAAGGTTGTGGGGACCGCTGCGGTAATAGCGTGCTTAGGCGGCAAAGACGAATTTTATTCGTACAAATTGAACAAAGTCACTCAATCCTGTAAAGAATTAGATAAACGAGTGTCTGTTGAAACCTTGAACCTGTCTAATCATTTCGAGGGTTATTCAGAAGTCGCGACACTGTATCTGGATAAAGAATACCGAAAGAATGGTAACGGAAAACTCTTAGCGCGCACGCGCTACTTGTTTATGGCGCAGTTTCGAAATCGCTTCCCTGAAGGTGTTATGGCCGATTTACGGGGCTATTTTGATGAGGACGGTAACTCCCCGTTTTGGGATGCCGTCGGTAGCCGATTCTTTGAAATGGATTTTGCCCAGGCTGACCTTTATGGGGCAATTCACGGCAATCAATTTATTGCAGACTTGATGCCCAAACAGCCGATTTACGTGAACATGTTGCCCGAGGCCGCTCAAGAAGTGATTGGCAAGTGTAACGTCGTCGGTAAGCCTGCTATGAGAATGTTGGAGAACGAAGGTTTTCGATGGAATGGTCACGTTGATATATTTGATGCGGCACCCAGTGTGGATACAAAGATCGACGACATCGTCTCGATTAAGAACAGTCGGACGGCCGAGGTGATTGGAATTTCGGAGCATGAGGAGGACGAATGTGCCTTTATAGCAACCGGTGAAATCGACAGTTTTAAGTGTTGTGAGACCTCAATTTCCATTGAAAAAGGAGGCGTCAGATTGCCGAGGAGCATCATGAAGACGCTTGGACTGGAACTCGGTGACACGATTCGTTACCTCGTAATAGGAAATTCAAAGTAAGAGTATGAGTACTGAAATAAATTTCGATGGGCTTATCGGCCCAAGCCACAATTACGGTGGTTTGTCGCACGGTAATGTTGCTTCAAAGAATAATGCGTTGAGAATCTCTCAACCGAAAAAGGCCGCCTTACAAGGTTTGCAAAAGATGAACTACCTCAGAAGCCTCGGCTTAGAGCAAGGTGTTTTGTTGCCGCAACAGCGTCCGCACTTGCCTACCTTGCGAGCATTGGGTTTTATGGGTAGCGACAGAGAAATTATTGAGAAGGCGTCAAACCAAGCGCCTGAAGTTCTGGCTCAATGTTATTCGGCTTCGAGTATGTGGACGGCGAACGCTTGCACCGTAAGTCCAAGTGCTGATTCCAGAGATGGAAGAGTTCATTTTACGTCCGCGAATCTTTCGAGCATGTTTCATCGTTCAATAGAGCACGGCAATACGTCGGCGCTACTGAGGTCTATTTTTTCCAACGACGCCCATTTTGTTCATCATGATGCGTTGCCAGCGGGAAATCACTTCGGCGACGAGGGCGCGGCCAATCACAACAGGTTTGCGACTGAGTACGACAGCGCGGGCGTTCAGTTGTTTGTCTTTGGGCGTTATGCTTTTAGAGAAAACCGTCATACAACCGCAAAATTTCCTACTCGGCAGACGTTTGAAGCTTCGCAAGCGATAGCTCGGTTGCATCAATTAAACGATGATCGTGTGGTGTACGCACAGCAGAATCCTAAAATTGTAGACGCTGGGGCGTTTCACAATGACGTTGTGAGTGTCTCTAACTTGAATGCCTTTTTCATGCACGAAGAAGCGTTTGTCGACAGCGAAGCGTTGCGGCACGAACTCTCTGAGAAATTTGAAGGTGAGTTGGCCTTTGTCGTGGTACCGACCGAGCAGGTTTCATTGGAGTCGGCTGTTAAATCATACCTCTTCAATTCTCAGCTAATAAAGTTGCCTAATGAAGAGGGTATGGCCTTGATTTTGCCGGAAGAAAGTCGAGAGAATTCGCAGGTATATAACTACTTACAAGGCTTAGAAAACCAGAGTTCGCCGATCAAGCAAGTTAAGTTCGTGGATGTTCGTCAAAGTATGCAAAACGGCGGCGGCCCAGCGTGTTTACGGCTTAGGGTAGCGCTTACCCAAGATGAAGTTAACGCGGTTAACCCTCGGTTTCTTCTCGATGACGCGCTCTTAGATACGTTAAATGTGTGGGTGTCGAAACACTATCGTGATGAAATTCAACCTGCCGATTTGAGCGACCCCAGTTTGGCGGAAGAAAATTTCGCCGCTTTGGATGAGCTAACTCAAATTTTTGACCTAGGGTCTTTTTATGAATTTCAACGTTAATCTTGATGCGGCACCACAGATGATTAATAGCAACTGGCGTCCCATTAAGGCAGGCATAGCAAACCTGATGCTGTGTCGGATTGAGTTATGTTGAATTTTCTTGATAAAACGTTGGCGAACCCAGAGTATTTGCCAGCTCAAAACCACACTCTACCCGGTGGAGTGAGGTTGGAGGTGATCGGCACAGGTATCTTACGAGTTAGGCCAGCCCAACGCGGGGACAGACGAGTGATTATTTCTTGTGGGGTACATGGCAATGAAACAGCCCCAATGGAAATTGTCGATCTGTTGCTCAATGAAATAGAACAAGGCCAGCTGATTGTTCGCAATGAGTTGCTTTTTATTATTGGTAATCCGCCCGCGGTAAACGCCGAATCTCGTTTTGTAGAGGAAAACCTTAATCGTCTGTTTTCGGGAAAGCACGCTAATTCTGCGGCGTTGGAAGCCAGTCGAGCTCGCCTTCTTGAGGAGGTGGTTACTGACTTTTACCACGAAGGGGATGAGCCTCGCTTACATTACGACCTCCATACAGCAATACGAGGCTCGCAAATCGAGAAATTTGCTGTGTATCCCTTTCTGCACAGTAGAAATTGGTCCTCAGAACAACTGGGTTTTCTTGAAGCATGTGGAATTGAAGCCGCACTATTTTCTAGCCAGCCCAGTGGCACATTCTCTTACTTTACAAGTCATGGTTTCGACTCAGACTCTTTTACGATCGAGCTCGGGAAAGTTCGTAAGTTTGGAGAAAATCAGATGTCGAGCTTTATAAAGATGATCGAGGGGCTCAAACGTGTGATCACAGGACAAGAATCCTTTGAAGATTCTCATCAAAGAATCAAACTCTTTTCAGTAGTAGAAGAAGTTATAAAAAGGACAGATGCCTTCAAATTGCACGTGGAAGCGGATGCTAAGAACTTCACGGAATTTAAAGCGGGCGCTATTTTAGCGAGCGATAAAGGTTATGAATATCGCACTCAGAAAGACGGAGAACGCTTTGTATTTCCGATCAGTAATGTGCCTTGTGGCCAGCGAGCGATGCTGGTTATCGCACCAACCGAAATTTAAAGAATGAACATGAATAAAACAAAAGTATCGATCATTGGTGGCTCCGGATTTTTGTCAGCTGAACTAATGCGAAATCTGTTGGTTAGAGATGACGTAGAAATCTTGAGAGTGTCAAGCAAAGACCATATAGGCCAGAACATTGGACAAGTGCATCGCACATTTTATGGGCTGAGTGATCTAGTGCTGGAGGACATTCCGCCAGTAGAGTGCGTCAAGGGAGCCGACATAGTGTTTCTGGCCATGCCTCACATTATAACGGCGAAGGTAGCCATGGAATTATTTGAGACGGACGTTCGTATCATTGATCTCTCTGGCGATTTTCGATTAAAGAACCTGGACGACTATACCAAGGTGTACGCGCCTGAACATCCATGCCCAGAAAGGTTGGGCACGTTTGTATACGGGATGCCAGAGTTGTACGCCGACGAGATTCGAGACGCTAAATACGTTGCTAACCCAGGCTGTTTTGCCACTTGCATAGCGGCTTCTTTGTTGCCACTCGCGAAAAGTGGTCAATTAAGCAACAGCACCGTCAGATTAGTTGCCTTGACGGGCTCCAGTGGTTCTGGTGTCCACCCCCAGGCCGGAAACCACCATACGGTAAGAAGCAACAATATCAAGGCCTATAAAGTATTCAACCATCAACATACACCTGAGATATTGCAGACTCTGGGAGCGGCTGGTGGTGAGAATGTGTCGCTGGATTTTGTTCCAGTGTCAGCTCCCTTAACTAGGGGGATGATGTCGATAGCTCAAGTGGATGCACCTGAGGGAGTGAGTGAAGACGAACTCAGGGCTCAATACGAAGCCTATTTTTCAGATTTTCCATTGATATCGGTGTTGCCTAAAGGCATGACGCCGGAAGTTGTCTCGGTTAAAAATACTTTGCGGATTGAGATTGGCTTAGACATTAAGACGGATGAAGTTTCTGGTAAGCGCACCTTGTGTGCAATTGCTGCATTGGACAATTTGATCAAAGGCGGTGCAGGACAGGCTATTCAAAATTTCAATTTGATGACGGGTCATGAAAATGCCTACCAGTTACAGCAACCGGGAATGTGGCCATAGTGGTGAACTCTAGTAAAAAGCCTGTGGCGGTCATTAAAGTCGGCGGCGATATGCTGCTTGAACAAGCTGACCGCGAAGGCTTGGCGAGAAATATACGAGACCTGCTTGAGCAAGATTGGCATTGTGTGATTTTGCACGGAGGCGGGCCGCAGCTTAACGCTTTACAAGAGAAGCATGGGTTGGTTCCCACGAAGGTTGATGGACGTAGAGTGACCGGCAGTAAAGACCTTCTTGTCGTCAAGCAGGCCCTATGTGGTGAAGTGAATGTGGATTTGGTTTCTGCATTGATAGCTCAGGGCATCAACGCATTTGGGTGTCATGGAGCGTCCGCACAACTCATTCAGGCTGAAAAACGCCCGCCAATGGATTTTGGCGAGA
Organism: Arenicella sp. 4NH20-0111; assembly: GCF_040366405.1. Lineage (NCBI taxonomy): Bacteria > Pseudomonadati > Pseudomonadota > Gammaproteobacteria > Arenicellales > Arenicellaceae > Arenicella > Arenicella sp. 4NH20-0111. Next base: position 18,797 of record NZ_BAABWF010000005.1, read on the forward strand.
AAGGCATGATCGACCTCGGAGAGGTCGGCGATGTCACCCAGGTTAATTCCGTATTGATAAATCATCTTCTTCATGCTGATTTGACTCCAGTAATAGCCTCATTGGGCGTGGATAAATCAGGGCGCGTTTTTAATATAAATGCCGATACAACGGTTGCGGCCATTGCGGCGTCGCTGAATGCTGACTTGTTGATACTGTCGACTAAAGTTGGGGGCATATTCACTGACATCAATGACGTTGACAGTCGGTTGCCGCAGGTTACTCCTCGCTCAGCAAGGCGCCTTATAGAGGACGGAGTAATTACTGACGGAATGATACCAAAAGTAAACGAAGCTCTAGCGTTGCTTGATGAAGGTGTGTCGAGCATCGCCATTTGCAATGCCAGTCAAGAGGGAAGTTTCATTAACTTAGCGCAAGGCAAGGCAAGCATCGGTACCAGGTTATTAAAAGATTAGGTTTCGATACAAATTTTGTTCGTAAACACATTTTTGTGTGAGGGGCCAAGTCGCGCCATAATTGGCCCCTTAACGTTTAATTAGCGATTAAGCGTGTCGTATATATTCGCTGACATGCTCTTGCGATCTCCATTTTTCACCTGTCGCACTTTGCGCCACAATGCCCACCATTTTCGTTTGGTTTTCGTGGAAAAATCTAATCTTATCCCACCCAATGTGCGGCCATTGGTAACGGTTGTGTAGTTCCCAGTTCTCTTGTTTGTGATTATCTCGAAATGGTCTGTACTGCTACCCATTAAAATAGGGTAATGATTAGACATGAAGCTGCTTGGGCCGCTAGTTGAACGTAAGACACCGTTGTCACGAACGGACCTGCTGCATGAATCGTAACTTCGTGCACTGCTTGCACCACACGTGCTGTGCACACCCACTACGCCATCATCGTTTCCTTTAACAAAAGGGCGGCTGACTCCAAGATACGCAGCACCGGTGCCTACAAAGCGTAACCTTGGTGTGCCTGTGTTGGTTCGGCCGATGCTTCTAGCATTTGAAGGCCGCAAGTCGTAAACCGTACCCAGTGTGCCGCGCGAAGGGTTAATTCCTGTAAACAGTTTGACTATTCTACGCTGAATTGAACTGATGATTCCGCCGCCGTCTGAAACATTGATAGCTAGGTTCGCCAGTTCAGATCCGCCCCCGGCACCGGCAAGATCAAGCGTGGCCAGTACCTTGAATCGATTTGGGTCTACGCCCCATTGCCGCAATCTTGTTAGAGCGTCTCGAGTTACTAAGTCGCCAGCTGAATGAGTCAAAAATACGCAGCCAGCAGCACAGGTGCCACGAGCTTCTAGATCTTTGATTTGCGCTCTGATGAGGTCTTTCACTCTGCCTGTAATGCGGGCAGTCGCAGGCCAGTAAAGCTTGGCTTCGGCTCTATTCCCCCAGTATTCTGACCAATAGGATTCTGCCAGACCTGGAAGTTGAGCGTCGGTAGGGCGGTTTTTGAAGTCATCCACTTTCAGGCCGTGTACCAGAATCAGATTTTTACCTGCGAATTTAGCGTTTGATTGAAATGAGATGGTCGTCAGCGAGACCAGTGTTAGGGTGATTAATAAAGTTTTGATGGTCATCAAAACCCTCCTTTGCTCTATGGTTGGTCAAAACAATGTAGAGGCTTTGCGCAGGTGTTGTGTTTTTATTGCCTACAAAAAACCGATGCCGTTAGTCGGGTTGTCCTACATTGCGGGAATATTATTTTTTTTATGAACAAAAGTTTACGCGTTGAACGGAGTGCTCTGCAATGAGATAAGAGACAAAAAGTCAATTAAAGTGCGGCTCTGGGTAGGTTAAGTGGAGAGATATACATCGAAGTTAGGCCTGACGTAGAACTAATTCGGTTGCTGGCCGTGAATTTGACACCTAAGTCATCAAGAGTGTATTACTTCGATTTGATGGCAGGGCTTGGAGTAACGCTCGGCGTAGGACTGGGCGTAAGGCCTGGAGTCGTGCTTGCTTTATTGCCGGACTTGCTGCTCGTATCGAGTTGTTTGTAAAGCGACAGCGGCATCATAACCACTTCGTCTTTGCCCATGCCGTTAATGGTTAGCGGCTTGTTGCTTTCACAAACGTCTCGCATCGCCTTGGCGAGCTGGGCCTGCGCTTTTAGAAAATCCAAGGTTCGCATAAAAGTTGTTCCTAATTTCGTAGCACTAAGGAGATAAAAATAGAGGGGTTGGAAACCCGATCAGGGGTGATCTTAGAAAGTTTGAAATCGTCGGAAGCTGCCAATAACCACGCCCCAAATGACCAGTTCAGCTTCTGATTCAATTTCGATCTCAGGGTAGTTGGGGTTTTCAGGTAATAACTTTATCAGTCCGCCCCGTTGATATAGCCTCTTGACCGTCAGTTCTCCATCGATGGCTGCAATGACAATTTTGTTGTGTTGAGCCTTGATGGAACGATCGACAATGAGAATATCGTTAGGAAGAATGCCCGCATTTTTCATGGACTCTCCTTCCACTCTGAGCATGAATGTACTGTCTGGTTTTCTAACCATGTAGTCATTCAAATCAATGGTGTCGTCAATGTGTTCGTCTGCGGGCGTGGGGTAACCAGCGGCAACTGAAGATCCAAAAAGAGGGATGGCAAGTTTGTTATGGTCATCGTGCTCGATACCATGACTCACCTTATGATGATTAAAATCCACCGTAGAGTCAGAAGCGGCACTGCCAAACTCGGTTACATCAGGGTAGGTCTCTAAGAAGTGCTTAATATAGGTGATACTCCCTTCAGGTACTCGTATAGCCTTGGTTGGCTCTTTATATTTGCCGCTTCCCTTTGGGCGACCAGCGCCTGTTCGGGCTCCGCCATGGTTGGTGTCGGGATTGGATTCTTTTTTGTTCATTTGAATATTGTACAGATATTCAAATTGCGATGTCAATGTAATCTCTCAATGGCTGTCCTCCTCATTGCAATTTGTTCCTATTGCAATGAGGAGGGGCTTAACTTTAGGCCCTTAGGCTAGGACTAATCAGTTTGGTGTACTGAATACATTCTTTCCATTAATGTAGGTGGCCATTATCTTTGTGCTTAATATATCGGCTTCCGCTACTTTCATTATGTCTTGAGAAAGAACGGTGAAGTCCGCATACTTTCCGGTTTCGATAGAACCCAGTTGCTTTTCTTGAAATGCCGCGTAGGCGGCACCTAGTGTAAAGCCATACAGCGCTTGTTCGCGGCTCAGCGTTTGTGTCGAGTACCAGCCTTTTTCAGGCCAGCCGGCGTGATCCTTGCGTGAGACGGCGGCATAAAAGCCATGCAAGGGGTCCGGTTTTTCCACTGGAAAGTCCGACCCCAGCGCAAGTGGGATTCCCAGCTCTATGAACTTTTGCCAAGCGTAGGCGCCTTTAATACGTTCAGATCCAACGCGTTCTTCAGCCCAATACATGTCGCTGGTGGCGTGCGTTGGTTGAACTGAGGCAACGAGCTGCAGTTTTTTAAATCGGTCAAAATCTTCAGGTGCAATGACTTGAGAATGTTCAATCCGGTGTCTGCCAGGTGCTGATTCATTTTGAGTTGCGGCTTCTAAAACGTTTAGAGTAACGCGATTACCTCGATCGCCAATTGCATGAATATTTATTTGCAAGCCGCAGCCAGCCGCTCTATTTGCATGCTGGGTGAGCGTCTCTTCGCTTTCTATTAGAAGACCTCTATTGCCAGCTGCATCACTATAGTCTTCGATGAGCGCAGCCCCTCTAGACCCAAGAGCACCATCGCTGTACAGCTTAATTGAACGTGCAGTGAGCATGGCACGTGGGTCCACTTGAACGCCGCTTTCACATAAATGATCAAGCATATCATTGGCTCCATTGGCCATGGAATACACTCGAATCTTGAGCTTTTCCTGATCGTTCAGGCTTTCTAACAGTTGCCATGTCTTAAGCGACGTACCGGCATCGTGCATGCTGGTCAAACCAACTTGTGCGGTTTTCGTCATCGCTTTTTCTAAGGCCGCCGTGAGTTCAACGTCGGTCGAACTAGGTACCTTTGACTCCACAAGTGACGCCGCATTATCGATAAACACTCCTGTTGCTTTTTCGTCGTCATCTCGTAAGATCTCGCCGCCGTCGATTTGCCAGTCACCGTCAAGATTCTTTTTAACGTAGGCGAGCGCTGCACTGTTGGCCCAACCTGCGTGACCATCGACTCGTTCAAGCCATACCGGGCGGGTTGGAAATGCCTCATCTAAATCTGATTTACTTGGTAGGGCTTTGTTTGGCCAGTCATTTTGGTCCCAACCTCGCCCTAACAGCCACTGGCCATCGGCGAGTTCCTTTTCCTTGGCTTTAAGTCGTTCGATTATCTCTGCTTTATTTTTAGTGCCCATCAAATCGGCGTTGAGAAGGCTTTGACCTAGACCAAGTAAGTGCCCATGAGCGTCTATAAAACCGGGTATTACCGTGGATCCATTCAAGTTTATTTCGGACGCTAGGGGGTACGCACTTTTTAGTTGTTTCAAGGTGCCAGTTGCGAGAAATTTACCGTTTTGAGTGGCGAATGCCTCTACGGTAGGTGATTGAGCACTGACCGTATAAATTTGGGCATTCGTGTAGAGTCTTATAGGCTCGCTGGCTTCCTTAAAGTCACGTTTTACCGCGGGTGAGGTTTGAGTTGGCTCTTGCTGAGCCTTTAACTCATCACTGCGTAGCTCGGCAACATTGCTATCAGCAGAGTCTTGTGAATCTCCACACCCAGTAAGTACGGCAAACGTGAGTAGTGTAAAAAATAGGAATTGGGCCTTCATAAAATTTCTCGATTGAAATACATCAGCCCAAACTATACTGCTTGAGACGCCTTAGAGCAATTTTAGGCGTGCATGAATCCGACTTGCTGTATCCAAGATTTATGCCGTATCTGCCTTGATTTAATACGTCTTTTTAGTCCAGTTCCTTTAGGATTGCGTTGGCGATTGCTTCGGCAGGCGCCTGTACATTGAGTGCCAAAGCTAAATAGGTTTTACGGGTCAAATCAAACATCAGTAAGGCTTTACCGTCGGGTGCTCCGCCTGAATGACCAACCCATACCGTAGGGTGGTCTGGGTCTGGTACGTGAATGACCATGACGCCGCGTCCGTAATGAGCACTTGAATTAAAAACAGGGTAGAGCCGTTGCAATGAGTCGGCGATATTACTGTCACTTATGAGTTGCCCTCGCAGGTAAGCGGAGAGAAACGTAATGGCGTCATTTGTCGTGGACACAATTGACCCCGCACCATGAATTCCCGCGATGTCGTTTCGGAATTCAGGCGCGCTGGTGGTTACAGGCGTTACGATTGTGTTCGAATCGCTGTCTTGGCTTATGACTTTAAAGCTGGAAAGATTGAGCGGAGATGCAATTCTGTCTTGAACGATGTTTGCGTAAGTTTTTTCATCCAGTTTTTCAGCAATGCGAGCCAACACCAAGTAGCCTGTGTTGCTGTAGTTCCAGTCAGTCCCCGGACAAAAATCCAATCCTTGATCCACTGATTTCTCAAGCAAATAAGCCGGGCTTTTGTATTCCCTTTGATTGCGAACTGAATCAATGTGGTTGAAGTTATGCAGACCGCTTGTATGCCGAAGTAGTTGGTCAATCGTGATCAGGTCAGACTGAGGAATTTCTGGAAACCAACGGTCGATTGTGTCATCGGGTAGTAGTTGTTTTTCTTCAATTAGCTGTGTGATTACAATCGCTGTTGCCAGTTTCCCAATGCTGGCTAGCCAAAAAGGCTTTGACTGAGCTGTATTGCCTCTGGAGTTACTCCAAAATCCGTGCTCAGGAGAGTAGAGACTGATCGACGCTTCGCTCGCTTGAGTACGTTGTAATGTTTCCTCAAAACGCTTTTCCAGTGCGTGGGCTAATGGTGTGCTAACGGGGTTACTAAAATCAGGTTTACTGGCGTAAATGCTACGTGCATTTAAAGATTCAGTAATTGCAGGGCCAACGAATGGTGCGCCAAATGTACAGGATTGCGCGTAAGTTGAAAAAGGCGTTAACGTCAGCAGTAGGAGTGAGAAGCATAGACGAGCGTTCACAGACATGATGATCACTCTATGCTTCACAAATGATGTTGAACTTAAATACGATCAGTGATGGTGCTCTTGGGTACATTTAGAGCTGTTGCACTTGATGCTTTGGCAAGCACGATAATTTAAGTAATGCGAAAAAGCCAACACCAGACCGCCCAGTGTGGTCATCGCTTTTTCCGCGCCGATGGTTAAATAGTCGTGGCCTAGAAACGCCACTAAGAATAGAGTGACTATTCCAACTGCACCGCAAAGGGCTATGGGCCAACGTCGATGCTTCTTACAGCCTAAAAACAACGCGACTAGGCTGGTAGGAACCACGATCCATAACATTAATTGATGAAACACAATATCTTCGACCAAAGCGCCAAGAGAGAATATCGGTAATAGCGTAAGTGCGATTGGAGCCACAAGGCAATGCACAAGGCATACTCCCGACAAAAATATGGCAAATCGGTCTAACTGCAAAGAACGGTTCATTAGAGGTTTTGAATACAACGGATGTGGCTTTATGTAATAGTATAACAATTACCGTCAATGATTACCTGAATTAGTTGTAAAAAAACGTATTGAGTTATTCAGGCCCTTAGGCCATTGAAAAGTAAGGGATAAAAATGAACGGTAAATTAGACCCCACTTTAAAACGGCAGGCGGCGCACTGCGCGCTCCTTAAAGTGGGGTTTAGCTGGGTCATTGTGAAGCTCAAGAGCTTCGACGGGTTCTATTTGCCGTTCAGACTGGCTTCTCGGATGGCTTTAAACTCATTGCCGTCTCGCCATTGAGGCCACATGGTTCCGTCGCTGATTTTTACTCCTATTTGAAAATGAGCGTTAAGGTCTTGCAATATGCCGCCATTATCCCATTCAGGATGCACCTCATCGCCTGCTTTATGATAGCGCTCAGCCAAGTACCGCGCAGTTTCCGCTTCTGCGTATTCAGCCGATTGGTTACGTACCATCATGCCAGCCTCGGCATAAAGCATGGGCACGCCCTTTTTAGCGAGATTAAAATGGTCTGAACGATAGAAGAAGCCTTTTTCGGGTGTCGGCTCAGGTACAATCTTTCTTCCTTGTGGTTTGGCGGCATCAGCTAAGTAGTCGTCCATTTCCGAGTTGCCGTACCCTACCACCACAATGTCATCTGTCTCGCCAAGTGTCGACATGGCGTCGATGTTAATTCCTGCCACGGTTTTGGCCATCGGAAACGCTGGATTTTCGGCGTACTGTTTTGACCCTAGTAAACCCGATTCCTCAGCGGTGACGGCAACAAATATCACTGATCTTTTGGTGGCGATAGGGAGGGCTTTGAACGCTTGGGCCATTTCCAGAAGCGCTGCCGTTCCCGTGGCATTGTCTTGAGCTCCGTTGAAGATTTTATCGTCACCTTCGGTATCAGGTTTTACACCCAAATGGTCCCAGTGAGCGGTATAGATAAACGCCTCATCAGGGTTTTCGCTGCCAGGAATTACCGCAGCGACATTATAGGATTTTGATTCTCTACTGGTGAGCTCTAGGCGACTGCTTGCCGTAGATGACAGGGGAACTGGTTTGAAATTCGGTTGCGTGGCCTGTTTAACCATCTCCGAGTAACTAAGGCCGCTTTGGGAAAACAGGTTGATGGCCGCGTCTTGTGTAATCCAAGCCTCAACTGCGGAATTGCTTGCGTTTCCTTGGGAGTTAAATAGTTTGTACTGAGGACCTGACCAACTGCCGCTGACCACTTCCCAGGGGTAGCCTGCAGCTCCGTCTTCGTGCACCACGATAGCACCAGCTGCGCCCTGACGAGCGGCTTCTTCGAACTTATAGGTCCAGCGCCCGTAGTAAGTCATAGCCTTGCCTTTGAAGAGTTCGCTTTGGGGCTTTCTGTAACCTGGGTCATTGACTAAAATAACCGCCGTTTTACCTTTCATGTCTATGCCTGCGTAATCATCCCATTGAAACTCCGGAGCAACGACGCCATACCCAACGAATACTAACGGGGAGTCTTCGATGGCCGTTTTATCACCCGAACGAGAGGTAAATACGATAGAACTCTCCTTATAAGGTAACTCCTGCGAAGAGCCGTCTTTGTGTTTAAGTGTTAGTGCTGGCTTGTTGGTGACGGTCAGCTCCATTAGTTTCACTGGCTGACGGAACGATTTATCTCCATTATCGTCAACAAAGGCTGGCTCTAATCCTAATTCCTTAAAGCTTTGTTCTAAGTAGGCAACCGTTTTTGCGCCTCCTGGCGTGGAAGGTGCACGGCCTTCAAACTCATCAGATGCCAATATGTTCACGTGTTTCATGAACTCAGTTTCGTCGATCATCTTCGCGGCGGTGGCAATCGCACCGGCGTTATTTTCGATGGCAGTCGGGTCTGCTTTTTGCTTCTCTGCGAGTGACTCATTGGCGTCCGCCAGACTGATAGCTGACGCCATGAAACACATTAGGTACACACTTTTCATTATTGGGTTCCTCATAACTATTTTTATTTGGGCTGCTTTTTTACAGCCTTCTTAGTGACTTTCTTTGTCGTTTTCTTGGCAACTTTCTTAGATGCCTTTTTTGCCGCTTTCTTTCCGTGCTTTTTGCTGACGCTCTTTAGGTTTTTTTCTTGCCGCGTGTCTTTTATAGTAGAGCGCGCCAACTCTTGAAGTTCGGTAAAACTTTGCCTCATGTATTCTATGAATAAATCAACATCAGGCATTGTTCGGCGGCAAGACGTTGCGCTAAAGCTAATTTGACCATCATAACTCGTGACGGCAATAAAGAGCCCCATGCGATCAGCAAGTGGGCCTAAGCCCATCTGGTTTACCAAACGAGCCCCGTTCATAAACACAGGCACTTGAGGTCCAGGCACATTTGATATGCACACGTTGGTCATGCGGCCCGCCATTTCAGATCGCATGGCTAGCCTAGCTGCCAACAGTTGTGTGCTCGCAGGAATATGGCGCGTTACGTCCGTCATTAGACGAGCGGAAATTCCTTTTCTTGCGGCTTTCTGTTCGCGTGTTTCTGCGTATATTGCTTTCAGTCGTTCGAGAGTGTCGGCGACGTTGGTGTAAAGTTGAGGCGCCATTGTGCTTATATTATTGCCTGGCTGCTCGGTTTCTTTCAGGCTGCCCTTCGGTGCTCTAACATTCACGGGCACAAACGCTCTCAAGGATTCTGCAGGAAGTTCTTTATGGTGCCCAAGGTATTTGCGCAGTGCACCAGAACAGATGGCAAGCACCATGTCATTTATGGTGGCACCTTTAACAATTCCCCTCAGAGGTTTAAATGCATCAAGATCAAACCTTGTTGAATCAAATACGCGATGCGGTGAGGTTTCCAAATTAAATCGTGTGATCGGAACGCTTTGTTTTACTTGTTTGTTTTCTTGATTACGTTCGAGTATTCGCTTTTGCGCATTCTGAACAATGTTCGGAGCGTATCTCATGAACGCTTTGGCTACGTTTACCGGCGAGCGCACGCCATTAATGAGACCGCGTGTGTACATTTGGGTTGGACTGGGTTTTTCAAATCGCTGAGAGGTTACTTTTTTAGGCGTAGGAACAACCGGAGTGCCTTTCTGATCTAGGTCCATGAGCCCACCGAAAAAGTTCACAATGGCCATGCCGTCAGCGGCAGCATGATGTATTTTTGTGGCAACGGCATAACAGCCCTCAGGTATGCCTTCAATATGATCTAAGCCTTCTATCACATACATTTCCCACGGAGCTCTTTGCATGTCCAGTGGGCGAGTGTGGAATCGCGCAAGGTGAATGCAAAGTTGGCGCCAATCAGCTGGGTGCGGCAAGCGGCTATGACGGATGTGGTATTCGATATCAAAGTGTTCGTCTTCTATCCAATAGGGGTAATCAAGCTCAAGTGGAACATGGTAAATGCGTCGCTTGTAAATTGGGGATGTGTGCAGACGCCCTTGGACATGTTCGATGATTTGCTTAAACCTAACTTTGCCTCCTGGCGCCGTCGATGGGTCAAAGATGGCAACCGAAGTTACGTGTGACAAACTTTTGTTTGTCTCCATGTATAAAAACTGTGCATCTTGTGCCGAAAGTTGTTTCATGAAGATTACCGCTTAACTTTGTTTGTGAGAAGGTAGTGGTCCAATGTTACTCTAAAATTAGTGAAGGTAAAAAAATGCTTGCCCGAATAACTGATTTTCTTGAAGTGTTGAACGGTTTTCCAAGAATAGAGTCGCCATCAGCGCGTCATTAATGTGCGTGCTTGAGTTCAAAATCAGGCGCATATTCTAATTTTATAACAAGCGAGGTGAGAACGCCTTGGTAGTAAGTAGAGTGAGGATGCAAAAAATAGTATTCAATAGGCTGCTCGTCGTTCTTGTAAAACTCACATGATTCGGTAGTATTGACTGCACTACCAACCCTTATGCAATCGCGCAACCTAGCCAATATAGGTCGTTGGCCGAATACTTGTATGGATTTATACAGTAAAGTTATCAGAGAAGTTGAAGCAATGCCCGAAGGAGCGCAGGTGGGCGCTTTTTTCGATTTTGATGGCACGGTGATTTATGGATATTCAGCAATCACCTATCTTCGCGAACAGGTGAAACGTGGAGATATTAAGCCTAAACAATTGGTAGAGTTAGGCAAGGTGATGACCCAGTTTGGATTGGGTAATATGGATTTTTCCATGATGCTGACCATGGCGTCTCAGTTTATGAAAGGGATCAAAGAATCGGAATATTTAGAATTTTCCGAGTCATTGTATACCAAGCATATCGCCAAACTTATTTACCCTGAGTCTCGAGCCCTGATTGAAGCACATTTAAAAAAAGGGCACACCGTTGCGTTAATTTCCGCGGCCACTCCTTATCAAATTATGCCCGCCGCTAGAGAGCTTGGTATTGAGCACGTAAAGTGTTCAAAGCTCGAAATTGAAAATGGCACGTTCACCGGAGGCGTTGTTAGACCAACCTGTTATGGAATGGGTAAAGTGGATGCAGCCGAACAGTTAGTCGACGATTTGGGCCTGAATTTAGAGCAAAGTTTCTTCTATTCTGACAGTGACGAAGACCTTCAGTTGCTCGAGTACGTAGGGAAGCCAAGGCCATTAAACCCAAACAAGCGACTCAGGCACATTGCCAAAGGCCGAGGTTGGCCTGTGCAAGATTTTAATAGTCGTGGCCACACCAAACCGAGTGACTACCTTAGGACGTTCGCGACGCAAGTCAGCATGGTGACGTCATTCGCGGCTGGTTTACCAATTTACGCGTTAACGGGCTCGCTGAACAAAACTCGTAATTTTTCCATGTCGTTGTTTGCCGACACCGCGTGCGCGTTAACCGGCTTAGAGCTGGACATTGTTGGTGAGGAAAATGCTTGGAAAGCAAGGCCGTGTGTCTTTGTTTTTAATCACCAAAGTCAAGCCGACGTGCTGATACTACCAACATTGTTAAGACGAGACTTAGCTGGAGTTGGCAAGAAAGAAATAGGCAATGTCCCTATTCTTGGGAAGTTGATGCAGTTTGGAGGGACGGTCCTCATCGATCGGAATAATACAGCGTCAGCAAGAGAAGCGATGAAGCCCTTGGTTGACGTGATGTTAAAAGAAGGTCGATCAGTTTGTATTGCACCAGAAGGGACACGTTCTACGTCAACTAACCTCGGAAGATTTAAAAAGGGTGCCTTTCACTTGGCGATGCAGGCGGGGGTGCCCATCGTGCCAATCGTCATTCATAACGCGATCGATGTTGCTCCACGTGGCCAATATGTGTTTAAACCCGCGACGGTTAAAATTACCGTGTTACCGCCAGTGGATACTACGTCTTGGACTGCCCGAAATATGGACGAGCAGGTGCACGATGTTCGTGACATGTTTTTAGAAGAACTTGACCAAATGAGATTTCAGCCTAGTCGTGAAGAGCGAATGAAATCTGAGCGAGCTCTACAGCGTGCCGAGGCTCAGAAGCGAGCTAAACGTCGTGCCAAGAAAGTTCAAGAGGCTAAGCCTGTTGATGAACCGCTGCTGAAAAAAGTAAGTAATACAGCCGTCGCATTTACGTCTAAAGTGGTGAGTTCGGATGAGAGCAGAAAGGAAAAACGCATCGCTAAACGTAAGAACGCGTCGGTAAAGGTTTCAGCAAATGCAAAACCAGACTTGGCGCTAAAGAAGAAACGGTCGACAAAGAAGTCGAGTAAACCTGCTCAAAAAAAGATTAGAAGCAAACCCCAACCTGAAGAGGGCGAAACGCCTTTGAGAACCCGGGTGACGCGGCGTAAACCAAAAAAACCGGCGCCAAAGGTCTCGGCTCGTAGTCTAAGTCAAGAGTCCTAAAATAAGGGTGGGTATGCGAAACAAAACAATAACAATAAATAGTAAACGCAGAAAAAAATTATATGTCCAATAACCCCTGGCAAGCTATTAACGCGGAGAGAGTTCTTTTCATTATCGATGCTGAACATAAGGTCGAAGAAAAGGTATTGCTAGACTGGCTGGAAGATACGAAGGCTTTAATGGAGTATGGCGGTCAAGTAGGGCATTGTGTTGTGCCCATTGCTCATGATCCAGAAAATATACCAACTGAAGAGCTGCATCGCGCTTTGGACGTGCCTGAAGAGACTCTGGTGGCGCCCGTACGGGTAGTATGGAAAACTTCCTTTGATGATTTGAAGCGCAAACCTCGTTGGAGGGATTTACTTCGAGGAAATCCCAGAAGGCCGAATCAGAGAAAGGCTCAACTGTGGTTGGATGAGGATGTGACCCGAGCTCGCTGCATTCTAGGTGAGCCGGCGACCGTTAAGGATTTGCGGCAGCGCTACGAAAAACGAAAGGAAATCGCTGATATTGATGCCAACTTAGCGGATTACGTTGCAGAGCAAGCCTCTTTGGCCCTTGAAGTGGCCGAGCGTCGGCTCAGAGGCAGCCGCTATAAAGTTCCTCGGCAAGTATCAAAGCAGGTTCGCGCAAGCGATAGGTATAAAAAAGGGCTAGATAAAATCCGCGAAGAAACTGGTGCCAGTGAAGAGGATTTACGTGCCAAGGCTCTTCCGTACTTTAAGGAACTGGTGGCTCTGCCACATAATTTTTGGCAGGATGTGGCTGGTGCGTTTAATCGCTGGGTAATTTCGCTTGGCTATGAAAATAATCTGGTTGTTGATCTAGAAAAACTCGAAAAGTATCGAGCCATTGTTCGCGAACATCCCACGGCTTTATTGTGGACTCATAAGACCCACATGGATGGCATTACGATGCAATCCATTTTATTTGAACATGATTTTCCGCCGCCTCATACCATGGGTGGCATCAACATGGCTTTTGCCGGTGTAGGGTTTCTTGCACGACGATCTGGCGCCATTTTTATTCGCCGTTCTTTTCAAGATAATCCATTATACAAATTGGTACTAAGGGAGTATTTGGCGTATTTGTTAGAGAAACGTTTCCCATTGACCTGGTCGTTTGAGGGGACTCGTTCCCGTGTTGGAAAGCTGATGCCTCCTCGCTATGGCATGCTTAAGTACGTGATGGACGCGATGCAAGAATCAAGCGCGGATGACCTACACATCATTCCTGTGGCCATTAACTATGATATGAACAATGATGTTAAGGACTACGCTGCGGAGCAAAGTGGGTCGATCAAACGGCCCGAATCGCTGAGTTGGTTTATTTCTTACTTGCGCAGAATGCGTCAACCTCTAGGTCGCATATACGTCGACTTTGGTGACCCAGTGGTCGTGAGCAAGTCGGCTTTCAAGGATGACCACTTAGCTCTTCAGCGAACGGCATTTAAAGTGGGTGTAGAAGCAAATCGCGTAACGCCAATCACATTGACGTCGTTAATGTCATTGTCACTTCTCGGGGCCGCGCCTAGGGCTCAAACCATTGATGAATTGGAGGAGAATATGAATGCGCTGCGCCGGTGGGCTTTGCACAGAGATGTGAAGTTCACCAGTGATTTTGATGATGATGCTCGAGATGGCATGCTGAAGTTGATTGATAATATGGTTAACTCTGAACTGATCAATCGCTACGATGAAGGACCTGAAACGGTCTACGCCGTTGCAGCGGATCAGCACACGATGGCGAATTACTATCGCAATACCATCGTTCACCATTTTATCCCCAAGGCGATTGCAGAATTGTCCTTGGTCGAAGCCGCCGCCGCTGATGGCGACCCTCAAACCTTATTTTGGAATGAAGCCGACCGTTTACGAGACATGTTTAAGTTTGAATTCTTTTACGTGCCCACGGATGAATTTCACCGAGAAATTCGCAAGGAGTTGTCCATCTTTGACGCGAATTGGGAAGCAAATTTGGGAGATCGAGACTCAGTTCAAGGTCTCCTTAGGGAGATGAAACCACTCATTGCGCATGCATGCTTGAAACCCTATATTGAAGCCTACCGCATTATGGCTGATGTATTTGCGCGCCTTCCCCATAACGAGTCATTGGATGAAAAGGCAGCGATGTCGGCGGCGTTCAAGTATGGTAGGCAAGCTTACTTGCAACGGCGAGTGTCTAGCAAAGCTTCTATTGGACAAATTCTATTTAAAAATGCATATAAGGTGTTGTCCGGGTATGACGTGGTCGAGCCTGGTGACTCCGAATTAGTAACTGAGCGTAAGAATGTCAGTAAACGATTTAGAGTGTTGGCTCACCGCTTAGAGCAGATACGTGCTTTAGCGATGCCTAATGACATAGAATAAGAACGCAAAACAATAAAAATTAGTCGATGAATAAATTGAAAGTAAGTGTGATCGGTGGTGGTTCTTGGGGGACCACAGTCGCCTCTTTAGTGGCGCAGAATACTGATGTGTCTCTGTGGGCTAGGTCTTCGGAAACCGTGGATGAAATTAACCGACAGCACACCAATGAGAAATATTTACCAGGCGCGGTTCTTCCCAGCAATGTGACTGCTCACGCAGATGTCGCGACCGTGGTAAAGGAAGCCGATGTTTTAGTCATGGGAGTGCCGTCAAACTCATTTCGTGACGTTCTGCAGCACGTTAGGCCGCACTTACGCCCTTGGGTGCCTGTGATCAGTCTGACGAAGGGGCTTGAGAAAGGGTCTGACTTAAGGATGACGGAAGTGATAGAGCATGAGCTTCCCAGGCACCCTGTCGGCATTTTAACTGGACCTAATTTGGCCAGAGAAATAATGGCTGGGCAGGCAGCGGCGAGTGTCGTGGCCACCGATGACGATAACATTGCAACCGAACTTCAAAAGGTGTTTAACAGTGGACTTTTTCGGGTCTACAGCAGTGATGACGTCGTGGGTTGCGAACTAGGTGGGGTGCTTAAAAACATTATTGCGATTGCCGTGGGCATGGGGATCGGTTTGGGTGCTGGCGATAATACTCGATCAGCATTAATCACTCGTGGTCTGGCTGAAATTACTCGGCTTGGTGTTGCTCTTGGCGGAAAGGCGGAAACGTTCGCTGGCTTGGCAGGAATGGGTGATTTGCTGGCAACGTGTATAAGCCCTCAAAGCCGTAACCATCAAGTGGGTGTGCAATTGGGAAATGGACGTCAGATTGACGAAATTATAGCGGATATGGTCATGGTGGCGGAAGGAGTTAAGAGTGCGCCTACGGTCATGAAGTTGGCGCGTAAGTATCAAGTAGAGATGCCCATAGCGACTGATGTCTTTGAAGTTATTGAGGGGCGTATGACACCACAGGAGGCCTTTCGAGGACTATTGGGGCGCAAAGTCGGTGCTGAATACGAGTGATTATTAAGTAAGGGAACGGCTGAGAGAAAGCTTATTTTATCTCACATATGTAAAATATATAGTCGGAGCCTATTAATTCGATAGGGATAAACGAATTATTTTTGCCGTTCAAATTTACTATTCTAAACGCCAAGTTACTGGCTATTTGTTGAATAGAAATACCACTACGGTGAATTGATCGTTGGCCAGCGACGTTTAATAAGGCCCGTGTTTTACGTTATCGCGCAGGATATTGGGGTTTGGTGACCTATCTTTGTCTCAAGCCGTATTTGATGATCCTGCAAGGTTGAACTCGTAAAACGATAAGCCGCAACCCATCAACTATCATAAGGTGCTCCAAATGTTTAAAAAGACGTTTCCTGTATTGACCACCATCGCAATCGCCGCTATTTCCATTCCACAAGTTAACGCCGCTCATGGCGCTGATAAGCAGTCTGTCTCTGCGCACAGTAGCTCGTCTAACGTCGCTAAAAGTAATCAATTTTGGTGGCCAGATCAGTTGGACTTGACGTCACTGCGAGATCAAGACGCAAGATCAAACCCGTTGGGTCAAGATTTCAACTACGCTCAAGCGTTCAATAAGCTGGACTTGAAAGCCGTAAAAAGTGACGTGGATGAATTGTTAACCACATCACAAGATTGGTGGCCAGCGGATTTTGGTAATTACGGGCCGTTCTTTATCAGAATGTCTTGGCACGCAGCGGGTACCTATCGAACCTTGGATGGTCGCGGTGGCGGTGATGGCGGACAAATGCGGTTTAATCCTCTAAATAGTTGGCCCGATAACGGCAACTTGGATAAAGCTCGGCGCCTACTTTGGCCGATTAAGCAAAAGTATGGACGGTCTATTTCTTGGGGAGATTTAATGATCCTTGCCGGAAATGTTGCTTTGGAAAACATGGGGTTCAAAACCTATGGCTTTGCAGGTGGTCGTGCAGATGACTGGGAGCCAGACTTAGTTTATTGGGGGCCAGAAGTGGAAATGCTTGCTAGTGATCGTAAAGATAAAAATGGCAAGCTGAAACGCCCACTTGGAGCAACACACATGGGATTGATTTATGTGAACCCAGAGGGGCCGATGGGAAAGCCTGATCCTGTTGGCTCAGCCAAAAATATTCGAGTGGCGTTTGGTCGCATGGCGATGAATGATGAGGAAACCGTGGCATTAGTTGCTGGAGGACACACGTTCGGAAAAATGCATGGCGCGCATAAGCCTGGAGATTGCGTAGGAGCGGATCCTGCCGCGGCGTCTTTGGAGAATCAAGGTCTAGGTTGGAAAAATAAGTGTGGTAAGGGCCACTCGGAAGATACGGTAACCAGCGGTCTTGAAGGCGCATGGACTCAGGCTCCGACTAAATGGACGACACTGTACTTGTCCAATTTACTTAACTTCGACTGGGTAGAGTCGCGGAGCCCCGGCGGTGCGATTCAATGGATACCATCCGATGAGTCGTTACACCGCTCGGTACCGGACGCGCACGTAAAGGAAAAACGTAATCCTCCAGTGATGACAACCGCAGACCTAGCATTGAAATTCGATCCGGAATACAAAAAAATAGCACAACGTTTTTTAAATGACCCTGAAGAGTACCGTCTGGCTTTTGCGAAAGCTTGGTACAAATTGACGCACCGGGATATGGGGCCTAGAGATCGTTACCTTAAGAACTCTGCTCCCAAAGAGGAGCTGATTTGGCAAGATCCTATTTCTGGACTTGCTTCGAAAAACTTGGGAAAACGCGAGGTTCAGGCATTAAAAGAGAAGGTGTTGGAATCTGGACTATCGCCAGCGGAGCTCATTCGTACGGCTTGGGCATCGGCATCGAGTTATCGCGCCAGTGATATGCGCGGTGGTGCAAATGGGGCTCGTGTGGCTCTCTTGCCACAGAATTCCTGGGAGGTAAACAATCCGGATGAACTCAAGCGGGTTATTGCGGAACTTGAATCGATCAAAACGCATTTTAATGAAAAATCGAAACGAGCCGCGGTGTCTCTGGCCGATCTTATCGTATTAGCCGGTGCTGTTGGCGTGGAAGAGGCGGCAAAGAAGGCGGGTACTGATATAGATGTGCCATTCACACCAGGGCGAGGTGATGCTACTCAGGAACAAACTGATTTAAGTTCTTTTGCGCTGTTAAAACCAAGTGCCGACGCATTTCGCAATTACTACAATGCAGGGCAAAGTTATCGTTCACCGACTGAAATGATGGTAGACAGAGCTGATCAGCTTGACTTAACGATTCCAGAAATGACGGTGCTGATTGGTGGGCTGCGGTCATTGGGCGCGAACGCCCAGGGCCTGACTCATGGCGTATTGACAGATAAGCCCGGAACGTTGAACAACGATTTTTTCGTGAACTTACTTGATATGGCGATTCAGTGGAGTAAAACCGATGAAGATGGCGTATATCAAGGACGTGATCGAGACACGGGTAAAGCTCGGTTTACGGCGACGCCCGTTGATTTGGTCTTTGGCTCCAATTCCGAGCTCAGAGCCATTGCCGAGGTGTATTCTTACGATAACGCGCAACAAAAGTTCGCTGAAGACTTTGTTGCCGCTTGGGCTAAAGTGATGATGTTGGATCGTTTTGATCTTGCAAAATAAGCCTCTAATCTGCTGTCTCTGAAGCATGGTGATTCACTGAATGGGCTGGACTATGCCTTAAAACGGTCTTAGCTGCCACACAGTATGGCCTTTGTAATCGAGTTGAGCTGCGGAAGATAAAGCCCTGTAATTGGTTTTACAGGGCTTTTTTATGTTGCTGTTTCGATCAAGCGAATGTCCCTCTGTATTGCCGGTTAAACCGCCATAAGAATGGCATTTTGCTTGCGTGCAAGGTCTCCGGTCTTGAACGGCGAACCTAAGCAAGACTCAAGATGGCTTGTTTTGATATGCACGTGGTCTGATCAGAGCGCCCGTTTTGCGCTGCTCAAAGCTATGAGCCAGCCAACCTACGCTTCGACCGATTGCAAATATAGCGAAGCCAGCTCCTTTGGGTAGATTCAGCTCATGTTCTAATAACGCCAGGCCGTAATCGAGCGTTGGATGCGTATTGTAAAGATCAAGAATTTGGCTTCGAGTAGTTTTCCATGATTCCGGCTCTTTGCAATGTTTTAGAATCTCCAGTGGTCTAGGGTCTCCTTCTGGGTAAAGCCGATGCCCAAAACCTGGTGGATCGAATTTGGAGGAAGGCGTCAATTCTGGGGGGGACTGCTTACACTGCGCTTTCATCCATCTTAGGCATCGATCTGTGAGCCCTCCGTGTAAGCTGCCAGACAGAGTGGAAACACCCGTCATTAAGCAAGCCGCAAGAGAAGCCCCTGTTGAGGCGGTCACGCGCGTAGCGTAGGTAGAGGCGTTCAACTCATGATCAGCACAGAGAACGAGTGCCCGGCGTATTAAATCAGGCGCCTGAGGGTGCGTTGACCACGATCGTCCTAACATCTCGTGCACGGGTTCTTGCGCTGAGAGTTCAGCCGTTTTGGCCGCGTTTGATGACAGTAATCGTAGGAGATAATAGGCGTTTTGTTTGTTTCCATGGGTGCCAGAAGTCTTCATTTGATGAGCTAAAACGCCGACTATCCGCGCAAAGACCGTTGATTCGGGCATGATCAGTTCAGAGGAGACGACGCGCGGTTGAGAAGTTATTTTGGTGTTGCATAACATCTCAAAGATATCCTCGAGAGTTGATGACTCAGAAAGTGTGATCGCACTCACTCCTCGATAGTAATAACGGCCTCCACGTATGCTTGAGAGCTTCGAATGCAGTATTGGCTCACCAAAATCAAGAGTCGAAGCGGCGATGGCGTGTCTCGACCGGCCCTTTTCTTGTTGCGTGTGTAGCAAGTCTATGTCCGCTGATGAGTAGAGTCTTTTGCGAGAATCGCGTGGATGTGGGTTGGTAGAAATTAGCCCGCGGCTTACGTAGGCGTACAATGTTTGAGGGTTGATGTTGAGTCTCTCGCATGCCCTTTCGGACGTTTCAAAGCGTGGCGCTGTCATAAGAATATACATTGATTGTATTGATCAATATTTACTTTAAATTTTGTTTTCTTAAACTGCAAGTCACTTAATAACCAAACCTCTTGAGGCAGTATGTCGCACCACGAATTATTCAGTGATAAATCGAGTTTGTATTCACGAGCCAGGCCAACTTATCCAGTAGCGCTCTATGACTATTTATCCGGGCTTTGTGTAAAGTCTGGGTCACCCACAAAAGGGACTGAACAGCGCACCGCATGGGATTGTGCTTGCGGAAGTGGTCAAGCAGCGATCGGACTGGCGGAGATCTTTGACCAAGTCATTGCGACCGACGTCAGTCGTCAGCAAATTGAAAATGCGAAAACGCATCCAAATATTGAATACCGAGTTTGTCAATCAGAGCGCAGCGGACTACTCAGTCATTCGATGGATTTGATCTGTGTAGCGCAAGCCTTGCATTGGTTTGACTTTACAGAATTTTGGCCGGAAGTAATGCGAATATTGAAGCCAGGAGGAATTTTCGCAGCCTTTGGGTACAACCTTCCAAGGACCAGCGATGAGGTCGATTCGTTGATTCAACGCGAAGTGCTGGATGTCGTGGACTCATTCTGGGCACCGCAAAATCAACTTCTTTGGGATAACTACAGCCACGTCGACTTTCCGTTTGACTTATTGGAGGCGCCAAGGTTCACGATAAACATGGACTGGTCTTTGCATGAGCTATTTGATTTCATCGGTACGTTTTCAGCCGTACGACGCTTCATTGATGAGCATGGCGATTCGCCAATTCGCGAAGCTTATGTCAACGCTGGCGAGTGGTGGGGTGATTCCGAGCAAAAGAGAACCGTGACGCTGGATTTGGTCTTGAGGGTGGGAGCCAAAGATCGTTGATTGGCTAAGTCCAATTGATATCGACTTAGCCAATCGAACATTAGCTGGTAATCAGGCTACCAGTGTCTGTGTCATTTTGTTTTGGTTTGTCTTCTTTATTCCACCAAATCCCAATGTGGTGGAATATAAGGTAATTCACAGGCACGATTACTAGGGTAATAAGTGTGGCGAACAAGATACCAAACCCAAGTGACACGGCCATAGGAACCAAGGCCTGCGACTGAGTATCAGTTGTCGTCATTAAAGGCAGTAAACCCACGAACGTGGTCAACGAAGTCAGCATTACGGGCCTAAACCTTACTTCGCCAGCGGTGAGTACCGCGGTCATAATTGGCTCGCCTCGTTTTCTTTGCTTATTAATGTAATCCACCAGTACCAAGCTGTCGTTTACAACAATGCCGGTGAGAGCCAGTATGCCCATCACACTCAACATAGAGAACGACAGATCAAGTAAGATGTGTCCGATTATCGCTCCCACGATAGCTAGAGGAATTATCGACATGACAATAAAAGGCTGCGAGAACGACTTAAATGGTATTGCCAGCAAGGCGTAAATTGCGAGTATCACCAGAATAAACCCGAGAAGAAAACTGGCGTTTGCTTCGCGTTCACTTTCTGCCTGTCCTTCCAAGCTGTAGCTTAGTTCTGGTTGAGCCGCAAAATACCCTTCCAAAAATTCGACCAGTGCCTTATTAAGCTCTCCTTCGTTCACGACCTGTCGATCAATGTCGGCACTGACTGCCACGTTTCGTCTTTGGTCCTCTCGATAGATTGAAGATGGGCTGGTTGTTGAACTGAAAGAGGCTAATTGCGATAACGGAACGGTGTTTGAGCTATTTGTCACGCTAACCGGTAAATTTTCGATGTCGTTCATCGAAGATCGGTCTTGTAATGGGTAGCGGACCATGACTTTAATTTCATCGTGTCCACGCTGAATTCGTTGCGCTTCAAAGCCAAAAAGAGCCTGGCGAACTTGATTGGAAATGTTAGCTAATGACAACCCCAATGAGTCTGCCAAAGGAAGAATTTCGAGTTGTATTTCTTCTTTGCCAGAGGACAGGTTATCTTGGATATCAAACACACCATCATATGCGGATAAGTGAGTCCGTATGTCTTCCACCGCTGAATTTAGTAATTCAACGTCGTTTCCATAAATGGCGATTTCGACAGGTCGGCCGGCATCATTAAAGTTTGACGACAAACTGAGCTTTTGCGCTCCAGGAATGTCGCCAATTTCTTCTCTCAGCCGTTTTTGTACGTCTTTGATCGAGAAGTTTCCAGTGATCTCTTTGTCAGATTCAACTTCAATAATCACAATGCCTTTGTTGGTGCCAAATGAGGGTGGCCCTGCGCCATCAAAGGTTAAGCCAGTAACCGATACGTTGTACCTAAACAGTGTCTCGCCGGTAACAGGGCTGATGAATTCATCTTGAATTTTCTCCGCGGACTCAACGATACGATGTATGTATTTTTTGGTGGTGTCGTAGCCAGTAGTCGATGGCATTGAAAGTCTTACGAAAACCGCGTTATCTTCAAATTCCGGTGCGAAGGAAGACCTAAGCCAGCCTGATTGCGTGATTGATACCGTGATTGCAAAGACACACATGGCCGAGACCACGGTAATGGTTTTATTATTGACGCACTTTCCCAAAAACGGTTTGTAAACTTTTATGATGGCGTTTTCGAATCCTCGAGAAAACTTTTGCTGCGCACGCCCCAGCATATTAATGTCTCCCTCATCCCGAGCTTTAATGGTGCTCATGTGGGCAGGTAAAATCAGTTTGGATTCAATCAGTGAAAACGCTAAAACGGGAATGACTACCAAAGGTATTTGCTTCGCAAAGCTGCCCAGAGGACCATCTATCGCGAGCAATGGTGCAAAAGCTACCATCGTAGTGACCACGCCAAACGTCACTGGAGTGGCGACCTCTTGGGTACCAAAAATAGCGGCCTTTTGGGGCGGCATGCCGTTACGCATATGTCGGTAAATATTTTCGCCCGTCACAATAGCGTCGTCGACCACAATTCCTAAGACAATTAAGAACGCGAACATACTCAGCATATTCAGCGATACCCCAAAGTGTGGCATCAGTGAGAAGGCGCCAAGAAAACATACTGGAATTCCTATCCCAACCCAGAATGCAACGGCTGGCCGTAAAAATAGAGCCAGCAATATCATGACCAAAAGTCCGCCTTGCCATGCGCTTGTGATTAGCGTAGACAATCTTCCTTCAACTACCGTCGAGGTATCGCCATAGGTGCCTAACTTCGCACCTGGTGGGAGCCTGTCTTGATATCCAGCGATAAAGCCCTTCACAATTTCGGCTATATCAATCGTGCTTTGTTTGCCGACACGGAAGGCTTCGAACGTGAGGGCGGGTTCGCCGTTGTATTCGGTTTCAACCTGAGTGAGTTGATAGCCATCGATGACGCGAGCGATGTCGCTTAAATAGACCACTCTGTCACCTGAATTAGTGACGGGAATACGCCGAAACTCTTCAGCTTGATAGGCTTGTCCGTTGGTGCGTATAAGAATATCACCGTCACGGGTCTTTAAGTTTCCGGCCGAAATATCAACGGAATTTCGCTGTATTGCATTGCCCACGTCGGCCAATGTTAAGTTGAACTGTTTGAGCGTATTCGGTGCGATCTCGATATGAATTTCGCGTGGCGGTGCCTGGAGAGGGCCAACCCGAGTGATTCCATCTTGCTGTTGCAGGTCTTCACGAATTTCAGACGTTAGATCAAATAGCTGGTCGTAATTCAGATTTTTGCTGTAAACCGCTATGCCAATTACCTGAATAGGCACTTCGGCGATTTGAATGATTGGACGCTCGGCATCAAGCGGCAATGTCGTTAAAGCATCCACTCGAATCTTTACGTCACTTAATACTTCCTGTTTGTTGTAGTCCGGATCGACTTCAGCGAAAACGGTGGAGATATTTTCAGCACTTCGAGATCCTATTTTCTCTAGGCCTTCGATGTCGGCAATTGACTCTTCAATACGAGACGTTACCGTTTGCTCGATTGATGTGGGGTTACCACCGGGCAAAACCGTTGTAATGGTAATTGTGTCGAGGTCGAAATCCGGCAGAAGCTCTAGGGGAATATCTCGCTTGAGCGCCAGTACCCCGGAAATAATGATACCAATCATCAACAGGTTGGCGGCTACGTGGTTTTTAGCGAACCATTCAATCATGACTTACTCCATGAATAACGTGATTTTGAGTCTGGAGAATCAGGCTTATTCCAGAATCGCAGCACGGCGTGTTTAGCTTGGTAGGCCAATAAGTAATTAATTGGCACTAATATTAACGTGATGATGGTGGCGAACAGAATACCGAAACCCAACGATATTGCCATTTGCTTTAAAAACTCAGCTTGCGTACTGAAGTCTAGAAGAAGCGGGGTTAGGCCCGCGAAAGTAGTCAACGACGTCAACAATACTGGACGAAAACGAATGGCGCCTGATTGTGATATTGCTTCCATCACAGAGGCACCTTGTTTCCGCTTTTGGTTGATAGTATCCACCAGAACAAGGCTGTCGTTAACGACGACGCCGGTCAAGGCTAGCATGCCTACAATGCTTAAAAATGATAAGTCTCTCATCACGATGATGTGCCCTAAGATTGCGCCAACAACGCCAAACGGAATCACGGACATCACAATAAACGGCTGGCCGTAAGACTTAAACGGAATGGCCAGTAGCGCGTAGATCAGGATTAAAACGATAAATAGCCCGCTCAATAGGCTCGAACTCGATTTCTGCTGTTCTTCGGCTTCCCCGCGATAGGTGACGTTCACATCCGGATAGCTGGATTTGACCTCATTCATGAATGCGCGAAGATCGCGCATGATCGCGGGCAAATCCGTGCGTTCTTTGTTAATGTCAGCCGTGACATTAAGAATTCCTTTGCGGTCTAATCGATAGAGCGTTGTCGGGCTGGTGCTTGCTGAGAGTTCGGCAATGTCGGACAAGGGGAGCTCTGTCGAGCTGCCTTGTACTTTAATTGAAAGCTGAGTGAGGTCTTCGATGGCTGACCGTTCTTCTAGCGGGTAGCGCACCATAACTCTTAGCTCGTCACGGCCGCGTTGAATTCGTTGAGCTTGGAATCCGAAAACAGCATTGCGCACTTGAGATGCTACATCAGATAGACTTAAGCCAAGAGCATAGGCCGCTGGTTTCAATTCAATATTCAGTTCTTCTTTTCCACCCGTGAAGTTGTCCTGAATGTCATAGACAAACGGGTAGCCGGCCAATTGTTCACGAATTAAGCTCACAACTTCACCCATACGATCGTAATCGGCGCCAGACAGCTCTAAGTTAATGGGGCTTCGCCCTCCACCTGATTCTGCTCTGACACTTAATTTTTCAAACCCTGGAATGAGAGGCGTAATGGTTTTACGGATTTCACTGGCCAGCTCCGAAGCCTTGATTTCAATATGACGCTCAGGAGGAGGGATCAACTCGACACTGACTCGTCCGACAGAGGCTTTATTGGTGCGCCCCGAGCTGCCACTGGTTGAAAATACATGGCGAATCACCGACACCCCAGTTTCAGGGTCACGGTATTTCTCCTGCATCTCTTGAACCGTTCGCGTGATGGTTTGCACGTGCTTGTGCGTCGTCTCAAACCCAGTGGTATCGGGCATGGTTAAAGAGAACCTGATTTCTTCAGACTGTACTCGCGGGAAAAAGGTAAATTTAATATGGCCAAATTGAGCGTAAGAGGTAACCACCGCTGATACCCCTAAAATGAGCGCAAGCGTTATGGCTTTATTGTCTAGGCAGCGTTCCAAAAATGGCTGGTAATAGCGAATAATGGCCTCTTCGAAGCCGCGTGAAATTTTCAATTGAACGCGCGCTAGCCAATTTTCTTTCGCGGCCTCATTACGAGGCTTGATATGGCTTAAATGGGCTGGTAATACGAACTTTGATTCCACCAGTGACATCAATAGCACGGGAATCACCACCATGGGGATCTGTGCTGCCAAGAACGCCTGACGTGTATTTCCCATATTGCTTAATGGTGAAAACGCGACCACGGTTGTCAATATGCCAAAAGTGACCGGGAGTGCAATTTGCTTAGTGCCTGTGATGGCTGCTGTTAACGAGTCTTCGCCTTCTCGCATGCGCCGATAGATATTCTCCCCCGTGACAATGGCATCGTCTACGACGATCCCCAACACCGTGATAAAGGCAAACAGACTGATGACGTTGAACGTTCCATCAACGAAAGGCATGAAAATCAGCGCTCCCATGAAGCTCACTGGAATGCCTAAGAAGACCCAAAAGGCTATCGCGGGGCGTAAGAACAACGACAACAAGAGAAGTACCAGAATACCACCCTGGATGCCGCTGCTGACAAGAGTGGAAAGACGGTCTCGAACAACAACTGAATCGTCATCCCAAAACTCAAGAGATATTCCAGAGGGCAGGGTATCTTTACTATTGGCTATGTAAGCATGGACAGCGTCAGCCACCTTAATGGCGCTTTGGTCGCCAACTCGTAATACTTCTAACATTACGGCCTGCTTGCCATTAAACAACGTAACTAGGGGCTGTTCCTCAAAGCCGTCGCGTATGGTTGCGATTTGACCAAGTCGAATGGGGTTGCCTGCGCCGTCACTGACAATTGGAATTCGAGCAAAATCGGATTCGCTATAGGCTTGTCCATCGGTTCTAACTAGGATGTCTCCAGCTCTTGACTGAATGTTCCCGGCGGATATGTCAGCCGAGCCTTCTCTGATTTTGCGACCAATGTCAGCGAGGCTTAGGTTATACGCATCGAGAACATTAGACGGGACTTCGATGCTGATCTCGTAGTTTGTCGCGCCGTCGTATTCGATGACTGAAATATTGGGGTCCAAGAGTAAGTCTTGGCGAACTTTATCAGCGGCTTGACGCAATGCTTTCTTGGAAATAGTGGTCGAAGGGTCGGCCATAACACCCAGAAAAATCACGCCAAAGTTTCGCTGATTTATTGAAACGACGGGGTTTTCAGCCGTCTGAGGAAGCGTGCTCAGCGCATCTACTCGTAGCTTTACGTCACTTAAAATTTGACGGCGGTCATATCCAGAAACAACTTCAGCCACCACGGAGGATACGCCTTCCGCACTCCTGGACTCAATTTTATCGATGCCTTCTAGATCGTAAATTGCTTCCTCAATTCGTGTTGTGATGCCATCCTCGACGGCTTTTGGCGTTGCGCCACGAAATTGCGTGCTTACGGTGATTCTATCTGATTCAAAAGATGGAAATGTTTCAAGAGGAATTGACTGTGACGCCGACACAAAGCCAGCGATCACAATCGTAATCATCAATAGATTAGCGGCAACAGGATTGCGGGCAAACCATTCAATCATCTTACTTTCACCTTACTGGACTCCGCGAGGGAGTGATTATTGGCCGATGGGCGAGGTCGCGTTTGTCTCTGACGATGGAGCTGGCGTATTTACATTGCTTTGGTCGGTTTCATTCTTAACATCCGCTTCTGAAACCGTTTCGACAATCACTTGTTCTGTGTTTTCTTCCAGCGCTGCGTCGGACGTCTCGACAGCTGCAGCCGCGGTAACGACTTCGCCTGAGCCATCATTGGCGCTTTCACCCTCAGCCGAAGTGGCACTTTCTATAGGGTCAACTGGTGCAACGTCTGTTACGTCAGTATTCTCTTCGAGTATCAACTCTTCTGCCGGAGTAGATGCAATCTGGCTTTGATCAAACTTAACTTTTGCCCCAGCCAGCGTGCTGTTAAGAGAGGTGGTCACTACAATATCGCCATCCTCGAGCCCTTGTTCAATCACGGCGTTTTTGTCGTCCTGCCATAACAGAGCTACCGGGCTTCGTACCAAAATCCCGTCTTGAGAAGTAAACACATAGCTCCCTTCACGCAGTGACTTATTGGGAACCGTAATCACATTGTTAAGTGTCTTGCCTTGAATGCTGGCATTGACAAATTGGCCAATCTTTAGCGGCGGTTGTGAACCATCCTTGCTAAATGGGTCGACCACCTCGGCTATAACGTCTATCTGCCGAGTTGTTAAGTCAAATGTGCTGTCGGCTCGTGTTACAAAAGCGTCCCAAGCATAACTGTTGGACCCTAATTTACTGGTGATCGTAACTTTGAATTGCTGAGCCTGATCGGTGCCAAGTTGGTCGAGCCCTAATTGTGTGTATTCGATCTGGCTTACCGGCAGTCGCACTTCAACGCCTTGGGTTGCAAATACTTCGGCCAGTTGTGTTCCAACACCGACGTATTGGCCGAGAACCGCGTTACGATTAATTACACGCCCTGTGTAGGGGGCTTTGATTTTCGTACGCTCTAAATTTAGTTTTGCTGTTTGGTAGCGAGCATTAGCCGATTCAAGCTGCGCGCGAGCAGCCGCGGATTGAGGTTTGCGCGCCACCAAAGCGGGTGCAGGTCCTGTATTGCCCAATCTTTCCCAGTCGGTTTTAGCTTGCTTTGCCAGTGCTTGTTCTTGTTCTAGAGAGGCTTTTGCTTGCGAAACGGCAGACAGGGCTTGACTGACTTCGGCCAGATAGTCTCTTTGGTCGACTTCGATGAGCACGTCACCGGCCTCAAAAGCACCTCCATTTTTGAAGTTGTCGGAAACTTTAACGATTTCACCGCGTATTTGCGAGACTAACCCTCCACGGGTGTCGGCTTGAATTGTTCCATTAGTGTTAACCACAATCGGGTATTCACTGCGGGTGGCTTCAACTACCTCTACTTTTACAATGGTGTCGGGTGTCTTGCGCTTTTGAGCCTTTGGCTGAAGCGCCCCTAGGATAAAGATCAGAAGTGCGGTGATACCCACAATAGTGACAATAATTCGAGCTTTGCGTGGCATAAAACCGAGTGCCATCATAATAGGGGCAAAAATAAGTCCTATTACCTTGCCAAATTTGCTGATAAAGCTGTCTTTTTCCTCTTCATTTTGAGGATAGTTTAATTCGAAGTCGTCACTCATTGGAATTTATCAAGTGTCCCCAGGCCGCTCAGCGGCCCAAGTCGGTTTAAGTTAATTGTCGGGTTTGCTGATGACAGGAACATTTTCGTCCGCGGCACTGCTATTCATTGGGCTAGGAAGTTGGGCGAGAGAGTCTCGGTTAACTTCGTTGCTGAAATTGCCACCTAAAGCCAAATGGATGCCAATTCTGTTTTGCAACAACGCATTCTGGATGTTGATTTCGTTGCTCATTGAGTTGAACAAGCTACGTTGGGAATCCAAAACCGTGTTGTAGTTTTCAATGCCTGACTGGTAACGGTCGAGAGCCAGGTTTAGTCCGCCTTGCGCCAGTTTAACGGCTTCCTTAGTTGCAGCGTATTGCTGTTTGAGTAAGGTTTCTTGAGAAAGCGTGTTCTCAACTTCTTCAAACGCGGTCAGTGATGTCTTAACTAAATTGGCGTAAGCGGCTTCGGCATCGTTATAGGCTTGTTCTTCTCGTGATCGTAGCGAACCCGCGGCGAAGACAGGCTGCGTCAGATTTAATATAAAGCGCTCAATCATATTGTCTCGGTCAAAGAGACTGTTGATCGTGTCACGGCTTTCACCGATTGTTCCAGTAAAATTGAGTGCAGGAAAACGGTCTCGATGTGCCGCTTTAGCATTCGCAATGCTGGCTTCGTAGTTCAATTGGCTGGCTTTTAGATCAGGTCGCCTCGACAGTAATTCGGCAGGCAGTCCTGTGCCAACGGAATCAGTAATCTCAGGAAGCTTGGCGTTGAAGGCCAATGAGGTATCTGGGTATTCTCCCAATAGAGTTTTAAACGCTCTTAGAGAACGCAGGTAATTAAATTTTGAGTCCGCAAGAGAGGATCGTTGGACTTGTACGTCCGTGCGGCTTCGATATACGTCGAGTGCTGAACGCAGGCCGCGTTCGTAATTTTCTTCGATTAAATTGGCGGTGCGCTCAAAACTGTCTAGACGACGCTGAGCCAAATCCAATTGCAGTTTATTGGTTATTACGTTGAACCAAGCTCGACTCACGTTAGCGACCAAACTCAGTTCAGCGGCTTTGAACAGTTCGGTTTGAGCTTTCGCGCCTAGAGCAGCGGCTTTTTTACGTTCGCTTAGTTTGCGCCAAACATCTATCTCCCAACTGATATCAAGCGTTCCACCGATACTGCGAATTTCACTGTTTGATTTACCGTCAGCATCGGTTTCTTCCGTGCTGTCAGTATTGCTCGCCGTCCCGGAAAGACTGAGGCTAGGCCAAAGGGCTGAACCAGTGACCGTTACTTGCTCGATGGCATTACGCAGTTGAGAGGCTGAGTTCCATAGGTCTGGGTTATTTTGAAGTGCCTTTTGTACGTGTTTGTTTAAATCGGCATCACCAAAATTACTGACCCAACCTGCTTTGACCGGCTGCTCTTCTTCTTTTTGTGTTGACGATGTCTCTGACGGTAAAGCCACTGCAACGTTTGCCTGATCAAATGATTGCGGTATCGCTATCTCGGGCGATTCTGGCAAATCTTGAATGCGTGACGCACAACCCGCTAACACGATTGCTAAGCTAATCGTTGATAACTTTAAAGTAGTGGCGACAGATTTTCTTGTTTGGTGGTTAGTCATAGTCATTGTAGCTGAGATATCCTTGGTGAATTCGTTTCATTGGCGCTTCTGTCTTTAGATGCTAAAACAGGCAATATGGATTCACGTAAGTGCCTCTATTTTGGATTTTTATTGTTTTCAGTCCTAACGGCTTTGAATAATAGCGTTGAAGATTGGTCGTCACACCAATTATTACTGACATTATAGGAGAGCGAGTAGCTATATTACGTGTAAATATACAATTTCCTTCTGAATTTTTAATAATCAAGTAGCTTTTTTAAAAATAAATCACTGAGGGTGTGTCTGGCTATCTAAATTAGGGGCGATGGCGATGATATACTCTGTGCTCTGTCAGCCTTAGTCTATAAAAAACACTCTCGAATGAACATAATGGAATTAGATCATACTCAACAAGTTGCGCAGATCTTGATCGAAGCCTTACCTTACATCCAACAGTTTCATGGTAAGACCATCGTCATAAAGTATGGTGGCAACGCGATGATCGACGACGCCCTTAAGGAGAGCTTCGCACGTGACGTGGTGTTACTTAAAGTCGTGGGAATGAATCCTGTGGTGGTGCATGGCGGTGGTCCGCAAATTTCCGGCACCCTGGAACGCGTGGGCAAGCAAACGGAATTCATCGACGGTTTAAGAGTTACTGACGCGGAAACAATGGATGTGGTTGAGATGGTGCTTGGAGGTTTAGTCAATAAAGAAATTGTAAAGCTTATTAATTCACACCAAGGAAATGCGGTTGGTTTGAGTGGCAAAGATGGTGATATGATTTGTGCCCGAAAGCTCAGTTCTGGTAAGCCTGATGTTGATTATGGTCACGTCGGTGAGGTACAAAGCATAGACGCCAGCTTGGTGAGGACGCTCGAGCAAAAGAATTTCATTCCGGTCATTGCGCCTATTGGTTCCGGTCGAGACGGGCAAACCTACAATATTAATGCTGATTCTGTTGCGGGTGCTCTGGCGAGCACATTACAGGCAGAAAAGCTGGTTCTGATGACAAATACGCCTGGCGTATTGAATAAAAGTGGCGAACTCTTAACTGGGCTCGACGCTGATCAAGTGGCGTCATTGAAAGCCGACGGAACAATAAAGGGTGGGATGATGCCGAAAGTTGATTGCGCTTTAGAGGCCGTATTGAACGGCGTAAAAACATCTCATATTATAGACGGGAGAGTTAACCACGCTTTGTTATTGGAAGTGCTGACGGATAAAGGCGTCGGTACGTTAATACGATAAGGAACCATTCGATGTCTTTGATTGCGTTTTTGCACGGGTGAATTAATGAGTGGTGATTCAAAACCGAATAGGTGGCTTAAAAGCAGAGCCTATTTAAGGGCTAAGAAGACCGTCACAGTTTTATTGGAGAGTCCCAAACGACTACTCGGGTTGGTTGAGCGTGTAGCTCGAAAGAGTGACCGAGCAAGCTCTGGCCCGATCAGCAAGTCGGTCGAAAGCATCAAAATCATGGTTAGATTGGTGACCGCTTATGCCAAAGGGGAATATAAGGACGTTGCGATTGAAAATCTCGTTAAAATCACTGCGGCGTTAGTGTATTTTGTTATGCCGTTGGACGCGCTCCCAGATTTTATTGCTGTATTTGGTTTGACCGATGACGCGGCACTTTTAGCCTGGACCTTTGGCGCGGTAAAGCAGGAGGTAGAACGTTTCTTAGCCTGGGAGCTTGAAGCTGACTCGGCGAGAAAGACAGAGGACTCTCAACTCACTGAAGCAGAGTTCAGAGAGTAGTGGCTAACTTTGGTCGCCATCGATTTCCAGCATATTACCCATCATCACCTCTAAGGTTTCAGCAAATTCGGCGATTTTCTCGGGGTTGATGCCTTTCCAAAATGCTTTGTTTAACTTTTCTACAATGACGGTCATTTGAATCGTGGCATCCAAGCCTTTATCCGTTACGATTACGCGCTTTACCCTCAAATCATCAGGGTCTTGAGTGCGCTCAATCAAGGCCGCCGATTCAAGATGTTTTATTGTGGCTCCTACACTCACTTTACCGACGTTCATGGTGCGAGCTAGGTCAGCTTGAATAACCCCTTTACTGCCCGCTCTTACGATGTACGCTAAGGCCCAACGCTGACTGCGAGTCAAACCTATGTGAGCCAGAGCGTTGTTGACGATGTTGCGTCTAACGCGAGCCACATCGTGAATTAAAAATCCTGTGGAGATTTGCTCATTAAAAATCATGAATTAGGACGTCGAACGGTAATGTCGGATTAGCTCAATAGGTCTATCAGTTCAGACAGGCCATTGATTGTGTAGTTAGGGCGCTCAATTAGGTCGGCGAAGGCTGTCTCTAAAGAATGAAATTTAGGATTGTAGTAAACCCCCTCCATTCCTGCTCTCATGCCTCCTGCGACGTCGTTAGTGGGGTGATCGCCGATCATCCAGCATTCCTCTGGATTAACCCCGGCCCGCGTTAAGGCAAGGTCAAACACTGGGCGCAAAGGTTTGTGTGCCCTGGCCTGCGCGCTGACCGTTACGTGGTGTACTTTTTCATTCAGGCCGAGCTTTCGGACTTTGCCTAACTGTATTTGCTCAATGCCATTTGTGATAATGCCCGTGATGTAGCCTTGGTCTTGTAATTGGCTAAGAACGGCTTCAGCGTTATCCTGAAAGTGGACGTTGCCTGCACTGAGGGATAAGAAATGGTCCAGCATGTCTTTAGCCATCCGGTTGGACGCGGCAGGAGCAACGGCGTTAGTAGCAAGAATGCACTGGGTGAAGCAGCGCACTAATTGTTGTTCTGGACTCTCATCTGACAGAAACATTTCCGACCAAAGAGATTGCGCACGCGTACGCAGCTCTCCAAAAAATAAAGACTTATTTGATGCGCCCAGCTGCTGACTAAAGTCATAAAACATGCGACCAAAAACCTCCGTAACGGACATGCGGTTTTCTATCAAGGTTTCGTCTAAATCGAAAAATATGGCTTTAATGTATGGCACGCGAGTAGTGTCTAAATGTGTATTAACAGTGGCAACGTAGGCGCAGTAAATTCAATTGCGCCGTTCAAAATTACCCGTTGCTTCTTCCCAGGCTCTCGTGACGACAAAGTCCCGAGTTAATCCAAGAGGAATGCCTGCAAAGGATATTTCCTCGTAACCGGTATTTGTCGTCAGCTTTGTCGCTTCTAACGTGGCTGCAAGCTTCGCGTTTGATCGCTTCGCTTGCGCGCCTACATCAGCCAGTTCTTGCATAAACGATCTAAACTGTCGTAAGCCTTCCCTGTTTGTGGTTGCTCCGTGGCCTGGAATGACTCGATTAAAACCTAATTCCATGGTTTTGTCTAAGGTTGATGGCCAATCCGCAACTGAACCGCCTGCTTCAAGGTCGATATTAGGATAATGTCTATTAAAAAACAGATCTCCCATGACAACTGTTTGATATTTTTCGATAAATACGATTAGGTCGCCATCCGTGTGGCCTCGTCCAACATGTTGAACACTGATGGTCTTATCGCCTAAATCAAATGTGCGGTGGTCGCTAAAGGTGGTATTCGGAAGTAGCAGTGCCGCATCCCCTTCCCAAAACTTTGCGTCCAGGGCTTTAAGGTGCGAAAGCGTTCTTTCGGTTGCGACGACTTGAGTGCCGGGGTCAAAACCTGGGTTGCCATGAGTGTGATCTAGGTGGTAATGCGTATTGATGAGCAGCGAAACTTTGGCGCCCGTCAGTTCTTCTGCTTTTTGCTTTATGAGTCGCCCCTGCATCGGAAACGTCATGCTGTCGACAACCACGGTTCCCTTGTCCGTTGAAAGAACGGTCACATTGCCTCCAATGCCTCGAATCACAAATAGATCTTCTTCAAGCCGTTCGACGCTGATCGAGCTTACTTGTATAAACACAAACACAACGTAAGCCGAAACTATTATCAGGGCGCCTAAAAGACCTTTTTTCCATAATTTCACGAATAATATCCTAATATCTCTTGTGTTTCGTTTCTAACATCACTATAAACCAAACCTTGCAGCGACGCATCAGTACGGGTGAGGTCTGCGCGGAGAATAAAGATGACAGAATCAAGAATAGAGCTAGTCCAACTAGAAAACGGCGACATCGCATTGCGTCGTTCTGACGAGCCTGAAAAACCACTGGTAACAATCAGTATTTCAGACGAGGTGCAAGACTTAATGCCTCAAGATAAAATAGACATAGCTCACTCCATGGTTGAAGCCGGTATTGAACGATACCGAGATATCCAGGTTGAGCGTGTTGAAGATGTGCAAGCCGCGCAAGGCATGCTTCATTAATCATCGACAGTAGAGAGAATTAAATGTGGTATTCCATTATCGGTGAGGATGTGCCCGACAGCTTGCCTTTGCGGAAAGAGCTTCGACCTGCGCATTTAGAGCGAATCGAAGAACTTAGTAAAGTGGGGCGTGTTTTGGCCGCCGGTCCGAACCCCGTCGAAGATTTTCCGCTAGCAGAAGGCGGATCCAATCAGCGTTTAAATCAGCCAACGGAAGCTGGCTTTTCAGGCAGCATCATGATTGTTGATTTTGACAGTTTAGAAGAAGCCACGCGTTGGGCGAACGGTGACCCGTATCTAACGGGTGGGGTCTTCTCTAAGGTGACGGTAAAGCCGTTTATGAAAGTGCTGCCATAGCCCTAACGTTTAGGCGACCGTTCATTCCTAGTTCTCTTAATGAAAAGCAAGCCGTGATGTCATCAGGCTTGCTCAGAGAACTACTGGCTTTCTGCTAAGCTCGGCGTCTCGGGCGTTTTGGGTAATCGACTTACCTGCATCAGAATTCCAAATTTGGGGTGATCAAAAAAGTGCCGTTCATTTAGTTTAAGTCGTCGCTTTTCAATCATACGAAAGCCATTGAAATCTAGGTCGATGTTCGCAAAGAGTAGTTGGTCTGCGTAGATTTTAATGTAGCCTTGAGTGTCCTGTTCGATTACGGTGTAGGTTGCAGATCGACTAAAAGGCAAGGCTTCTTGTCCCCATGCAAAATGGTGTTTGAGTTCGTAATCTTCCGATGAGTGGATTTTTTCAGCGACATCGTTGAGTAGCTGAGTCTCAAGTAACCAAGCTTGAGCGTTTGTTTTAGGCTTTTTGGGGGGCTCGTAAGCGTGAGGTTCGGTGACACTCGATTGAGTCGAATTTTCAAATAATATAACCTCAACGACATAATCTTTAGCGATTGTCGTTTGAGAAACCCCTGTTAACAAAAATACGCCGATCAATAACACAGCACGTACTTGCATTATCAGTGAAAACGGCTTTACTCTAGCGCGTCGCAAAATAGGTCGAACAAATTGATTCATGTTTTTACAGCCTTAGCCCTCAGTCAAAGCTAAGTTTATCACCGAGCCATCGAAAAATGTCCCAATCAGCTGAAATTAGTAAAAAGCGTAATGTCCCACTGACGCCATTTGTACCACCTTTTGGGTTAAAGAACGCTCATTTTCAAACCATACTGTCTAGTCAAGGGCCGCGAAAGAGGAACCGAGATAAGCGGTTTAGTCGTTTTCAAAGCAAGCAGCGATCGTTGATGCTCAATGGTGGCAGCGGTGTGCGTCTTGAAGGGTACTATAATCGGGTAAAGGAAAGCATCGCCGACCGATTGGTTATCTTGATTCATGGCTGGGAAGGCAGCCATGAATCAACGTACATGAAGTCAATGGCCGCAACGATGTTGCAAAATGGCTATGACGTATTTAGGTTAAACATGCGTGATCATGGAGAGACTCATCACTTGAACAGAGAAGTCTTTAATTCAACCATGATTGAGGAAGTAATGTGTGCCATCGAAGACTTGCAGGCGCGGTTCGACTATAGGTCGACAAGTCTAATTGGGTTTTCATTGGGGGGTAACTTCAGCCTACGTGTTGCCGCTAATGCACATGATAAAAACATCGAGTTAGAGCAAGTTATCGCTTTCTGTCCAGTTGTTCATGCTGCCCAAAGCAACGTAGTCTTAAATGAAAAACGCAATAGCCTATATGGCAAGTATTTTGTGAAAAAATGGCGCACCTCGTTACGTAAAAAGTTGGAACATTGGCCTGAATTTGAGTTTGGAGATGAGCTGGAGCGTTTTAAAACACTGGATGAAATGAACAACGCTCTTATTCCCAAATACACTGGATTTACCGAATTGAGCAGCTATTTTGACGCTTATGCCATTGATGGCGACAAGCTAGCAAAGACAATCTGTCCTTGTTACTTACATTTCGCCAGGGACGACATGATCATACCCGTTGAGGGAGCCTCAATGATGGCCGACAATACTGATCTGCACGTCACCATCACCGATCATGGAGGGCATTGCGGCTTTATCATGAATTGGCAAGGAGATTCATGGCAGGACGTCAGAGCCTTGGAAATCATTCAACACTCGTCGAGTTAACGCGAGTGTCTAGTTTGCTTTTTTGATTGTAGTCTTGAATGCTTTGATGATATTCTCGCCGCAAGCTAGGGGTGCCAGAGTGATTACTCGGCTGAGAAACACCCTTATAACCTGATCCGCTTAGTGGCGGCGTAGGGAAGCTGCTAAGGCCGATAGGGGGTGACACTATCTCATTGGTCCTAATACGCTTGTTTTGCTCATTCATGAGTAAAGCTGAGTGTCGTGACGCATTTGGGTGCTTGTATTGGCTCAACTATAACGTTTCGAATGGCTTTCTTCGCTAATTCATTAAAGTTTGGATCGTAAGAGACGAGACAATAATGAGTAAAGAAGCCCTAACCACAGACGTCACCACCGCCCTACAGACCAGTAAAGCCCAAGCGAGCAGTTCAGCAGACCTTGCCAGTCCACGACACCAGTTTATTGAACGAACGAGCAAGTTGTCCGCTGAAGTGACCCAGCCAATTTCTGGATCTAAAAAAATCTATGTAGAAGGCTCTAGGCCTGATATACGTGTTCCAATGCGGGAAATTGCGCAACGTTCAACGCAATTAGAGGGGCAGGTCAGCAACGCTAAGACGCAGGGCGAAGCCGAAGCCGAAGAAAATCCTCCGGTCACTGTCTATGACACATCGGGTCCGTACACCGACCCTGATGTCCAAATCGATTTACTGAAGGGGTTAGCGCCACATAGGGAAAGTTGGATTCTTGAGAGGGGCGACACTCAGGTGCTTAAGGCGCCCAGTTCACATTACGCTCAACAACGATTGAATGACGATGATTTGGATCACCTTAGGTTTCAACACTTAAGGCAGCCTAGGCGTGCTCTCGCGGGTAAAAACGTCAGTCAAATGCATTACGCACGTAAAGGTATCATTACTCCGGAAATGGAATACGTTGCTATTCGAGAAGACCTTAAATTGCGGGAACTTAGGACAGATCCGCGTTATAGGACGTTATTAAAGCAGCATCCTGGACACAGCTTCGGTGCGGCCATACCTGAGCAAATTACACCAGAATTTGTCCGAGATGAAATAGCACGTGGGCGAGCTATTATTCCAGCAAACATTAATCATCTAGAGTTAGAGCCGATGATCATTGGCCGAAATTTCTTA
This sequence comes from Arenicella sp. 4NH20-0111, assembly GCF_040366405.1. NCBI lineage: Bacteria > Pseudomonadati > Pseudomonadota > Gammaproteobacteria > Arenicellales > Arenicellaceae > Arenicella > Arenicella sp. 4NH20-0111. The sequence goes on from NZ_BAABWF010000005.1 coordinate 56,408, forward strand.
GTTAAAGTGAATACCAATATTGGTAACTCGGCTGTTACGTCATCTATTTCAGAGGAAGTCGAGAAGTTGGTATGGTCTGCACGCTGGGGAGGTGACACTCTTATGGATCTGTCTACAGGGAAGAATATTCATGAAACGAGAGAATGGGTGATTCGAAATTCGCCTGTGCCTATTGGCACCGTACCGATATACCAAGCGCTGGAGAAAGTGAATGGCAAGGCGGAAGACCTCACTTGGGAGACTTTTAGAGATACCTTGATCGAGCAAGCCGAACAAGGTGTGGACTATTTCACTATTCATGCTGGAGTCAGGTTGAAATACGTGCCGTTGACCGCTCAACGAGTTACCGGAATTGTGTCGAGAGGCGGGTCTATTATGGCTAAGTGGTGTTTAGCCCACCACCGTGAAAATTTCCTGTATACGAAATTCGAAGAAATATGCGACATCATGAAGGCTTACGATGTTTCGTTTTCCTTAGGCGACGGACTGAGGCCAGGGTCTTTGGCTGACGCGAATGACGCAGCCCAGTTTGGCGAGTTAGAGACGCTTGGTGAGCTCACTCAAATAGCCTGGAAGCATGATATTCAGGTAATGATAGAAGGGCCTGGCCACGTCCCCATGCAAATGATCAAAGAAAACATGGACAAGCAATTAGACAGTTGTGATGAAGCGCCATTTTATACTTTAGGCCCACTAACCACCGATATCGCACCAGGCTATGATCACATTACTTCCGGTATTGGCGCAGCCCAGATTGGTTGGTATGGAACGGCAATGCTGTGTTATGTGACTCCTAAGGAGCACCTAGGGTTGCCAAATAAACAAGACGTCCGCGATGGCATTATTACTTACAAAATTTCGGCGCACGCGGCGGATCTCGCCAAAGGACATCCAGGGGCACAGCTAAGAGACAATGCTTTATCTAAAGCACGGTTCGAATTTCGTTGGGAAGATCAATTTAATTTAGGCTTAGACCCAGACAAAGCGCGAGAATTTCATGATGAAACCCTGCCCAAGGATTCGGCCAAAGTTGCTCATTTTTGTTCTATGTGCGGGCCAAATTTTTGTTCGATGAAGATCACCCAAGACGTGCGAGAATACGCCGCCAAGAAGGGCCTAGAGGAACAAACAGCACTGTCTAAAGGTATGGCTGAAAAGGCTGACGAGTTTCGTGCTAAAGGCAGTGAAATTTACCAGACGGTTACGTCTTAGCTTTACGTCGTTTAAGAGCAATAAGGATTGGGTTGTAGTAAAGATATGTCTCAAATAGTTATTGTCGGAAGCGGCGTCGCCGGGTTGTGTAGTGCCCACTACTTACTTAGCGCAGGGTATGAGGTAAGAGTGATCACGGCCAGTAATGGACCAGACGAAGGTTGCTGCTCTTGGTGGGCAGGGGGCATGCTTGCTCCTGACTGTGAGCAGGAGTCAGCTGAGCCATTGATCGGTGTGCTGGGTGCGGAAAGCATGGCCTTTTGGCGTCGAGCGTCAAAGCGTCAAAACGTCCCTTTTGTTGAGAACGGTAGCCTCGTAGTCGCTGCGCCGCGCGATCAGTCATTACTTAGGCTGTTCGCACGTAAAACGCAGGGTGCACGCAAGGTAATGCAACATGAGGTCACCTTGCTGGAACCCGATTTGGCACACTTTGAACACGCTCTAATGTTTGATAACGAAGCACATCTAGAGCCTCGATTGAGCATCAGAGCTTTATGGCAGGAGTGCATCGCGCTTGGTGCAAACGTCGAGGTTAATACGCGATTGTCCCTAGGCGACCTGTCACGGCTAAAGGACCAAGTTCGATGGTTGATCGACTGTCGAGGAACCTCGGCAAACGATGTGGTTTCTGACTTGCGCGGTGTCAAAGGAGAGATGCTTCATTTGCATTGCCTCGATGTGTCGTTACGTCGACCAGTCCGTTTCTTGCATCCGCGGCATCCAATATATTTGGTGCCGAGATCCGATAATACGTTCATGTTGGGGGCAACTATGCTCGAGGTAAATAGCAGTAAGCGTGCAAGCGTACGTTCTGTATTAGAACTGTTATCTGCTGCGTATGTGATTAACCCAGCGTTTGCCGAAGCCGAAATTATTGAAATCGGGGTTGACGCTCGACCAGCTTACGATGACAACCTACCTAAGATTCGGCGTGATAAAAATGTGATCTTTGTGAATGGGTTATACCGGCACGGATTTTTGGCGGCTCCTGCCATTGCGCGACGGGTGGTTGACTTTATTCGAGATGGCCGACAATGTCCGGATGTATTTGAAGATCGGCCCACCGAAGCGGCCTAGGCACATGACGAGAATCCACAAATGAAGATAGTTTTAAACGGGATGTCATTAGACACCAATCAAGTAACGTTGGCGGGCTTGCTTGAAGAACAAGGGTACAAGGACTTAATGATCGCGACGGCAGTCGAGCAATCGTTTGTTAGTAAAGATCAACGCGTTAGCACCCGCCTTTATGAAGGTTGTCACATTGACGTTGTTGCCCCTATGCAGGGAGGGTAGAGAGCAAATGAATACCGATACTCGTTCTGACCATAGCGATAATGATGACTGTATGCTGACGCTATATGGCAAACCTATTTCATCGCGATTGCTTTTAGGGACAGCTCAATACCCCTCTCCAAAGAGCTTACTGAACTCGATTAAATCCGCGGGCACTGGCATCGTTACCGTTTCAGTACGTCGTGAGTCTGGTGGAAAACAGACTGGGCAGCATTTTTGGGAGCTACTCACACAAACTGGCTGTAGGCTATTACCTAACACGGCAGGGTGTCGCAGTGTTAAAGAGGCTATTACCACGGCTCAAATGGCGCGAGAATTGTTTGATACTACGTGGATAAAGCTTGAGGTCATTGGTAACGACGATACTCTGCAACCCGATGTGTTTGGTTTAATTGACGCCGCCAAAGAGCTTTGTTCACAAGGCTTTGATGTTTTTCCGTACACCACGGACGACCTGATAGTGGGAGAGAAATTGATTGCCGCAGGCTGTCAGGTACTGATGCCGTGGGGCGCTCCGATAGGCTCCGGACGCGGATTGCAAAACCCCAAGGCGCTGGAATCTTACCGTCGTTATTTCGCTGATGTGCCCTTGGTAATAGATGCCGGCATAGGGTTGCCATCTCATGCATCACAAGCAATGGAGATGGGCTACGATGCGGTATTACTTAATACCGCTGTTGCTGGGTCGGGAAATCCAGAGCAAATGGCACATGCTTTTTCAATGGCTGTTCACGCTGGGCGGACTGCGTACTTGGCCAGCCCCATTGAGCCTCGTGATATGGCTCAACCGTCAACTCCATTAGCCGGTACGCCTTTTTGGATTGAGTAAGTTACGTGGCGCAACGTTAGGAAAATGACAGCGACACAGCTTGTAAATATATAAAAATAGCAATGCAAATGAATGATCTAAGAAGCGTAAACTCAAGTGAACTGCCCCGATTTTATCAAATAGTGGATCACGCAAGCTGGCTAGAACGTTTTCTTCCGTTGGGCTTGCAGCTGGTTCAGCTGAGAATCAAGGATAAGCCCGAGTCTTTCGTGAAAGAACAAATTGCAGAAAGTAAGGCTCTGTGTGACGAGTTCGGCTGCCAGCTGGTGGTTAATGACCATTGGCAGGAAGCCATCGACGCTGGGTGTGATTTTGTTCATCTAGGTCAGGAGGACTTGGTTGATGCCGACTTAGAGGTGATGAAAACTAATCGGATTAAGTTAGGCATCAGCACACACGACAGACTGGAGTTGACCACAGCACTTGAGCTAAATCCTGAGTACATCGCACTAGGGCCTATTTATCACACGATACTAAAAGCGATGAAATGGGAGCCCCAAGGCGTGGACCGTGTTGCAATTTGGCGTCAGCTTGTTGGCGATACACCCTTGGTCGCCATTGGTGGGCTTACGGTTGAGAGAGCGCCTGTTGTGTACGATGCGGGTGCCGATTCTATTTGCGTGGTAACGGACGTGCTTTTGAATGATAATCCTAAGGACAGATTGTCACAGTGGTTGCAACTAAGTCAATGAGTAGACTATGGTCGGCAGAAAACGTTTTTCTAATAAATTAGACGCTGTTAAGTAATCGTGCATCAAGTTAAGAAGTCGGCATATCCTCCAAATTAGGTACCATGAATACACGCTATCACAGACAACAACAAGTGCCTAAGTTAGGTGTCAGGTCGCAACCGCTGCTGCAAAATGCCAAGGTGCTGATTGTCGGCGCAGGCGGGCTCGGTGCGCCGGTTAGCACCTTGTTGACTGGAGCTGGTGTAGGGCAGATTTCGTTGATTGACCATGACATTGCGAGTCTAAGCAACTTACATCGGCAAACGCTCTTCACCGAAGCTGATGTGGGCCAGCCTAAGGTGTTTGCCGCGCAACGGCGTTTGCAGGCCTGCAATAGCGATGTTCAGGTGGACGCTATTTACCAAGCGCTCACCGTTCACAATGCAGACTCTTTGGTGCGCGAACATACGGTTGTCGTGGACGCAGCCGATAGTTTTTTTGTCAGCTATTTGCTGAGCGATCTATGCATGGTAAATCGAATCCCATTAGTGTCCGCCTCCGTATTACAAACTAACGGTTACGTTGGTGTTTTTTGCGGTAGTCAAAACAATAAGGCACCGAGTATGCGGGCCATTTTTCCGAGTCCTCCACAGGGTGCACAGAGCTGCAATACAGTGGGCGTGACTGGCCCTAGTGTCGGGGTTCTTGGCAGCATTCAGGCGCAAGAAGTTATTAAAGCTATTGTTGGTGACCCCAGCTTGTTACTCGGTAAGCTTTTGTATTTGGATTTATGGGATTACCGACAAAATATTGTTGATTTTACGGGTGCGCCAGAACCGGAATTAGCGGCAGAGCTGATTGCGGAAACTGACATTCTTTGGGCAGATCAAGTTATTGATGTTCGTAGTGTTGAGGAAGTGCGAGAACAGCCACGACGCGGTGGGTTCATCAATATTCCTGTCAGTAGTATTGCAGAGCAGCATAATGAGCTTGATTCAAGCAAACGCTTAGTCTGTGTGTGTAAAAGTGGTCAGCGAGCGTTAAATGCCGCACACCAATTGATTGACCTTGGTTATCGCAACGTCGTTGTGGCCAATTGAGAGCCTGTTTAACCATCGCGGGCTCCGATTGCTCTGGCGGAGCTGGAGTGCAGGCCGACCTTAAAACTTTTTCCGCTCATGGCGTGTATGGCATGAGCGTGATTACCGCCGTTACCGCCCAAAACACTCTAGGGGTAAAACACGTTCATTCAATTCCGGCCGATGTGGTCTCTAAGCAACTCGAAGTCATACTCGATGACATTCCGCCTGCGGCAATCAAACTGGGTATGTTAGATAACGCCAACACAGTGTTGATCGTTGCCGAGCTGCTCAAGCAGCATACCAGTTTGCCCATTGTGATAGATCCGGTATTCGTCAGCTCAAGTGGCCGTGTTTTACTTTCGTCCAGAGGCATTGGCGAGCTCATTAAATGCTTGTTTCCATTGGCCTCTTTGATTACGCCCAATCTGAATGAGGTGCAAGTGTTATGTCAAGCCTTGAATTTGATTTGTCCATCGATCAAAACAGAAGCTGAGCTGCGGCAGGCAGGAGCGGCCTTACAACGGCAGCTCAAGTTGGAATTTGGACGTTCTCCAGTGTTACTATGTAAAGGCGGGCACCTTCAGGGGGACGCGGCTGATCTTCTCTTAATTGACCAGCAAGGCCATTGGTTAAGGTCCGAACGCATTGTCAATCCGAATATCCACGGCACTGGCTGCACATTGTCGGCGGCTATCGCGGCCAATTTAGCCAGTGGCTCATCGCTGTTGTCGGCGGTAGAAAATGCAAAAAAATATTTACATGGAGCAATTAAGCGCGGTTTGGACTTAGGTCAAGGAGTGGGGCCTTTGGCTCATTAGTTAAAGATCCGGTTTTGGCAGAAAGAAATAGAAGTGGAATTTCCGGCACCAGCACGGGATGATTGACTCACGTTAGGCCGTAGGCAACGTCATTGAACGTGTAATGATCGGTAATGGTAATGCCACCAACAACTCACCTATCCTGAGGCCTGTATCTGTCGGGCTACATCCCTATTGGTTCAGTTTAAACTCAGTTAAATTGGGGCAAGTGGAGGGCCTCTAAATAGAGATCCAGCACACCAAGCTAAGGAGAATATCATGGTGTCTCTTTCGAGAGCTTTTTTAAGTTTAGTGCCTGTATTACTGGCCATTGTGAATGGTTTAGCCTGGGCGGGCGAATCTGCATTGCTCACAGTTACCGGCGCCGCACCGGTAAAATATGAGTCTCAGACACAACCCGTGACGATATACGCCTGCAATGACACCACGGTTCATCATAAGATTAGCTGGAACGGGAAAAATCGCGTCAGCGTTCCTTACGGTCAACGAATCGAAGATGGGAAGCGCTTTTTTATTAGTAAATATTATGTGGCTTCGCCCCCTTTGCCGAACTCGTTTGCGGCCGATGAACCTCTTATTCTTGGAGTATTGTCAGAAGATCACTTTGTGATGGCCAAACCTGAGCAAAACGTTGATGTTTTTATGAATTACACACTGCTCAAACCCATTGAATTAGGGTTTCTGTCGGTGGATTACGCTGGCGTTGACAATGACAATGACAATGATTTGGCCAATTGCGTTGATCAAGGTGTTAACTTTGTTCCTATTAACATTCGGTGCCCATCTTTTGAATACACAGATGGCAAAGCGGCCGGGCTGGGTAAGGGTATAGCGCAATTGGCGCGAAAGTCCGACGACGGAGGGTTGGCTGATAAAGGTCAGCTTTTTATTCCTCTTAACCTCGATACTAAGCTCCCTTTAGAAGGGTGTACCGTCGAAATTCTAAACGACATAATATTGGATCATCAGGTTTACTTTGGTACGTCGCAAGAGCACGCTCAAACACTTGATTTAACGTACGCCTACAAAGCGTTTCTAAACGGCCAAGAACCGGTACGCTTATACTGTAAAACTAGGCCTGAAAATGAACCTGCTGAAGGTTGTCAGCCAGTTGTCCTTGAATAGGTTTCATGCGGTAGGTTTACTCAACTCTCCAATACGCACCGGTCCAATCTATGGTCACGATTTCCGACGTGATATTGTTCTCGGTGCGAAAATCGGTGACAGCCTGATGACACGAAGGCCAGGAATGATAGTCGTCAATAATTACGTAGCCGTTTTTGCTTACCCTATGATACAGGTTTTGCAAGGAATCCATGGTTGAGCTGTACATGTCACCATCGAGTCTCAAAATGGCGATTTGATCAATCGGCGCATTCGGTAATGTGTCGCAAAACCAACCCTTTAGAAACTGCACTTGCGGATCTAATAGGTCGAACCGTTTAAAGTTTGCCTTAACCTGTTCTAGTGACACTTTTAGGTAGTCAACTGAGCTTAAGTCAGGCCCGTCTTGTTCGTCTTTCGGGGTAGGTAACCCCTCAAAAGAATCGGCCACCCATACGTTTCGATCGACCACGTTATACGCCTTCAATAAAGCTCGCATAAAAATTGTGGTACCACCGCGCCAAGAACCTGTTTCAACAAAGTCTCCAGGTACGTTGTTTTTCAGCACGCTTTCAACACATTCTTGTACGTTGTCTAACCTTTTATGCCCGACCATTGTATATCCAAACATAGGCCAGTCCTTGCCGTTAACTCGATCCGAAAGGTTAAATGGGTTCTGTTTAACCAATATAATTGATCTTCCACCGAGTTTCTCAATAACGAGATTCTTCAGAAGACCGCTCAGGCGTTTGAATAGGCCTGCCGATTGATATCTTTTGCCAGGGTCCAGAATCTTCCACGCACTCTCGTCATAAACTGATGCAGACAGCGTTTTTTTCATTAGGTTTATGTACAGATCCCTGATGGTGGCTTCGTTGTTCAATTTTTCCCCTAATGACATTGCAAAAAATAGTTATCGGATAGTGATTGTCGGTTGATGACAGGACTGTTGATTTTAGGCAGCGCCGTGCGTTACCACTGATATGAATGCTATCACCACGAGTCCGGCAAGTAACAAGAACCCCAGCGTGAACACTTTTCTACGTAAGGGCACAAAATTAGAGCCGGTATGTATTATAGTGTGGGCGATGCGGCTGATCACGAACAACCATGCCACAGCGTGTACGAATACGTTCGTTGTGTTTAATGCCCAAAGGATAAAGCAAACAGCGTAAAACAAAACAGGCAACTCAAATTGATTGCGAATGTTGTTGTTGAGTTTGATTACGGGTTCCGGCCAAGCGTCATCATGCAGGGCCCGTCGTTCTTCATTGACTTCGCCTTCACTGGCAGCTTTAGATTTAGCCGCGCCCAGCCGAATGAATACTGACATCGTTAGCATAACCTGAACAAGCATGGGTAAAAAAAGGTAGCTTGGACTCATCGCGTTAGATTCTCCTGTATTAATTTGCACTTGATGTACGCGCTATTTTATCGATACGCACAACGCGATTTTCACTAATGATAGTCTATTTATCAATAGTCCTTTTTAACTGGCATTGTTCCGCCTATGGCGTAATAACATTATTCTCATACGCTTCTTTTTTCGTTAGGTAGTCTTGGTACGCTGATTTGACCTGCGACGCGCAACGGCTGTTACGTTTTCCACAGCTTGCCATTTCGCCTTCGTCCACAATCAAAGATGCTTCGAGTATGCCCGATGCTCGGTCGTGATCGCCTGCTTTAATATTCATTAGAGCAGCCAGTTTATAATTGGCTTGTTGATGATGTATGACGAAATTGAGTTCTTGCATGTCAGGCGCTTGGGGCTTAGACGATGAGCTGCGGCCTAGGAAATATCCAATGGCGAAGCAGACGCAAGCGATTAAAATAAAAGTGAGTTGTTTCATCGTTACTGTAAGCATAAGTTATGGCACATAAGTTGTAGCAGTTCGTTCTCCTTGGAATATTTAGCAATCGCCCTGTTGAATTACCCTCGAGCTAAGGAGCCAAACCTAGGTCATCTAGGTGTATCAAAATTTCCATTTTCCTAGTTTTCGCCACTTCCAGCCAGGAACGGTTTTCTCTGGCTCCGATGATTGCATAGATCGAGTTTAGCCCCATTCCTTTCATCGGTTTAATTTTTCTATACAACTCATAAGGGTCAATATTCATGAACGCTTCTACAGAATCAATACCCACTTCAGCTAAAATTTCCTCACTTCGAGGGCCGAAGCCATTTAAGTCTCGCAGACGTTGTGGAGGATTAGGGTAGGCGTTAAGTTCATTCATCGAGTGATATCACTGGCTTATATCTGGTTTGGCGATTGCCGCAAAGGACTGTGTGTTCATAAATGAGAGGCGCGTTAATCAATGATTATTTCATACTCAGGAAGTAACTAAAGAAACCATCATTTTTTCTGTATCCGAGCGACTCGTATAGACGCTGTGCCGTGGTGTTATCAAACGCGGTCTCTAAACTAATGCCGTTTGAGTTCGTCTCAATTGCAAAACGCTTAGCGGCTTCCATTAGCTGCCTCGCTACTCCTTTCTGTCTGGCTTTTTTGTCTACATACAAATCGTTTAGTATCCATGTGCGTTGAGCAGAAACGGATGAAAAACTCGGATACAGTTGTGTAAAACCCAATGGCTCACTCGCCCCATTATGTGCAAAAAATATAGTTGAGTCTTGATTTGTAAGCCGTTCGGCAATAAAGCTTCGAGCCAGTGCTAAGTCGCTTGGCTGCTGGTAAAAGACCCGATAATGGTTAAACAGTTTGGAAACGGCCTCCAAGTCATCAATTAGGGCCGTTTTAATTTTAATAGTCATAGTCTGGTAAAGCTTGGTTGTTCTATTCCCGATAAGGTATCGAAGTTTAATAGGCATTATACTTTTAAAAAATTGATGGTTTTGCATCACTTAGTCGTGCAAATTCTAACGCCTCTAAAACCAGTTCGTCTTCGTTATAGAGCTAGTTGCGTAGCGAACTCATTAAATGTCTACTTTCCTTTTCTGTTGCCTATTTACTATGGGGCGTCACTTTCATTCGTTTAAATTATCCTAATTCGTTGTCATTTCTATACCTTGCCATCCGAGCCAAACGGCGGTAAGCAGTAAGGCCAATGCAAACCCTCGATTCATTCTATTTTCAAATTGGCGATTTTTGCTGAGGTATCCTAACGATGCGCCAATGGTCACCCAAGTTGTGTGTATGGTGATGTTCAGGCCGGCTAACATTGCAATGAGAATAGCCGTTGAATTGGTGCCCCACAATTCGAATGCGGGTTCAGAGAATAACGAGAACATTAGCGCGACTAGGAGCCACCCTTTGGCGTTAAGCGTTTGTAGTACGGCGCCTTCAACAAACCCAAGCGTTGCATTAACGTCGCTGTTTTCGGAATCCTCTATTCTTAAAAATTTGAGCGCAAGCCAAATCAGGTAAATGATTCCTGCCCATTGAACTATGACTAGTATCAGAGGGTATCTTTGAAATATTTCGGCTAGGCCGAAACCTATTAGGCATGATTTAATTATAAAAATGCTATCGATGCCGACGATCAGCGGAATCGACCGTTTAATCCCTTGTTTGGCTCCGGCTGCGGCAAGTATTATGTTTGCTGGACCTGGACTGAAAACCATGGCGAACATGACGCCAAACCATGTTAAGAAAAAACTGATCATTATATACCTCGTATAGTAATATCCAGTGCTTAGACTGAACGTGTTAATTGCTTAAGGCTGAGCCAGGATAAACATGCCAAGTAACCTTGAGTTAGATAAGTTGGACAAAGCGCTATTGTCGTTAGTACAAATGAATAATCGATCCAGTGCTGAGGCTTTGGGCGTGGAAGTTGGGTTGTCTACAGCCGCCGTCCAGCGTCGTTTAAGAAGGCTCCGAGACGCTAAAGTTATTAAAGCCGACGTGGCCATCGTTGATCGAAATACAGTTGGCTACCCCTTGCAATTGATAGTGCATGTTGAATTAGAACGAGAATCAAGGGACTCTCTAGGCCGGTTCAGAGAAGCCGCGTTCACAACGAGTTGTGTTCAACAGGTTTTCTACGTTACAGGCCAGTACGATTTCATTCTTCTTGTTATTGCTAAAGATATGCGACACTTTGAGCTAATGTCTGATGAGCTATTTTTGGAGAATAAAGACGTAAAAGCATTCACCACTTCTGTGGTGATGGGCGAAGATAAGTCGAATTGTTTTGTGCCGCTCGATTGATTTAATTGTTGTGTTTTACTAAATCGGTTGTCGTCCCGCTGTACGCCGTGAGCGCCATGCTTTGCCGTTGCTTGTGTTCTTCATACCAACGTTTTAGCTTAGGTCGTGACGTCGCAAAACAAGGCAGTTGAACATAGTTTACCCAGGCTAGGGAGCAGGCGAGGGCTATTTCGCCAAAGTCGAGTTTTTTTCCACCGAGTGCCACTGCTTGACGTTCTAGGTAGTCATACGCTTCGCTCAGTTTGAGCAGCTGTCCATCAAGGAATGGTTGATGGCGTTTCGCCTCAGGCCGGCGGTGGATTTCCCAGCGAGCCAGTATTCCAGCATCGGCAATGCCCGTAGCCAGAGCTTCCATTTGATAACTGATGGTCGTTGCGGTTACCTTGCTGTTGTTATTGTAGCTATCTAATAAGTATCGACAGATAACGGAAGAATCAAACATGGTCAGTCCTTTATCCAGCAATATTGGCACCTTGCCCAGTGGGTTTTTGTTGAACACCGTTTTATTTTTGAGGGTAGGGCTGGTCTCGTAATGAGTTACTTTGGTCTGCGATGTTAGGCCAAGTTCATGTATGAGCACCAGCACCTTGCGCGCGTAGGGAGAGTGGGTTTGATAATAAAGTTCCATTGCCTTGTTTGGGGTAGAGTTGTTTAGGAAGGCAAAACTATATCCAGAAACCATTTAACTATTTACTCGTTTCCTTTCTGCTTTATGACTAAATTGATCTCTTTGAGTCTCGGCAGAAAGTAATTTAGTTATGGTGGTAATTTTGGTTAAGATAACGGCGCTTTTTCTTCGTCCCTCAGGGTCAAAATTTCCACGCCTGTGGTCGTTACCAGAACGGTGTGCTCCCACTGAGCGGACAGCTTTTTGTCTTTCGTGACAACGGTCCAACCGTCTTTTTTTGTTCTTGTCTTTGGGCCACCCTGATTAATCATGGGCTCTATCGTGAACGTCATGCCCGGTTTAAGAGCGAGCCCTCTTCCGCGTCTGCCGTAGTGCAATACTTGAGGTGCTTCGTGCATTTCGCGGCCAATGCCATGGCCACAGTATTCTCGAACCACGCTGAAGCCCGCTGATTCGGCCAGTGACTGAACCGCGTATCCAACATCGCCTAACGTTGCCCCTGGTCTAACCTGTTTGATCCCAGCCATCATCGCTAAATAGGTAATGTTGACTAGCCGTCGAGCTTGTTCACTGGCCTTGTCCATCATGTACATTTTGCTGGAGTCCGCGATGAATCCATTTTTCTCCAAAGTAATATCAATGTTGATAATGTCCTTGGCCAAAAGCAGGCGGTCGTTACTGGGCATGCCGTGGCAAATGACGTCATTTGGAGAGCAATTTAAAACGTACTCGTAATCGTACTGGCCTTTGCTGGCGGCTCTTGCCTCGAGCGTGTTGACAATGTAGTTTTCAACGTGATCGTTGATTTGCATTGTGCTCACACCTGGTTTAACCACACGGTCGAGATCATGAAATACCTTAGCGAGTAGCCGCCCGGACTCACGCATGAGTTCAATTTCGGCTTGCGATTTTATGGTGGGTCCAGGCATGTTTCACTTAGCCCTGTCTAAGACTTGGTAAAGGTTGATTATTCAACGTGGCATCTGCGTGTTCGGCAGTGAGGAAGTATTGGTGAACAATGTCTTGATAGGTGAGCGTTGGGTTCAACTCGCTTAATCGGCCTACTTTTATCCAGAATTCGGCTTGTGCATTGATTGATCGAGACATGGCCTTGCTCGAATGGCGAATTTCGTCGTGCAGTAAATCTGATATTTTCAAAATGCCCATGAGTGCGTTTTATATATGTTTTGTATATGAAACATATAATACGTGGTGGCGCGGCCCCTTTCAAGTAGTGACCTCGCATGACAATAGAATGCGATCTGCTATTTTTGCTTATCTCTGGGAGGAGGCTTAGCGATACTCCGTAAAGCCTGCTAAACGATATTCCCGACGTAATAAGTTTTGAAAATGCCACACGCCAGATTCTCGTTTAGGTGACAATCGGCCAGGGCTGTAGACTCCAGAGGTAAGGCCTTTTTGTACGTGTTCGCAAATTATGCGATCCTCTTCTTGAATTTGCTCTGAAAATACCTGATCTTCAACCGCGCGCTCTTGCGCTTCAGGAGTATAGTAAAACTCGAATTCTATTTCACAGCTGTCAATTCCAGTCGGAACCACCCTGTTTGATTGCATTCGTCCGGGCATGATATTCAGCATGACATTTGGGTAAACGTAAAAGTAATACCCGTGGCCTGTTCCATAGGCTTGGGTTTCTTCTTCTATGGGTGTTTGTTGCAGCGACCACCATTGAGCTAGCTCAGTATGATAGTCGCTATAACTGACCGCTTGCGATAATCCAGGGTGAACGAAAGGGAGATGATAGCCCTCTAGAAAATTGTCTATATAGACCTTCCAGTTGCAGTTAACGCTATACAGCTGGGATGAATGGTGGCGTAAATTGTTCAGTGAGCCCAGGGGGAGCTTTGTTTCAATTGTTCCGTAAAGCTCATCAAATGTGGGGCCATTGTGACCGTCAAGCCGAGCGAAGATCATGTTGCCCCACTCCACCACTTCAATGCGTTTCAAGCGCTTGTCGTTGGTGTTAAAACTCTCAGCCTCTTTCATCTCTGGGGCGAAAATTAGTTGCCCGTCTAGATCATAAGACCATCCGTGGTAGGCACAACGAAGTCTGGATAACCCCTTTTTATCACAGTCTGCTACGGGGCCTGCTCGGTGGAGGCAAATATTGTAAAAGCCATTTAATGATTGATCGCGACCGCGCACAACCATAATAGGGACGCCGGCAATATCGCGACTGATAACATCACCTACGTCTGACGCACTTGATGCAGGCGCGATGCATTGCCAGTTTGCAGCGATGATATGATTCAAATCGTGCTGGTAAAAACGTGGGTCCACATACGGCGTAGGTGATAGAGCATCAGCGTGCTCTAGCTTCTTTATTGGGTCGACTGAGTGGCTCATTATGGACTGATTTTCTTACTTAACGTTTATTCTTGCTTATTTCCTGATTACGCGCTTAACAATGGTTCTTAGATGTTAAGCATGTTGCGCATGGTTTCAACATTCTTATATCCACCCGACATATGATCAACAATACGCCCGTCGGAGTCAGTGACGGCAAAGTAGGGCACCCCTCTTATATTTGACGATTTGTAAAAAAGCCCGCTCGCGTCCTCGAAGACTGGAAAAGCGTATCGTTTAGAGTGCGTCTTGACGTTATCCAGTGAGTCGTGACCAATCACAACTTGTGCTGATATGCCTTCTTGCTCAAGTTCATTTGTCAGTTCGATGATTGTTGGGGTCAGGGCTTTGCAAGCTGAACACCAGGGAGCCACGTACACAGTCAGGCATTTATCGCCGGTGCACTTACCGCCAACGGTAAATCCACTTTCAGTGAGTTGGCCATCCTCGATGACGTTTAGGTGGGCAACAGGCAAGCTGCTTGGTGAATTTAGCCAAAACCCTATCACCGACAATGCCGCGCAAATAATCAGTACATTTTTCATTTGGTGCTCATACTCAGTCTATTGCTGTGGATGATACACTAAGCCTAAATTACGTACCTGACCTGTGCAAATATCAATTGGGCTCACCATCGAGTCTTGTGCCGTGATCGATGGCTGCTTATGCGCTCATGAGTTGCGCTTAAAATTGATAAAGTTGGTGCCCGTTTGTTCGTAGCCAGTTTTCTTGGTCTGAATAATCTGGCATTTGACGGGCTACTATTGTCCAGAACCGCTTAGAATGATTGAACTCGTGACAATGGGCCAGTTCATGAACAACCACGTAATCGGAGACGACAGTCGGTGCTTGAAGAATACGCCAGTTAAAAGACAGTTTGCCTTTGCTGTCGCACGAACCCCATCGACGTTTATAATCACGAACGTAAATCTGGTCAGTGCGTCTTTTCGGAACGTTCATCAGAGCTGCGTAATAGTTAGCTCGCCGTTGTAATTCTTGTTGAGACACATCTTTATACCAACGAACAAGTTTGTTTTTAACTCGTTGCTCCAATGGTAAGTGGGAGTGTGCGACGGGTACCACAAGGCAGTCATGGCTGATTTTTATTCGACCACGTGTTCCTTGCTCTATCTGTAGGTTCAGAGTTTGTCCTCTGAGTTTAAGTTGAGCCCCGTCGACAAGTTTAACTTTTGAGGTATCTCCGGGCGGTGGCATACCTACCATGTGCTTGTCGATCCACTTTCGTTTTATCTTCACAAAATCAACGATGGCGGCTTCAGACATCCTAAGCGGGGCCCGTGCTTTTACGCCGTGAGGGCCTAACTCAAGCCCTAAAGTTCGACGTCTACTGCGGACTAACTCAACCTCCAGGCCGTCGACTTTGAGATGTTTGTTGGGCATGCTTTATGGGTATCGATAAATAGTGTCACGTTGATTTGGCTAAGTCACTAGCGTAATCACATCGTCGACTAGGTTGAAGCGGTCTTGGGACTCGGGCATGTCGCGCGATATTTGAATGCTCTCAGTTCCAGTGAATCGATACTCATTAGGGCGCGAGGCTATCGTGCGCATCATGTTGTCGATATTAATCTGAGGGTTCTCTACAAACTTTACGACTCCGCCGCTCGGTCCTACCTCAATCGATTTTATATCACGCTGTGCAGCTTTTAGTTTCAATTCAGCAATGCTGAATAGATTCTTGGCCGCATCCGGGAGCAGCCCAAACCGGTCTATTGTTTCCACTTGAAGTTCTTCCAGCAGCCCCATTGAATTGGCACTTGCTATACGCTTATACATGGTTAAACGAAGATGAACATCCGGTAAGTACGCATCTGGAAAACGGGCTGGAATATTAAGATTGATCTCAACCCGTTGATCAGTGAAGGATTTGTCGCCGTCCTCTACATGTTCACCGTTCTTGATTTTACGTTTACGCTGAATACTGGCGATGGCTTGCTCCAAAAAGGCTGAGTACATGCTGTAACCAATTTGATCAATCATGCCACTTTGAGATTCGCCAAGTAACTCACCGGCGCCTCGAATCTCCAAGTCTTGGGAGGCAAGGGCAAAACCCGCTCCCAAAGTATCGAGTGATTCGATTGCTGTTAGACGCTTGCGCGCATCTTCGGTCATCGTGTTAAGCGGGGGCGAAATCATATAAGCGTAGGCCTGATGATGCGACCGACCAACGCGCCCACGAAGTTGGTGGAGCTGAGCTAGGCCAAAACGATCGGATTTGTTGATAATGATCGTGTTCGCCGTCGGTACGTCTATGCCGCTTTCAACAATGGTTGTACAAAGTAGAACGTTAAACCGTTGGTGATAAAAGTCTCTCATCACACTTTCCAATTCTCGTTCACGCATTTGCCCATGCCCAATCTTGATTCGAGCTTCGGGAACAAGATCTTGGATTCGAGCTTCCATCTTTTCTATGGTTTGGACTTCGTTATGCAAAAAGTAGACTTGCCCTCCACGCCTTATTTCACGCACGATGGCTTCTTTAAGCAATGCATCATCCCACTCTCTGACAAACGTTTTTACAGATAAACGTGCACGAGGCGGAGTTGCAATCACAGAAATATCACGCAAGCCACTCAGTGCAAAATTGAGTGTCCTTGGAATCGGGGTGGCTGTCAGGGTTAGAATGTCGACCTGGCTACGCAACTTCTTTAGCTGTTCTTTCTGACGCACACCAAAACGATGCTCCTCATCAATGATCATGAGCCCCAGGTCTTTGAACTCAACGTCTTTTTGAATGAGTTTGTGGGTCCCAACAGCGATGTCAATGGTGCCATTTTTGATTCCTTTGATGCCTTCTGCGGTCTGCTTGGGTGTGCGAAAGCGCGAAAATAGCTCTACGTTGATGGGCCAATCTGCAAAACGGTCTGCGAAATTATTGTAGTGTTGTTGAGCGAGGAGCGTGGTCGGTACCAACATGACAACTTGTTTGTTACCGGCAATGGCCATGTAGGCAGCTCGCAAAGCGATTTCGGTTTTACCGAAGCCAACGTCGCCGCAGACTAGGCGATCCATTGGCCTAGCGGAGGTCATGTCGCTGATCACGTCATTGATTACTTGTTGTTGATCAGGGGTTTCTTCAAAACCAAACCCTGCAGAGAAAGCATCGTAACTATGGTCAGCCGATGGGAATGAATGGCCAACACGAGCTTGTCTTAAGGCTTGAATTTCCAGTAACTCTGCGGCCACATCGTAAGCTTTTTCTTTGGCCTTTTTTGTCAGTTTCGACCAAGAGTCGTTACCCATCTTGTGGAGAGGGGCTGTTTCTGGACCGCCGCCAACATAACGAGAAACTTTATCTAACGACAGTACAGGAATATAGACTTTATCGCCGCCTTTGTATTCTATGGTAGCAAATTCGTTATCGTGCCCGTCAACCGTGAGATTTTCTAAGCCGAGGTACCTACCGACCCCGTGATCCTCGTGAACCACGGGGTCGCCGATGTTCAGCTCGGCTAAAGACTTAATGATTGCGTCAGGATCGCGATTTTTCTCAGAGCGCTTGCGGCGTTGAAATGTCCGTTCGCCGTATAATTGCGATTCAGCAATTATCTCGAGCCCAGAGTCTGATGTAAGCAGTCCGCGGTCGAGCGGAGCAACGCACAGGCAAAGCGGTTCTTTGGAGCTCAGGAATTCACCCCAGCTGTCGACGGGACTCGGGGCTTTATTATGTTCCTTTAGCAATCCGATTAAGCTTTCTCGGCGACCGGCTGACTCAGCCACCATTAATACGCGATTAGAGCTGTTATCTAAATGTTGGATAAAGTCCGCGTAGGGGGCTTCTGCCCTCGGGTTTACGTTGAACGTTTTTGGCGCCAGAGTTTGGTAGTCAATAATGTGTTTTACAGACCGCAAGTTTAAATTCAGTATTTGTGCGCGTTTATGTCGTTTAAGCCCTGCGAAAATTTCGTCTGGAGGCAGAAACAGTAGCTCTGGGGACAGTGGTGGCCACTCAGGATTTAGACTTGCATTCTCGTATCGTTCAATGACTTCTTGATGCAGTGATTCAGCGTTCTCCATGACACTTTCTTCCAAAATGAAATGGCAGTCGTTGGGCAAAAAGTCAAAGAGTGTGCTGGTGTTTTGAAAAAACAGGGGTAGATAGAACTCGGTCCCAGTTGGCGCGAGCCCTTTGCTTACTTCGCGGTAGACAATCGACTGTTTAGCATCCCCCTCTACGGTGGCGCGAAACGATTGCCGGAAAAAGTCAGTGCTGGCTTTATCCAGAGGAAATTCTCTGGCGGGTAGAAGCTGGATCTTATCTAACGAATCCGTAGTGCGTTGTGATTCGGTATCAAATAACTTGATGGATTCTATCGTGGTATCCCACAAATCTAACCGGAAAGGAGACTTCATTCCTGATGGGTAAACATCCACGACACCTCCGCGTATAGCAAACTCTCCAGGGGACATGACTTGATCAACACTGTAGTAACCAGCATCTGTTAATCGCCTTCTAAATTCTTCGGTATCAAAGTCTTGATTAACGTTTAAATCAAACGTGTGAGCATCAACGTAGTCGGTTGGAGAGAGTCTCTGCATTAACGCTGTGATTGGTATCACGATAATGCCTTGAGTTAACGAGGGGAGTTTGTGTAGCGCGAGCAGTCGTTGAGAAATTATATCTGGGTGAGGGGATACGCGATCGTAGGGTAAGCATTCCCAGTCGGGGAATGACAAAACCGGCAAAGCACCGTCCGCAAAGAAAGACAATTCACGTTCAACGTATGAGATATGTTGAGCTTCAGAGCATACATACACGACGAGACCTTCACGTTTAGCAAGCTCAACTGAAGCTAAGCTCGTGCTGCAGCCGTGAAGTTTTCTCCAATGAAGTATCTCGCCGTCTTTGGCGGGCAGTTGAGGGTCCGTGACTGATTGGGCTGTGCTCATTATGACTGATTATGAATTTGATGGACTGACTAAAATAGTAGGACGGTTGCTATTAAATTAAATGGCGGTGTGAGTGAACAACGCTGGTGGCGAATTCTATCAGTGTTCGCGCTTTACCAAAGTGACGGTTGTTCTGCACTCATGCCATACCATTCAGGGAAGAACAACATGCTCATTAAGACGGTAAGTTGAATCGCGATAAACGGAATAGCGCCGCGGTATATATGCTCGGTATGGACATCGCTAGGGGCGACTCCTTTAAGGTAAAACAGCGCAAAACCAAATGGGGGAGTCAAAAACGAGGTTTGTAAGTTCATCGCGACCAAAATGGCGAACCATACTTGGTTGATGCCGAGCTCCACCACAACAGCGTATACCAGCGGCAGAACAATGTAAGAGATTTCTATGTAATCCAAGAAAAAGCCTAATACCGTGATCAGCAACATAATGGTGATTAGAAAGCCCCATTTACCGCCAGGCAAATTAAGCAACAAGTGTTCTACTTGTTCTTCTCCGCCGGTGTAAGAAAACCCCATTGAAAAAATAGAGGCGCCGAGTAAAACCGCGAAAACCATGGCCGTTATTTTTACCGTTTCATGCGCACTTTCCCAGAGCATTGAAAAAGAAAATTTTCGGTAGACTAGGGCTAAGACGACAGCACCAACGCAGCCCAATGCCGATGATTCGGTTGGCGTTGCGATAGCATTGAATATAGAGCCGAGGACAACCAAAATCAGCATTAACGGTGGTACGACGGCAATCAGGGCGGTGATGATGATTTGCGTGCGACTTTCTTGTTCGTCGCGTTTGGGGATGGCGGGCGCCGCATTGGGGTTGAGCCAAGCGTACGCCAAGACGTAGACAACGTAACAACCAATGAGAACAAGCCCGGGCTTGAGAGCCGCTCTGAATAAATCCCCAACCGGCACGCTTAGTACGTCGCCAAGAATGATTAACACGATTGACGGGGGAATAAGTTGTCCCAACGTGCCTGCGGCAGAAATAGTGCCGGTGGCTAATTCTTTATTATACCCGTGTCTAAGCATCACAGGCAGAGAAATCAACCCCATGGCGACTACGCTTGCACCCACCACACCAGTCGAAGCGGCCAGTAGTGCGCCCACTAGGATGGTGGATATTGCCAAACCGCCGCGGACTGAACCGAATAGCTGCCCCATCGATTCTAGTAACTGCTCTGCCAGCTTTGTACGTTGTAAAATAATCCCCATAAACACAAATAACGGGACAGCCATGAGCACTTGACCCTCGCCGTTATCACCCATATTGGAGTAAATTCGATAGGGAATTTGAGCCAACTGTGAAGGCTCTGCGAATAACACTACAAACGCAATACCAATTCCGGCGAAAGTAAACGCAACCGGATACCCCAACATCAATAGAAGCAGCGCAACCAAAAATATTGATAGCCCGATCATTTATGTTCCTCGGCAATCGCCAGCAACGTTTGTATTTTTTCTAGTAAAACTGCTATCGCCGCGAGAAGTAGGAGTGCGAAAGAAAGCGGAATGACACCTTTGATAATCCAGCGGTTGAGTAAGCCACCTGGGTCTTGTGACTTTTCGCCGATACCGCTGCTCACCAGTTTTGCGAAAAAGTCGGAAACATTAGTGGGTTGATCTCCGAGGTGATAGGCCGCTAGGGTGAAATTCCAGCCCGCCCAACACACGATCAGGCAAGTTGGTATTAAAAACGCCAGGGTGCCTACTAGGTCCACTAAGGCTTTTGTTCTTGGTGTGTATCGCTCATAAAAAAGGTCGACTCGTACATGGGCCCCCGATTTTAGCGCATAGGGTATGCCGAGTAAAAATATAGCGGCATAGAAGTGCCAAGATAGCTCTTCCAGTCCAATGGACGATGAGCTGTAGATGTATCTGGCGGCCACGTTGAACGTCATAATGACGACGACGAGTATCAGTAGCAGGCTGGCAAGGTTTCCTATCCAGTCCATCACCTTATTGATGGCTATGATTGCTCGATTCATTGGTGAATGTTCGTCGAGGTGGGTACTATTGATCAGCGATCGTGTCTAAGTAGAGCTTTTCGCCAATATTGGTCCAATCCCTCGCCTTGTCTAGGTATGCTTCTCTGGATTCCAAAATTTTCTTAGCGACCTCGCTACGAGCCTTCTCTTGTTTCACGAGTTCGTCGTTAGCTGCTTTTAGTGCGGAAATTACTTCTTTAGGAAAGCGCTTAACTTGCACGTTAGGGTACTGCTGAGAAATTGTCTGCCAGTTGTCAGTGTTCGCGGAAAATGACGCAGTGCTCATATTGTACGCCGTTAAACGCGCTGCATTTCTGAGAATCGATTGAGCCCAAATGGGAAGCTTGGCCATGCTGTCTTTATTGAAAAAGTACAGTAGCTCAGTACCAGGTTCATGCCAACCATTGTAATAATAAGGCGCGACTTTATGAAAACCCATCCTTAAATCAAGCCCTGGACCCACCCATTCCAGTGCGTCAATAGTGCCACGCTCTAATGATTGATAAAGCTCGCCAGCCGGAATGTTTGTGGGCACGGCTCCAACCTTTGCCATGACTTTACCAGCAAACCCTGGAACGCGCATTTTCAAGCCGTTCAAATCGTCAATGCTGTTGATTTCCTTTCGAAACCACCCACCCATTTGCATACCCGTATTGCCGCCTAGCATAAGTTCAATATTGTGTTTGGCGTAGACTTCGTTGGCCAATTCAAGGCCGCCACCCTCATAGAACCAAGCGGTTTGTTCTTGCTGGGTCATGCTAAATGGCATGGAAGAGAAAAACAGAGCGTCAGGGTCTTTCCCGCCGTAATAATAAGACGCGGATTGACCTATGTCGTATTGCCCGCTTTTAACGAAATCGAAAATACCAAATGCCGATTTGTGCTTACTGGCACTGTCGACTTTGATTTCAATCTTGCCGTCGGACATTTGTTTAACCAATTCAGCGTAATCTTCAACCGACTCCCCAAATACTGGAAACCCTTTTGGCCAGCCGTGCGCCAGCTTGAGAGTTATCTTCTTGTGAGGGCTTGCTGCGGCAGAACTGGTTGCCGGAGACTCAGGTGATGGCGCGCAGCCAGCAACCAAAGTAAACGCGGCGACGAGTAACGCAGCGCAGTATAAACGGGCAAACTTATTGGCGGTCAGAGACGGTTGGTTGGTAGTTGTCATGTTGTTTTTATTGTAGGCAAACGCCCAGTAACGAAGGCAAGTCTTGGTTGGCCCATTTTAGGGCGTGAGCCGTTGGAATGCCAGCGCTGTGAGCGCGCTTAGTGTTGTTGAATTGATAAAGTTAATGGTTACGAGCAAGCTCACGTTTGGCGTTCTCGCGAGCAACATTAATTTGCCGGTCGGTTAAATACAAAAGGCCCGCAACTTTTCGAACCAAATGTCGTTCGTTACTGTCTATGTAATCATCCGCAAAAGCCAACATCCAGAGATATTCAAGTAGCTTCATACGCTGATCGTTACTCCAGTTATCGCATATCTGGCGCGTAAAGCCCTGTAAACTGATGGCGTCCTCAGCGCTACTCTTAGCTTCGTCAATTAAAATGGTGACTTCATCTGAAGTGAGATTGAATTGCGAGTGAAGTATCGCTTGCATCTGTTGAATTTCAGCATCGTCTACGTCGCCATCTGACCTTACCAATTCGAACATCAAGGTAGCAGCCGCGAGCTTGAGGTCGTTTTCATTTGACGCGCTAGGCTGTTGTTCTTGGCTGAGGAGCTGTTTTAATCTCTGTAACATGGCTAACATTTCACTGTTTGAGTCGGTTTGCCGTGATTTTTATGCGCAAAATCACGATTTGATTGTAAATATGAATTAATTCTCATGTTGAGCGTCTTGAATCATTGACAATCAGTTAGCATATTATAGACAGTTTTTACGCTAGTTTTATAAGACGGAGTAATGCAGTGAGACGAATTTTATATTTTCTGGCCACAAATGCCGCGATTATGGTTGTGGTAAGTGTGGTTATGATGTTTTTGCCGGCCGAGTGGCGGAATCAAAACACCAGCTTTTTAGTTATGGCTTTGGTGTTTGGCTTTGGTGGCTCAATTGTGTCGTTGTTGATGTCGAAGTCGATGGCCAAGCGCAGTGCAGGGGTGGAATTGATTACCGAGCCCCGCAATGACACAGAGCAATGGTTGCTTAGTACTGTGGCTAGGCAGGCTGAACAAGCGGGAATTGGCATGCCTGAGGTGGGCATATTTTATACGGATCAAGTGAACGCATTCGCAACCGGAGCGAATAAAAATAATGCGCTTGTGGCAGTGAGTTCAGGCTTATTAAAGTCAATGACTCGGGAAGAGGCCGAAGCGGTCATGGGGCACGAAATAGCGCACGTCGCTAATGGCGATATGATTACGTTGACTTTGATTCAGGGTGTTGTGAATACGTTTGTGATCATTCTTGCCCGAGCGCTAGCGTTGGCGATCGATCGTGATGGGCGGGGATTCGGTTATATGATCGGCTATTTTGGTGGTCAAATGGTGTTCGGTTTTTTGGCCAGCATAATCGTCGCTGCTTTTAGCCGCCAGCGTGAATTTAGAGCTGATCAAGGTGGTGCGCAATTCTCAAGCAAGCAAAATATGATTTCGGCCTTAGAGCGACTCAAGCAGGGGCAGGCAGGGCAGCTTCCGGACCAATTGGCGGCGTTTGGTATTAACAGTAGCGTGAAGAATTTGTTCTCCACTCATCCGCCTTTAGATGTGCGTATCGAAGCGCTGAAAAACAGTTAATAGAAAATTCTAGTGTGATTCTTAAATGACGCCTTCGATGACTGGTTCATCGGAGGCGTTTCGTTGTCTGCCGACGCTAAATGTCCATTCGACTTTCTTGCTGTACTCCAAAGCTCAATTCCCCACTTGTATACGTGGTGCCAAATGTATTGCGTAGAGTCGCCACTTGGCGAATGGCTGATAGCAGCTGCTGCTCTGAGAGTTCTTTTAAAGGGTGAATGTAAGCTGAGTAGAGAACACCTTCTCCCACGGCGTATCGGGCGTCTAACGCTAGGTGATAATTCGACACTAATGTAGCAGCAAGCTGAGTGTCGTTAAGGTCTCTGGCCGCCATTATCGGAGAGAGGAGTCGCATGCGATTGGCTTGAGTGGCGACAACGGCGATCAATTGGGCCTGATCGAACGTGAATGTGATTGTTCCGTTTTTGCTGGTCATGACATCGCTCCCTACTTTAGCAATGACGGCTTTGAATTTTTCTAGCGTCATACCAGTGTTGGCCTTAACATCTTGGCTGTCTTCATCTGTTTTTGATGGCTGCTCTGTTTGTCTGCGGTTCTCATTGTGTGTCAATAACTGTGGCTGCCACGCAAAAATCGTTGGGCTGGCGAGCGCCAAAAACAGAGCTGTGTAGTAAGGTTGTCTGCGAATAAAGTTCATTTTTGATGGCTCCTAAATCTGTGTTCATCGAATTTTCTTTCGTTGAAGGGGCGAATAGCGAGATCAATCGTTTTTGATATCGTGCTACATTCCAATCTAGACCTTTCATCAAGAACTTTTTGTGCAACGAATATGAAAATTAATGCAATTGCCGTGGGTGGCACGATAGATAAAATCTATTTTGATGCTAAAAGCAAATATGAAGTCGGCGAGCCAGCCGTCAGAAAGATGCTGGTCGACCTGCCCATACATTTGGACGTTGAAATAACCCCGTTGATGGCTAAAGACAGCCTAGAGATGACGGATGCTGATAGGGCTGACATTGTTCGAGCTGTTGAGTCATCGTCCTCAGATAAGATTTTGGTGACTCATGGGACGGACACCATGCCTGAAACGGCTAGAGCTTTGGCGGCCGTTGAAGGTAAAACGGTGGTGCTCACAGGGGCTTTGGCTCCCGCTATTTTTAAAGATAGTGATGCGCAATTTAACGTAGGTGGAGCCTTGGCGGTACTGCAATCAAAAGAAAGTGGCGTCTATATTGTAATGAACGGGCAGGTATTTGATGCGTTAAACGTTAGAAAGGACAGGGCGCTCAATCGATTTTTATCATTGGATTAGTCTGCCCGACTGAAAGTTAAGAGCCTTGGCCGATAACATCGATCGCAAAAAAAAACGCCAGCGGTTAAGCTGGCGTTTTTTGTGTTGACGGCTAGTTAACCAGTAATTTATTCACAAGTTTCACGTAACTTGCTGGGTCTTTGAGTTGAGCGCCTTCGCTTAATGCGGCTTGATCGAAAAGTACCAGAGCCCAGTCGTTAAAGTGCTCGTTGTTTTGATCGAGTTGTTTTATTAAAGCATGGTCCGGATTGATTTCGAGGATTGGCATGCTGCTCGGAGCATCTTGCCCCATCGCCTTCATGATTCGTTCCAGATTTGCACCAGGATCGTTTTCGTCAGCGACCAAACACGCCGGAGATTCCGTTAGGCGGTTGGTTAACCTTACGTCTTTGACTGAGTCCTTGAGAGCTTCTTTAAGCTTTTCTGTGATGCTTGAGAGAGCTTCTTTTTGCTCTTCCTGTTCCTTCTTTTCATCGTCACTGAGCTCTAAATCGCCCTTGGTTACCGACTTCAGTGGCTTTTCATTGAACTCGGGTAAGCTGTTTGCAAGCCACTCATCAACTGGGTCGCTCATCAACAAAACTTCGATGCCTTTTTTCGCAAACATCTCAAGGTGCGGAGACCCTTTGGCCGCTTTGTGACTTTCGGCGGTAATGTAGTAAATGGCGTCTTGGTCTTCTTTCATTCGCCCTGCATACTCTTCTAGAGACACCGTTTGCTCATCACTCTCGGTGCTGGCAAAGCGCAGAAGAGGTGTGATGTTGTCCTTGTTGGCCATGTCTTCTACGACGCCTTCTTTGATTACCTGGCCGAACTCTTTCCAAAATTCTTGGTAGGTGTTTGGCTCGTCTTTTGCTATTCGTTTGAGCTCATCTAAGACGCGTTTGACAGCACGACCCTTAATTTTCTTAATATCTCGGTCACTTTGAAGTATCTCCCGGGATACGTTTAATGGGAGGTCAGATGAATCTATCACCCCCTTGATGAACCTTAGATAGTTTGGCATCAGGTTTTCAGCGTCGTCAGTAATGAATATGCGACGCACGTATAACTTAATTCCTTTTTTGTCTTCTCTGTTCCACAGATCGTAAGGAGCCTTCTTAGGGATGAAAAGCAGGGAGGTGTATTCTAGATTGCCTTCAACCTTATGGTGAAGGGTGGATAAGGGGGGCTCCATGTCATAGCTCAGTGACTGGTAAAAGCTTTGATACTCCTCATCAGAGACCTCGCTCTTGGGTCGTGCCCAAAGCGCCGTGCCCTTATTAACGGTTTCAAATTCAGCCTCTTCTCCCTCTTTCGGATTCCCCTCATCATCGAGCGGAGCAGATCCCAACATTTTTATTGGTAGTGAAATGTGTTCAGAGTATTTGTTGATGATGTGTTTTAAGCGGAAATCTTCGAGATACTCGCTTTCCTCATCGCGCAAATGCAAAGTAATTGACGTGCCAGCGTCTTCGCGTTGAGTATCGGCTATGGTGAATTCCCCCTTTCCATCTGATTCCCACTGGTAAGCTTGCTCAGCTCCGGCTCTTCGGGTGATAAGCGTTACTTTATCAGCGACCATAAAGACGGAGTAGAAGCCAACGCCAAATTGACCTATCAAGCTCACGTCGCCGTTGCTATCGCTTTCAGATTTAAGCGCTTGCATGAACTTCTTTGTGCCCGAGCGTGCGATGGTTCCGATATTTTCGATTATTTCATCGTGGCCCATGCCGATGCCATTATCACTGATAGTGATTGTGTTGGCTTCTTTGTCGGTGGTGATGGTCACTGCAAGCTCTTCATCATCACTTAACAGTGTGGCGTCGGTTAGCGCTTCGAATCGACGCTTATCTATTGCGTCCGAACTGTTAGAAATTAGCTCTCGGAGAAAAATCTCTTTCTGGCTATATAACGAGTTGATCATTAAATCTAACAGCTGAGATATTTCAGTCTGAAATACGTGAGTTTGTGTGTTGCTCATAATCTAAAATATTTGCCCTGTAAGCGGCTATTTCTGGTTATTACTGATCTCGACTTAATGGGGATAGGCAGGAAAAAAATCAAGCATACAATTTTTATCTTTTTTTTTACTTTTTCGTTGACGACCTACCATCATGTGAGTATAGTCGCGCCTCAACGATTTGCAGGGTGATTTCTCTTTCACTCCCACAGTATCGAAACGAAGTTTTTTGAGGATTATTACTTAGAAAATGAGCGGAAATATTGGGAAGAGGTCAAAAATTACCACACCGTCGGGGTGTAGCGCAGCCTGGTAGCGCATCTGGTTTGGGACCAGAGGGTCGGGGGTTCGAATCCCTCCACCCCGACCATTTCGTCGTTTTAGTAGCGTTGTAGTTTTAGGTGTTATGAGTGCGGATATTGTTAACTTACGTTATCGACATCGAGTTCATGGCCCACTAAAGAGGAAGCGCCACAAGCGCGATGAAGTTTATGGTTGAGCGCCCGTAGCTCAACCGGATAGAGCAACGGCCTTCTAAGCCGTAGGTTACAGGTTCGAGTCCTGTCGGGCGCGCCATTAACCTTAATTGGTTGTTAGGCTAAAAGTTGTATGATGACTTTTGGTATGCAACTCAGTAAGGCTCTTTGCATGTTGTTGTGTTTGGTTTTAAACTGTTTAGAATCAAGCAACCATTTTGAACTATCTGGTGATTGTAGCTCAGTTGGTAGAGCCCCGGATTGTGATTCCGGTGGTCGTGGGTTCGAGCCCCATCAGTCACCCCAGTTTAAGCTGTGTGCAGTGAAAATTGGCAGGTAGTGTTTAACGACGTCTTAAATCGTGTTGTGCGAGAGTGGCGGAATTGGTAGACGCGCTGGATTTAGGTTCCAGTGTCTTGCGGCGTGAGAGTTCGAGTCTCTCCTCTCGCACCATTTAAGAAGTCGTTTTATAGTGCCCTTTCGAGCTTGCGCTCTGCGAGCTTTGGAACATGTTTACATCAAGGTTGATTTTGTGGTCCAGCGTACTCTTTTAGGTATAAAAAGTTTCCGCTGAGTGTGGCTCATGCAAAATCTGCTGAGAATCTTCATATTCGTCGATTTTTTACGTCATTAGCCATTTTCTCTTTCAATGCCTTAGTGGTAGAATCCGGCCCCTGTTTGTGCGCCTGCTGGTTTGTTCAGCATTGAGCAGCACAAGAAAAGATTAAGAATAGAAGTTTAATTTAAGTAACGATAACGAGTTATAAATGCAAGCGTCAGTTGAAAAAACCAGTGCCATTGGCCGTAAAGTGAGCGTTGTTGTACCTGCTGAAAAAATTGAAACAGCCGTACAAAATCGCCTAAAGCAACTTTCTAAGCGCGTGAAAATCCAGGGCTTTCGTCCCGGTAAAGTGCCTATGAAAATTGTTGATCAGCAGTATCGTGGGACTGCGACCAATGAAGTTTTGGGTGACATCATCCAAAATAGTTTGGCTGAGGCGTTGGAAGAACAAAAAATTGTTCCAGCCGTGCAACCTGACATCCTTCCTGAGCAGCTTGAGAAAGGAGCAGATTTTAAGTACACAGCCACTTTCGACGTGTATCCTGAATTTGAAAAACTTAACTTGGAAGGCGTTAAAATTGTTAAGCCTGAAAGCGAAGTGGCTGAAACGGACATCGATAAAGTCATAGAGAATATGGCTAAGCAGCAGCTCACTTGGGTAGAGCGCAAGCGTAAGTGTAAAAACGGCGATCGGGTCATGCTGGATTTCGTCGGTACCGTTGATGGTGAGGAGTTTGCTGGTGGTAAGGCTGACGATTACGCCATTGTGTTGGGCGAAGGCCAAATGCTCCCAGACTTTGAAAAAGGCGTTAAGGGAATGAAAGGCGGAGAATCTAAGGACATCGATGTGGTGTTTCCTGAAGATTACAACGAAGAATTGGGCGGCAAGACAGCGGTATTTAAAATCGACGTTAAGTCAGTGTCTGAAGGTAAGTTGCCAGAAATTGATGAGGACTTTGTTAAGGGTTTCGGCATTGACAGCGGCGACGTAGCCGACCTTCGGGCAGAGGTTAAGTCAAACTTAGAGACGAACTTGGAAGGTCAGCTAAGTTCCACTATTCGTCAAAGAACCTTCGACGCATTGCTTGAGCAAAATAGCGCTGAGATCCCTGAGAAAATGGTTCGTGAAGAGGCTGGGCGAATGGTTGAAGAGCAAAAGAATCAAATGCTCCAGCAAGGGATTGATGCTAAGTTGTTGGAAAATTTTCCTGCGCCAGAATTTGAAACACTGAAGCCACAAGCTGAAAAGCGCGTAGCGTTAGGCTTATTGATGATGGAAGTCATCAATAAGGAAGGCTTGAAGCCAGATGAAGATCGGGTGAATGCTCGTATCGAAAAAATGGCGTCATCTTATGAAGACCCATCAGAATTTGTAAACTATTATAAGTCGAATCAACAGGCCTTGGCTCAAGTGCAATCGTTGGTTCTTGAAGAGCAGGTAGTGGACCTTTTATTGGCAAAAGCCGATGTCGAAAAGGAAGAAGTTGTGGCATCCGAGTTGCTGAATATGCAATAAACTGAAAGTATTTAATAAAGAAGGCCGGCTGCGATGTTTTTCGTAGTCGGTTTTTTTTTGTTTGTTTATGCTTTGCCCCTTGAGCGAATGAAAAACGTCTCTACATAAAAACTAAACAAGTCGCGCTATACTGTGATCATATGACGGGCCCATTACCGAATCGGGCGCAACCAACCTAATAATTAAAGCAATATGAACAACTATCCAAATTCTGTTATTCAGTCGCCATTTCCAACCAATCAAGCTCCAGAGTCCCCACAGGCGGCTGGTGGTTTGGTTCCTATGGTTGTCGAGAGTTCGGGGCGCGGAGAGCGCGCCTACGACATTTACTCCCGCTTGCTGAAGGAACGAGTTGTTTTCTTGGTGGGTCAGGTTGAGGATTACATGGCAAACCTTATTGTGGCTCAACTGTTGTTTCTTGAGTCTGAAAACCCAGATAAGGATATCAATCTCTACATCAATAGTCCGGGTGGATCAGTGACCGCTGGGATGGCCATCTACGACACCATGCAATTTATTAAACCTAACGTGAATACCGTTTGCATTGGGCAGGCCGCAAGCATGGGGGCGCTATTGCTTACGGCCGGAGCTGCGGGTAATCGATTTGCGCTACCGCATGCTCGTGTAATGATCCATCAGCCTCTAGGCGGATATCAAGGGCAGGCAACGGACATCGATATCCACGCTCAAGAGATATTGCGAATTCGTGAAGAGATGAACCAAATTATGGCGAAGCATACAGGGCAAGAGTTCGACAAAATTGCTAAAGATACTGAGCGCGATAACTTTTTGAGCGCAGAAGAAGCGAAGGAATACGGGTTAATCGACGAGGTTTTAGAGCAGCGACCGGTATAGAGATATCTACGTTGTGGCTTAACGTTTAATGGGCGCTTGAAATACATTCTTCGTTAGTGGTCGCGTTGCGCTGCTAGCGATTTGCGCGAGTATTTAACGACCCAATACTCTATTGGCCGCTGCACATTGGACCCATTAATTGCATGTTTGAGTGTTCTGTCTGAGCAAATTTGCATTTTATTGTGGTCTATTAATGAGTTACACTTTAAATAATTGTGTGTAAATGATGGGTGAGTCCATCGGTTTATCACTCTTAGAGCTGTGTCAAGGCAGGTTGTTTATGCCACCTAATCGCAGTCCATATGAGAATTTTAGTAGGGGAATTTATGACCGACGACAATAAAAGTAACGAAGACAACAAGCTACTTTATTGTTCTTTTTGTGGCAAAAGCCAGCACGAAGTTCGCAAACTGATTGCGGGCCCGTCAGTGTTTATTTGCGATGAATGTGTGGATTTATGTGAAGACATTATTCGCGAAGAAGCAATCGATGATATCGCAAACAGTGAAGAAGCTGAGGTTTTCCCTACGCCTCAGGAAATTCACGACGGCTTGAATGACTACGTCATTTCACAGGAAGCTGCGAAAAAAGTACTTTCGGTTGCCGTATACAATCATTATAAGCGTATTCGTAGTCAAGAGGCCGATCCAGAAGTTGATATAGCAAAGAGTAATATTCTACTTATCGGCCCAACGGGCTCTGGTAAGACCTTGTTGGCCGAAACCTTGGCAAAACAATTGAATGTGCCTTTTACTATCGCGGACGCCACGACATTGACTGAGGCAGGTTACGTTGGTGAAGATGTCGAAAACATCATTCAAAAATTGCTACAAAAATGCGAATACGACGTAGAAAAAGCTCAGATAGGTATTGTCTATATCGATGAAATAGATAAGATTTCTCGGAAGTCTGACAATCCGTCAATCACTCGAGATGTATCGGGAGAGGGCGTTCAGCAAGCATTACTTAAGTTGATCGAGGGGACAACAGCCTCAGTGCCTCCACAAGGTGGTCGTAAGCACCCTCAACAAGAGTTTCTTCAAGTTGACACCCGCAACATATTATTTATCTGTGGTGGTGCATTCGCTGGCTTGGATCATATTATCAGAGAGCGTTCGGAGAAAAGTGGTATAGGTTTCGGCGCCCAAATTCATTCAAAGTCAGAGAACCCTTTCATCACAGAACACCTGAAAAAGCTTGAGCCGGAAGATTTGGTTCGATACGGTTTGATTCCTGAATTTATTGGAAGGCTACCAATTCTTGCTACCTTGGAAGAGTTGGATGAAGATGCGTTGATGACCATTTTGACTCAGCCTAAGAATGCCCTAGTGAAGCAATACCAACGTTTATTTAAGCTCGACGGAGTCGAACTTGAAATCAGAGAAGATGCATTGCTGGCGGTCGCTAAAAAAGCAATGGATCGAAAGACTGGTGCTCGCGGATTGAGGTCCATTCTTGAGAATGCGCTTCTTGAAACGATGTACGAGCTACCATCGAAAGAAGGCGTTCAAAAGGTATCGGTTGATGCAAGCACCATAAGCGAGGGAGCTCGACCGTTGTTTATTTACGAAGAGCAAGATAGTGAGAAGAGCGCTTGAACGAGCACGTTTATTTTTAACGGCTCGACGCATTGGTGTGGCGAAGCTTTGCGGTCACGACGGTAGAGTACTCATAGTCGCTGTTCCTTTAGAATTACGTTGAATTGGCAGCTTATCAGTGGTTCGTTCGATGGCGGCTAAATTCGGCGTGTTTTATTGAGCCTTTATCGGCACGCCTGATGTGCTCATTTATTGGGCTTTATATTGGGCGTTAGCTATTCAGTTTCTCGATCAGAGTGAGTTATAGCCGCGAGCTTACTTTATTGGTAAGGGCTGACTGTGGCTAAAGTTTTTCTTGGTCTTTTGTAATAAATGCCTTTTAAAAGCGGAATTTAGCCCCACTCTTAATCCGTTAAATAAATTTAAAGCGCGGCTACGTAATATCAGCTGAAAGCGCAAAAAAGAGATAAGTATATTATGTCAGAGCAACCTCCGGTTATTGATTATCAAGCTCCTTTTCCACTCTTACCTTTGCGTGATGTGGTGGTGTTTCCTCACATGGTGATCCCGTTGTTTGTCGGTCGCGAAAAATCGATACTGGCTTTAGAGCACGCAATGGATAATGGCAAACTAATTGCGCTTGTTGCGCAGTTAGATGCCGCTAAAGAAGAGCCTTCAACAGAAGATGTCTATGAAGTTGGTGTGCTGGCTAATATTCTACAAATGTTAAAGCTTCCCGATGGTACCGTCAAAGTATTGGTCGAAGGCATGCAAAGAATTCGCTTGTCTGAAGTAACAGAGGACGATTGTTTTCGAGTTATAGCTGAGCCCATGGAGACAGTCGAGGCTGACCCAGCAGAGGAGAAGGTGGCTATCAGAACCTTGGTTTCTGAATTTGAAAGCTATGCCAAAATTAATTCTAAGGTTGCCCCAGAGGCGTTGGGCCAATTAAAGTCAATTGATGATTTGGATCGGCTAGTGGACACCATTGGTGGGTTTTTAGACCTCAAATTAGATGATAAGCAGCATTTGTTAGAAGCCCATGATTTAAATGAACGCTTGGATCATGTTTTGTCGTTCATGGAGTCTGAGCTCGATATGCATCGGGTCGAGAAAAAGATCCGCGGCCGAGTTAAGAAACAGATGGAGAAGAGCCAGCGAGAATACTACCTGAATGAGCAAATGAAGGCGATTCAGAATGAGTTAGGTGAATCCGAAGATGGTCAAAGTGAGTTAGACGAAATCCAGGAGAAGATAGAACAGTCTGGAATGAGCAAGGAAGCTCGCGAAAAAGTTGATGCGGAAGTGAAGAAGTTGAGAATGATGTCGCCCATGTCAGCAGAAGCGGCGGTTGTTCGAAACTACATTGATTGGATAGTTCAAGTTCCTTGGAAAAAGCGTTCGCGAGTCCGAAGTGACATTCACGCTGCTCAGGAGATTCTTGATGAGGATCACTATGGCCTTGAAAAGGTCAAGGAACGCATACTCGAGTATTTGGCCGTTCAGCAGCGCCTGAAAAAGATGAAAGGCCCGATATTGTGTCTGGTTGGCCCTCCTGGCGTTGGTAAGACGTCTTTGGGTAAATCAATAGCAAAAGCCACCAACCGTAAATTCATCCGAATGTCATTAGGTGGTGTTCGTGATGAAGCTGAAATACGTGGGCATAGGCGAACTTACATTGGCTCCATGCCGGGTAAAATCGTGCAAAACATGTCTAAGATCAAGACCAAAAACCCTCTGTTTTTGCTGGATGAAATAGATAAAATGGCGGCCGATTTTCGCGGTGACCCAGCCTCTGCCATGTTGGAAGTGTTAGATCCGGAGCAAAACAGCACATTTGCCGATCATTATTTAGAGGTCGACTATGATCTTTCTGAGGTGATGTTTGTTGCAACGTCGAATAGTTTGAATATTCCTGGGCCACTTTTGGATCGAATGGAAGTAATTCGATTGGAAGGCTATACCGAAGCGGAAAAGCTCAATATTGCGCAGCGTTATCTTGTTAAGAAGCAGAAAACTAACAATGGCTTGCGAGAATCTGAAATCGAAATAGCGGAGTCGGCGATCACCGACACTATTCGATACTATACTCGAGAGGCCGGCGTTCGTGGGTTGGAGCGAGAGATGGCTAAGATTTGCCGTAAAGTAACCAAAAAGTTGTTGCTCGACGGAAAGCTTAGCAAGGTAATTGTGAATGCTGATAATCTAAGTGAATTCTTAGGCGTGAGAAAATTCAGTTTTGGTTTAGCGGAGGATGAAAACCGCGTTGGCCAAGTGACAGGCTTAGCATGGACCTCTGTGGGCGGGGAGTTGCTCACGATTGAGTCAGCGGTCGTCCCTGGCAAGGGTAAGCAGACATCGACAGGTAAGCTCGGCGACGTGATGCAAGAGTCTATTCAAGCCGCGATTACAGTTATTCGTTCTCGAGCCGAAGGCTTCGGCATTAAAAAGAGTTTGTTTAGTGAGCGAGACTTCCATATTCATGTGCCTGAAGGTGCTACGCCCAAAGATGGTCCGAGCGCGGGCATTGGAATGTGTACCGCACTAATTTCAGCAATAACTGACATCCCAGTACGTGCGGATGTCGCGATGACCGGAGAGATTACTTTGCGCGGAGAAGTGCTGCCGATTGGTGGTTTGAAGGAAAAACTATTGGCCGCACACCGAGGTGGAATTAAACACGTCATAATTCCTCACGAAAATGAGAAGGATCTGGTCGAAATTTCAGACGAAGTGAAACAAGATTTAACAATTACTCCCGTTAAATGGATCGATGAAGTGTTAGAAATAGCGCTAGTTGAGGTGCCAGTGGGCAAAAAAAACAAGTCAGATGAAAAAACTACAGTTTCTTCATCTAAGTCAAAAAAGGCTAAGGAAAGTGAGGCAAGACATTAAGGCTTGGACATATTTTCTAAACTACCCTTATAAATCAATATGATCTGTACCATTATTGAGTGGTCAGTTTAGACTGCTCTGCTGAAAAAATCCTTGAAACCCGCATAAAACCTAGGCTTAAGACTAAAAAAAAGTGTAAGTCAATATTGTTTTTTCTCACCAATGCCGTCATTATTGCGGCATTGGTGAAGCGCACCCAAGAACAAGACTAAAATTCTTTTCGCTGATCCAAATGCCAGTTAAATCAAATAGGGGGCTGGCATCAATCTCCAGAATGTACTCAGAGTAGGCTCAACAGGTTTGCCTGTTAAAAGGGTCAGTTATAGCCCATGAGTATTATTTGGATAGATTAGATTGATGTCCGCATTATTGGAGGATTTTCTGGCAATAAATCAAGTTCTCAACATTTAACGAGCGGCTTTGACTTAATGCCTGTTTAGATGAGAGCTTGCCTAGTGGTTAATACCCACTTGAAAGCTAATAAAACCATATTTACCTAATGAGGAAATAATCGTGAACAAATCTGAATTAATCGACCTAGTAGCTGCTAAAGCAGATATCTCAAAATCAGCTGCTGGCGATGCGCTTGACGCAGTGCTTGAAGGAATCACTGGCGCTTTGAAAGAAGGCGATAGCGTTACTTTTGTTGGTTTTGGTACATTCTCTGTAAGTCGTCGTGAAGCTCGTGATGGCCGTAACCCACGTACAGGTGAAACGATCAAAATCGCTGCTTCTAACCAAGCTAAATTTAAAGCTGGTAAAGCATTAAAAGATGCATTAAACTAGCGCCGCTTCGGAGGTCAGAGCAAAGAACAATTGAGTTTGAAGAAGGTTTTGAAAGAGTTTAAAAAAACTTCAAAACTTACTTGCAAGCGACGAAAGTTCTGCTATTATGCGCCTCCGATTCGACGAGATTCGGGCGTTTAGCTCAGTTGGTAGAGCATCGCCCTTACAAGGCGAGGGTCAGTGGTTCAAGTCCACTAACGCCCACCACTCTTAAAGCTTGATTGAAATAGTTAAGTTTCAGTCAAAGGTTCAGAGTCAATAGATTAGGTTCTAGAAGATTTTGTAAAGAGTTTAAAATTTGGAAATGCGGAGCGGTAGTTCAGTTGGTTAGAATACCGGCCTGTCACGCCGGGGGTCGCGGGTTCGAGTCCCGTCCGCTCCGCCATTTTTCAAGTTTTCGAATAGAGAAGCCTTCAACGATGTTGAAGGCTTTTTCTTTTAAAGCATGAATTTCGTTATGTTTATGTTCGCATTATTATCGTGTTGTATCTCAGGAGTATGATACGTTGCACATGATTTGATGTTTTTTAGATGATATGGATGTCATGCAGCTGGAGCGGTAGTTCAGTTGGTTAGAATACCGGCCTGTCACGCCGGGGGTCGCGGGTTCGAGTCCCGTCCGCTCCGCCAACTTTTTGATTCAAAGAATCAATTCTCTTTTCATTCAAGGACTCGATGTCCTTTTTCTAGGGCTGGTCGACGCTTAATCGATGTCCGTCAATTGTCTGTGCCCAAGTCGTAAAAAAGCCGCAGTGTTATCTGCGGCTTCGGTTGGTGTTCTAGCTAGGTATTAACGCTACTCAACAGCGGCGCCCTCGCTATCGACTATAAGCACATTTCCGACTCCTGTGGCTCGTACGCTTTCTTCGATCCGAACACGATCTCCAACCACAATCCAGATCATGTTATCTGGCGTCATGTGTTCCTTCGCCGCAGCATTAACTTGCTCCAGGTTTATCTCTCGAAGATCTTTAACGTATCCATCCCAATAACTTTCGTCCAGTCCGTAGCGGACAAGGGTTGAAATATCGCTGTGGACTGCGCCGGCAGTTTCCCAGCGGCCTGGCAGCGTCAGTATTTTCTTATCGAGTGATCTCGCCAGTTCTTCCTGTGTTGCTGGTTTGTCATCTTGTATTGCTCGCACTTCATTGTAGAGTTCAGCAAGTGACTCTGCAGTTTTGTCTGTTTGCACTGGCGCGTAAGTGATGAACGGTCGTTGAGATTGAGTGCCGCTAATAACGCTTCTAGCACCATAGGACCAGCCTTTGTCTTCCCGCAAGTTCATGTTGATTCGAGAGTTAAAGCTCGCACCAAGTACTTCGTTCATCAACTGCAATGATTGTTCGCCTTCAAAACCAAACTTAGGCAGCATCTTCGTGCCTAAAATGACGGATTGTTCAGACCCAGGGCGGTCTATCAAGTAGACGGTCGATTTCTCAAGCGGTTCTATGTCGCTGATGTTTTTTTCGGGCGAGTCCCCGCTGGGTAATTTGGCTAACCCTTTTTCAGTTAACTCCATTACTTCCTTCATACTGATATCGCCGGTCACGATTAAAGTGGCATTTTCGGCCTTGAACCAAGTTTGATGGTAGTCTTTAAGATCAGCAACGCTGATGCTTTTGACGCTTTCTTCAGTGCCTGAGCCTGAAAATGGGGCGGAATAAGCATGTCCTTCGCCATAGAGTATTTTTGGCAACAATCGTAAACCAGCGCCAAATGGGGTTGATTT
Organism: Arenicella sp. 4NH20-0111; assembly: GCF_040366405.1. Classification (NCBI taxonomy): domain Bacteria; kingdom Pseudomonadati; phylum Pseudomonadota; class Gammaproteobacteria; order Arenicellales; family Arenicellaceae; genus Arenicella; species Arenicella sp. 4NH20-0111. The sequence continues at coordinate 93,815 of NZ_BAABWF010000005.1, forward strand.
TTCTTGCTTAATGGCGGCCAGTTGTTGTTGGCGTAAACGTTCTAGCTCCTCATCAGGAAAGCTGGGATTCAAAATAACATCAGAGAATATTTTGACTGAATCGGCTAAATGTTCTTTCATCGTATTGATAGAAACGCTGGATGAGTCAAGGCTAGCGCCGCTACTCATGTTGGTTCCCATTTCAGCCAGTCGTGAGCTGATTTCTAACGCATCCATCGATTTCGTGCCTTCGTCCAGCATCGACATCGTTATGTTGGCGGTTCCTGGTTTGACGTTTTGGTCTGCTGCAAATCCAGCATCGACCAATAGCTGCATTCGTACTACCGGCACGGCATCTCTTTTGGCTAAAAGTATTTTTAACCCGTTATCGAGTGTGGCGCGCTCCAAACGATCGAAACTTACTTCGGGTGCATCGCCAATAGAGGGAATTCCTTTGCTTCGGTCCACTGTGCTAGAGGATGAGCTATGTTGGGCGTATGGCAGCACGCGCAAGGTATATTCTCCATCGCTCAGCCAGTCTCTTGTCGCTGTCATCACGTCTTTCGCAGAAGCGCTTTGGAAGCGTTCAATCGACGTTTTGAAGAAGTCAGGACTGCCATTAAATACTTGATTTTGGGCCAAAAGGTCTGCTTTGCTGCCAATTCTCTCAAGTCCCCTGATAAATCCAGCCCGACTGGATGTTTTAACCCGATTTAACTCGTCCTTAGTTGGTCCTTTGGACATGAAAATCGCAAGTTCTTCATCGATCGCATTATTTATATAATCCAGGTCATCGACATTCGCTGCAGTGGCGATGACGCCAAACAGGCCGGAAATTTCGGAGTTAAACGAGAAGGCTGAAATGTCGGTCGCTTTTTTATCTTTGTATACGAGCCGGTTGTAGAGTCTTGATTTTTTATCGCTAGAGAGCACTCCAGATGCAAGGTTCAGCCATTCCGCTTGCTCTGTACCGCGCTCAGGCACATTCCATATCTTATAAAGCCGTGCTTGAGGTACGCGGTCGTACATAACTTGTTCATGTTTGCCTTGTCGTTTGGCTATCCAGCTGCCTTGCTTGGTCAATGGAGGGCCGGCTTCAATATGCCCAAAGTACTTTTCAACCAGCGCCTGCACTTCGGTGGTGTCTACGTCACCAGCGATGACGAGTGTCGCGTTAGCCGCTCCATATTTGGTTTTGAACCATTCATGCACGTCTTCTACTGTAGCGGCATTTAGGTCTTCCATCGAGCCGATAACACTCCAGGAATATGGATGACCTTTGGGGTAGACATTTTCCAAGATCGTGCTAAAAACTCGACCATAAGGTTGGTTTTCTCCTTGTCGTTTTTCGTTTTTAACCACGCCTCGCTGCTCATCGAGTTTGGCTTGATCGATAGCGCCCAGTAAGTGGCCCATTCGATCTGATTCCATCCACAAAGCCATTTCTAATGCATTCTTCGGCACCACCTGATAGTAGTTTGTACGGTCTTGATTGGTCGTACCGTTCATGCCGGTAGCGCCAACGCGATCGAACGGCTTGAACCAGTCGTCGTTATAATTTTCCGAGCCATTAAACATTAAATGCTCGAACAGATGAGCAAAACCGGTTCTGCCTTCTTTCTCATCCTTGGAGCCGACGTGATACCAGACATTAACGGCCACCACAGGGGCTTTTTTATCTTCGTGAACAACGAGAGTCAATCCATTTTTGAGTGTTGACTTCGTATACGGTATGTCTATTTCAGATGTCTGTGCGTTTACCGCAAACATGGCTGATAAGGTTAGTAGGAAACCGATGAGAATTTTGTTCATAATGTGTTTAAATTCCATGTTTTGTTGCGTGAGCTTTGTCACCGTTAATCGTGCATTATGTTGAGCGTAATATTATTTAGACTGGTTGCCAATAATGTGCGTAAGCTTCGATGTTATTGTAAAGTCTGTATGTGCAATATACGTCTAATTAGCTAATTGGCAATTGTCAATACAACTTGCCTCTTAATAAGAGCTGGTTTTTGTGATTATCACCATTACAAAAAATTCAGGATTGCTCGTCTCAGGCGCTTTTTTCAAGAAATTAGCCTCTTCAGCAAGCTAAATGGTGTGTGCTTTTAGATAAAACCAATTTATTACCCCTGTCTGTGCATTTAATTTCCTTTTTTGTACTACAACAGTCGACTATAATGGCGCGCTGAAATTTAATAAGAACTCCTATAAGGAATCACTATGTTAACTGAAATTCGTGACCGCTCATCAGGTTGGTTTGCGTGGATTATTGCCGCTCTCATTATTATCCCAATGGCTTTCTGGGGAGTTCAAGAGTATGCCAGTACAGAAGCACGCCCCGTTTTAGCCGAAGTTGGTGAGCAAAAGATTTATCAACAAGAGTTTCAACAACAGTTAGTCAATCGTCAGCAGCAAGCTACGCAGGCTAATCCTGCTTTAGCAAACTCTGATTTTTTCTCGAGCGACTCTTATAAACGTCGAGTCCTGCAGAACTTGATTGATCGCGCGCTGGTGAATCACGTCGCAGCCGAGCAAAATTATCAGATTGGGGATGAGCAATTAGCCACACTGATTAAGGAAGACCCAGTATTTCAAACTGAAGGGAAGTTTGATCCTGAGTTGTATCAAAACTATTTGAACAGTTCGGGATTGTTTTCCAAGACTCAATTTGAAAATAGTATTCGAGAAAATTCGCGAATTTCTCAGGTGGCCGCTGGTTATCAAGAATCGAGCTTGGTTTTGCCTGATGAAATAAGAGCCATGCTTGAGATTCAATCAGAGAAACGTACGTTTGATCTGATTACGGTCAATAAAGCTGACTTCAATGATAAGGTTGAGGTCAACGATAGCGAAATTCAAACATACTACGCTGACAATACCGCGGACTACATGGACGAGGATCGGCGTTCCATTGAATATGTAGAGCTTGATACGTCCTCACTCGCAGAAGACCAACAAGCGACTGATGAAGAAGTTCAGTCTGCTTATGAAGATTACGTTGCAAGCTTTGCCGAAGACGAAACTAGAAATACCCGCCATATACTGCTTAGCACTTCTGGAGACAAGGGTGATGATGAGCAATTGGAAAAAGCTAATAGTTTAGTTGAACAATTGAGGAATGGCGGTGACTTCGCTGCACTAGCGCAAGAACATTCCGATGATCCAGGCTCTGCGGCTGATGGAGGGTCCCTCGGAGAAGTTGAAAAAGGCGCCATGGTGCCTGAGTTTGAAAAGGCCACTTTTGCTGCTGAAATCGGCGCGATCACCGATCCTGTTAAAACGCAGTTTGGCTATCATATTATTCAAGTTGAAAGCGTGAATGCTACGCAAGCAAAAGACCTGGCGCAAATGAAGTTTGATTTAACTGAAGATATCAAACTGACAAAGGCTGAAGACCAAGCGATAGAAAAAGCAGAAGAGTTGCGAAATTTATTGTTTGAACAACCAGACACTCTTGAAGGAGCTGCGGCCTCTTTGCAAACCGAAATTAAAACCACATCGCTATTTACTCGGTCTTTGGGTACTGGAATAGCATCTAATGAAGCAATACGAGCGGCTGCTTTCAGTGATCAAGTGGCGAGTCAAAATCTGAATTCCGACTTGATTGAGTTGGGGAATGGCTTATATGTTGCTGTAAGGCTGAAAGAATTTAAACCTTCCTCTCCGAAACCATTAGACACTGTTTCAGATCAAATCAAAACCAAATTGGTTGCTGATAAAGCAAGCAAGGCGGCTGAGGAAGCAGGTGCTAATCTACTCCAGCGTGCTGAGCAAAATTGGAACGAACTTGCGAAGGACGAATCAGTAGAAACGCAATCGTTCACGGTGTCGCTGATTGATACTGAGCGCAAGGCTTCTCCGGAGGTGATTCGTGAGGTCATGAAAATGCAACTAAGAGACACCGCTACCGAGTTACATTCGTTTACCGGAATCAGTGGGGACTTTAATATTGTGCGTTTGAGCCAGATCGCCCCCGGTGATCTGACGCAAATCAGCCAGCAGGTAAAAGACGCAACGCGACGAATGCTTGAGCAACGCAACGGCCAAAGTTTATTTGGGGCTTATTTAAAGGGCCTACAAGAAACTGTAAAACCAGTGATTAATGAAGAGCTGCTCTAAAATAGGGCTGCCTGATTTTTACTGATTATCGAAAAAAACCGCAGATGCTCCCCTGCGGTTTTTTTTAATCATCTTTTTACGATAGGAATACTGACAAATGGTTATTAACCCGAAGGTTCGTGGATTCATATGTACAAACGCCCACCCGGTAGGATGCGCAACGAACGTTGATGAGCAGATTGAGTACATAAAGAGTCAAAGAGAAACATTAAATTCTGGCGTAACCGGAACGCCGAAGAATGTACTGGTTATCGGCGCATCAACAGGTTACGGCTTGGCTTCCAGAATAACAGCGGCCTACGGCTATGGTGCTAAGACATTAGGGTTGTTTTTCGAAAAGCCGCCCACCGAAAAGCGTACGGCTTCCGCAGGTTTCTACAACTCTGCGGCATTTGAAGCTCAAGCGAAAGCAGACGGACTATACTCTAAGAGTATAAATGGTGATGCTTTTTCTAACGAAGTTAAGTCTCAGGCGATTGAGCTTATTAAAGAAGATATGGGTAAGGTCGATTTGGTCGTGTACAGTCTCGCCTCGCCCAGGCGAACTGATCCGACGGATGGAGTTACTTACTCTTCTGTTTTAAAGCCTATCGGTGAATCTTATACAGCGAAAAACCTTAATACTGATACTCAGCAAATTGGTGAAGTCACGATAGATCCAGCTTCAGATCAAGAGATCGCTGATACGGTTAAAGTTATGGGTGGTGAAGATTGGGCGTTATGGATCAACGCACTCAGTGAAGCGGGAGTGTTGGCGCCCGGGTGCAAGACTGTGGCCTATACCTACATTGGAGACAAGCTCACAAAACCGATATACGGTCACGCCAGTATTGGGAAGGCGAAGGAGCACTTAGATGTGACTGCGGCTCAATTGAACACTGACTTGGATGTGGACGCACACGTCTCTGTACTTAAAGCGGTTGTAACACAAGCGAGTTCGGCCATTCCTGTGATGCCTTTGTATCTTTCAATATTGTTTAAAGAAATGAATGCTGAGGGTACTCATGAAGGCTGCATCGAACAGCTTGGGCGTCTTTACAAAGAGTGTATTTACAGTGATGACCCAAGATTGGATGATACAAATCGGTATCGGGTAGACGAGCTTGAGCTATTGCCTGAGATGCAAGCGAGAGTTGAAGCGATTTGGCCTGAAGTAACGTCCGAAAATTTAAACGAGTTAACCGATTTTGGCGCGTATAAATCAGAATTCATGAGACTGTTTGGCTTTGGTATCGCTGGGGTTGATTATTCAGCAGACGTTAGCCCTAAGGTTGACGTTGACTTTCTGTAGACTGATTTTACTCTGAGGTAAATGGTGTTGGAGGAAGGTCAGTCGTACTTGCTTAATGAAGTCGAGCTATTCGTTTCTAACGAAGTCTACGAGCATTATCCTCCAGCGCAACCTTTGCTGGCGTCTTTAAAGGCTGTCGAGTGTCGGCAGCCTTCGTTGGTGTTGACAGTCCATGAAGGTTTACAAGGAGTGGGCTATCATGATCGGCTAATTGAGTTAGCGTGGTTTAAGGATGGCCAGAAAAAACCGGTGAGTTTTGCAGTGGATTACTCTCAGACAATTAGCTCGATTCAGTCTTTCCCCGCTCCAAAGCAAGGTGCGTTTAATCAGGCTCTTGGAAGAAAATCTAAAGTAATTCTTGATGTGACTGGAGGCTGGGGCGGAGATGCGATGTTGATGGCTACCCAAGGGTATCGGGTAACCGTCATTGAACGCAATCCTCTTATGGCTCTGATGATGCATGAAGCCTTTGCTCGAGCACACGCGTTTGTATTGAGGTCTGGAATTCAATTGAAGATTCCGACTGTGATTTTGGCTGACTCTATTTCGGCCGTTTCCAGCTACACTGAAGATATAGATTGCGCCTATGTCGACCCGATGTTTCCGCCAAAACGGAAAAAGTCTGCCGCGGTAAATAAGAAAATGCAATTGTTGCAATGGCTGATTGGCGAGGACTCAGATGCGAGTGACTTGCTGGCTTCAGTAATAGACGCAGGGATTACTCGCGTAGCGGTAAAAAGGCCAAGTTATGCGGTTCCTCTATTGAAGAAACCTGAACAACAATTTTCAAGCAAACTAGTGCACTATGATGTGTATTTGAATAAATAGGTCTCTGTTTTGGCTATTCCTTGCTTTTATCTTCCCGAACTAGAGTGTGATGGAGTCCGTGTCGATCTGCCAGAGACTGAAAGTGCGCATGCGCTTCAGTCTAGGCGGTTAAAGAGCGGCGCGCGTATCAACTTGATTAATGGACGTGGCTTGACAGGACAGGCAGAAATCATCAAAACAACTAAGCGTTTGGTGACGGTTCAGGTTGAATCGGTAACCTCACACGTGAGATCTGAGCCAGGGCTCACGATTGCAGTGGCCATGCCCAAGGGTGATCGACAGAAGGTGATGGTGGACATGCTTACGCAACTGGGGGTTACGACAATCATTCCTCTTGTTTCTCGGTATTCGGTAACAAACGTTAAGGAAGCTCAGATTAAAAAATTGCAGCGGTTGGTGATCGAGGCTTGTAAACAATCACAAAATCCATGGTTCACGGAAATAGCGCACCCTAGTTCAATTGCCGCAGTGCTTGATCAAGCCGCTGCGGCCTATTACGCAAACCAAGGTGGGGATTCCATTTCTGAATATAAGAATATCGAGGGGCCTGTCACGGTATTGATTGGGCCGGAGGGAGGGTTTTCAGAGTCGGAGGTCGATGAATTTGAAAAAAATGAGATCGCCTCAATCTCGGTGGGTCAGCATATACTAAGGACTGAGACGGCGGCAATTGCATTAGCCTCTGTTTTTATGTCGAATGATGATGGTTGATTTATAATGCTTGTTTGAGAAAGGCTTTTCGTTCTATTAATTTAAGGCAACGTGCAAGCGCTTGTGCCTACTCTGGGTCTATAAGCTTAGCAGTAAGTGCATAAACCCAAATGACAGTTAGGTCGTTAGAGTGACCCAAGAGAAATGCCAGTAGTATGGCGGTTTAGATAGAGAAATTGTTTTGTCGATAGACGCATCAGAATTGGATCAACAATTGCTAAAGAGCAACATTAAAACCTTGGAGGAAGGTGCAGAACTTATCGGCCTTCTAAACGTTGATCAATATACGCAAGGTTTCAAGCCTGCATTTCAAAGCACCATTGGCGCACACTTCCGCCATATTTTAGAGCATTACCGCTGTTTCCTAGCGCAACTTCCTGACGGAGTATTTTGTTATGATAAACGGGAGAGAGATCAGCTTCTAGAGTGTGATTCAAGTTACGCGCTAAAGACCATCGACGATATCTTAATCGGACTTCGTCTGGACTCTTTGCCTTGTCAGCCCGTGAAATTTTTTATAGAAGATGAGCAGACCAATGGCCTCATTGAAACGAATGTGAATCGAGAGTTGTTGTTTCTGCAATCGCATACGGTGCATCATTATGCCATTATTGGTGCAATGACCCGAGCCTTTGGAAATCAACCTGATGAAGATTTTGGGGTAGCTATAGCGACCAGAGTTCACAATGAGAAAAGTGTGGAAACGACCCCCACTATTGTTAAAGGTGCATCATGTGCACAATGACATGGTTTGTTAATGAGGACGGCTACGAACTCTTTTTCAATCGAGATGAGAGACTAACTCGACGGCGAGCATCTTTGCCGGCCATTCAAAAACACGACCTTCAAGACGATCGGACTCTTTACATATCTCCTACCGACGCTGATGCGGGCGGAACTTGGATTGCAACCAATGAATATGGTGTGACGGTTTGCCTACTAAATCACTATCAATTTGAGCAAATTGAAACGTATAAGAAATGGATAAGCCGAGGGGAAATAGTCAGACGTTTTTCGAGTATTTTGCAGCTTCATGAAGCGGATCAATTGTTTGATGGGATGAATTTAGAAGATTATCGCGCGTTTCGAATGTTTATTATTGAGCCGAATGGCGCGAACCGGTTGATGGTCTGGGATGGGCATGCTGCGCGAATTGAGTCGGATGTTACCAAACCTAAGTCTTCGTCCTCGGTGGACGCTCAAAATGTTAAAGCTCTGCGCAGACAGCTGTTTGCTGAAATGGGGTTAGAAAACTCAAGATCAGCGCAAGACTACATACGCTTTCACTCAAGTCATGAACCCAGTCGTTCAAAGGATTCCGTGTGTATGCATCGCGAGGACGCGCAAACTGTGAGTCTCAGTTATGTGAAAGTAGACCGGCATTCAGTGAATTTCTGTTATGCCGATGGCTCGCCGTGTGAGGTGGCTCTGTCTAAACCGATGACGTTAGCATTACGCTCGCGGGATTCCTTGTCGCTGGCAGCCGTCAGTTGCTCCTCATAGGTGCCTAAAACGTGATGTCTAATGTGTCTCACGTTTGTAACCTAGGTTTGTTTTAATCCCTCAATTATTTTGATCTACGTATTGATGCGCGGTTCTTATTATGGCTATAAATCCAAAAGTATTTAAACAAATGACGAAGCTTATCGCTGGCAGTATGTCTGCTGGACGGTATGACGTTAGATTGGCCCAGACTGAGAAGGAAATTCGCGCGGCACAGAAACTTCGCTACGAAGTATTGTTTAGAGAAAGTGGTGGAAAGATCACGCCGGAAATGCTTAATAACGAGCGTGAGGAAGATGAGTGGGATGATGTGGCCTATCACGTCGTCGTTATCGATAAAAAGGCTGAAGACAAAGTCGTTGGCACCGTAAGGTTGGTGAGTAATCGAGCGCTAGTCGGTGGACAAGAGTTTTACACTGAACACGCGTTTGACTTGACTGGGCTGCGAAACAACTACGGTAAGGTATTGGAGCTAAGCCGTGCCTGTGTTTCTCCAGAAGGACGAGGTGGCGCAATCCTGATGCTTATTTGGAAGTTTACGATGCAATTCATTGAGCATAATCAGTACGAAGTCTTGTTCGGGTGTGCGAGCTTTAAAGGTGTTGATTATCAACAGCATACAGAAATATTGTCGTATTTGTACGATAAGCACCTAGCTTCTGAGGCGCTTATGCCAAAACCTAAGATCCAGGTTGATAGTGTCAATATAGCCGATTTTCGCAAGCAGCCCGGCAAAGGTAAAGAACGCGGTAAGGTACCAACCATGTTACGAGGTTACTTAAAAATTGGTGCCAAAATTAGTGAGCATGCCATTATTGATCCTATTTTTAATACCACCTTTGTCGCCATTTACGTTGATGCTCAGGAAATGTTTGGTACTAACCATGCGTTAGTAAACAAATCGATTGACCATTAACTCGACTGTTTACGGCAGCAATGTGTGATTTGTAATTCGTGTAACAACAGGGCGCGTACAGTTAAAGTCGAGAAGTTAATTCACGGTTCTGCGACAGTCATGTATTCTACAGCAGCGCGATCTTCTCTTTCTGTTTTGGTCAGAGCATTTGATTCTGAAGTTGAACATGCCTAATAAAAATAATTACTTTATCGGATTTATTCGCATTGTCCTCATAGTCTTGTGGATAGTTACGATGCCGCTCATTTATATGGTGGCTCGTCTAGTACGAGTTCCTAAATACACTCAGTTGCCGCATGTATTTCATGCGGGCGTATGTAAGATCCTGGGTATACAAGTGAGCTGTTCTGGCAGTATGAGTGAACGCCGCCCAACTCTTTATCTGAGTAATCATGTGTCCTATGTTGATATATTTGTTCTCGGACAACTTCCGGCCTACTTTATCGCTAAGGCTGAAGTAGCTTCTTGGCCAGTCTTGGGAACACTAGCGCAGTTCCAGAATACCTTGTTTATCGAACGTAAAGCCGGACGCGCAAAACAACAGCTCAAAGTATTACAAAACCACTTAGAGCAATCGAATAGTTTGACTCTCTTTCCCGAAGGAACAAGTACTAATGGTACGCATGTAGAACCTTTCAAGTCTACATTATTGGAATCGGCAAATTTACCTGATGGTCCTCGTGTCGCCATTCAGCCTGTGACGGTGGCATATACTCACTATGATGGAGAGCTGATTGTAGACCAACAAACACGAGACCATTATGCGTGGTATGCGAGAATGCCGTTTCTGCCGCACTTTTTAGGCCTGATGCCAAGAAAAAAGGTTAGCGCGAAAATTCATTTTCATCCGGTCTGTTATTTAGACGAGTTTGAAACTCGTAAAGAGTGTGCCCAGCACTGTCAAAAACTGGTTGCTGATCGCCTTGATGCATTGGTGCGAGGGGAATGAAGCTGCCTAGATAAATAGTTGGGGTTTCTACATTAGATCCGCCAGCGCATAAACCGGAGATACATCATGAAAAAAATAGTCGGTAGTCTACTTGCTGTACTCAGCTTCACCGTTAGCTTTGCCTCTTTTGCGATAGAGCCGATTTATACCTCTTTTTTCTCTAATGACGCTATCAAGGGCTATGACACGGTTGCGTATTTTACGGAAGGAAAACCAGTCGAAGGAAGCGCTGAATATTCCCACAAGTATAAGGGGGCCAACTGGCTTTTTTCTTCACAAGAAAATTTAGACCTATTCAAAGCGGCACCTGAAAAGTATGAACCTCAATATGGCGGCTACTGCGCGTATGCGGTTTCACAAAACCAAACGGCCTCGATCAAACCAGAGCTGTTTACCATAGAAGGCGGTAAGTTGTACCTCAACTACAGTAAATCTATTAACTCTAAATGGCTTAAAGATAAAACTGAGTATATCAAAACGGCTGATGAGAACTGGCCTTCGCTCCTGGCAAATTAGATGGTTGACTGATGCGGCGCGTTCACTTTCTTGCCTCTAGGGCAGCGAGTTGTTCGTCAGTCGCTTTGGTTTGGTGGTTTTCTTTCCATTCTGAATAGGGCATTCCGTAAACTATTTCTCGTGCTTGTTCAAGATCTACGGATTCTCCATGATCTTGCGCACTGGCGGAGTACCATTTGGCGAGACAATTTCGACAAAAGTCGGCCAAAATCATCAAGTCAATATTTTGTACTTCTTTGTGGTTGTCCAAATGAGCAAGGAGTTTTCTAAAAACGTCTGCTTCAATCTGTGTTTTTTTATCTGTGATGTGTTTTGACATGGTGTAACGGTATTTTTGTGTATTGGTGGGTAACGATTTTAAATCAATTGAGAGTCGACCATGGCTTGCATCGTTTTTCCCATGGTGCGGCAATCGCTCACGAAGGCATCGTTAAAATCGCCTTTGCAAAGTAATGTCTCCTGAATCTTTCGCCACTTTAGTCCCGTGACTATTTTGTTAACTGAGGTATCCGCACCGGTGCCGTCCATTCCTGCTTTAATGATTAAGGAATATGGCTTAGCTTGGTTTCGGTTTTGATCCTCAAGGCAAGGATAGTAGATTCTCTCAAACAAATCTTTCAGGGCGCCATTCATGTAGCCAAAATTCTCGGTTGTAAATAATATTACTGCGCTTGCTTGGAGTACATCTTCAGCGTGACACGCAAAGGGTGACTTAAGTACAGCGGAACGCTCGCTTTCGGCGATGGACCTGGCGCCCTCCAGTATGCCGTTCGCCATCAACTGGGTATTTGGCGACGGGCAGTGAGCAATGATCAGTAATTTATTTGGCATGAGGATAAATGTATAGTTCCAAGTGACTTACATTCTGCGAAGTCCTAATCTTGGCTTGAATTCATAGAATATAAGCCCAGTGCAAACCAATATAGCCCCATAATAAACATTTGCAATAACGGGCTCATTGTTTAGGACGGCACCTAACGTCAGCGCCGTAATTGGTGTCACTAAGCCTACCAGCGATATTTTACTGGCGCTTACTCGCTTAAGTAAAAAATAGTAGAGCGTAAAACCTACACCGCTCCCCATTAGACCTAGGTAGAGTACCCCATAGGCAGCAGAACTAGAGAATGTGGCAGACAGCCCTGGCTTTACGAGGTATGCCGTGACCATAAAAAGCGGCAGGGCGACAATTAGGCTGCCGGCTGTAATCTGCAGACCAGTAATGGATTGATCTTTTACTAACTGACGTGAATACACCGACGCGGCAGAGGTTATGGTTACCGCCACGGCGGAATAGGCCAGACCAAGTATCGATGCATCCTCAAAACGTAAGCCCGCTGAAAACACCAAAGCTAGCCCAGATAAGCCCAACAATAGACCAAACACTCTAGATGGAGTTAATTTTGCCTCGGGTTCAACGATGGCAGAGAAGACACCTGTAATCAGTGGAGATAGTCCGAAAACAACCGCCACCCAACCGCTGGGTATGAGCTGCGCCGAAGAATAGAACAGCGCCGTTCCTAAAAAGATGGATATTCCGCCGACCAAATAGATGCGGCGGCTTTCTCTTGATAAAGGAAGCCTCCCTTGCGTAATTAACATGACGGTCACGCAGAAAACCATGCCAATTGTCATTCGGTAGAACGCGCTGGTCATGGGGGCCCCTTCTGAACTCCACTGTATGGCGAGTGGCGTCGTTGTCCACACAAGCAGCACCGTTAGGAAGGCGAGAGGGATGCTAAGCTTTTCAAAGTTCATTCTGTGAGTTCCTAATTGATGTGATGAGTGTACTGAGAACAAAAAAAAACCGCATTCCAATTTGGTTTGCGGTTTTTCAAAAAAGTTGTAGCTTAAAATCAAAACGCGCAAGGAGGCGGGCGGCAAATAACCATCGTGCGCACGCAGAGCTTGCTAACCCAAGTGGGTTTGATCTCAACGCCAATTCGGCTGTTTAGAGCTGATGATTGTGTGATTAATTTAAGCATCATTCGAGTGTCGGTTAAATGAGTGGTTCTTGTCAATCATCATTCAGTCGTTTTCTAAAAAGGCTTGCATTCGCTCTATTTGCTCTAGCAATGTGAACTTAGCCGACTCAGCGTCATCAAGTTGTTGTTGGGCCTTAGCAATAACTGCTTCAGGCGCTTTATCGACAAACGCTTTGTTACTTAAGCGGCCGGAAACACCCGCTATGTCACGCTCAGCCTTCTCCAGCTCTTTTGATAATCGAGATATCTCTGCATTTGCGTCGATGAATGAGCCGAGAGGGATAAGCAGTCGCATATCCCCAACCAGCGCCGTGGCTGACTCGGGGGCTTGATCAGAATCTGTTAACATAGACATAGACTCAAAGCGGCCAAACTTGGTTAGATAATCGCTGTGGAGTTCTATATTTGAAGCCTCTTTTGGGCTGGCACCCTGAACAAGTATCGGCAGAGCCTTACCCGGACTGATGTTCATTTCTCCACGAATGTTTCTTACGCTGGTGATCACGGACTGAACCCACGTCATGTCCTCGATTGCTTGTTGGTCAATTTTGCTTTCATCATATAAAGGGTAAACGCAGTTCATTATCGTATCCCCTTCAACAGCGGCTAAAGGCTTAACCTCCTGCCACAGAGCTTCAGTGATGAATGGCATGATCGGGTGCAGTAAACGCAACGTACTTTCTAGAACCCGAACCAGCGTACGTCGTGTGCCGCGAAGTTGCGCATCAGTAGCATTTTCATCATTCAGCACGATTTTAGTAAGCTCAACATACCAACTGCAATATTCATCCCAGACAAAGCTATAAAGTGATTGCGCTAGCTGATCAAAACGATAATTTTCAATTTGTTCTACGGCCTCTTTTTCAACCTGTTGTAATCGAGAGATGATCCATTTGTCGGCTAAACTCAGTTTGACTGTTGCTTCGACTTGACCGCAATCTTTGCCTTCTGTGTTCATAAGAACATAGCGTGAAGCATTCCAAAGTTTGTTGCAAAAATTACGGTAGCTTTCGACACGTGTTAGGTCGAATCTTATGTCACGGCCTAAGGTTGCTTGACTGGCAAACGTGAACCGTAAAGCGTCGGTTCCATAAGCCTCTATTCCGTTTGGAAATTGCTTGCGAGTTTGTTTTTCAATCTTCGCCGCCATTTTGGGTTGCATTAGGCCTTTGGTTCTTTTTTCTACCAAAGCTTCTAATTCTATGCCGTCAATAAGGTCAATGGGGTCCAGTACGTTGCCTTTGGATTTCGACATTTTGTCGCCTTCCAAGTCTCTCACTAATCCGTGTATGTATACCTCTTTAAACGGTACCTGCCCGGTAAACTTTAATCCGAACATGATCATTCGTGCTACCCAGAAAAAGATGATGTCGAATCCAGTTACTAGTACATTGGTTGGGTAGTACTTATCGAACTCAGGAGTCTTTTCTGGCCAGCCGAGAGTTGAAAAAGGCCACAAGGCAGATGAAAACCAAGTATCTAATACGTCCTCATCTTGTTCGAGTATGGCGTCGGGTCCAGCCTTGGATTGTGCTTCTTCGGCAGTCCGAGCGACGAACACATTCCCATGTTGGTCATACCATGCTGGTATTCGATGCCCCCACCATATCTGGCGTGATATGCACCAGTCTTGAATGTCGTTCATCCAATTGAAATAGGTATTACTCCAGTTCTCGGGCACAAATTTAATGTCGCCGTCTTCCACAACTTTGATTGCTTCTTTAGCTAAGGGCTCTACCTTCACATACCACTGATCAGTTAAATACGGTTCGATCACTGAGCCGGTGCGATCACCCCGTGGAACCATTAACTTATGATCTTTAATTGAGTCAAGTAGTCCGGCTTGATCTAAGTCGGAAACTATTTTTTTGCGTGCAGCAAATCGATCCATTCCATGGTAGGGCGAGCCATCTAGATCGATGCAGGCGTTTATATCCAACACATTTATTAAATCAAGCCCTTGGCGTTTGCCAACCTCATAGTCATTGAAATCATGAGCGGGTGTGATCTTAACGCACCCAGAGCCAAACTCGGGGTCAGCGTGCTCGTCCCCAACGATCGGGATCTTTCGACCTGTGAGAGGAAGGTCTACGGTTTTTCCTATCAAATGCCTGTAGCGCTCATCGTCTGGATTTACCGCAACGGCGGCATCGCCTAAAAGAGTTTCTGGTCGAGTGGTTGCGACAATGAGATGGGAGGACGGATCATCGCTAAGAGGGTATCTCAAATGCCAGAGCGACCCATTTTCCTCCAGTGATTCGACTTCTAAATCAGAAACGGCTGTGTGAAGAACTGGATCCCAATTTACCAGTCGCTTACCTCGATAGATGAGTCCATCTTCATAGAGGCGAACAAAGACTTCTTCAACCGCTTCTGATAGACCATCATCCATCGTGAACCTTTCTCGGTTCCAATCAATGGCAGCTCCCATGCGGCGAAGCTGTCGAGTAATTGTGCCACCCGATTCTGCTTTCCATTCCCAAATTTTTTCTATGAACTTTTCTCTGCCCAGATCATGTCTGGAAATGTTGTCGGCCGCGAGCCTGCGCTCTACCACCATTTGAGTCGCTATTCCCGCATGGTCAGTTCCTACCTGCCAAAGAGTTTGGTCTCCTTTCATTCGATGATAACGCGTCAATAGATCCATGACGGTATCTTGAAAAGCATGTCCCATATGCAGGCTGCCGGTGACGTTAGGTGGTGGAATCACAATGCAATACGCGGATTCCGCTTCACGCGCGGCAAACGCATTATTGGCTTCCCATGATTGATAGATTGCCTGTTCTATTATAGACGGTTGATATTGATTATCTAATGCGTTTGACATGCTAACGGCTACGGTTATTTATGGTTCTATATGCTGGTAGGCACACATTCGACCCTCGATTATAAGTGGTTTAGAGGTGTGAAGCAGCAGTAAAGAGTGTTTATTTGACTACGAGCTCACTCTCGAAGGGTGAGTATCCCTTGGTAATATGAAAAGACTCCGAGGGAAACCATTTGGGAGCAATCTTTGGTGAAAGAAAACGAAAGAGGATCTTTGGGGCTAGAGCTCAATTTTATGCATTTTGATCTCGAAGCCCTCGGTTTTGTAGCTCTTATAGCGTGCGCGGCCAGCGGATTTTGAGCTTTCATCTGCTTCAACTATTTCGGCAACCCTTTCAAAGTGATGATTAAACATCGGAATGTCTGAAGCTAGGTTAATAAGTACATCGTAGTCACGGGAAAGCACGGCTTGGCTGACCGTGTTGTGTGCGCCGATATGAACATTTGAAGCGGGGTTTTGGTCGCTCAAGTCGTCGTGCGCTAAGAAGCTGGTGTCGTTAAATGACCACATTGTTTGGTCAAGGGTGTTCGTTTGCTCGGACGAATCAGTCACCACCAGCGCTCTCAAATCCGAGCGCTGGAGTTTGTTAGCCAGACGACTGGCTAACTTGTACTTCGCGTTATTTACTTGATTGTTTATCAAGTAAAAGTCTACTTGTTTCATGCTTGTTCCTTGAGATGATTAACAGCGATCCATCAAGTATTGAGTTAAAATGGGCACCGCGCGGCCACTTGCTAGTTTTCCGGCGCTGCCTCCCCATGCCGTCCCAGCAATGTCTAAGTGTGCCCATCGAAACTTTTCAGTGAAGTAGGAAAGAAAACACGCCGCCGTAATGGTGCCGGCACTGGGCCCGCCAATGTTAGCTAAGTCTGCAAAATCACTTTTAAGTTGTTTCTTATACGTTTCTTTTATCGGCAGCTGCCAGGCATGATCTAAGCTGGTTTCACCGGCTGATAAGATATCGTCTACCAATTCTTGATCATTGCCCATAACACCAGCGGTCTGATGGCCGAGTGCAACAATAACTGCGCCAGTTAACGTGGCTATATCAATAACCGATTGCGGCTTAAAGCGTTCAGTGTAAGTCAGAGCATCACATAGAATTAAACGGCCTTCTGCATCCGTGTTAAGTATTTCAATGGTTTGCCCTGACATGCTTGTGACCACATCGCCAGGTTTGTTAGCGATGCCATCGGGTAGGTTTTCTGAACTAGGAACCACGGCGACAACGTTAATGGGGAGTTCCAGTTCAGCCGCCGCCAATATCGCTCCGAAGACGCTTGCCGCACCGCACATGTCGTACTTCATTTCGTCCATCTTGGGCGATGGTTTGAGAGATATTCCTCCAGCATCAAACGTCAGCCCTTTTCCAACCAAGGCGTGAGGAGCTTCTTTCTTATTCTTTGCTCCTTTGTACTCCATAACAATCAGCTTGGCTGGTTCTCGACTGCCTTTACTGACCGAAAGTAGAGAACCCATTCCGAGCTCCCCCATTTCTTTTTCGTTCAGTATCTTTACTTTCAAGCCATGAGATTTAGCCATTTTCTTGGCTTGATTTGCTAGGTAGGTGGGCGTACAAACATTGCCAGGCATATTGCCTAGGTCCTTAGCCAGAGTTTTTCCGTTGCTGATGGCTTGTCCAACAGACGCCGCTTTTTTTGCCGCGTTAGCTTGAGCACGGTCTGCGCAGCTGATCGTAAGCTTAATTTCCTTGCTTGCTTTGGCACCTCGAGCAGATTTGGGCTGCATGATGTACTTGTACTCCGTGTCACCAATGGATTCGACAAGGTGGCGCACTACCGTCTCAACGTCGCTCTTTGCTATTAACGCGTTTAGTTCAAATGTAACATCCCTGATCCCCGTGCCAGAAAGGTGTTTCGCCAGTTTGGATGTAACGTCTTTAATTGATTCGGCGTCAAGCTTTTTGTCGGCGCCAACACCAAGAAGCAACAAACGCTTCGCTCCGATGCCTTCCGGAGCTGGAGCGGCAATAATCTCGCTTTTATCAGCGCTAAACTGATCGCCGTCTTGTAGTCGGTTTATCAGGCCGCCGGTAGCGCTATTTAGTTCGCCTTGTTGAGTGCCTAATTTTTTTGCAGGTTTTATGGCTACAACAAGACAATCTGTTTTTAGTGTCAGGTTTAGGCTGCTTTTGATCAGAATTTTCATGGTGATCTACAAATGCTCCTATATATTTGTTTAGTCTTTCGCCCATCGATGCTAATGCTTGCTACAATGCGCGGCTTGGGTAGATTATAGCGCTTTGCGCGGTCTACGAACACATGCGGTTTTAATCACTGTAATCATTTATAACTCAATCGTAATTTTCGTCCTGTGATAATAAACAGATCCTTTATTAGCGAAGTCTTGAGAACGACTGCTGCGGTCACTTTTGTGATCATCAGCATATTTTTGGTCACGCGAGTCATGCAGTTTCTGCGCCAAGCTGCGCAAGGTGAGATCCCTGTAGAGGCAGTATTAAGTCTGGTTGGCTTGAAGATGGTCGGTTACCTTGATGTCATGATGCCACTGATGTTTTTTATATCATTGATTATGGTCATTAATCGTTGGTATTCCGATCGAGAGATGGCTGTCTTAGCCAGTGCTGGCGTCGGGATAATGCACTTCCTTAAGCCATTAGGGTTGCTGTCTCTAGTGTTGACTGGCGTGGTGGTCTTTTTCTCTTTTTACATTACCCCGATGTCCCATGCTACGGGCTATGCCCTAGAGCAGGAATACCGCCAAAGTAGCGAAGTTTCAGGCGTGATTACGGGCCGGTTTGTGGAAGGTAAAGACGGTAATGGCGTCTACTTTGTTCAAGGATATAACCGAGAAAGCGGTAATTATGAAAATGTATTTGTTTACCGCGCCTCATTCGAGCGAGAAGGAGTGGTGGTCTCGAAAACCGCATACCGAACCGAAGATGAGAAAACACAGGATCAATTTTTGGTGTTAAAAAATGGCTCGCGTTATGAAGGGAATCCAGGGTCGCCTGATTACCGCGTTGTTGATTTTGAAACTTATGCGCTGAGAATTGAGCCGAAAACAAGAAAAAAACTAAGTTATCCAATCCGAGCATTGAGTAACACTGATGTTCGAGAATCGTCAGACCCTAGACTCCGCAGCGAATGGTACTGGCGCATCGCAAAAGTATTCACATTGCCTGTTCTTGCCTTGTTTGCCTTAGCTCTTTGCCATGTTGATTCGCGCAAAGGAAAATCATCGGGCATGGTGATGGCCTTTGCTGTTTTTCTTACTTATTTTCAATTGATCGGGTACACCGTTGCTCTCATTAGGAAGGGACTGTCAGATGATGGCATGCCTATTTGGATAGTGCATGGAGTGTATTTTCTATTGGCCTGCTACTGCTTGTACCGACGAAATTACAATCTCCCTATGTTGCCGAGTATAAAGTTGCCTAAGAAGAATGTCGGAGCGGTGGCTTAGCGTGCGGATTCTAGACTTTTACATAGGAAAAATATTAGTTCGCCACATCGTTGTGACGATTATGGTATTGCTTGGGCTTTTTACGTTTGTAAGCTTTATTGACGAGCTTAGCAATTTGGATAAAGGATCGTATGGGATTCTTGAAGTCTTTCAATATGTTTTATTGTTAATCCCCAAAACCTTGTACGAAGTATTTCCGATGGCTGCGCTTATTGGATCTATTCTGGGGTTGTCGACGCTTGCGCGCGATTCAGAGTTGATCGTTATGCGAGCCGCGGGTGTCTCTATACTGCGGATTGTGCTGTCAGTCGTTAAGGTAGGAATTATCATGGCTTTTGTCGCGATGATTTTGGGGGAAGTGGTCTCTCCGTACACACAAACTAAAGCCGAGCAGGTTAAGTTGGGGGCGATTCAATCTAACATCCGGCAGAAAGATGACTTTGGCGTGTGGATGCGTGATGAAAATACATACGTCAATATTGGTGAAGTGTTACCTAACCTTACGCTGTTGAATATCAAAATATTCGAATTTGACGAAAGAAACTTTTTACGATTTTTGTCTACCGCCGAAGAGGGTGAGTATCAGCTGGATAAACGACGTTGGTTATTAAAAGGCTTGAGTCGCACCATGATTGATGACAATAGCTCAGCCGCTGATGAAGTCAGTGCGGCGTATTGGACCACTGGCGTAGACCCAAACATTTTGCGTGTTTTTCAAATTGATCCAGAACAGTTGTCTCTGTGGCAGCTCGACAAGTATATCGACCATCTTGGCTCAAACAAGCAGGACACTCGAAGCTACGAATTGGTGTTTTGGTCTAAGGTAATTACGCCTTTCGCTACCATCGTGATGTTAATACTCGCCGTTCCATTTGTGTTCAAAGAGTCACGTTCGGGTAATTTAGGACGCAGCTTGTTTTTCGGAATCATGATCGGCTTGAGTTTCTTCATTATGAATAAAGCATTTGGGTATTTCGTAGCTCTGTTTAGTATTCCACCTATGCTTGGAGCCGCTCTGCCAACGCTCATTGTGAGTTTGTTGTCGATAATCCTAATTCGGCGAATTATCTAGCTGTATTGCAACGAAAGTTTGCAGCACAGCTAGTTTAAATGGCTGGCATTCGCTCTATGCATCGGGAGCTGAGTTAGGGCTTATTGTTAGATTCGCCTTGGTGGAAAATGATTTGAGTGTTGGTGAGCGAGTCATGCCATGCCTTTTTTTGTGGGTGCACTAGCACCCAGATGAACCCTAAGCCACCGCATCCCCAAGACACTAAGGCTAAAAGGTAGCGTTTTGCCGCGAGAGGCCAATCGATGAACTTTCCATCAGGCTTTGTCAGATACAATTTCCATGCCCTCATTCCTAGTGTTTGGCCGCCGTGAGTCCAAAACCACCCGTAGAAGAAAAAACTGACAACGACAACATTAATTGCAACAAGACTAAATGAGATTGCCTTTGCTTGATTGGTAAATGAGGCGAGCTTATGAGCCTGAAGTTGACTGACATCAACATAAAAGCTATCTGGGGCAACTAAGTTGAAAAGTAACATCCAGAGAGCTGATGTGAAAAACAAAATGCTGAACAATAATAGGCCATCGTAAATTATCACGAGCAGGCGTTTAATTAATCCGATACGTTTCATGCAAGTATCCTATCTGGAAGGTTTTTCAATGTAGGTTTTGGATCGCTGGTCTTCAATAAAATGAGTCGTTTTTCTGGTACGTAATTCAGAGTTGTACACAGTTGTCCTGTATCGAGTAAAACAAACCAGTGTTTACGCCCTTGGTTAAGGTATTAAACGCTAAGTGTTTGATATTGCTTTGAAATAAAAAGCGCCTAAAAAATAAGCAATTTGCCTCCGGAGTTGAATTTACAATGCCTCAGGATAGTTGTACACAAAGTTATCCACAGCTTGTGTGGATAAACATATTATTTGGGCGATTCTCAATAGAACCTGCGACTTGGCGGTGACTATACCCGATTGTTAACAAGAGCTAAATCAAAAAGGGACTGGCGACGCTTGGTTGATAAAACTCGCTGGCTTGGTTACAGTTGTTCACACGTTGAAGTTGAGCACAATGCTTACGACTGCATAGTTCTCAAATTTAGATTTAACCTAGCTTCATTCAAATCAACATTCAAGAACGGGGAATACATGGCCACCACTTTTCATTACCTAGATAAGGCGCTTTCACAGATACGAGATTTAGGTTTGATGCCTGATAAAGTGGATGAAGCTCCCGTCGTGTCGCTTTTGCAGAAATTGACTGACTTAGATGAACCAAAAGTCGTTGCGATTGCTAGAACTCTAACTCAAGCATCGGTATTTAACGATATTGTTCGCGAGCAGGTGTCGGAAATGCGAGTGGGTGAGCGTTACGAAGTGATTACTGAGTCATTTAACTCGATACGTGATGACGCTAAGCGCATGGTGGATCAGGTTGAAGATGGAAAAGTTGATACATTTGAACGTATCTCAAATGTATGGATGAAGGTAACGCGCGGTGACATCGCGGGCCGTTTCGATAAAATTAAGGAAACTTACTTAGAGGTTGCTGAAGACTCACGTGATCAAATTGAGCGTGAACGAGTTATTTTGGAAGCCTACCAAGATTTTCGCGGAGCGATTAAACAATCTGAGATATTTGCACTTGATATTTTAAAGTCCGCAGAAGGCTTATGGAACGAATCAAAAGGCGCATTGAAGCAATCAAACGATACGGTGGCGGCCTATCAAGGTGAAGATTTGGCTGAACGAGCAAAGTTGGAGTTGGCGAGAGATGAGTCGATGCGAATGTTGCAATTTTCTGAGGATCGTTACCAAGTAGCTAAGGATATATCTGATAATTTAACCGTGAGTTATAACACCTCGGAAGTCATTATGGCGCGGCTAATGCAAACTAACAGCGCTAAAGAGCGAGTTTATAAGCAGGCAATTACCTTCTTCGGAACGAATGAATCCGTATTGACAGCGCTTACCGCTTCTTTTACCGGTTTGTTTGGTTTGCATGAAAGTACTCAAACCTTAGAGGCTATGAAAGAGGGTGTTTCTAAAAGTCTGGAAGATTTGGCTGACATAGGAGGTAAAGTACAGGAGGCCGCGGTTAGAGCTGGATACGGACCAACTATTCGGGCTGATGCGGTCAAAAAACTCGTTGATTCGGTGGTTAATTTTCAGGAGCGCTCTAGAGAAATTATTGATGAGATGCGCGTTTTGTCGACAAAGAACGCTGATGAAATACGCGTGTCTGTTGAAGATGGTAAGCAGCGTATGGCTAAAATAATTGAACGTGGCGGTTCATTGCCTCTGCCCGCTAACTTCTAACTCGGACTTGGTTTCGGCTCGACAATAGGGTTTAAGGATGACGGAAGTGCAAAAGGCTCCTCTTGAGGACTTAATGGTGGCCATGGATGTCGTAGATACATTACGTCATCAGCAAGGCGTCGCTGAGAGAGAACTCGATGGCGAGGCTAGGCGTGAACGCTTATTATCGCGGTTGAAAGACATGTATCAAGCCCAAGGTATTGAGGTACCAGAGCATGTTTTATTAGAAGGCATTCAGGCATTAGAAGAGGAGCGGTTTAGTTACTCACCGGTTGAGCGGTCTTGGCGTACTAAGATTGCTCAAATCTGGATCAGTCGCAGGCGATGGGGGCGGCCGCTCGGCTTACTTAGTGTCTTCGCTGGTGTGCTTTGGGCAATTTATTTTGTATTGGAGGTCTTACCAGAAAATCGTTTTAGAGACGAGTTGCCGACGCAATTGAGTAAGGTGCTAACTCAAGTTCAGCAACGAGCAAAAGTGCCAGGCATCTATTCTCAAGCTGAGCGTATCGCTGACCAGGCGAGAATCGCCTTACAGGAAAACGAACTTGAAGAAGCGCAGACTCATCTCACTGCTCTGCATGATCTGCGAGATCATCTCTTAAAAGAATATACTGTCCGGGTAATATCTCGCTCGAATCAAAGTTCCGGTGTTTGGAGAGTGCCGCCAGGCAACACAAAGGCTCGTAACTACTATTTGATTGTAGAGGCAATTGATCAAAATAACCGAATTGTTGAGTTGTCCATTACCAGTGAAGAAACTAACAAAGCTACTCGTAAGAAGCTGTGGGGTTTGCGTGTGAGTGAAGAGACTTTTTACAAAATTGCATCGGATAAAAAGGATGATGGAATTATTCAAGCGAATAGAGTTGGCACAAAACGAACGGGGTATTTAAAGCCCGAGTTTAGTGTGCCGACAACCGGCGCCACAATAACGGAGTGGTAGTCATGTTATCAGGGAGAAAAGCGCTAAAGAACATTGATCGCTCGTTACAAACGGTGCGTGGAGAAGCGGTAAGGCTAGACCAACAGTTAAGTCGAATATCTGGGCAGGTGGCCATGGGGCAAAGGCGTCGCTTAGATTTGCTTAATCAAATAGCTAAGGTTAGGTTGTCTGAGATTGAGAGTGGTGAATTAGAAACGGAGTTCAACTCGGCTGACGCGCAGGTTATAGAGTTACTTGGATTACGAGATATTGCGGTTGACAAGCTCGAGTCGGCTATTGCTGCGCTAAACGTAAAAATCGAGCAAGAAGAGGGGCAGCGAGAAAAGGTATTGCAGGAATGTAATGCGGCTTCAGATAAGCTAGTGAGCGTGGAATCAAAGGTTCAGGCTGAACTAAAGCTAAGCGTAGCCTACGTTGACCAATTTAGCGCAACGCAAGCAGCCGAAGCTATTTCGGAAGAAGCCGAACGTAAGGTCGAGATTGCATCAAGTGATATGGCGGAGAAGTCTAAACCATATCAGAATGATGCTCTTTTTATGTATTTATGGGATCGTTCATATGGGACAAGTGATTATGAAGCTGGGTTGTTTTCTCGTTTTATGGACGGGTGGATAGCCAAGCTCATTAAGTATGAACCGGCAAGAGTCAACTATTGGAACCTGCAAGAAATCCCTAAAAGGTTGGTTGAGCATGCCGATAGGGTTGGCGATGTTGCAGATCGTGAAATGATGTTGTTACAGCAACTCGAAAAGGATGCGCTCGATAATGCAGGTGCTCAAGTGCTGGAAGATAATCTTGAAATGCTTCGTCGTCAGCTGGATGCTCAAGATGATTCAATTGAGCAGGCTGAGGTTGAGCTAAATCAGATGTTGTCTGAAAGAGCTGCTTACACGTCGGGAGCGGATGAGTATATTC
This sequence comes from Arenicella sp. 4NH20-0111, assembly GCF_040366405.1. Lineage (NCBI taxonomy): Bacteria > Pseudomonadati > Pseudomonadota > Gammaproteobacteria > Arenicellales > Arenicellaceae > Arenicella > Arenicella sp. 4NH20-0111. The sequence continues at coordinate 118,070 of NZ_BAABWF010000005.1, forward strand.
GCAAATCATTGAATCGAATTTCTTCAGCTCTAGAACATCAAAATCTCGATAGCATTCATCGCTATGTCCGGCAAACCCATTCACCTGTTGATGATAAGTTGGTTGTTGAGCTGCAAGAATTGGAAGATTCATTGGCGTCATTGAAGGGCGATATGTCAGGGATGCGAAGGCTGCATGATGGACAAATTAATCGCTTGCGAGAACTAGAAAGTGTTCGGCATCAATTTAAAAACTCTCGATTCGACGACGTTAGATCCGGTTTTTCCAATGAGGCGTTGATTTCCAGCGTGTTAAGTCAGTTCATTCAAGGCGTAATTTCTGGTGCTGATTTATGGGGTACCATTAAACGTAATCAACGATACCGTAATGTCGGGTCGTCCCCAGACTTCGGCAGCGGAGGTCTGGGTGATTTGGCCGATGTGCTTGGCGATGGGGCTATCGATATTGGCGATATTTTAGGGGGCGGCGGTCAACGGCGTCGTCGTCAGCGTCGTGGTTCAAGCTGGCATATCCCAAAGCCTCGACGAAGCGGGGGCGGTTTTCAATTTCCGAGATCTTCGAATCGTGGGGGGGGCTTTAAAACTGGGGGAGGGTTTTAATTGGTTTAGCGGTTAAGTGTTTGTTGATTTCTGGCCATCTTAGTCTTGATCCAAGCTGAATAAAAAAAGTGAATAAAAAAGCCGATGCGTTAATGCATCGGCTTTACATTTCTTCCCCGAGCTCGACAGGGCTCGAGTTCTCTATGGTTTATGCATAGTTAGCTGATGCAAATTCCCAATTGGCGAGTTCCCAGAAATTTTTGAGGTACTCTGGACGCGCATTTCGGTAATCTACGTAGTATGCATGTTCCCAAACATCCACTGTTAATAGTGGGGTGATGCTTGCGTCTGTAATCGGAGTTCCAGCGTTGCCAGTGTTTACGATTTCCAGCTCGCCAGCGCCATTCTTAACCAGCCATGTCCAACCAGACCCGAAGTTGCCTGTTGCGCTGGCTGTAAATTTTGCTTTGAACTCATCAAATGATCCAAACGCTGAATCAATTGCCGTCGCCAGAGCGCCAGTAGGTTCGCCTCCGCCGTTAGGACTTAAGCTATTCCAGTAAAAGGTGTGGTTCCAAACTTGAGCTGCATTATTAAATACGCCGCCTTCGCTGTTACGAATTATCTCCTCTAAAGAGGCTGATGCTTGATCAGTGCCTTCGATCATTTTGTTAAGGTTAGTGACATACGCCTGATGATGCTTGCCGTAATGATAGTCGATTGTTTCTTCCGAAATAGTTGGTGCAAGCGCGTCGCGTGCGTAGGGAAGCGCTGGTAGCTCAATAGGCATGAGTTTTGACTCCTAGTGTGTGCTTTTGAAGTTATGCTAAATAAATAGTTTAAATGCCCAAGACAGCTCTCGATACTGTCTTGTAAAAAACCAGCCCAAGTTTATCACAGGTGAATGACCGATCCATCATTATCAGGATTGAGAATCGATTCAGATCTGGCAATATAGACAGGAAAAACCTCAATTGTATGATAATTAAACTCCTACCTGAGATTGAAAATTTGTTACAATGGATGCGTATGGAATTAATATAAACCTAACAATTGCTCGGTAAGATTGAGTGAAACTCTCTATTTTTAACTAAATAGTCACTATTTTGAGCGTAAATGGGCTAAAGGCTTCAATAAATGAAAGAAAATTACAGAATAAAGAATCTCAATCGAACTAAAATTGTTGCCACCGTTGGGCCAGCGTCCGGTGATGTATCTGTTCTAGAGGAGATGATCGCCAATGGGTGTAGTGTGTTTCGAATCAATTTTTCGCACGGTTCTCATGAGTCGCACGGGCATTCGATTGCCAACATCAGGGCTGCCGCATCAAATCTAGGGCAACACGTTGCTATCTTGGGCGATTTACAGGGGCCGAAAATTCGGATTGGAGCGATTGTCGGAGATAGCTTCCCGTTAGAGGTTGGGCAAGCGTTGCTGCTTGATTCAGATATAGCAGATTCAGACGGAAGCCCAGATGGCGTAAGTTACCTATGCGATACATTGGCTCAAAGTTGTAGCCCGGGCCGAGTATTGATGCTCGATGATGGGCGGGTTCAATTGGAGGTATTGTCCGTGTCTGGCAATGCGATCAATACTAAAGTTATCGCAGGGACTAAGTTGTCGTCTCGCAAAGGATTAAACTTGCAGGGCGGGGGGTTGGCTGAGGATGCGCTCACACCTAAGGACATAAAGGATATGGCCTTCGCTGCCCAGCAGAACCTTGACTATATGTGTGTGTCATTTCCTGCGCAGGCATCCGATATGCTGGATGCAAGAGCAAAGCTGGATGCGTTGGGTTGTTCAACAAAGTTGATTGCCAAGTTGGAGCGAGCAGAGGTTGTGGTTTCAGAGGCTGTCATCGATGAAATGGTTAATAGCTGCGATGGCGTCATGGTTGCTCGAGGTGATTTAGCGGTAGAGGTTGGTTTTGAGGCTGTGACTTCTTATCAAAAGCAGATTGTCGCGCGTGCGAGGACTTTAAATAAGCCCGTTATCGTGGCGACACAAATGATGGAGAGTATGATCGATAGCCCAGTTCCTACTAGGGCTGAAGTATCAGACGTCGCGAATGCGGTGTTCGATTATTCCGATGCGGTGATGCTATCTGCTGAGACGGCGGTTGGTGATTACCCAGTGGAGGTTATTAAGACGGTCTATAACGTGATCGTTGCGACTGAAAAACATACCCTTACTCAAGTTTCCAAGCATCGCGTCGAAACCGAATTTGATTTTGTTGATGAATCGATAGGCATGGCGACGATGTATCTGGCGAATCATTTCAAAAAGGTCAAAGCTATTGTTTGTCTGACTGAGTCAGGAAGTACCGCGCTTTGGATGTCTCGCATAAAGACTCATCTACCATTGGTGGCGATGTCACCAAAGGACTCTACGTTAAATCGAGTGGCTCTGTATAAGGGCGTACGCTCCGCTCACTTGCCGCACGAATCTGAGCGCAATACTCAACTCGAAGATGTAATTGAGTATGTTAAATCGGTGGTTGAGTTGGAAAAGGGCGATAATGTCGTGATCACTTATGGTGATGTTGTTGGTGTGGATGGGAATACCAATACTTTAAAAGTATTGGAAGTTAAGTAACGAGTTTTAGCTGGCTAAACACGACATGATTTGATCGTTGGGGAGGCTTGTTCTCCCCGCATTGGCAGCCTTGCCTGCGTTTTCTGGATATAAATCGATAAATTCGTTTAATCTAAGCCAAAAATAGTCACTTCGTAATTGAAAAATCATTGCTGTTGCGTATAATCCCGCGATGGAAAATATCAAACAAGCTCTTACATTCGACGACGTCTTGCTAACGCCTGCTCGATCAAGCGTTTTGCCGCGTGACGTTGAACTTTCCACCCAACTTACTAAAGACATCCGTCTTGGTATCCCCCTCTTGTCAGCAGCAATGGATACGGTCACTGAATCCCGTATGGCTATTTGCTTAGCTCAAGAAGGCGGACTTAGTATCATCCACAAGAACATGACGCCTGAATTGCAGGCGCGAAATGTTTCTCGAGTAAAAAAATTCGAGAGTGGCGTGATATCTGACCCGATTACGGTCAGCCCAAGCGTCAGTGTTGGTGAGGTTATTGAATTGACTCATCGCAAGCGCATATCGGGAGTGCCCGTGGTTGACGGGGATCAATTGGTGGGCATCGTTACCAGTCGAGATCTGCGTTTTGAAACGCGTCTCGATGAACCAATCACCTCTGCAATGACACCCCAGGACAAGTTAATAACAGTCCGAGAGGGCGCGAGTAAAGACGAGATCCTCGGTCTATTGCATCAGCACAGAATAGAAAAGCTTCTAGTCGTTGATGACAACTTTGGGCTGAAAGGTTTGGTGACGGTTAAGGATATTCAAAAATCGACAGACCACCCAACGGCATGTAAAGACAGCAATGGCCGCCTAAGGGTCGGCGCAGCCGTCGGTACAGGAGCAGATACAGACGAAAGGGCTGCACTTTTGGTCGAAGCGGGTGTTGACGTTATAGTGGTGGATACAGCCCATGGCCATCATGATGGTGTATTGAATACCGTTCGCCGTTTAAAAACAAAGTACCCGCAGGTTCAGATTGTTGGTGGAAATATTGCAACCGCTCAAGCCGCGCTGGATTTGGTAGAGGCTGGCGCTGATGCTGTTAAGGTTGGTATTGGACCAGGCTCTATTTGTACTACCAGAATGGTTGCTGGTGTAGGGGTTCCCCAAATTACCGCGGTCTATGATGTGGCTCAAGCCTTGAAAGGACTTGGAGTACCACTGATCGCCGATGGGGGATTGCGCTTTTCAGGCGATATAGCGAAAGCCATGGCTGCGGGCGCTAACTGTGTGATGGTTGGTGGTTTGCTCGCTGGTACTGACGAAGCACCAGGAGAAATAGAGTTATATCAGGGCCGTTCTTATAAGTCCTATCGAGGAATGGGATCCATTGGTGCGATGGAAAAGGGGTCAAAAGATCGCTATTTTCAATCAGATGAATCTGAGGCTCAAAAGCTCGTGCCTGAGGGTATAGAGGGACGCGTTCCTTATAAGGGGCCGGCAACTCACATTATTCATCAATTGATGGGTGGTTTGCGTTCTAGTATGGGCTATACAGGCAATGCCACACTGGCGGATATGAGAACAAAATGTGAATTCGTTAAGATTACCAATGCAGGTGTCGCTGAGTCACATGTTCACGATGTGACCATAACTAAAGAAGCGCCTAATTATAGAAGTTAAGGCTTCAACAAGAATGCCGCCGTAAGGCGGCATTTTTAATTTCGACTGACTAAATTAAAGAAATCATGACTGACATTCATAGCGATAAGATTTTAATTCTGGATTTTGGTTCTCAATACACGCAACTGATCGCTCGGCGCATTCGTGAGCTGGGAGTCTATTGTGAAATTTGGGCATATGACAATGATTTAGAGACGGTGCTCGAATTCGCGCCAAGGGGAATCATCCTATCGGGCGGTCCCTCAACAGTGACCGAGGATCATACCCCGCGTGCGCCTGAAGGTATTTTTGAGATGGGCGTGCCGGTATTGGGAATCTGCTATGGCTTGCAGTGCATGGCCGCGATGTTGGGTGGTAAAGTATCAACGTCGGATAAGCGTGAGTTTGGACATGCTCAAGTCGACTTAGTATCCCCGAATGCTCTCATAAAAGAAGAGTCTCAAAGTGTGTGGATGAGTCATGGAGACAAAGTCACTGAAGTGCCTGACGGGTTCACAGTAATTGGTCAGTCGGGGAATGCTCCGTTGTGCGCTATAGCGGATGAGCAGAGGCGGTTCTATGGTGTTCAATTTCACCCTGAGACTACTCACTCTGAGCACGGAAAAGACTTACTAGGTCGCTTCGCTCACGATATTTGTGGTTGCGCAAGTGATTGGTCTGCGAGCAATATAATTGCAGATTGCATAGAGCAAGCTCGCACGCAGGTGGGCGATGAACACGTGATTCTTGGATTGTCAGGCGGTGTCGATTCGTCGGTTGTAGCAGCGTTATTGCATCAAGCCATTGGCGATCAACTTACTTGTATTTTCGTTGATAATGGGTTGTTACGTAAAGACGAAGGTGATCAAGTAATGGAGACCTTCGCCCAAAACATGGGTGTTCGAGTCATCAGAGTTGATGCTGAGGAAAGGTTTTTGTCTGAGCTCGCTGGTGAACAAGAGCCTGAAGCGAAGCGAAAAATTATTGGGCGAGTCTTTGTTGAAATTTTTGAAGAAGAGTCACAGAAAATCGACAACGCAAAGTGGCTTGCTCAAGGAACTATCTACCCAGACGTAATTGAGTCGGCGGCGTCAAAAACCGGAAAAGCACAGGTTATTAAGTCTCACCACAATGTTGGCGGGCTGCCCGACGACATGGAGCTACAATTGCTTGAGCCATTGCGCGAGCTGTTCAAGGATGAAGTGCGAAAATTGGGACTGGAGCTTGGTTTGCCAGAAAAAATGATTCAACGTCATCCATTTCCCGGGCCAGGCTTAGGCGTGCGTATACTTGGTGAGGTTAAGAAGGAATACGCTGACGTATTACGTGAAGCTGACGCAATTTTTATGGAGGAACTATACGCAACGGGTTGGTACGAAAAAACCAGCCAGGCGTTTGCGGTATTTCTGCCGGTTAAATCTGTTGGAGTAGTCGGCGATAATCGAGCGTACGATTGGGTTGTGGCTCTGAGAGCAGTTCAAACGGTTGATTTTATGACGGCCACGTGGGCCCATATTCCCTACGAAATTCTTGGAAATATATCCAATCGAATAATAAATGAAGTGCGAGGTATCTCGCGCGTAACTTATGATATTTCTGGTAAGCCGCCAGCCACAATCGAGTGGGAATAGGCGTACTTTAAAGCTTCCAATCTCTTTCTATTCAATTGCAGCGCTGCGCGGCTTCGTGACGAAGTGGCATTTAATGTTGAGCTTTAGGTACATCGCGCAAAGGCTGAGGGTTTCAATTCTCAAGCCTTGCGGTCGTGGGTGGCTATTTGATGTTTGAACGTCTTAGTTTAGTTAAAAAGTTTAGTTAAAAAGTTTAGTTAAAAAGTTTAGTTAAAAAGTTTAGTTAAAAAGTTTAGTTAAAAAGTTTAGTTAAAAAGTTTAGTTAAAAAGTTTAGTTAAAAAGTTTAGTTAAAAAAATCTATATCGTCTAAGCATCATGATTGCGCCGATTAGCGTGATGTTGAAGGCGGCGAGTAAATAGGGCTTTTGCGTCATTAGTAGCTCCGCTTGCTGCACTATGCTTTCAAAGCTTGCATACTTCAGGAGAATGAATTGTACGCAAATCACCAAAACCCCCAGAGCAATACCCAACGCCGTAACGAAGCGTTTTAATCGTTGAGTCTTTGATGTTGATATGGCTGCCAGAGTGTCAAATACGAACTGATCCTTGTCTTCGAGCGAGTAGTTGCGCGTTTTTTCAGTGCTAAAAATATCATCAATTTTGCTCATCTGTTACCTCGCGAAGCCGGCTAATAGCGCGGCTCATTTTAGACTTAACCGTTCCTGCCTTCATTGATAGCATGCCAGCAATTTCGTCAACTTTGTATTCATAAACATATTTTAATGTCACTATTTGTCGTTCTTCAATGGTAAGTGAGCGAATCAAATCATTAAATTCACTAAAATTGCTAGCCTGTCCCTTGGTCTGCTGTGTTTGTTCTACGTGTGGGGTTAGTGGTAGGTAGGCGGCTTCGCGTCTAGCTAGGTCCGCATAACAATTAGTGGCAATCCCGGTTAGCCAATTACGAAAGCGTGTGCCTTCTTGGGTGCCAAGCGCCTTGTGGTTGGGGTTGAAGCTTCCGAGGTATTGAAATGCTTTTATAAATGCTTGTTGAGACACATCTTTAGCTTGGGCGTCATTGCCGCCGCTTAAGCGCATGCCCAAGCCATAGACGTAGTCACTGTAACGCTTTACTAGTTTCCCGAAATATTGACTGCCCTGATCAAGGGTTAACTTGACCAGAACAGCATCGTCGTTGTGGTTACTCACCTACTGTCAGGTCCTTGCTGCTGCTTGGTTGATTCTTTTTATGGTAGTAAACCATGGTTGCGCCGATTGTTGCCACCAATAGCCCTACGCCCATAAAAAAATTGCCAAGGCTGACGAAACCAAACAAAAACAGACCTATGCCGACACCGACAGCCATGGTGCCGTTGCGAGAATCATCACGAGGCATGACTTTTTTGTAGCCGGGTATTCCGGAAATAGTTTCTTCCGAAAGTTCTTGTCCGCTCTCGATTAACTTTTGCAGTGTGTTATGAAACCTCTGTTCGCTTAAGTGTGTGTAGTAGAAAACAATAGCCAAAATCAAAATTGGCGTTGCCATACCCGACATGGCGATGATAAAAATTTCTGCTGGCATAGTAGCTCCTGAGTATGTTTGAGTTAAATTAATGTTCTGTTTAACCCCTATACCTCCGGTCACCCATAAAACGTTGCATTAATTTCCAATTCTTTTTCAAACCTCTACGCCTCGGATATGAATCCTCCGGATTGTCGTGTCCAATACTTTGCGTAAATTCCGTTCTGATCTAGTAGTTTTTGGTGAGTTCCAATTTCAGCAATTTTGCCTCCTTCCAATACAATCAGTCTGTCCATCTTTGCTATGGTAGAGAGGCGGTGGGCAATGGCTACGACGGTCTTCTTGTGCATCAATCCCTCTAGCTGTTCTTGAATTGCCGCCTCAACTTCGGAATCCAGTGCCGATGTTGCCTCGTCTAGGATGAGGATGGGAGCGTTCTTTAATATAACTCGGGCAATGGCGATTCGTTGCCTTTGCCCGCCTGATAGTTTTACTCCGCGTTCGCCAACTTTAGCGTCTAATCCAATATTTCCTTCGTTGTCCTCAAGGCTGTGAATGAAACCGTCTGCTTTGGCAAGACTGGCTGCAGCTAGTATCTCTTGTTCTGTCGCACCGTGTTTTCCATAGGCGATATTCTCACGTATTGTGCGGTGGAGAAGTGAAGTATCTTGCGTTACGGTTGCAATGTTCTGACGTAAGCTTTCTTGCGTTATCGATGTAATATCTTGTCCGTCAATTCGAATGCTGCCAGACTCAATGTCGTAAAGGCGCAGTAGCAAGCTAACGAGCGTTGATTTTCCCGCTCCCGATTGTCCAACTAGGCCTATTCTTTCGCCAGGTTTGATGGATAAACTGAAATCATCAATCACGCCGCCTTTCTTGCCATAGTGGAATGACACAGACTCAAAGTCGATACTAGCCTTCTCTATTTTAAGTGGGATAGGTTCCGCTGGGTCTGTCACGTCTGACGGTTGAGAGATGGTATTAATTCCATCCTGAGTTGTCCCAATGGCCTCGAATAGGCGGGCGAGTTCCCAAATAAACCACTGACTCATTGCCTGTAATCGCAAGGTCAGTGCGCCAGATACGGCGATGGCCCCCGCGGAAACAATGGATTGAGTCCATAGCCATATTCCAAGTCCCAGTGTTCCGCATATTAGGAAAGCATTGATTGTGATTAGCGTGGCATTTAGCGTTGTGACGAGACGCATTTGTTGGTAGACGCTGGTCAGCATTTCTTGCATGCTGTCTTTCGCGTACTCCTCTTCAGCGTTATTGGTAGAGAACATTTTCACGGTTTGGATGTTTGTGTAGGCATCCACGACGCGGCCAGTCATCGTTGATCTAGCATCAGATTGTTGAGCAGATATTTCTTTTAAGCGAGGCAGAAAATAACGCATAACCAGAACATAGGCACACAGCCAGCAGATAAGTGGACTGGCTAAGCGCCAATCATTACTTAGAAAAATTACAGCGGAACTGGTGAAGTAAACTATCACATAGACCATCAGGCCATTGATGCTTACGATAGAGTCCCTAACACTTAACGCTGTCTGCATTACTTTTGTCGCTATTCGACCTGAAAAATCGTTTGCGAAAAAACTGGTTGACTGTCGAAGTAAGTACCGGTGCGCTCTCCAGCGAACCTGCATAGCAAAGTTTCCGAGTAATCCCTGATGCTCCACAGCCGAATCAATGAGATTAAGTACTGGCCATACAATGACCACCAGTAGCATCATTTTCAGGAGTGCAGAGCCATGGGTTGAAATAAAAGTGGTTGGATCTCCGGTCTGCATCCAGTCTATCATTTCTCCGATTGCGCTAAACATATACACTTCGATTCCGGCGATAATCGCCGAAGTAATAAACAGAACAAGAAGCAAGTATCGAAATGGTTTTGCGTAATACCAAATAAATTGGCTTAGCTGTGTGGGAGGTTGTTCTATCCGAGATTCAGGGAATGGAGGGACAGCCTTTTCGAAAAAGTTAAACATGATTTTTTTGGCGGGCTATGCGTCGGTTCAAGGTTGTTGCTAGTGGTTAAAATAAGCTTACGTTAATTGGCCGCAAAAGTGTATCAACTGGATTGTCCTTAGGTGATTTGTTGAGGTGTACCGGTATATGTCTTTAGTGCTTCGGTTGTGTTAGTTTGAGTTACAATTCAAGCTTTATCAAAAGTGAGTTGATGGGACATGAAACAACTATCCAGTGTTAAGGCCTTTGAGGGGCAGCAGATTCAAATTAGTCACCACTCAGACCTGCTTAATTGTGATATGCAGGCCTCGATCTTTTTGCCGCCCGCGGCGGAGCATCAGGCTGTCCCGGCACTCTATTGGCTGTCTGGGCTGACGTGCAACGATTTGAATTTTGTCACCAAAGCGGGAGGCCAAAAAATAGCATCTGAACTCGGCGTAGCGATAGTTTGTCCCGACACGAGTCCAAGGGGAGAGGGCGTGCCTGATGACAGTGAGGGTGCTTGGGATTTCGGTTTGGGTGCTGGGTTTTACGTCAACGCAACGCAGGAGCCTTGGAAGAAAAACTATCAAATGTGTGATTATGTTTCCATGGAATTACCAAAACTGATTGAAAGTCAGTTCAATATCGATGCGCAGTTGAAATCAATATTCGGCCACTCCATGGGCGGGCATGGTGCGCTCACAATTGGCCTTAAAAACCAAGATAGTTATAAGTCTGTTTCTGCGTTTTCACCAATTGTTGCTCCCATGCAGTGTGCTTGGGGGGTAAAAGCGTTTGAAAATTACTTGGGTAATGATCGTGATCAATGGAAAGACTATGATGCGTGTGAGCTTCTTGAATGCTTAGGCGAGTCGCTGCCAACGTTGATAGATCAGGGTACCGCTGATGGTTTCTTGGAGGAGCAGCTGATGACCGATTTGTATGTGAAAGCGGCAGGTGACGCGAAGGGTGATATCCGTGTGCGCTATCAGCAGGGATATGATCACTCGTATTTCTTTATCGCCACGTTCATCGAAGAGCACATTAGGTTTCACAGTGGCCATTTGCAGGCAAGTGAGAGCGAGTGCTAAAGTCAATCTAAGGCGGTCTGAAGGTGCCCTAGATTGATTGTTTAATGGCCTTAGACTAGTTGTTTTTTCTATTGAGGATGAAAATCAATAGGCAGCTTACCCAGACACCACAGGCCATATAAAACAACACCCCGCCATCTGTGTTCCCTTGTGAATCGACCACTCGATTCACGCCAAGAGGTGTGAATAGGTGGAAAAAGATTGCGCCAGATATGACGGCTAATCCGAGAAACGCGCCGATGCTGCGCGTTTTTGGATTTATCATTAATCCAGTGGCAACGAGCTCTGTTCCTCCTATCACGTAGCCACCGTAAGCCGCAAAGGCGGGTGCTATAAAGCCCAATCCGACCGTTTTCATCCAGTCTGCGATGGTGCTGAAGATGATGTCTGTCTCTTCGGAGCCCGTGAACTTGAAGAACAAAGATTGTAAAAAGACAAACGCCACAAAAGCGATAAGAAAGTAGGTGACCCCTTTTTTTGCTGACATAAAATTACCCTGAGCTTGTTTCCAAGTCAGGGTAGCACAGAATCCAGGTAGGTATTAGTTGTTGGCATCCTCGTCGCTAAACGCGCTTTCGATTGCAACAAAATAATTCGGATCTTCTACAACATTCACCTCGACCATATCGCCAGCTTTCTTTAAGAGTTTTTTACACTCGGAGCTCAGGTGTATTAGGTGTAAAGTGCGATTGTTCTTGCGGTATCGTTCAGCTAAGGCGTCAATGGCCTCAATGCCTGAGTGATCTGCAACTCTAGAGTCAGCAAAGTCTATAATGACGTCGTTATTGTCATCGCGCGGCGTGAACTGATCGGTAAATGACGCAGTAGAACCAAAAAACAGAGGGCCGTGTACCGTATAGTAATGTGATCCATATCGATTTTCGCGTTTCTCAACCCTCACTTCTTTTGCGTGATTCCATGCGAAAACAAGCGCTGAGATAATGACCCCCACGATTACAGCAATCGCAAGGTCAGTAAATACGGTGACCGCTGATACGGTGATGAGTACGAAGGCGTCTTGCTTGGGGACGCGCCGAATAATCCGAAAGCTAGACCACTCAAAGGTTCCGATCACAACAATAAACATAACGCCGATCAGTGCTGCAATTGGGATTTGTTCAATCAGGCTAGACGCGACAAGAATGAATGCGCCTAAAAATAGCGCTGCGCTAATGCCTGAAGTACGGCCCCGGCCGCCTGAGTTTACGTTGATCATACTTTGGCCAATCATTGCGCAACCTCCCATGCCTCCGAAGAAGCCGGTAACGGTGTTGGCGATGCCTTGCCCAAAGCATTCTTTGTTGCCATTGCCGCGGGTTTCTGTAATTTCGTCGATCAATCGGAGAGTCAGTAGGGACTCAATTAAGCCGATGGCGGCCAAGATGATCGCGTATGGGAAAATGATCGTAAAAGTTTCGAATGTCAGTGGAACTGTGGGGATATGAAAGTCTGGTAGCCCGCCGCCAATGGAAGCAACGTCTCCCACTACCTTGGTGTCCAAATTGAGACCGACAACGGCAAGTGAAACAACCACAATGGCCGCCAATGAGGACGGGATTGCTTTCGTTAATAATGGTAAAAACCGGATAATAGCCATGGTGACGGCAACCAGCCCTAACATCATCGTGAGTTCAGGGCTCGGCAACCAAGCTACATCAACAATGCTTCCTTCTAATAAGGTGCCATTCGCCCAGCCAATACCATCTTTTTCACCGAATTGGCCTAGCTGGGCTAAAAAGATAACGATAGCCAGACCGTTGACAAAACCCAGCATGACGGGGTGGGGAACCAGTCGGATAAATCGCGCTATTCGTAAGGCTCCAGCTAAAATTTGTAAGATACCCATTAAAACAACGGTTGCAAACAGATACTGCACGCCGTGCTGGGCGACCAGGGACACCATAACCACGGCTAGAGCGCCAGTGGCACCAGAGATCATGCCTGGTCGGCCGCCAGCGACGGCGGTAATAAATCCAACAATGGCCGCGGCATAGAGACCAACAAGAGGTTCAACGCCAGCAATGAGAGCGAATGCAACCGCCTCAGGAACTAGGGCAAGAGCAACGGTCAGTCCTGAAAGGACATCGTTCCGGAGGTTTGCGCGACGAGCGGCAGTAATCTCAAACATTGGGGGTACCTTATTAATGAATCGGTGGCTTCGTGGGGACATTGCCACGATGAGCGCGCGAATTCTAGTTCTCAAATGAAGTGAATACAATCGCCTACGAGATAAATAGTGTTGTTTTTGAGTGGTTTCTGCGTTGCATTCGCTCAGTAGTTTTAGGAGACGCCTTGTTTTCCACTAAACATTGAGTTTTTAAGTGATTTTGCGTTAAAAACCTTTTCTTTACAGCTGGTAAGGGATAAAATCGCGCGCCTTCAGAGGATTCCTGCGTCAGCATCAACGATGTGATGAATGTTCTCGAGGCGTATCAATTGTCGTTGGCTTATGCCGACAACAATTTTGAATAGAAAGATTCATTAGATTGCTTGCTCCGCCAAATCAACTAGATTTGATTTGGAGCGAGCAGGCATATTAAAGATTAATAGAGTACTCATTATGGTAACAATTCGTTTAGCTCGTGGCGGCGCAAAAAAACGCCCTTTTTACGGCATTATGGTAGCTGACTCACGTCGTTCACCTCGCGGTCGTTTTATCGAGCGTGTTGGCTTTTTCAATCCTCGCGCTGTCGGTGGCGAAGAGCGTTTGCGTGTTGACGCTGAGCGCGTTGAATATTGGATCAGTAAAGGTGCGCAACCTTCAGATCGCGTTGCTTCTCTTCTGAAGCAATTTGCTAAGGGTCCTGAGGCTTTAGAGGCTGAGACTGCTAAGTTAGAAGAAGCAGCAAAAGTAAAGCAAGAAGCAGCGGCGAAGGCCGAAGCTGAAGCGGTGAAAGCGCAGGAAAAAGCAGCGGCTGAAGCGGCTAAAGCTGAAGAAGCGCCTGCTGAAGAAGCTGGCGAAGCGGCTGAGTAATACCTCTGTCGTTAACAAGTTTCGAAAACAGATGCCTTGCTCCGTATTGAAATTAGGTGGCGTTATCTAAATGTACGTTGAGCTGGGTAAAATTGTTGGTGTTTGGGGTGTAAAAGGCTGGGTTAAGCTACACTCCTACACTCGCAATAGACCGGATATTGCGGTTTATAAGACGTGGTATTTAAGTCGCCATAAGAAAGGCCCAGGCAGTGATGCGACGGTGCAAGCCGTTGACGTTATTCAGTGTCGAGAACAAGCTAAAGGCATTGTTGCGCAGCTAGACTCAATAGTAGATAGAGATCAAGCGCTAGCGATGAGTGGGTTGGGTATTTGGGTAAAACAAAGCGATTTACCTAAATTGCCTGATGGTCAATTTTATTGGCAGCAGTTGATTGGTCTGACGGTGTCTAATGAAGAAGCCGAGATTGGTGTGATTAAGTCAATTTTGGAAACTGGAGCCAATGATGTGTTGGTTTGTTTTTCTTCTTCGCGGAATACTGAGATTTTGATTCCATATAACGATGAAGTTGTTGTTGGCGTCGACCTCGAGGCTGGATCCATGAAAGTAACCTGGGATCCCGATTTTTTGGCAGAGTGAGTTCGCTATTGGATAATACGGTTTAGCATGGATATTCATGTAGTTACCATTTTTCCTGAGATGTTCAGCGCGATTACTGAACACGGTGTTATTGCGAGAGCTGTTAAGCAAGGTGTTTTAAGTATCACGCTGCATAATCCCAGAGACTTCGCTGAGGATCGGCACAGCACGATAGACGGCCGACCTTATGGTGGTGGTCCTGGCATGGTTATGATGCCGGACGTGATGAGTAGGGTATTGGAGGCCGCTGTGTTGGCGGCGAGCTCCGTGTCCGGCGTTCGACCAAGGGTTGTGTACTTGAGCCCTCAGGGGCAACAGTTCGATCATGGGGCAGCCCAAGAATTTGCACTCGAGTCAAGTAATGAGGCCTTGGTGTTGCTTGCAGGTCGTTATGAAGGTGTTGATGAGCGAGTATTGGCTAGATTTGTTGATGAAGAGTGGTCGGTAGGCGATTACGTGTTATCCGGTGGCGAGTTGCCAGCAATGATAATGATCGACGCGATTGCTCGATTGTTGCCCAGTAGCTTAGGCAATGTTGAGTCAGCAGAGCAGGATTCATTCGTGGATGGACTGCTTGACTGCCCTCATTACACTCGGCCGGAGAATTTTAACGGTGATAAAGTTCCTCAGGTGTTGATGAGCGGAGATCACCAAGCCATTGAACGATGGCGTTTGAAGCAGGCGTTGGGGCGTACTTGGTTGCGTCGTCCTGAACTGCTTGAGAAGAAAGAACTGACTGCTGATGAAAGTCAGCTATTAGAAGAATTTAAGCTCGAAAGCCTCGATAAAGGTACGTAGTTATCTTTTATGTCGGGTCTTTAAAGCGGAATAATCGACCCTTTTGAGTAGTTCAATAGGGTTTTAACTTTACCTATTATTGGTTACTAGCACAGGTACTTCCTGCGGCACTGACTTGTTATAGAGAGTTTTACTTAAACGTAATTAAGCTCTCTAATATAGATTGGATGACCGTATAGTATCTACGGAGACTAAAATGACTAACATTATTGATGAAATCA
This sequence comes from Arenicella sp. 4NH20-0111, assembly GCF_040366405.1. NCBI lineage: Bacteria > Pseudomonadati > Pseudomonadota > Gammaproteobacteria > Arenicellales > Arenicellaceae > Arenicella > Arenicella sp. 4NH20-0111. Next base: position 133,545 of record NZ_BAABWF010000005.1, read on the forward strand.
ACAACGAGCAGTTGAATAACGACATTCCGGATTTTGGACCGGGTGATACAGTTGTTGTTCAAGTGAAGATTAAAGAAGGAAACCGAGAGCGTTTACAAGCGTATGAAGGTGTCGTGATCGCTAAGCGTAACCGTGGTCTGCATTCAGCTTTTACGGTACGAAAGATTTCTTATGGTGAAGGTGTTGAGCGTGTTTTTCAAACGCACAGCCCACTCATTGATTCAGTGACTGTTAAGCGTCGTGGTGCTGTTCGTCGCGCTAAGCTTTATTATTTGCGTGAGCGTACTGGTCGAGCTGCGAGAATTAAAGAAAAACTTAGTTAAGATTTTTCATTTGAGTTTTTTGAAAGCCGTGAAGGGTAATCTTCACGGCTTTTTTAGTGGTTGTTCGATCATGATCTGTCAGTTCATGTCTATATGAACAGGTCTGTTAGTCGTATTATTTCAGTGTTTTCGTCGTTATAATTGAACTATGAGTAGCAGCCAATCAAATAGAGATGCGATAGATTTGTTTGTGGATGCGTTGTGGCTGGAGTCGGGGTTGTCTCCCAACACATTGAGCGCATATCGATCAGATTTAAATCGCTTAGTTTCATTTCTTGGTGATAAGAGTTTGCTAGAGGTTGAGCAACCGGATATTCACAAATTCCTAGCGACCCTTATGGCAGCTGGCAATAAAGCCAGCAGTAGTGCTAGAGTCCTTTCAACGTTACGTCGTTTCTTTCGATATCAAATTCGCCAAAATCAAATAACGCTGGACCCTTGTCGAGATGTAATGCCGCCCAAGCTCGGTAGACCATTGCCAAAGACACTCAGTGAATCACAGGTAGAAGCTCTCCTTGATGCACCGAATCTAGAAACACCGCTAGGTTTGCGTGACCGAGCCATGCTTGAGACCATTTACGCAACTGGATTGCGCGTGAGTGAATTAGTCGGTATGACGCTACTTGAAGCTAACTTGGATGTCGGGTTGGTCAGGATTGTTGGAAAGGGCAACAAAGAGCGTTTGGTTCCTTTGGGAGAGCAAGCTGTGGAGTATTTAAGGCACTATTTACACCGAGCGCGCCCTGACCTGTTGAAGCATAGAGTGACAGACGCTTTATTTGTCACATCCCGAGGTGCTGGTATGACTCGGCAAGCGTTTTGGCATTTAATAAAAAAATACGCTCTGGTAGCTGGTATCAATGCCGAGTTGTCACCGCATACGCTGAGGCATGCGTTTGCAACTCACCTTATTAATCACGGAGCTGACTTAAGATCCGTGCAGATGCTCCTTGGGCACTCCGACCTATCGACCACACAAATCTATACGCAAGTTGCCAAGGAGCGTCTTCAGTCGATTCACGCGCAACATCACCCAAGAGGCTAAGGAGCCAAATCGAGATAATTGAACAAAAACGCTGGTATATCTCAGCTCTTTTGTGCAGAATCACTACAACAGAGTTTTCTCTGATGGTTTTGGTGCAAATGATTTTCACCAAAAGCGACTTGCCAACCAAGTTGACGCCTTTAGAATCGCGTTAGACTAGACATGGCAGCGAAACGATTTTGACTCAATTTTAGGTTTTCGCAAGGTGACGCTTGAAGCGTATGTATTTACGCAATGCTAATTATGGATTTTGGCGATAGTAGATTAGTTAACAATAAGCAAACGTAAAAAACAGGAAAAGAGTCTATTACTCTATAACGTATCTAAAAAGACACAGCGCGAGCCCCTTGGTTGATTGGTCACTCAACTAAATTTGTCCAGTTGAAGCAAATTCCTTCTGAGATTGATTTTGACTGAAAAGGAACGATCTCACTGGAAGTTCATTGAACGACGCCATTTTTGTTTCCAATATTTGAAAGTGAAATAGATAGATATCTCGCCTAACGACCCATATAAAAAATCCATTGATTACTGCAAACATTATCAAGGCTGATGAAGCCGGCATAGACAACGAAAATATAAGCAACAAGGCTCTAGAGGTGGTTCAGTCTCTGCAGGAGGCCGGCTATCAAGCTCTTTTGGTGGGAGGTTGTGTTCGAGACCTCCTATTGGAAAAGAAACCAAAGGACTTTGATGTTTCTACGAATGCGACACCTGAAGAAATAAAACGAACTTTTGGGAAAAACGCTCGAATTATTGGACGCCGGTTCAAGCTTGTTCATGTTCGCTTTGGCTATGAAGTAATCGAAGTTGCTACATTTCGTGCAGACGCGAGTGACCGTAAAAAAGTTGGACGTAATGAAATGAGCGAGGGCGATCAAGGTCAGCTCTTAAGAGACAATGTATTTGGCACCATCGAGGAAGACGTGGTGCGTCGAGATTTTCGTGCTAATGCGCTCTATTATGATCCTGTTAAAGGCGAAATTTTGGATTTCATGGGTGGCCTTGAAGATATAAGAGCTAAGAAGATGATCAGCATCGGCGAGCCTAATCAGCGCTTCACTGAAGACCCTGTACGTATGCTACGAGTGATTCGATTTTCAGCTAAACTGGGTTTTGAAATGGAGCCCGAAGCACTGGATATGATAGAAGACCAGGGTAGCTTGCTGTCTCATGTTTCTTCCGCACGCCTATTCGAGGAAGTGCTGAAGTTGTTTCATGGAGGGGCGGCTTATGATACTTATTTATTGTTACGCAAGTATGGCTTGTTTAAATATTTGTTTCCGTTCACTGAACAGGTAGCCGTTGACGGTGTAGAAGGGATGCCTGAGCGAGCATTAAAGAATACAGATCGACGTATTCATGCCGGCAAACCAGTGATTCCCGCCTTCCTTTTTGCTTGCATGATGTGGGATCCAGTTAAAGCTGACGCACAGATTTTGATGGAGGACGGGACTTCCGAGGCTCAAGCCTGGCGCGTGGCGATGAACGATGGCTTACGTGACCAAAATCAATATGTCGCTGTACCAAGAAGGTTGGCCGAGATCATTCTAGATATTTGGAATATTCATTTTAGGTTGATTAAACGAAATCCGAGGATGGTTAAAACTAGCCTTAATAATCGTCGATTCAGAGCAGCCTATGACTTTCTGTTGCTCAGGACTCAGGTTCATGAGGTAGACGAAGAGGTCGGTGAGTGGTGGACCAAGATTCAGGAGGTTGATGCTGCTGAGAGAGAAGAAATGATTAACGAGGTCGGCGAAGCATACAAGCGTGAACGTCAGCCTAGTAAATCTAATGGTAATGAGCCTGATGGCAACAGCATTGATTATAATTCAGTGAACTATAATGCTAACCAGGCCAGCACTTATGATGAAGGTTTCGGAACGGGTTATGGGCACGGTGGGAATGTTGGCAATAGCACCGACGGACGCACGCAAAACCGAACCGGTGGGCGTAAGAAAAAAACTAAGCGCGGTGGTAAGAGACCGAGCTCTGGACAAGGCGCCAAAGGCAGAAGCAATCGTTCCAGGAATGCTAAGTCGGGCGCATCTCAACGTGAAGGCCAAGCCCAAGGTCAAGGCCAACAAAGGCAAAAAAACGCTCAGGGTCAACGTACACAAAATGGTCCTAATTCGTCCAAGCCTAATAGAAGTGGACCTCAGCGAAGACGCAAGAAAACCAGCTCTAATAGAGGCCGACGCGCAACTCCAGGCAGCCAAGATTCACGTTACGTTGAGGCGCGCCCTAAAGATGATTATGGTAATTACTCATCGTCCGATTCGTCATCCACGAAGAAAGTAAAAGTGAGGCGCAAGCGAAGAGTCGTTGCTCCAGACGGTGCATCAAAAGACGGTAATGACACTCCGCATTTTTGATGTCCGAGAGTCAGTGTGATGGTACGCTGGTCTACGTTGGGCTGGGTTCCAATTTAGGTGACCCGATAGAACAGTTGATTGATGCTCGTAAAAGGCTGGCTCAGCTCCATATGGTTGTTTCAGCTAGGTCATCGTTGATGTATGGGTCCACACCGGTTGGTTATTCGAGTCAGCCTGATTTTGCAAACTGCGTCATAGAATTGACGGTGTTAGGTGGGTATCGTGATTTTTTTGACAACCTGCAACAGGTGGAGTCCCAAATGGGACGTATTCGTGACGGGTTAAATCAAAATGCGCCTAGAGTAATAGATATTGATTTATTGTTGTTTGGGGACAGTCATATTAGTCTCGATGATCTCATCGTGCCGCACCCTAGGATGAATGAAAGGTTATTTGTGCTTATGCCGCTACTCGAGTTGAATCAAATGATGGCGGCTAAGTACAGAGATTTTGGAGATGACCTGTTTTCAGGCCAGGATGTATGGTCACTTGCGTTGTGAGTGAGCGCAGTCAGAGCAAAAGAGATACACTAACGATTAATTGATTTAACGTTTCCTCAGTTCAAATTTGAAATGGCACAGTATTTCCAAATACATCCACAAAATCCTCAAAAAAGATTGATTTCACAGGCCGTGGAGATTTTTCGAGCTGGCGGATTGGTGGCTTATCCAACCGATTCCAGTTACGCACTGGGGTGTCATTTAGATGATAAAAAAGCAGTGGATCGTATTCGGCGTATTCGAAAGCTGGATCGCCATCACAATTTCACGCTGATGGCTAGCGAGCTAAAGCAGGTCGCTCAGTTTGCTAAAATTGATAATGAACAGTATCGATTGATTAAATCCTTAACTCCGGGAGCATTTACGTTTATTTTGAATGCAAAGAGGCTGGTTCCCAACCGGCTTGTGCATCCCAAGAGACGTACTATCGGGATCCGAATTCCAGACCATTGCGTGATTCAGGATTTGTTGACAGAGCTCGGTGAACCGATCATGTCGTCGAGCTTAATTTTGCCTGGTGAACTATTGGCGATGGGTGACCCTGAATTAATTCGTGAAACGCTTGAACACGATGTCGATCTCGTCATTGATGCGGGTGTTGTTAGCAACCAGCCATCAACGGTAATAGATTGGCATGAGGACAACCTTAGAGTGGTCCGCGAAGGAGCTGGTGATATCGGTTTTCTGCGCTAATCCTAAGTAAACCTGTAGAGTTAGTTCAGTACAAGCGTTATTCTCTACCCTTTAAACTTCAACACTAATTTTTCTTTTTCAATGATTTCAAAGCCCGGACAATCCAACCGAGTCGTTTCAGGTATGCGTCCAACAGGTCGCTTACATTTAGGCCACTATCATGGTGTGCTAAAGAATTGGGTGGAACTACAGCATGAATTTGATTGCTATTTCTTTGTGGCTGATTGGCACGCATTAACCACGTTATACGAGGAAGACTCAGAAACCATTAATTCTAACGTTTGGGAGATGGTTATTGACTGGCTTGCGGTTGGTGTGGATCCGAGCAGGGCAACGTTGTTCATTCAGTCGAGAGTGCCTGAGCATGCTGAGCTCAACTTGTTGCTGTCAATGATGACCCCGCTGGGTTGGCTCGAGCGTGTGCCCACCTACAAAGATCAACAGGCTAAACTTAGCGAGAAAGACTTATCTACGCATGGCTTTTTAGGATACCCCGTACTACAAGCCGCGGATATATTGCTCTATCACGCCTCGCAAGTGCCAGTGGGTGAGGACCAAGTGCCTCATATCGAGCTTACTCGCGAGATAGCACGACGCTTTAATTATTTGTATGGTAGAGAGCCAGGCTTTGAGGAAAAAGCGGAAGAAGCGATTAAAAAGTTAGGCAAACGTGGAGCTAAGCTGTACCGTAATTTACGAAATGCTTATACAGAACGAGGTGACCATGAGGCCTTAGAAAAAGCCCATGCTTTGCTCGCTAGCAACCAAAATTTAAGTAATGCTGAGCAAGAACGTTTGTATGGGTATTTAGAGGGCGGTGGGCGAAGCATTCTTACTGAGCCTGAAGCAACTCTGACTGAAGCGTCAAAACTCCCTGGATTGGACGGCGATAAAATGTCCAAATCCTATGGTAATACCATAGCACTGCGAGATGACCCTGAGAGAATTGAAAAGTCCGTTCGAAGTATGCCAACCGATCCAGCTAGAGTGCGCAGAGATGATCCTGGCGACCCTAATAAATGCCCGGTTTGGCAGTTTCACCATGTTTATTCCGATCAAAGTACCAGAGATTGGGTAGAGAACGGTTGTCGCTCTGCCAGTATTGGCTGCATTGATTGTAAACAACCTTTAATAGAGTCATTGTTGGTAGAACAAAAAGACATTGCTGAACGTGCTGAGCCTTATATCGAGGACCCAACCTTGGTGAGGAATATCATTGCTGATGGTTGCGAAAAAGCCAGAGAAACAGCTGACGAAACAATGGAGCAAGTTCGAGCCACGATGAACTTGGACTATTATTAAGTGATGTTAGATGTCTGACGATCAAGAAAAGTTAGCCATCGACGGTAAAGGTCGAGAAAGTAATTCTGTTGGTAACCACTCTGAGAAGGCTGATGCCGTAGCCGAGGTTTCTAGCGAGGCTGGCCAGAATGTTGATGCTTTGGCTGAAAAGGCTTACGCAGAAACCATGCGTGCGGTGGTAATGGGAGAGGTTATGAATGAATGGCCGCAAGACTTGTTCATTCCTCCAGACGCACTTGAAGTTGTTCTCGACAGTTTTGAAGGACCGCTTGATTTATTGATCTATCTTATTCGCAAGCAAAACATCGATATTTTAAACATTCCCGTGGCGGACATCACTCGTCAGTATATGACTTACGTTGAGTTGATGAGAAGCGCCAATCTTGATTTGGCGGCAGAGTATTTAGTCATGGCTGCGTTACTTGGCGAAATAAAATCTCGCATGTTATTGCCAAAGCCAAAGGATGAGTTTGAGGACGAGGAAGATCCGATGGCAGCGCTTGTGCGTCGCCTTCAGGAGTACGAACGTTTTAGTGAAGCGGCAAATCAATTAGATGACCGACCTCGATTGGATCGTGACCTTTTCAGTGCAAATGCTGTCTTTGATGACCCCACACCTCCAGAGAACGAAGCAACCGTATCGCTTGAGCAATTGGTGAAAGCTTATCAGTCGGTGATGGACAGAGCCGATGCAAACCAGCACATGAACATTTCACGCGAATCTTTATCCATGAGAGAGCGTATGACAAATATCTTGCAACGCTTGCAAGACTCAGACTATCTTCGATTTGAGGAGCTATTCACCGCGGCTGAAGGCCGTCTAGGGGTAGTTGTTACCTTCATCGCATTGTTGGAACTATTTCGTGATGATATGTTGATTGTTGTCCAAACCGAGCCGCTGGCGCCGATACATATTAAGCGCGCAGCCTAGTCTGTATATACATCCTGGTTGTGACAGTCGAGAAAAATTAAGATGAAACAAAAAGACATAAATATGGCTGACGGTGATGTGAATTCCGTCGATAGCCAGGGCGCTGAAGAGCGACTTGAAGATGATTTAAACCCCCAAGACCCTCCTGATGACAGTGAGTTGGCTAATATTATTGAAGCGGCTCTCTATGCTGCCAATGAACCGTTGGGTATCAGAAAGCTCGCTTCCCTGTTTTCAGAAGATGCTCAACCCAGTAAGGTTGATATTCAAAATGTTATTTTAGTTTTGCAGGAACAATGTGAGCACAGAGGGATAGAACTTAGAAGAATCGGTATTGGTTGGCGTTACCAAACTAAGGAAAAATACGCGCCGTGGTTGAGAAAGTTAAGTGGCCAAAAAAGCCCACGTTATTCAAGGGCATTACTCGAAACATTGTCGATTATTGCCTATCGCCAGCCAGTTACTCGTGGTGATATCGAAGAAGTGCGCGGCGTTGGGGTGAGTAGCGACACCATACGCACGCTTGAAGAAAGAGGGTGGATTGCACAAATTGGTCACCGTGATGTACCAGGGAGGCCCTCTCTGTTCGGGACGACACAAGTGTTCTTAGAGTATTTTAATATGGCAAGTCTAAGCGAGTTGCCTGAGCTGATGGAGAAACGAGAGCTTCGTACGATTGCTCAAGAAATGAACCTTACTCTGCCTATGGATGGTGTTCAAAATGAAACCAATACGTCAGAAGCCCAATTGACCGATGCTGAGGCCGAGCCTGAGCAGGCTGGCAGCGCTAACGTTGTTGAACTGCATCCTTCTCACGACACTAATGAAAACGACTCGGGGGTAGCCTCGTCAGAGGGTGTTGAACCAAAGCTAGATGCTTCAAATGCCAAGAAAAATACCACGTCCGATGAGAGTGACGAGCCCGAAGGGGTTTCCTAATATGTCTGAAAGCCAATACAAGGTCGAGAATAACTAATGGACGATAAATTACAAAAACTATTGGCGCACGCGGGCCATGGTTCACGCAGAGAAATCGAAGTGTGGATTAGTGACGGTCGCATATCTGTTAATGGCAAACGAGCAAAATTAGGAGACAGGGCGTCAGATAAAGATCGTATTCTCATCGATGGCAGGCTCTTAACTCTCAAGCCCAAGCACAGTGAGATGATTAAAGCGCTAATCTATCATAAGCCCGAAGGAGAGATATGTACCCGTAAAGATCCAAAGGGGCGCCCCACCGTGTTTGAGAATCTTCCCGAAATCCCGAATGGTCGTTGGGTCTCGGTCGGTCGGCTAGACCTGAATACAAGCGGTCTTTTGTTGTTCACCAATAGTGGTGAATTGGCTAATAAGCTAATGCACCCATCCACGGGTTTAGAGCGTGAGTATTTGGTGCGTATCCGCGGCAGAGCGAGTGACAAGACCGTGGAAACGTTAACGCGCAAAGGCGTCGATATTGACGGGAAAGCGGCAAAGTTTGAAAGCGTATCTGTTGCAGATATGTCAGAAGAAGGCACCAATCATTGGTATAAAGTGGTCATTAAAGAAGGGCGTTACAGAGAGGTTAGACGAATGTGGGATGCGGTAGGCCATACAGTCAGCCGTTTGAAACGTGTTCGGTACGGGTCGATTAAACTAACTCGTGATATTAAGCGAGGGAAAGTGAGTAAGATTGCACCGATGCAGCTTGAGAAATTGGTGACGTCTGTGGGCCTTCAAGATGAATTCGCGAGTCAGTTGTATTCAAGTCAAAGAGCACCCTCCAATAGTAACAAGGGTAACAGTAGTAGCAAGGGGAACGGCAAAGGCTACAAAAAAGAGGCTTTTAGTAAAAGCGATAAGAAGGGTACGGCGGGGAAGAAAGCAAATAGGGGGCGTAGTAAATCAAACTTTGAAAAGAGCATGGAGAGTGGTACTGGTTCGAAACGCAGTCCGCGCAAACCTAGAGCGACGGTGAGCAAAGTTTCACGCAATAAAGGGGAGTCTCGAAAGTAGTTGGGACCGCAAATGAAGATCTCTGTTATTACAGTTGTTTATAACTCGGTTGATACTATTGGGGATGCGTTACGGTCTGTGTCAGAGCAATCCTATGGCAACATTGAGCATATTGTGATCGATGGTGGATCCACCGACGGCACAGTAAAAATAATTGATGCATTTTCTGACTCTCTGGCACACGTTGTTTCTGAGTCAGATGAAGGTATCTATGATGCAATGAATAAAGGGATTTGTTTAGCATCGGGCGATGTTATCGGTTTTTTGAATTCAGATGATGTCTTTGCACACAACGATGTGATTCAAAAAATTGCCTCTCTTCACGAACAAGTTAGTTTAGACGCGGTCTATGCCAATTTGATTTATCTGGATAACCTCTCTGACACACAGATAAAACGCTATTGGCGTTCACGAGATTATCGTGATGGACTCTGTTTTAAAGGCTGGATGCCGGCGCATCCGACATTGTACCTTAAGCGGCGCATTTTCGATGAGGTCGGTGGTTTTAAGACAGAGCTTGGAAATCAGGCTGACCTAGAGTTTTGTGCACGCGTCTTCGAATTGCTGAAAATCAGCAGTTCGTATTGCCCTGAAATCTGGGTACACATGAGAACAGGCGGCGCTTCACAATCGAGCATTAAGTCGATGATCAAAAGCAATTGGAATTCGTATTTGGCGTTAAGAGGGCTTGGGTTACGACGAGATCCGATTACTTTTTTTGCCATGAAATTTGGGATGAAACTACCCCAGTTTTTTGCGCGTAAATGAGTTTGTTAGTGCAAAAAGGGTTAGTCACTACGATCATACCGGTGTATAACCGCCCGGCCTTCATAGTCGACGCGGTAAACTCGGTTTTATCACAAACGTACTCAGATGTGGAAATCATAATCGTCGATGACGGCTCCACAGACAATACTCCTTTAGTGATAGCCAATTTAGCGAATGAGAACGAGCAGGTTAGAGTCTTTCATCAGACTAATTCCGGGCCTGGCGTCGCTAGAGAGCTCGGGCGACTCAATGCACGAGGCGAATATATTCAGTATTTGGACAGTGATGACTTGTTGTTGCCCAACAAATTTCAAGAGCAAATAATGGCTTTTGTTCAAGATGATCAGGCTGACGTGGCGTATGGTATGACCGAAACTATTGCCGTTGGAAGTGAGAGAAAATTGATTCCCGATGGTCATACGGGCGAAGAGCATCGAAGCATGTTTCCATTGTTGCTTCGAGAGCGTTGGTGGTCAACTTCAACGCCACTCTTTAAGCGATCTGTTGTCGAGAAGGCCGGGCCTTGGTCGGCAATGAGCAATGAAGAAGATTGGGAGTATGAGGCCAATATTGCCAGTTATGGCGGTCGCCTTGTGTTTACCAATACGTTTGTTTCAATCACTCGGTCGCATGATGATCATTTGTGCATTGATGGCGATAAGGAGCCTAATAAGCTGCAAAATCGTGCGATGTCGCGAGCGAGAATATATCAACATGCGAAGCGGTATATGGAGTTGGGTGATCGTCCCGCTGAGATTGAGGATGATGATTGGGTTATTTTTAGTAAATACGCATTTCTGCTTGCCAGGCAATGTGCGTTGGTTGGCCTGACAACGGAGGCGAGGGCCATGGTCTCGATTTCGATAGAAGCGGTGGGAAAGAAGACAGTTGCCCATCGAATATTTCTGAAGTTGGTGAAACTTTTTGGCTGGAAACGAGCGGCAGAGCTAATTCGTGCGACGGGTCGTTAGTATGAGAGCTTGTGATACGGATGTTCTAAAAGTAAGCGTTGTTATGTCAGTCTTTGACAAGCCTGCTGACGTGAAGATTACGATAGAGAGCGTTTTGGCTCAGGTGGGTGTCGAGCTGGAATTCATTATTGTGAATGATGGAGCCCATGAGTCTGTTTTAAGTGTGTTAAGGTCCTTTAACGATTCACGAATCAAAGTTATTAGCCAAGTAAATCAGGGGTTAACGCTAGCCTTGATAAATGGGTGTTCGGCCGCTAGCCATGAGTGCATAGCTCGAGTTGATGCTGGTGACCAGATGATGGCTGGGCGCTTAAAAAATCAAGCAGAGTGTTTGAGGCAGTATGATGACGTAGGCATGGTCTGCTGTTGGGTGAAAATACATACCGACGAAGGAGTGGAGTTGTATGATGTCACATACACCGAGCAAGAACTGTTGGCTGGTCTCTCTACCTCAGAAAAGGATAAGTTACGCTCTCCTGTGCACGCATCCGTTATGTTTCGGAAATCTTTTTACGAACTCGTAGGTGGCTACCGCAAAGAATTCTACTTCACTCAGGATTGTGATTTGTGGGCTAGGCTTGTTTCAGTTTCCAAGTTGCGAGTCATACCTGAGTTTTTACAGCGTGCTTTATATTCGCCCAGTGGCATTAGTGGTCGAAATGCTGAGTCACAGAGAGAGTTAGCAAATTTGATTGTTGAGGCTAACGAGCTTAGGGCCAAGAATAAATCAGACGATGTCATATTGAGTCGCGCCCAACAGTATCGTCCAATTAAAGCTAAATCATCAGAGAATACAGATTTTGCGGGCAACTATTTCATCGCTTCGATTCTGTCAAATAGAAACCCGAGAGCGGCGGCGACTTATTGGCTTAGGTGTTTGAAGTCAAAACCTTGGCATGTGTTGGTATGGTTAAGACTCCTTAAATCACTATTCAACTCAATTTATCGATAACTTACTGCCATGAAAATTATGTTCAGAGCTGAATATTTTCAGATAAGCCTTGGTGATACTTTGTGGCGTCGCTAACAATTCCTGCGATTCACCTGGGTGGGAGCGTCTTCGAAAGCTTGTGCGCACAGGGCCAGGGTCTAAGGAATTTACTCGTATTTTAGTGGTGTTCTCTAACTCCTCAGCCCAGATTTTCATTTGAGTTTCAACTCCGGCATAGGCAATGGCGTAGGCTCCCCAATAAGCCGCTGCTTTTCGGCCGACATCAGCGGTAGTGAACAATACGTTTGTTTTGTAAGCTTGCTTTAGTAAGGGTAGAAAAGCTCGTGTAAGGAGATACGGAGCTTGAAGGTTGGTTTGCATTACTGAGGCCCAGTACGTCATGTCATATTGATCCATGGGGCTGGGTGACCCTAATTCGGCCGCGTTGTGCAGAATCCCATCTAATTTGCCAATATCATCATAGATTGCTTGTGCTAAGGTGGTCGCTGACTCTGGCGTTATGTCCATAAGATCTACCGGGAGTATTATCGGTTCAGTAAACCCTCTCTGAATAACCTCGTCATAGATTTTCTCCAAATGTCGAGCCTTTTTATCGAGCATGAGCACCGTTGCACCGTGTTCAGCCAGTGAGAGCGTGACTGCTCGGCCGATGCCATCTGCGGCCCCTGTGACCAGAATGGCTTTTTCGCTTAGGGCGTTGTCTGAGGGTGTGAATTCCCTCCAATCGAATTGTGTCATATAAAACCGAGCTAGTTTTTAGATGTTAGATCTTTAATGAGGTCCAGTAAGCCTAATGGTTGTCGAACGTTGTATTTTGCGTTCCAGTTTTCAGGTTTGTCAGCGTCACCAATATATCCCCATAGGGCGGCGGCCGTGTCCATGCCAGAAGCATTTCCAGCTTGTATGTCTCTCAGATGGTCTCCAACATACAAACACTGACTGGGCGCCAGACTTAAAAGCATGCAGCTGTGCAACATTGGAACTGGGTCCGGTTTTTTCACCGGCAGACTATCGCCACCCAGTAGAACCGCACAGCGGTCTAACAGCCCTAGGCCAGTTAATACCTCTTTGGCCAAATGAAGGGGTTTATTTGTGATAACACCCCATTTGAGTCTGTTTTCTTCACAGTAGTCCAGCACCTGTGTCATGCCTTCGTAGAGTGCGCTGTCAACACAGACGTATTCTCGGTAGATCGTTAAAAATTCATCTACCAAAGAATCCACTTCTTCTTCAGCAAGTGAGTTGCCAAATCCGTGTAACACCAGGGCACGCCCGCCATTGGAAACCAGTTTTGCGGCCTCTTCTGGATTCGATGGTGTTCGCTTATGTTTTACCAATAGACGGTTAAGCGCCCCCACCATATCTGGCGCTGTATCGACAAGGGTTCCATCTAAATCCAATAATAGGGCTTTAAGTTCCATAGGTTCAAACAGCTCTCTTGGTGTGGATCATATAGTTAACGTCAACTCCGGGAGCTAACTTATATGCCTTGGTAATCGGGTTGTAGTGTAAGCCTATTATTCTTTGTAGTTCTAATCCTGAACGTCTAGCGAACTCCGAAAGCTCGGAAGGCTTAATCAACTTGTCGTATTCGTGCGTCCCTTTTGGGAGAAGGTTCAAAATGTATTCTGCCCCGACGATGGCAAAAAGCCATGCTTTAACGTTGCGATTAATTGTTGAAAAATAGACGTCACCACCAGGCTTAACTAAACGTGAGCACGCTTGAATCACAGAGGATGGTTCGGGTACATGCTCCAACATTTCAAGGCAAGTCACTACGTCATAATGTTCGGGCCTTTCGTCGGCTAACTCTTCGGCCGTTATCTTTTTATAATCAACATCTAGACCACTTTCATGGAGATGTAGTTGTGCCACGCTAAGTGGAGCCTCTCCCATATCGATACCCGTAACTTCTGCACCAAAATCAGCTAGAGCTTCGCTGACCAGTCCTCCGCCGCAGCCAACGTCTAAGACCTTAAGACCATTTACTGGCGAGTGAAGGTTGATGTACTCTGTACGCAGAGGGTTGATCGCGTGCAGGGGAGCGAATTCACTCTCGGGGTCCCACCAGCGTGAGGCGAGGTCTTCAAATTTTTTTATCTCGTGAGGGTCTACATTCTTCATGGATTAAGTACTCATCCTGCTTTGACTGTCATTGATGCGCTCACCCCATTGGGCCGCTTTGGAAAGAACTTGATCTGTATTTACGGATACTAAGCTCCCAGATTTTACTCGATATTTACCTTCTACCCAAACGTCGGTAACTTGTTGGCGACTGGCACTGTACACGATTTGGGCTATTGGGTTATAGACTGGCTGAGTCGAAAAATGGTTAAGATCTAATGCCACTAAGTCTGCGGATTTTCCAATTTCAATGGATCCAATTTCGTTTTGGCAGTTCAACGCAATTGCCCCATTGATGGTGGCCATTTCAAGCGCTTGCCAGGCTGGTAAAACGCTTGCGTCCTCCGAATTTGTTTTAGCAATCAAACAGGCTGTTTGCATTTCGCTGAGCATATCGAGGTCATTGTTGCTTGCCGCACTGTCAGTACCTAAGCAGACGTTCGTCCCCGCTCCTAAAAGTTCAGAAACTGGACAATGTCCACTTGCCAATTTAAGGTTAGATTGAGGGCAATGCACTACATGAATCCCTTGTTCGGCGGTGAGTAAAATTTCCTCTTCCGTTAGTTGGGTCATATGGACTGCCATCATCCTGGGGTTTAATAAACCTAGTTGATGCAATCTCTCCATGGGTCGGATTCCCGCTTGAGCTACTGAGTCTAGTACTTCTTGCTCCGTTTCGTGCACATGCATGTGAATTGGCACGTGTAGTTCGTCTGCGTACGTCCGAACTTGTTCAAGTGGTGAGTCCGAAACAGTGTATGGAGCGTGTGGAGCCATTGTGGTGTTGATGCGTGATAACGATCGAACTTCGTCGTGCACCATTAATCCATTGGTAAAATACTCCTCAGGTTTATTTGCCCATACACTTGGAAAATCCAATACGATCATGCTTACGAAGGCTCTTATGCCTAAGTCTTGTGCTGTTTTAGCAACGATGTCTGGAAAAAAATACATATCGTTAAAACACGTCGTTCCGCTTAGAAGCATTTCTGCGATAGCCAGTTCGGTGCCATCGCGCATAAACTCATGGTTGACCCACTTACTTTCAGCGGGCCAAATGTGGCTGTTTAGCCATGTCATTAATGGAATGTCATCAGCGAGCCCTCTAAAGAGGCTCATGGCGGCATGCGTGTGCGAATTGACCAACCCTGGTATCAAAGCATGAGTGCTGCGCTCTATATGGGGCGCCCCTGAATACTTTGCTTTTGCATGTTTTATCGGTAACAGGTCAATGATTTTTCCGTTTTCTATGACTACGGAGTGGTGTTCTAAGACCGTATTTCTAGGAATAACGGGAACAATCCATTGAGCCGATATAATTTGCAGTTCAGGGTTCATAGTAAGGTCAGGTAAGCGTTTATCACGACTAACAAAAATTCAGCGTTTTGCGATTGTAATATATACTAAGTGATAGAAAGTAAATATTTGGCTGTGTAGAAGAATACTGGCCAAAATCGGATACATTTGTAAGACTTTATGCATATTCTAATCACTGGTGCGGCTGGGTTTATCGGCTCAGATCTTTCTCTAAAGTTGTTGTCTCGTGGTCACACGGTGGTGGGGCTAGATAATTTCAATAGCTACTACGATGTCTCGCTCAAGCAGGCACGCGCTGAATTGATTGAGTCTTCTCGGCAAGCAAGTAATTTCTCGCTTATCAATGCTGATATCGTTGATCGACACGCAATGAAGGATTTGTTTGAGAAGAATGAGTTTGATGTTGTGGTGAATTTGGCTGCACAAGCCGGCGTTCGTTACTCGATTGAAAATCCAGAGTCATATATTGACTCGAACCTAGTGGGCTTTGCCAATATCTTGGAGGGATGCAGACACAGTGGCGTGAACCATTTGGTGTATGCATCTTCAAGTTCAGTTTATGGTGCAAATAAGAACTTTCCTTTCACTGAAAAAGACAGGGTTGACAACCCTGTATCACTCTACGCTGCGACCAAGAAAGCGAATGAGTTGATGGCGCACAGCTACTCTGACCTATACGGAATGGCCTGCACCGGATTACGGTTCTTTACCGTTTATGGGCCGTGGGGAAGGCCTGATATGGCACCGTTTAGATTTGCCTCTCGGATGCTAAAGGGGGAAGAGATACCGGTGTATAACAACGGTAATATGATACGAGATTTTACCTACATCGATGATATTTCAGAGGGCGTTCGACTCGTGATTGAAGGTGGCGTGCAAAGCAGCGCTTATAGTGTGTTGAATATAGGTCGTGGAGAGAAGGTGCAGTTAATGGATTTTATTTCTGCTCTGAGTGAGCATTTAGGTGTTGAAGCAAAAATCAATATGCTGCCGATGCAAGATGGCGATGTGCCTCGCACGATGGCTGACACCAGTGAGCTCAGGCGTCGCTATGGTTATTCTCCATCAGTTTCTGTGAACGAGGGCGTGGAGAAATTTGCGGCGTGGTATAAAAGCTATTATAGCTAATCGCCTGTGTTTGAATAAGCCGCGATTAAAGGATTTCGTAAATCGTAATTTCGTCCTTAGACCAAATTTTAGAAAACGTATTTGGACGGCTCTCCAAATGCACTAGTAACTGATTCGGATAATAGTTTTTCGTGTTTAGCCATTCATTTTTAGACCAGTGGTTAGCTAATTCACCCACGCCGCTTTTTACTTTCGCTCTCAAATTCACAATAAGCAACATCCCAGAATGCTGGTCTAAAGGGTTATCATTGTAGTGTTTGAATGAGAAGTGCTTGTAGCTGTTGTTTCTGTAAAATTTCTTTCTACTCGAGTGGTGCTTAGTCAGGCCGGAGATCATGTACCCAGTCATAGGGTCTGTCAGAACGTTCCTCTTATCAGGAAGGCTGTCCAATGCCTTTAGTAGGTCAGAGTAGTGTTTGTAGGATACGACGCGTTCGTTATGGAATAGTGTAGGAAAACGACTGTAGTGCGACGCCTTCCAAGTGTTTGCTATTGGCGTTAGCAAAATAGCCAGCGACAAAAGGATGCTCCCCGAAGCAATTTTCGTGCTGATTTTAGGGGAACCTTGGAGTTGTTTTAGATAATGTAAAAATAAATCAGCGGCAACGAAATGCAGTGGAATTAAGTAGCAGGTTCTCCAGATGGTCGTTGAATTATAATGACGCAGGAATAGGTCGACGAAAAATGGATTGAGAAATGTGAATATTGGGCTAAGCATGCCAGCCAAAATAAAATAGTTTTTCTTGTAACGTCTTATATTTAAAAAAAAGAGCACGTACACAAGTAGACCCCATATCGTGGTTACTCTAATAAACTGATATTTTAAATTTAGTATTGTCAACTGCGGGAAAAACCAAAACCCTTCGCCAAACTCCCAAAGGCGCCAGTGCGCGTTGGGAGCACGTGTTAAGTTAGATGCTGAGTAGAGGTAGATAGAGATAAAACTAATTAATGCGATCAGCATGATGACGCCGCATAAAAGCAGTGTTGAGGGAGACGGTCGTTCAATGGGAAGCAGTAGACTCGACAGTATTACAATTGCCATGGTCGCAATGATAGTGACGATAAACATCGCTTCTTGTACATGGATTGCTGCACACGCTATCACGAGTAAAAGAATTAGGAATAATCTGATCGCAACGCTGGCTTGTTGCATTGGTTTAGATACAATTTCGATAAACAGGGATATGGCGTAAAAATAAAGCGGGAGGGCCAAAATACTCGGTGCTAGACTGTAGTAACGAACGAATGAAAAAACATTAATACCCATGTGCAGCGTAACGAACAGTACTGCAAGATAAGACGCCTTGTTGGCATGGGGTGATCGACTAAATAACAATCTTGAAAAAAAGAACACGCCAAGCAGAAACAAGGTTCTATTTAAGAAGTCTAACGCTTCAAATAAGGCCATGCCCGAAAGATGAAATGGTTCGGCGATAATGGCTGCATAGAAATAGTAGACTCCTGAGCCTTGCCTCAGTAACTTGGTCCACGGTAGGGCTGGCCCCAGCGAGTTGTTGCTAACCTCGTTTTGAGCCGCCTGAATTCTCTCTAAGTGAGCGTAAACATCGGCAGGAACTTCAGCGTAGCTTCCAAATATTGCATGATAGAGAAGTGAGGCGCCGATGACTGTGAGGGTGGGTACCACCCAGTCCGATTGTGTGGAGAAAGCAGATTGGCGAAATAGATAGAATGTACTTCCCAGCGACCCAATGACGAGGCCAATAATAAGTGTGTTTGATTCAAATGAGAGGCTATTTGCAAGGATGAATATTAGGGTGAAGACCAAGTATGATAAAGAAATGAATGCCAGAGGTGAACTCTCGAATTTATGCCTTCTTCCCAAATGACACAAAGCAACGCCTGGAAGCGTGAATAACGCGATATAGGCTACCCCAAAAAGAAGTGTGTTCACGATTGCTACCTGCCTTGGCGGCGAACGGTGACAAACACGGTTCTTAAAAGGATGTTTAGGTCGAGCATTAACGAATAATTTTTAATATAGTAGAGGTCGAATTGCAGCTTTTTGAGAGAATCCTCAGTGGACGCGCCATAGGGATAACAGACTTGGGCCCAACCTGTTAGTCCTGGTTTCACGACATGTCGTAAATCATAGTAAGGGATATCTACAGCCAAGTTAGATGTGAATTCGGGTCTTTCGGGGCGGGGACCAATTAGGCTCATGTCTCCTAATAGGATATTCCAGCATTGAGGTAACTCGTCAATTCGACTTTTGCGTAAGAAATGACCGATTGCTGTGATGCGAGTATCATTTTGTTTTGCCCAGACTGCACCTTCGGATTCCGCATTTTCTTGCATTGTCCTGAATTTAAAAATTTTAAATGAAACGCCGTTCATGCCAACTCTCGTTTGTGAGAATAGAATGGGCCCTGGAGAGGAAATTTTTACCAGAGCCGCGGTAATCAATGTTACCGGAAGGCTCAGAGACAGTAAGATAAGCGCGAGAAATACATCCAGCATTCTTTTTATTCTCAGAGCTATGTTGCTGTGAAGCATCGTGAACCCTTGAGCCTTGATAAACCAGTCATTATTTATCTCTTGAACGGGAACCAAGAAGAGCATCGACTCGCAAAAATCACTTAAGGAATATATCGGTAGGCCTTTTAGTCGATATTTGAGTAGGATGCGTTGTTCATTTTCCGTGGGGCTGTGCTCAGGAAGAATGACGACGGCCCCCAAACCGCCAATGTCCGATCTTTGATCGCAGATTTCGGTTTGATGATTAAACGAGTAGTCAATGCCGCTGGCTTTTAAGCTATGCATTAATGACGTTGAAAGCTTGTTAGGCCCAAGCAGTAGGACCGATTTGGCATCTCGAGGCTCATGAAAAAGGTAGTTTAAGACGTACCTTGAGCTGACGGCAAATACACCAAATAATGACATTGCAACGGGAAATACGCCGCGCCCAAACAGAGCTGTAAAATGATCGGGCCCTAATGCGTATATGAACAATAGCGAGGGAACTGTGGAAGCTATCACCACAAATAGAGTGTTTAATGGAAGTTTTGGTCTACGATTTATTCGAGTGCTCGTATACGCGCCACCAACGAAAAGGCTGAATACGACGATTAAGCCAATACCAAAGAACTCTAAGCTCAGCAATTCTGCTGATGATTTGAGGCGGAGTTGGCTGGCGGTCGAAAAAGCAAGCGCTAATAGTATTGAGTCTGAGACAAGTAGCGCCAGCTTGTGAGCTGGGTGATAAATACCAAAAATGTTTTTATTCAGTGCCATTAATTACTCGAAGAGATTAACCGTTTCCAATAATGGTGTTTCGAATTTTATCCCAATAATGGCTTGCTGCGCTAAATAAAAAACCAGCCCCCCAGCTGATGTGAATGCTCGGAAAGATAAAGGGCAGGCGAGTAATGAGTGATGCGCTCTTGTTCTTGATACTTAGGTGTGCCGACGCCGCTAAGTTCGCAGTCATATAAACGACGGGCAGAACAAAGCCAACGCTAGTGGCATTTCCTCCGATCAGAATAAGGATGGCTGACGCAATGAGCCCTAGGTTGAGTGCGACTGGTATCAATTGACGAAATGACATAGATCCAGGGTGCTTAAGTGAGGTTTTGCACCGCCAATAACCGTATTGAAAATATTGCTTTGACAGGCTATGGATCGTTTCTCGGCAATAGTAGTTGCATCGGATTGTTGGTTCTAAAATGATTTTACCGATATGTTTCCTTAATCGGTAGTTAAATTCAAAGTCTTGATTTCGGATCCACTTCTCGTCGAAGCCACCAATCTTTTCTACGCTTGTTTTTGTGAAGCACCCTCCGAAAACGGTATCGACCGATTGCCTTCGTGTCGAATAGCGATATTTGGCGTTGCCGATGCCGAACTGATGTGTTGTGGCTACCGCGATGGCGTTACCGGTGATGGTTTTAGCGATCGGTGATATTACACCACCGACCGAGGCGCAATTGGTTTCTAGCAGTGTCTTAATGCTGATAGAAACATAGTTTGAATCATAAAGGGCATGAGCTCCGCACCACATGATAATGTCATTTGACGCGGCCTCAATTCCAATATTCATTGCCGCTGGCGTGATCTTTTTGGGGTTATGGATAATGGTTATATTGAATGGTTTGCCTTCTAGTGATCCAACCTCTTTGAGCGTGTTGTCGGTGCTGCCCCCGTCAACTAGGATTATCTCGATTTTGTCGTGTGGGTAAACACCATCTAGCAAGGAGGTTAGGCAGGGCTTGATAAACCCTTGCTCATTGAAGCAGGGTATGACTATTGAAACCGAAGGTGATGTGGAAGAGGGTGGCATCCGTTTGATTCAGGTTTGTGGTCGTGGTTGTTATTTAAGATGGATTTACCTTGGTATTATCCTTGACTTATTTGTGGTGAATAGATACCTTCACCAACGATTTTCAGGGTTCCTCCTGATACTTTTGGAGATATATTAAATGGTCAACGTTGCATGCGTAGGCGCTGGTTATTGGGGCAAGAATTTAATTCGAAATTTTAACAGCTTAGGCGTGTTGCACACAATTTGTGATGGCGAGCCTGATGTGTTGACGAAGTTCTCAGAACAGTACCCTGATGTCAAGGTAAATCAAAATTTTGATGACGTGTTGTCGGACCCGGAAGTCGACGCTGTGTCTATTGCAACCCCAGCCGAGACCCATCACGCTCTTATTATTAAGGCGCTTGAAGCGAAAAAGCACGTCTATGTGGAAAAGCCTCTCTGTCTCGATGAGGGGCATGCCAAAGAATGTATTGAGCTGGCGAACAGAAAAGGGTTGACCCTGATGGTGGGGCACTTGCTTTGGTATCACCCCATGGTGTTGGAAATTAAACGGGCTATTACGCAAGGTGAGCTCGGAGAATTAAGATATATCTACTCCAATAGATTAAATATGGGCCTGCTTCGCAACGAAGAGAATGTCTTATGGTCTTTTGCTCCACATGATATTTCAATGATTCTGGGGCTTGTGGGTGAGAAGCCGAGATCCGTTCAGGCTCATTCCGCAAATCACTTGAACCCCAGTATTGCGGATCAAGCAGTTGGGCTGCTTAAATTTCCCAATAATGTTAGTGCTCATGTATTCGTTTCTTGGCTTAATCCGTTTAAGGAGCAAAAGTTAGTGATAGTTGGCGAAAAAGCCATGTTCGTTTTTGACGACACTTTGCTTTGGGAACAAAAGTTGGCTAAGTATGAGCATAGTGTCGAGTGGCAGGGAGAGCGTCCAGTTGCTCAAAAAGCAGACGCTGAATACATTGTGTTGGATCAAGCGGAACCACTCCGAGATGAGTGCCAGCATTTTCTGGATTGCATCGATTCTAAAGAGCCGCCTCGAACTAATGGTGAGGAGGGTTTGGCGGTGCTTGAGGTGCTCAATAAACTTCAGCAAGCTATGGATGCTTAGGCTACAATTCGAGCATGAATTCAGATCAAAAAAAGTACTTCGTGCACGAGTCGTCTTACGTGGATGATGGTGTCGAAATCGGCAAAAATACGAAGATTTGGCATTTCAGTCATATTATATCCGGAACTCGACTAGGCGATAATTGCAATATCGGTCAAAACGTTGTCATCGGTGCTAATGTCAAAATTGGAAATGGTTGTAAAGTGCAGAATAACGTATCGATCTATGAGGGTGTAGAGCTTGAGGACGATGTTTTTTGTGGGCCGAGCATGGTATTTACCAACGTATTCACCCCAAGAAGTCATGTTTCTAGAAAGAATGAGTATTTACCAACTCCAGTCAGAAAGGGCGCAACAATTGGGGCAAACGCAACCATTGTTTGTGGTAACGAGATTGGCGAATACGCTTTTATCGGTGCCGGTGCTGTGGTAACAAAACCAGTAGCATCGCAGGCTTTGATGGTGGGCAATCCTGCGTCCCAAATTGGTTGGATGTGTAAGTGTGGTGAAAGGCTTCCAGCAAGCAATGAATGTTCTCGATGTGGTGCCACGTATCGCGTCAGTGAAACTGAAAATAAAATTTTAGAGGTTTAAATGGGTGTTCCGTTTATAGATTTGAAGGCGCAGTATGAGCGTATTCAAGAGGACGTTAATGCTGGGATTCAAGGAGTTCTTGAGCACGGCAAATACATTATGGGTCCTGAGATCGCTGAATTTGAGGCGAAGTTAGCGCAATTTTGTGGCGCTAAGCACGCGATAACTTGTTCGAATGGAACTGATGCGTTGTCTCTTGGGCTCATGGCCTATGACATTGGGCCTGGAGATGCTGTTTTCACGACGCCATTTACTTTTTTCGCTACCGCAGAGGTTATAGCCCTTGCGGGAGCCACTCCTGTTTTCGTGGATATTGACCCCAAGACGTTTAATATTGACCCTGATCAGTTGGCTAAAGAAGTTTCTAGGGTAAATAAAGAAGGAAAACTGAAGGCTCGCGGAATCATTCCTGTGAACTTGTTTGGTTTGGCGCCGGACTTTGATGCTATTGATGCTGTTGCCGAAGAACATGACTTATTTGTGCTTGAGGATACTGCGCAAGGGTTTGGTGGGCTTTACAAAGGGCGAGTTTCAGGTTCTCTCGGTGATATTTCTTCCACTAGTTTTTTCCCAGCCAAGCCTCTTGGGTGTTATGGCGATGGTGGGGCGGTCTTTACCAGTGATGACGACTTGGCCGCTAAAATGAGGTCCATTCGAGTTCATGGTCAAGGCAGTGATAAGTATGACAATGTGAGAATCGGTTTGAATGCTCGGTTTGACACCATGCAGGCCGCTATAATGCTGCCAAAATTGGCCATCTTTCCTCAAGAAATAGCCTTACGTCAAGAAGTTGCTTCTCGTTATACGAATGCGCTTAGCGAAATTGTTGAAACCCCTTTCGTTCCAGCTTCTTATCAGAGTGTGTGGGCACAGTACTCAGTTCTTTCAGACCGTCGAAACGAAATGCAGGAAGCACTTAAAAAAGAGGGTATTCCATCAGTGGTTTACTATAGAATACCCTGCCATTTATCAAAAGCTTTTGATTATTTAGGGTATGGAGAGGGCGATATGCCTGAGTCTGAAAGGGCCTCTAAGCGTATATTTAGTTTGCCGATGCATCCATACGTCGAACCGGAGTTTGCAGATAGAGTAGCTCAAATTTTGAGCTCTATTTAGCGATTTATATTGGCTTTTTGTGTTTTGATGGTGATTTATTTACGCATTGCGTATTAGTTTAGTGAAATGAAATGAAAAATAGTCTGATTGAAAAGATTCAAAGAAAGGAAGCCGTTATCGGTGTGGTTGGCTTAGGTTATGTTGGCCTGCCTTTAATAAAGCGTTTGAATGAGGTTGGCCTAAAGACTCTTGGTCTTGATATAGATGAAAGCAAAGTTGAGGCGCTTCAGCAAGGGAGGAAGTATATCAAGCACATAGATGTTGATGATATTTTTTCAGCAATAAATACTGGGTTTAGCGAAGTAACCACTGATTTTTCAGCTGTCACCACAGCTGACGTTATTATTTTATGTGTGCCTACCCCGTTAAATAAATATCGAGAGCCCGATTTAAGTTTCGTCACAGGTTCGCTTGAAACACTTCTCCCTCACCTAAAACCCGGGCAAATGTTGTCTTTGGAAAGCACAACTTACCCAGGTACAACGGAAGAGGAACTTCTACCAAGAATTCAAAGTAAAGGCCTTAAAATTGGAGATGACTTTTTTCTAGTCTATTCGCCCGAAAGAGAAGATCCTGGGAATCCAGACTTTAACACACACACCATTCCAAAGGTGTGTGGCGGTACAACCGAAGCTTGCTTGGAAGTGGGGCGGGTGTTTTACAGTCAGATAATCGAGCAGGTTGTTCCCGTTAGTTCTACAAAGGCGGCTGAGATGACAAAAATACTGGAGAACACTTATCGTGCGGTTAATATTGCTCTAGTTAATGAACTAAAGGTGGTTGCTGACAAAATGGGGATTGATATTTTCGAGGTTATTGATGCCGCAGCAACAAAACCTTTTGGTTATAAAGCTTTTTATCCTGGGCCTGGCCTAGGAGGGCACTGTATTCCTATTGATCCTTTTTATCTTACATGGAAGGCAAGAGAGTTCGGTTTACATACTCGATTTATTGAGCTTGCCGGTGAAGTTAATACTTCTATGCCTTCTTACGTGATTTCTAAGATTGTTGATGGACTCAATGATCAAGCTATGTCGGTCAAAGGGTCTAAGATTCTGGTAATGGGGGCAGCATATAAAAAGAATGTTGATGATATGAGGGAGTCCCCAAGTGTCGAAATTATGGAATCTCTTATTGCTCTAGGCGCACAGGTTGATTACTTTGATCCTTATGTTCCCTCGTTACCAAAGATGCGCAACCATGATTTAGATCTAGATAGTGTCGATTTTAATGAAAATACAATTCAGGCTTTTGATTGCGTTTTGATCGCAACGGATCACGACAATGTAGATTATTCATTGTTGGATAACGCCACACTAGTTGTCGATTCAAGGGGACTTATTAGTGCTGACGCGCCTAACTTGGTTCGAGCGTAAAATAGAATAGCGATTTTGCGTTTGACTAATGTTTTGGCTTGTTTCTATGCAACGTCAATTGTAGTTTCGTAAACGTAAGCTCGAAAGAGGCATTAGTTTTGAATTTAAGCATCGAGCGAATTAAAATCAATGTGAAGAGAGCCGTCGGCTACGTTAGGTACTTCCGAACCTACCAAAAGTGGGCAGGTTTTACTGAGAAATGTTGGCCAAAGCGATGCGATTTGACTATCGTCATTGCGGCTCACGACAGGTTAGCTATCTTGGAGCAGGTAATTACGCAGTTTTCGGCGATAGAAGAACGAAAACCGGAAGGCTCCATTCAGCTAGTGATATGTCTCTCGGATCGCAACGAGGCTAGTCTCTTAGAGAACTCAATTGGGGAGAGGGCTTGGATTCATATCATTCTTTGTCCTAATAAACCTCTCGGCAATAAATGGCAACAAGCCGTTAACTATGCAAAAGAGCTTAACCCTAACCATCTACTGGTATGTGGTTCAGATGATGTTGTTTCTGAGGACTACCTTTCTCAGTGTGAATCTTCGTTCTTGCAATATTCTGATTTAGACCTGTGTGCTCCTAATCATTGGCATATAGTGAATCAGGCTGAAAATGTATACAGAGTTAAATATAAAAACTCGTCTACAAAACAAGTGTTGGGTGCAGGTAGGATGTATAGTCGGTTCTTTTTAGATGAAATTGATTGGCGTTTGTTTGATCGACAATTGGATTCGGGGCTTGATCACAGGGGGCTAGCGACTGTGCTTGATAGAAGCCCTCAAAAGTTAAAGGTTATTGATACTGAATATACTGTTTTAAGTGTTAAGGGGGATTGGAGTATGTTGAATACGTTCCGAGTTATCGAATCAAGCGGGAAAGTTTCTGTTGAAAAGCTAGAAAATCAAGCGGCCAAGCGTTGTATGAAAGAGTTTGGATTAAGATGAGAATCGTAATAGTTGGGAGTGCACATTCGGTACACATTAGAAAAATAGCTGATAGTTTGGTCGCGCGCGGACATCAAGTGACGGTGTTTAGCGAGGAATCCGCTTTAACTGAGTCTTCTCCACAACAGTATTCTAGCGGGGTTAGTCTAAAGGATAAATGGCCTGTTAATAAGCGTGCTCGAAAAGTTTGGTTAATATTGAAACTAAACTTCTTTTTGTTTTTTTCTAGAGCTGATATCGTTTGGTTTGTGTATGCCTCGAGCTATGGTTTGTTGACTAAGAAAGTTTTTACATACGCAAAAAAAGTTACTTCCGTTTGGGGATCTGATATCTTAATCAACTCCTATAAAAACGCATATTTGGATAAGATTAGTAAATCTTTAGACAGCGCAGACCTCATTTTTTCAACGTCTGAGTTTCTTAGAACGCATACACGCAGATTGACTAGTTCAAAAATGGTGCTGACGCCATATGGTCCTAATGATGCATTTTTCGAAGTAGTTGGGAAAAGCCACTCTTACGATCGGGAGCCTCATGAGGCTCTCAAGATAGCTAGAACATTTGATCGTTTTATACTATGTACCAAATGGCTTAAGTCAGTTTACGGAATCGATATATTAATCTCTGCAATAATCGAGGATCCTGACTATTTTAGGGCTAGTAACACTGGCGTCATTATTTGTGGTGAAGGAGTAGACGCTCGCTCATTTAAAGAGACTGTCAAGTCTAACCACATTGAAGATCTAGTAAAGTTTGTCGGTTACCAAACAGAGAAAGAAGTTATTTGCCTATTAGGGAATGCCGATCTAGCTGTCTTTCCGTCGCGTAGCGAGTCATTTGGCGTCTCTTTGCTTGAATGTTTTGCTCAGGAAGTCCCCGTTATATGTAGTAATGCCGGCGGTTTCAACGAGCTGTCACAAGGAGGGAAGTATGGGCGGGTCGTCTCAAGCATGGACCCGAGAGACTATCTGGAAGAGATCAAAAGTGTATTAGATGAAGGGCCTGGCTATAACCTTATAGATGCCAAGAGCTTCTCACAATGCTTTGCTTGGTCAAAATGTATGGACCATATGGAGTGTGCACTTGATGGTCTATCGGGTAAGCAAGCGGGAGTAGTTGATTTCCATCTAGATTCAGGTCGAGAAAATGCGATCTTTATGCATACTGAGCCGAGAATAGCGGACATCAATCTTACGCGAGCCCGTGAAATTCGCATCGCGGGCTTTAGGAACTCATTGATGAAGAGTTATAACCTGCAAGAGATTTGTGCTGGACAAGTAGTTAATGGTAACTACAAGAAGATGATTGAAGGCGTATTCGAAGTATCTCGTCCCAAGCTCGTATACATCGAAGGAACTAGTTCTATGTTGAGCTCGTTTACTCGTCGAATTAGAGAATTAAAAAGTGTTTTGCAGACAGCACAGTCTCAAAATACCCCTGTAGTCTATTATCTGCCTGATGCGCATGAATTTTGGGATGATTATGTAGTATCGACAAGGTCTGCGACAACGGTCCATCTTGCGCGATATCGAAAAAAGAAGCTGCTAAATTTGCTGGCTAACTATTGCGTGACTATAGCTTTTCCTTCCGGTGAGTTTCGCGCCGCACTTTTTTCTAGACTTGATATAGCAACCAGAGATAAGTTGAATGCAAATAAGAGTCTAATTTTACCTCCGGCTTGTGCGACGAAATCAATTGGGGCAATCAATGACGATCAGTCTATATGTTATGTCTACGCTGGTGGAGTCGGGCCATTTTACAAGCTACATCGCTTACTCATTTCTATCATACAATCAACGTGCTCAATTAATACGTTGTTTTATATGCGTAAGGGAGATTTGAGAGTGCTCGACGCAAAGTATCGAGCACTGATTGCCAATGCAGAATTAAATATACATCATGGACCTCTACCTTACTCCGTACAGGGAGTTTGTCCAGTTGGCCTTTTGGTGATGGAGCCTATAGACTATATATCGATTGCTGTTCCTTTGAAATTCTATTCCTATCTTGAGCGTGGATGGCCCGTGTTGTGTTTTAAGGGGACAGCGGTTGGTAATATTGTTACAAAATACGGGTTGGGTTGGGCAATTTCAGCTAACGTCAGTGAATTAGTGGGCTTTTTCGAGTCGAATAAGGCTCTTGATGATTATTCTGAAATTCAAAAAAATATTGGTATGTACACAGCCAGCAATCAATGGGATAACCGAGTCCAGCAGATAGTCGAGGTCGCAGAATGAATTTGCTTGATTTAAAACGCTACTTTTTGTTGAGCCACCTAACCTATAAATCGAAATATGCTGACTCGATGATTGGTATTTTTTGGATACCCCTCTCTAGCTTATTTCTAATAGCGGTGTTGACTCTAATTTTTAGCTCTAATGATTCGATCAAGTTGACCGAGTACGCAGCTTATATTGGCGTTGGGTATATTACTTGGGGATTTATTGCCGATACATTAAACGCACATTGTGATGTTTTTAGAAACAAACGAAATGACTTGAACTCACCTGGCACTAGTATTGGAGATGTATTTTTGCAAGCGTTGGTCGATAGAGTTTATGTTTATCTACTAAATCTTTTTACATTGTCTTTTGTTTTTATAGCCGGTTTGGTTTATGAATGGCACCGACTAGGCCTTTTTGTTATCAGCTTGATTCTTTTGTTTTTGACGTCCTTTCTGGTTAGCTATCTTACATCGACAATTACCCTTTATTTTCCTGATTTTAAAAGGCTTATAAGTAATTTGACGAGAATCTTGTTTTTTTCGTCTCCAATATTTTGGGGATTTGGGGCCAGTCTTAGTGGAGCAAGAGCTCATTTTTATAGCTACAATCCAATTACGTATTTTCTAGAACTTATGCGTTATTCATTGGGCGGTGAGATTAATATGGATGTAATGCTTGCGTTTAATACCGTGGTGTTAATCAATCTAGCACTAGTTGTTTTATGCTTCAGCCTATACAAGCTTCAACCCTCTTACTTAAAGAATATTCAATAATGTCCGTCGTTAAATTAGATAATGTGAGTGTCTCATACTATTTGCCCAAAGGAATGTTCGGTGCATTGAAGGGCGGTGTTAGTCAATCTGTCAAAGGAATATCGGGGCTGTTTTTACGAGAGATTTCTGTTTTAAGAGATATCTCACTAGATTTGAAAGAAGGGCAGAGGATAGGCTTAGTAGGTATTAACGGTACGGGAAAGTCTACTCTTCTAAAGCTAATAGCTGGAGGACTAACGGCGAGTCAAGGTGAAGTTCATGTTGAAGGTAATATTGCCAGTGTGCTGTCTTTAGCTGGCGGATTGACTCCATCATTAACGGGACGTGCCAATGCAATTTTGAAGTATCATGGATGTAAGCGCCCGCCAATGAGCCTAGTTGAGTTTGTTCAACATGCTCAAAAGGTATCTAGGTTGGGTGATTATTTTAATATGCCGGTGTCTACTTACTCCGCAGGTATGAAATCACGCTTAAGTAGAGTCATGATTGACTTAATTGACGGAGATGTTTTTCTCTTTGATGAATGGGTTGTTTTAGGTGATTATGCTGCAACCTCCAGTCAGTCAGAAAATAATAAGAATATGTTAGAGGAAGCTAGGCTAATTATGCTAGCTAGTCACTCTGAATCATTGTTACGAGAGTGGACTAATGAACTGATTTGGCTTCATGATGGAGGAATCAGAGAGTTTGGGCCTATTGATGATGTATTGCCTAGCTATCAAAGGTTTGTCAAGGAGATGAAACGTGACTGAAGCTGAATTTGATAGATTGCTAGAAGCCGAGCGGTCTACTAGTCTTGAGCGTGTGCAACGGGTTAAGCTGAGTTGGCCTCTGTTTTACCTTTTGTTGTCTGTTCATGCTGCATTTAATCAATTTCGGGCTAAAGTTAAAAAGCTTATTAAACGCCTGTTTGGAATGTGGTGAGTGGGAAAATATCCGTTGTTGATTATAGGTTTGTCAATAAAAGGTCAGGAAATTGTATGCTAGATTTAAGAAGGATAGTTCTTTTACGGAGATGTGAGTTGTGAAATTGGCTATAAAAAGAATTGCAAAGAGGGTTGTACAGGCCAAATGGCTCAGCTTCTTTAAGCCGAATCGTGTTTCTTTTGTGGTGAATTTGGTTTCAAGTGTGACTAACATCGATCAACTATTTATGTTGTTGATTGAGGTTGATGAAAGAGTACTTAAAAATCGATTTGTACAAATCGTGTTTATTGACAAGTTTGCAAGCTTGGGATGGCAGGTTTCTACAGTCCATGCCTTATCTGTAGAGTGTTTAGGGCGGTTTTTGATGGTTTCAAATCATTCCAAAGTCCAGTTAGATCGACACTTCAAGGATGTTTTTAGGACGCTGGCAAACTATAGTGAAGCTGATTTGTCTGAAATCAATGTTCATGACCTTAAGACATTTGTTGAAGGTGATTCTCTCAGATATTCGTTTGCATTGAGTTTTTTCAAATCTAGTAGGGTTATTACTGACAGTTTTTGGTTCGATTTATTTAGAGATGTCTATTTTTCGAAAGACTGGACGATTTCCACACGAAGAAGGTTTTTGAGTTACCTCACCGCCTATCGGCATCTGGACGGAAGCGACGTGAATGATCAAGAGACTCGAATTATTAGTGAAGGGATTAAGACTCAACTGTTAGATATGTCTGATGTGACCCTGCTAAGTCAGACGGAAAGTGAAAAATATGGCGGCAGAAAGTTAATTCTAGACTCATATTCGGATTTACTTGAGCGGGGTGTGGATGAGTCTATAGATAAGAACTTAGTGTTGGCAAATCTTTATAAAGCGGATTCAGGCACATGGAAAGAGAGAATGAATCAGTACCTCTCTGTGTTTGATGTCTCGCAAATTAGAGATATCAAAGACGGAAACTTTTTGTCTATTCGTTTTGAATCCACTACCACGGAAATGAAAGATCAAGGGCTCGTCACTATAGGGATGCCTTCATATAATGCCGAGGAGACTATAGTTGCAAGTTTAGAGTCGCTATTAAATCAAACATACAATAATATAGAAATTATCGTGGTAGACGACTTTAGTGAAGATGGAACGTGTGAGATCGTTGAAGAAATCGCGAAGAACGATAGCCGAGTGAGGCTGGTTAGAAAATCTATGAACTCGGGCCCTTACGTCAGTCGTAATATTGCATTACATCTAGCAAGAGGGAAGTTTTTTACGATCAACGACGCTGATGACCTTTCTCATCCGGATAGAATAGCTTCCCATCTAGATCTTTTAGTCAAGCATGATGCATTCGCAGTTGAGAGTAAGATGCTTAGAATTACTGATGATTTAAAAATAATTTCAGATATGAAGGGGAATTTCTTGAGAAAAAATCCGTCCTCCTTGTTTTTCGAACGGTCAAAAATGTTAGCCGAGTTTGGCTACTGGCATACCGTTCGGTATGGAGCGGATAGCGAACTGTTTAGTCGTATAGAAACTAGAAGTAAGAAAATCATTAAGTCTCCCAAGCCATACCTGTTCGCTAGGTATAGCCTACAAAACTTATCGGTTTCGCAAAATAATATTTTTCGAGGGACCACTGGGAACAGAAAGTTCTACAGTGAAAGCTTTAGGAACTTTCATCGAGCATGTGAGGATACACAGAGTTTTAAGTACGGGTTTGTGCAGTCTAACCTATTTTCTGTTCCGATAGAGATGATCGTTGACAGAAGTATTCTCGAAAACGTCTCTAAAGACATTGGAATCAGTGAGCTATTAGGAAATTAAGTTTAGTCCTAACAATCTTAGACTTGTCTTTCAACAGTAAACCCTTATGCAAAAAAATATCCCTTTTAATAAACCTTACATGACGGGTAAGGAATTGTTCTATATATCACAGGCTCATTTTAACGGTTGCTTGGCCGGAGATGGGCCTTTCACTAAAAAGTCGCATCTATGGCTGGAGGAGTCGATCAGTTGTAAAAAAGCACTTTTAACTCATTCGTGTACAGCTGCACTAGAGATGTCAGCGCTGTTGCTCGATCTTTCAGAGGGTGACGAAGTTATTATGCCGTCATACACTTTTGTTTCGACTGCAAATGCTTTTGTGCTGAGAGGAGCGAAGCCAGTATTCGTAGATATTCGGGAAGACACGCTGAATATCGATGAAAATCTAATCGCTGAAGCTATTACCAGTAAAACTAAGGCAATCGTTCCTGTGCATTATGCTGGGGTATCCTGTGAAATGGATACTATTATGGAGCTTGCAAATTTAAACGGTTTGTCCGTCGTCGAAGATGCCGCTCAAGGAATTGGCGCAAGCTATAAGGGCAGACCATTGGGCAGTATTGGTAGTATGGGAACATTGAGTTTTCACGAAACTAAAAATGTGATTTCCGGAGAAGGTGGTGCTTTATTAGTGAATGATGAAAACTTGATCGAGAGTGCTGAAATTATTCGAGAAAAAGGCACGGATAGAAGTAGGTTTATGCAGGGCCTAGTTGATAAATATACATGGCGAAGCGAAGGCTCCTCCTTTCTGCCTGGAGAGCTCACGGCAGCATTTCTTTTCGCGCAACTCATCGAAGAGAGAACCATAACTTCCAAGCGTCTTAGTATGTGGGAGTTCTACCATGAAAATATTAAGTGCTATGAAGACAGTGGATTCTTACGAAGACCCTATGTCCCTTTAGGTTGTGAGCATAATGCCCATATGTATTACATCTTGCTTGATAGCTCCAAGATGAGAGATAAGGTCCTAGCTTTTATGACCGAGCAAGGAATCGGTGTGGTCTTTCACTATGTTCCTTTGCATTCATCGCCTGCCGGGGAGGCTTTTGGAGCATCTAGTGGGGCGCTTGATAAAACGAATGACTTATCTTCTCGGTTGTTGAGGCTACCTTTGTGGATTGGGTTGAGCGAGGAAGATCAACGACGAGTGATTGAGGTGCTGGGGGAGGCTTTGACTTCTGCTCATAAATAAAGTTTACAATGCTGCGTCTTTCTAGAAAATAGCTGTTGTTGAATTAGCTATTCGCGTCTACTAAGGCATGATTTATAATGGGTGTCAGAGCTATAACTCAAATAACCTTTTACCAAAAAAATGACTAAAAAAGTTGCAATACTTCAATCAAATTATATTCCGTGGAAAGGATATTTTGATTTAATAGCAAGCGTGGATACATTTATCTTCTTTGATGATATGCAGTACACTAAAAGAGATTGGCGCAATAGAAACAAAATTAAAACTCCAAATGGATCTCAATGGTTATCTATCCCTGTTAACGTCAAAGGTAGATATCATCAAAAAATTAACGAAGTTGAAATTTCTGACTCTAATTGGAATCTAGATCATTGGACTCAAATCGACCGCAATTATAGGAAGGCTGAGTTCTATAGTGAGATCAAGGAATGGTTAGAGCCTCTCTACCTCAAAAGCGTTGAAGGCTCTTTATCGACCATAAACCATCGATTAGTAGGGGGTATTTGTGATTACCTAGGGATAGAGACGGAACTTTTAAGCTCATCAGATTTCGAATTAGTTGATGGTAAGAGTGAACGATTGGCAGGGCTTTGTCGAGATGTTGAAGCGACACATTACATTTCAGGTCCAGCTGCAAAGGATTACATGAGTATTGATGTCTTTGATTCATTTGGCGTAGAAGTGGAATGGGCCGACTACTCTGGTTACCCTGAGTATCCTCAACTTTGGGGCGATTTTGATCACTTTCTCTCAATTCTAGATTTGTTGTTTAACGCTGGGTTGGGTTCTAAAAAATATATGAAGTACGTCAAGTAATGAAGTTATCTATTGTTACAACACTCTTTCGATCTGAAGAGTATGTTTATGAATTTTACGAACGTAGCAGTGTTGTGGCCAAAGAAGTCGTTGGTGATAACTATGAAATTATTTTTGTAAATGATGGATCACCAGATGCCAGCTTAGAGAAGGCTCTAGAGCTACATTATAAATATCCCAATGTTAAAGTTATTGATTTGTCGAGAAATTTTGGTCACCACGAAGCAATGATGACGGGGCTCGCACATGCGGTTGGCGAAGAGGTTTTCTTGATAGACAGTGATCTGGAGGAAGAGCCTGAATGGCTCGTAGAATTTTTCAATAGAAAATCCAAAGCAAATCTTGATGTGGTTTACGGTGTTCAAAAAGATAGGCGCGACTCAGGGTTGTCTAAAATTGCAGGCGCGATTTTTTATCGAATTTTTCGACTCCTCACTGAAGTAGATCAGCCAGATAATATCGTGACGGCGCGTTTAATGTCTCGGCGTTACGTGGAGGCGCTACTATTAAATAGTGAACGCGAATTGAATATAGGAGGTCTCTGGATATCCACTGGCTTTGATCAAGAGGCATTAGAGGTAGTGAAATTAGCGACAAGTGAAACGACATACTCTTTCTCTGGTAAATTAGGTCACTTAGTAAACGCGATCACCTCATTCAGTAGTAAGCCTCTATATTACACAATCTATCTAGGTCTTACCATTAGCCTGTGCAGTATGTTGTTCGTTGCTTGGTTGATTATAAATTACCTTTTCTTGTCGAGGCCTATTGACGGTTTTACTACTGTCGTAGTCTCAATTTGGTTGTTGGGAGGCATTATCATTGCTTTGATGGGAGTTCAGGGTATCTATATTGCGAAAATCTTTTCCGAGGTAAAAATGAGGCCTCGAACGATAATTAAAAAGAAGTATGTCTCAAAAGCAGAGTAGGGCCTTATTCTGGAGTACCTATTGCCCTATTAATGTCTCTATATGAGTTCGAATATCACAAACTAGCCTAGCCGAATATGACTGAAAAATTAATATCCAGTGTTGCGAAATATTATACAAATAGAATTGAGGAATTTGGAGCCACGGCCAAAGGTGTGGATTGGAATGGTGTGGAGAGCCAGACGGTTAGATTTCAGCAGCTTTCAAAAATTATTGAAAGTGATGTTTTAGTCGACGAAGTGTTCAAAATTGCAGATTTAGGGTGTGGTTACGGAGCATATTATGACTTCCTAAAATCGGAATTTGGTCATCAGTTCGACTATTTTGGTTACGATGTATCCAGCAAAATGTGCGATGCGGCACGTAGTAATATTGGCAGAGGGCGAGCGCAAATAACATGCTCTAAGGAAATTGATAATGACGTCGATTACGCGGTGGCGAGTGGGATTTTTAATGTTCGTTTAGAAGAAAAAGCTGATGAGTGGCAAGATTATTTTTATCAAACTATCTCTGGCATGTTTCGAAGAGCAGATAGAGGAATCTCCTTTAATTGTTTAACCTCTTTTTCTGATGAAGACAGGATGAAAGACTATCTGTTTTATGCTGATCCATGTGAGGTATTTAAGTTTTGTAAGAATGAGCTGTCTAAGGAAGTGGCTTTGATACACGATTACGGTTTATATGAATTTACAATTTTGGTGCGTAAGTAATGTCTAGAAAATTAGTTATTTTTGGCTCGGCCGATATGGCTGAATTGGCAAAGTATTATTTTGATAATGATAGTGATTATGAAGTTGTTGCGTTTACTCTAGACGCCGAATACCTTGATTCAGAGATTATCTGTGGGCTTCCAGCGGTGCCGTTCGACCAAGTAGTTGCAAAGTATTCGCCCGAACAACATGATATGTTTATCGCTCTCAGTTATTCACAACTTAATAAAATTAGAAAGGATAAGTTTACAGCAGCTAAGGAAATGGGATACACGCTTGCTTCATATATTAGTAGTCATGCTACAGTATTAAACGACGGTGCGATCGGTGAAAATTGTTTTTTGCTAGAGGACAATACGATTCAACCATTTGTTAGGATAGGTGATAATGTTACCTTATGGAGTGGGAACCATATTGGACACCATTCTACAATTGGAGCTCATACTTTCATAGCATCTCATGTTGTTGTTTCTGGTGGCGTTAACGTTGGAAGGCAGTGTTTCATTGGCGTAAATGCTACGTTAAGAGATCATATTGATGTCGGAGATCTGTCTGTGGTCGGTGCAGGAGTTTTAATGCTCAAATCATGCGATGAGGCCAGTTTATTGATTGGAAAAGCTACACCTCCCTCGGGCAGGAAAAGTACTGATTTGAAGCGGATCTAGAGATGGATTTTTCGAATTGGGTGAAACATGGATTGGTGTTTTTGAATTCAGGTGGTCATCCTAAAAATATGTCACACTCTGCAAATCCATTGCCTGTAAAGATATCCGGAAATGTCTTCAGAGTGTTTTACAGTGGCAGAGATGAATTTAACCGTTCATCTGTCGCTGCGGTTGATGTTGATATCTCGACTTTAGAAATTCTAAAAAGCGTGAGTGAGCCTTTCGTGGAGCATGGGGAAGAAGATGATTTTTTTTCTCATGGAATCAGCATAGGTAATATCTATAAAGTTAATGGTAATTCATATATTCTCTATATGGGGTGGAGGGTTGAAAATGATGAGCATTGGTTTGGGCAAGTAGGAAGATTGAGGTTGAATCAAGATCATACTTTGAGTTTTGATGGATCGAAGCCCTATATGGCGTTAGATGAGGAGGACCCAATAAGTTTGTCTTATCCCTGGGTTATGGAGCATGAAGGCTTATATAGGATGTGGTATGGCTCAACTGTTAGCTGGGACGCAGGTAATGGCGAAATGCTTCATGTGATTAAGTATGCAGAGTCCCTTGATGGGAATTCTTGGGTTAAAAAAGGGGTCGCGATACCCTTTGAGCTCGGGGTTGCACAGGCCTTTTCACGACCAACGGTAATCATCGACTCGGAGAGCGTGTTTCATATGTGGTTTAGTTATAGGTCGGGTTCAGGCTCAACCTATCGAATAGGGTATTCAAAGAGTAGTGATGGTAAAGAGTGGTCCTTTCCGAAACTGTCGTTATCTGTTGGAGAGAATGGCTGGGACTCAGAAATGGTCGAATACCCTTATGTAATAGAGCACGAAGGTGAGTACATAATGTTCTTTAATGGGTCTGCCTACGGAAAAACTGGGTTTGGCATAGCGAGACACCCTGCACTTTAGTATTTCGATGATAAATTATCAGGAATTACTAACCGTGGTTAGATTTGGTGTCGTTGGGCTCGCGACGAGCGCGATTGGGTATATCATTTATTTGCTGATTACTTACTTTGGTGTAAGTCCAATTTTGACTATGTCGTTAATGTATTTGATTGGCACTATATTGAGTTTTATTGGTAATAAAAAGTTTGTTTTTCAAGATATTCGCAGCTCAAGGAAGACACTACTTCAGTTTGCTTTTATCTATTTTTTAGGGTATTTGATCAACTATTTGTTGCTTTGGTATGGCACTGGGCAATGGGGTTATTCTCATCAGGTAGTGCAGGGGGTGGCGATACTGATCGTTGCTGGCTTCACATTCATTTGCTTGAGATTATTTGTGTTTGTCGTTCGCGGCACGGAGTAAGGTTTGGTTTGTGCCGCTCTCTGAGTTTACTTCTTCGCGACAACTACTCTCGATCCTCCGAAGGGTAGGTTCATTCCTTTCTTAATGAGCCACTTTTCAAATTGCAGAACCCTGTAGAGGATGTGATTTAAGGTTTCCGGTATTTGTAGCTCAGAGGAGGGGTCGTAAGATTCTCGAGGTTTTAGTTTTGATATTACTCTAGAAACGATAAGAAGTGGCATTAAGAATGTTACAAATGATGATGACCGATGAATGCGGAACCCCGCGTCAATGAGTTTTTGATCTAGCTCTTTTGTCGCGTACCTTCTTCGGTGATACGCGTAGTCGTCAGAGTGGCTCCAAAGCCATTGGTGCTGTGGGACCGTTAGAACGATGTGGCCTCCAGCTTGTAAAGCTGAGTAGGCTTGAGCCAGGACAGCTTCGTCCTCTTCTATATGCTCTAAAACATCGAACATTCCTATCATGTCGAATTTATTTATGAATGGCATATCTCGCCCATCCATTTGTCGGAACTTCGCGCTTGGAACTCGGTGGCTAGCGTACTCCAATCCTTCTTTATAATACTCAGTTGCAGTAAGGTTGGCACTTGAGTAAGTTTGCTCGATGCCAGAAAGAACAAAGCCGGTCCCACATCCAACCTCTAGATATTCTTTCATTTCCGGGTTTGCATCAAGCATGCAATATTGGATTATTTCGTTTCTTGCCTTAAACCAAAAATTTTTTGATTCTTTATCAAAAAGATTTGAGAAGTACTTAGGATCAAACCCTTCTTTTGAATCAGAGCTAATTTCTTTTTGAGTGTCTGGTTTCATTTCAATTTCTCAACATTAGTAGTTAGGTTATCTAAGTCTTCTTGACTTTAAGCGTCCGCGCGGGGCATTATTTTAGCTTTAAAATAATGCCCCGAATAGGTGCTGGAGTTTATTCATTATCTTATTAAAAACCTACATATTCTTACTCTTTGATGATGGTTTTAACGTCTCCAGATTTTGAAGCCCGATTCGTCATCGAGGCTGAGTTCGGACCAGCCATTGCGTTCAAGTGTTGAAGTAAAACTACGTACCTTTGCGCCTAAGTTTTCATTTGGATGATGGGTCGGTGTAATCAAAAGATTAATGTGATTTCTATTTATGTAGTAGTGGTTTTGCTTAGGTGTCCTGTTTGTAATAGGTAAAGAGTATGGAACTTTCCTAACTATGCTCGTGAATCGTTTATATTCGCTCGTTGTTGCAGCGTTCACTTCTGACGGAGTGCCTAAAAGCCCAATCAAGCGACTGTTTACCGTTTTGATCTTCGTTGCTATTCGTTGGGCTTGAGCTGGCTCGATGGTTCTGTTCTTAATTAGCCATAACTCTGATCGATTTAAAGAATTGTAAATTCTTTGGGCACCTAAATTTTCTAGCACGCTCCAGACCGGAGTGAGTTGGCCGTTAAAGGATATTTCTGAGTCTAGTATTGCGGTGTCTATGAAAGAGTAGTTTGATCCGCTGGCTTGTATCGAATTGAGCGTGTCGCTAACCCACTCCATATTCAAGCCTTTCTCGGCTTTGATAATATTGATCTCCTTTTTAGAGATTTTAATATAGCGAGTCAAAGCCAGTAGTTGGTGTTTATTATTTGTGATAACTGTAATTCTTTCGACCGGAAGGGAATTTATAAGTTCAAAAGGTCTGTAGTACACATCTCTCTTAGAATTCAAAGCGGTGTTCAAGTTATTTGTTGCGCTGAAAGAGGAAAATACGGCTAGGCACAATACTAAGAGTGTACACCCTATTGAAACTAGTCTAGTCGAGAGATGAGAGCGGCAATATTCAATGCAAACCCCGATTGTGCAGGCGGTTGCGAGTATGAATATGGGTTGAAAAGCAATTAATACGCGCGCTAGTTTCCAGGACGATAGGGAAAGAGAAATTAGAAACGCAGTGCAGAGCAAGCTAATCAAAACAGCAAATCCAGTTTTATTTACGAGAGCCTGGTTTGAACAAGTTCGGTTCTTAAATAACAGGACAGGCAGCAGCACTAAGCCTAATCCGACGATGACTGCTTGTGGGGCATAGTTGTTCCATAGGAATGTTAAATACCAATTCCATTCACCTTTATAGTTGTCATAACGAGATTCATCAGACCGTTCAAATGCTCTGGCCATGCTATCGATGAAGTCTTTGCCTTCGTTTGTGGTCGAAGAAGCATAGCTGGCATTTAGTATGAAAAATGATAAAACTGTAGCTGCAACGACTAGAACTAAAGTGGTTGTGGGGATATTGGAGGGGTAAAGCGGTCTTAACCAAGTATTTCTAAGAAATAGACCTGCAAATGCCCAAAAGAAGACACTTAGACTGAAGCCCGCAACCGTTGGGTGAGTCGCCACCGCTAAAACTATCAACAATCCAAGTAGCAGACCAAAAATGTAAGTGGCTGGAAGCGATTTGCTTGACCATACGTTTGATAATGCAAGCAATGCGAAAGATGTAAACGCAGCTGAGTGGATGTGTGGCATAGCCCTTATTCCTGACGTCAGCATCTGATCATTCGTCAAAAATAGTATGGCGGCAATTAGTCCAACTATTGATCCAAACTCGCGGTTGGCGCTAGAAAATAGTGCTAGAGAACAAAAAGCGAATAAAAATACTGAAGCAATTAACAGGCTCTTTGGTGAAGGGCCGAGATAATCGTAGGCCAGGGCGTTTATCCAATAGGTCAGAGGACGCATCGCGTAATCAAAGGTTAACCCAAGGCTTGCTTTATAGGTGTTAATGATTTCATCATTGAACAGAGGGAATCGGTCGAAAAAGCCAAAGAACCCTACCATCAGGCCGGCGATAAATACCACTAAAGTCAGATTATTGCCGAATTGGGTGTTTTGAGTGTTCATATTCATTTTTCGTGAACTAATTTATTCTGCTCGTGTTGAAAGTTGAGAGGGTGCTATTCAAATAGGAGGCTTGAGCAGGGGAGTATATTGATTGTTGCTGAAACTGTCTATTGAGCGTTGCGTAGCAGTCGAAATGCTTGAGTTGCGCTTGGAGGGCTCAACGTTTATTGGTGGCCCATTTCAAAATTAAACAATATTTATTTTGAGCCTTGATAGCTCTTTTTTATTCAATTTGTGCTCTAATTGCGATCAAATTAGTGGATTTAAGAAATTGTGTAAATGAATAAAAAATGGTTCTTTGTTGTGTTGATTGTATCGATTCTTGCTGGTTGTGATCGGGTCGAGGATAGTGATTCTACGTCGAAAAAAAGTCAGCAGCTAGACTCTTCTGTCAATGATTTAGATAAGTCAGTTGATTCTCAAGTATCTACTGTTAAAGTTGTCGAGATGATCGAGCCTGAAGTTCTGGAGGAAGCTCCTTCCACAGAGGATGTTGGTGAGCTGATTACGACCGAGTCTAGTGAAGAGAGTTATGCTGGCGAAGAGTTTTTCCCTACCGACCCCGAATTTAGCCCTCAAGTTAAAGAGGCCATAGAAATTGTCGAGGGTAGGGCGGCTTCACCTAAGCCTGCTCCTGAGCTTAAACAAGAATACAAAGATGTGGCTGAAATCTTGGAAAGTCAAATGGATGGATATTAAATTTGCTAAAACTCGGCGATTGTTGTTTTGCCTTGAGTGAATTTTGATATATACTTTGCTCAGCTTATTAAAATAAAACCCGGAGCTTTAACAAATGTTGAAAAGAAAATTAGTGGTTTCTGCCGCTACTGTAATGTCAGCTTTAGCATTGAGCGGAAACGCTTTTGCTGCTGCAAACTGTGCTGGTACTGTTAAATTTTCATTGAAATGGGATATCCGTTGTGATGGAAAATTGGCATATAACCTAAATGATGGTTCTGAGAAGTTCTTCTGTGCTAGAGACAACACTGAAGCTGCTTTGGTATTGACTGCGCAAGCTAGTGGAGCAGACCTTTTGGTTCGCCTTGCTGATTCTAGTCTATCTACTTGCAGCCAAAATACGGCCGATTACACTACACCAACTTACGTTATCGTGACTAGTCCTACCTAGAACGAAATATCGAGTTGTGGCGGGTTTCGCCCTCCTTGTGTTGGCGCAGAAAGCCGCATGCACTTCAGAAAGTCGATGTGATATTTGTCGCATCGGCTTTTTTTGTATTTAGCGTTGTGAGAGCCAAGTAACATTTTACCAGCCCATCAAGCGAGTAAGCTTTCTAGAAATCTACCGTAAAGTGGTGTGATATATCTTTGATTCACCATGGATGCTGGTAGAATTATCAGAGCCTAAAAAAGAGTTTATTATTTAAATGACCGACCAATTTGCCAAAGAAACTATCCCTGCTAATTTAGAGCAGGAGATGCGCCAATCCTATTTAGATTACGCCATGAGCGTTATCGTGGGACGAGCTCTCCCTGACGTTCGTGATGGCTTAAAGCCCGTGCATAGACGCGCTTTATTTGCGATGTCGCAACTCAATAACGACTTTAATAAACCCTATAAGAAGTCAGCTCGTATCGTCGGCGACGTGATTGGTAAATATCACCCTCACGGAGATACTGCTGTCTACGATACGATTGTTCGTTTGGCGCAAGATTTTTCTATGCGATACCCGTTGGTTGATGGCCAAGGTAACTTTGGTTCCGTTGACGGTGATTCTCCCGCTGCAATGCGTTATACAGAAATACGTTTAGAGAAAATTGCGCATGAAATTCTCGCGGATCTAGATAAAGAAACAGTAGATTTCACTCCCAATTACGATGAGAGTGAGCTGCAGCCTACTGTCATGCCTACGAGAATACCCGCGCTTCTGGTGAATGGTTCGTCGGGCATTGCGGTGGGGATGGCAACAAACATACCTCCGCATAACTTGACTGAAGTGATTAACGGCTGTGTTGCCATGATTGATAATGAAGACATATCGATCGATGAACTGATGGAGCACATTCCTGGCCCGGATTTTCCTACTTCCGGCTTTATTAACGGCGCAAAGGGCATCAAGGATGCCTATCAGACTGGCCGTGGAAAAATTTACATGCGCGCTCGTACTCACATAGAGACAAATGAGTCGAATGGCAGGCAGTCAATTATCGTGACTGAGCTTCCCTACATGGTCAATAAGGCCAGATTGCTTGAGAAAATAGCTGAGCTGGTTAAAACAAAGAAAATAGATGGTATTACTGAACTTCGCGACGAGTCCGATAAAAGCGGAATGAGAATGTTTATCGCGGTTCGCCGCGGTGAAGTTGCTGAAGTTATTTTGAATAAATTGTTCCAGCAAACTCAATTGCAAACGGTGTTTGGTATTAATACCGTGGCTTTGATTGATAATCAGCCAAGACTGTTTAATCTTCGAGAACTGATTCAGGAGTTCATTAAGCATCGACGCGAGGTGGTGACTAGGCGCACCATCTATAACCTGAGAAAGGCGCGCGCAAGGGCACACACTCTAGAGGGGCTGGCAATTGCTCTAAGCAATATAGATCCAATGATTGAGTTGATCAAGAACTCAGCCAGTCCATCGGAAGCGAAGGAAAAGTTGCTTGAGAAAACTTGGGCTCCCGGAGTGGTTGCCGACATGATCTCCCGAGCGGGAGACGTTTCTTGTAAGCCGATTGGCTTGGATCCAGAATTAGGCTTGCATGGTGACAGTTATTTGCTGTCGGAAAAACAAGCGCAGGCTATTCTGGATTTAAAGCTTCACCGCTTAACTGGTCTTGAACAAGATAAAATTCGAGAGGAGTACGGAGAGGTTCTTCAAAAGATAGCCGAATACATTAATATTCTAGAGAACGTTGATCGTCTAATGGAAGTTATTCGAGAAGAGTTGATTGCTATTCGAGAAGAGTATGGTGATGAACGTAGAACCGAAATTCTGCAGAACAAGCTTGACCTGACATTGGAAGATATGATCGCTGAAGAAGATTTGGTGGTGACTCTGTCGCATGAAGGGTATGCCAAGTCTCAACCTTTGAGTGATTACAGAGCTCAAAGGCGTGGCGGCAAGGGAAAAAGTGCCACAAAAACTAAAGATAAAGATTTCGTCGAACGTATGTTTGTGGCGAACACTCACGATACGATTTTGTGTTTTTCGGATAAAGGGCAGGTTTATTGGCTCAAGGTGTATGAGTTACCACAAGCTGGGCGAAATGCGCGCGGGAAGCCGATTGTAAATTTGTTGCCGCTTGATTCTGATGAGCATATTACAGCGATATTGCCCGTTAAGGAGTACACCGAAGGGCATCACGTATTTATGGCGACCAGTGATGGTACTGTGAAAAAGACTTCTTTAATGGATTTTTCACGTCCGCGAGCCAACGGAATTATAGCGCTTGACTTGGTCGAAGGTAATGAGCTCGTTGGTGTGGGTCTTACCGATGGTAATCAAGAAGTAATGCTGTTTACGACATCAGGTAAAGCTATTCGTTTTCCTGAAGATGACGTTCGGAAGATGGGTAGAACCGCACGCGGCGTTAGAGGAATTAAGTTGCCCGAGGGGCATTCTGTTAATGCCATGATTATTTGTAATTCAGACGATCAGGATTCGGCCGTTTTAACGCTGACCGAAAACGGCTTTGGTAAGAGGACGTCCCTATCTGAATACAACGCTCAAGGGCGTGGCGGACAGGGTGTTATTTCTATCCAAACCAGCGAGCGTAACGGCAATGCCGTTGGCGCTATTTTGGTTGAAGAAGACGATGAGGCTATGCTCATTACTAACGGCGGCACCTTGGTCCGTACTCGCGTGGCTGAAGTATCAGTCGTCGGTAGAAATACGCAGGGTGTGAAGGTGATCGGTGTTTCGAAAGGTGAACAATTGATCAGCGTCGAAAAAGTAGCGGAATCCGAAGATGAATCGGATGATGAGTCTGAAGCAGATGTGGCGGAGTAGTCGCCGCGCGAGGGTTTTATGATCAAGGTTTTCTTGCCTTTTTTAGCTTTGGTGGGTGTCGCGGGGCTTGTAATGGGAATGAGTAGTTCAGAAATTGAGTTGGATTTAAGTATAGATTCCGATGATTTGACATCTGGCGTGGTGACGCTGAATGCTAGAGTGGAAAATAAAGGCTCAGAGCCATTTGTTTTCTTGCCTTGGAATACACCTTTTGATTCGC
Source organism: Arenicella sp. 4NH20-0111 (assembly GCF_040366405.1). Taxonomy (NCBI): domain Bacteria; kingdom Pseudomonadati; phylum Pseudomonadota; class Gammaproteobacteria; order Arenicellales; family Arenicellaceae; genus Arenicella; species Arenicella sp. 4NH20-0111. The sequence continues at coordinate 177,830 of NZ_BAABWF010000005.1, forward strand.
GAATTGCTGGGCGATTCCTTCAGGTCTATGAGGTCGGGAGTGGTGAGCAAATGGAGTACCTGGGGCTAGTGATGAAAAGAGTGGCGCCAACGGCGGCTGACTACCTAACGGTTAAGCCCGGAGAGTCGGGCGAAGCTCAGCTTGATCTTACAAAAACTTACCGTTTTTGTGCTGATAAAACTTACTTTGTTGGCTATGATTTGAGTAGGCTGGATCCAAAGTCCGCTGGCGAAGAGAATATTGTCTCTACAACCTTTAAAGCTTCGAAAGGTATGGCGGCCTGCGAGTAGCCGGTTGGATGCGAATCTGTGGCTACATTATTGTAGTGCAGGCGTTTGGATGGCGCAATTGAGTGCGTATAGCGGCATCAGAAAAATAGAAGAAATCACATGAAAAAGAATATACGTTTATTGTTGTCTCTACCGATAGTTTTTTGCCTGTTGGCGCTTACATTTACCAGCGCTCTGGCCTCGCTGCCCTCTGGAATCAAGGTTTCTGTTTCGCAAGATGTTTCTGAGTTTGAAGTGTCCGATAGAATTTTGATAAATGTTTCTTACACGAATACCTCTGATCGAGTCGTGAAGATATTACGTTGGGAGACAGTGCTTGGTGGGCGAATTGATTCGGACATGTTAGAAGTTCAGCATAAAGGCTTGGAGCTTCCGTATACTGGGCGTGTCTATAAGCGCCCTCTACCCCGTGAAAAAGATTATTTCTATATGGCTCCTGGCGAGGTCGTCAATGCTGTTGTTGATGTCTTGACGGGGTACGATATAGATTACAAGGGGTTATATGAAATTGACGCTAGGGGTGCCCTTAATAAGTCAGGAGATCTTGCGAATAAAGTCGTTTCTTTTACCTTAAAGCAAGATCGACCAGTCCAGTTTAAACAAACGCCTGTTGTGCAAAGTTGCTCTTCTGCGCGCGCTAGTCTGATAAACTCTGCCCTAGGTTCCGCTGAGAGCATCGCGAGACGAGCAAGGGATGATCTGCAAAACACCCCTGTGGGAAAGCGTGTTGAAGCTCAGCGTTATGCGGAGTGGTTTGGTGCATATACCGAAGCACGGTGGAATACTGTGCAAGACCACTTTAATCGTATTTATTCTGCTGTTAGCGGACGGGTATTGACATTTATTTGTGATGATTCTGCGAGTGCATTCGCTTATGTGTACCCCAGCCAACCTTACGATGTTTATTTGGGGCAAGCGTTTTGGAGTGCGCCTCAAACTGGTACTGACTCAAAAGCGGGTACAATCATTCATGAGCTGAGCCATTTCAATGTGCTTGGTGGTACTGATGATCACGTGTATGGCCAGTCTGGTGCTAGGTCTTTGGCGAGAACTAATCCCAGCAGAGCAGTGCAGAACGCTGATAGCCATGAGTATTTCGCTGAAAATACACCAGCCTTATCTATGCCCAGCCCAGATCAAGAGGCAGATCCTGATCCGGACCCTGAAACTGACCCCACACCAGATCCAGAGCCTGAATCGAACTCTGCTAAGTCTATAATGTCAGTCATTTTACAGTTGTTGCTGGACGAATAGATTTCGTTAATATTCGCAAATCATTAAAACAAGCCGAAATAGATAGGGATTTTATTAAGGCTTGTGTAAAATAGCGCACCCAAACAATTCAAACTGGGTGCGTACTAAGTTTTTAGGCACCCCCTCCACATTTCGAATGAAGCCTGAATTAAATGCTTTGCCGTGGCTAGTCAATCTTGTACTTGAGTCACTCTTTTGGCCGTTAAGCGATTCTGAGTCTGATCGAAGAAAAAATTCTAAACTTTTCGAGGACTTATCATGAGTCGTATTTTTAATTTCAGTGCCGGACCCGCGGCACTACCTGAAGCCGTATTAAAAGAAGTGCAAACTGAGATGCTTGAATGGAATGGTGCGGGAGCATCAGTCATGGAAGTATCACATCGTGGAAAACCGTTCATGGCGGCGGCTGCCAAGGCGGAACAAGATCTGCGCGATTTGATGGGCATTCCGGATAACTACAAAGTGCTTTTTCTACAAGGTGGGGCCACATCTCAATTTTCAGCGATCCCTTTAAACTTAAGGTTTTTGGGTGGTAAGGCTGATTATGCCCACACAGGCCACTGGAGTAAAAAAGCAATCGCCGATGCAAAGCGTTTTGTTGAGGTAAATACAGTGTGCGATACCTCAGAGGAGGGCTACAAGCATGTGCCGGATGTTTCTGACTGGACTCTGAGCGATGATGCCGCTTACGTTCATATCACGCCCAATGAAACAATCGCTGGTGTTGAGTTTGATTGGTTGCCAGATACAGAAAAACCCATCTGTGCAGACCTTTCATCCACTATTCTATCTAGGCCTATTGATGTATCTAAATACGGCGTGATCTACGCGGGCGCGCAGAAGAATATTGGCCCGGCTGGAATCACAATTGTGATTGTTCGAGATGATTTGGTGGGTAATTTCCCCGATGATGCGCCGCGCTTGATGGACTATAAGGTAATGGCCGACAGTGACAGTATGAACAATACCCCTCCCACGTTTGCGTGGTATTTAGCGGGTAAGGTTTTTGCTTGGTTGAAAGCAAACGGTGGGGTCGAAGCAATGGCCAGTATTAATCGTGAAAAAGCCGAGAAGCTTTACGGATATATAGATGCGAGTGACGGCTTTTATACTAACCCAGTTGCGGTGGCGAATAGATCTTGGATGAATGTGCCATTTATCTTGGCTGATAGTGGGTTGGATGCAGCCTTTTTAGAGCAGTCTCACGCGGCTGGGTTGCATGCCCTCAAAGGGCATCGATCGGTGGGTGGCATGCGTGCCAGTATTTACAATGCTCTTGGTTTAGACGCTATCGACGCTCTGATCGATTTTATGGATTCTTTTAAATCCGCGAACCAATAACCGTATTCGGTATCTATTATGTACAAAATTCAAACTCTTAATAATATTTCGCCTATTGGTTTGGCTAAATTGCCTGCTGATTCTTATTCCGTCGCGGACGATGTTGATTCACCTGACGCGATTATTTTGCGCTCTTACAAAATGCATGAGATGGAGATTCCCAAGTCCTTAAAGGCTGTGGGTAGAGCCGGAGCGGGTGTCAATAATATTCCTTTGGATAAGATGAGCGATGCTGGAGTGCCGGTATTTAACGCGCCCGGCGCCAACGCGAACGCGGTGAAGGAGCTCGTTATTGCGTCAATCTTTATCGCTGCTAGAAATATCACTGAAGCCGTAAAGTACACTGAAGCTCTGGAAGGAGAAGATGCGGAGCTGTCTAAGCTCGTTGAGGCTGGCAAGAAAAAATACGGGGGCTTTGAAGTACCTGGGCGCACTATCGGCGTAGTTGGTTTAGGGGCAATTGGTCGAATGGTGGCGAATACCTGTATCGACTTAGGCATGCACGTTGTTGGCTTTGATCCCGGTTTAACCGTTGATGGCGCTTGGCAGTTGTCGTCTAAAATTTCTAGAGCAAATAGCGTAGAGGAAATGTTAGCTAAGGTTGACTTCCTCACGGTTCACGTCCCATTAATTGATGCTACAAGAGACTTAATAAACGCGGACAATGTCGGTAAAATGAAATCAACCGCGGTCATAATAAATCTGGCTCGAGGTGGGATTACTAATGATGAGGCGATTTGTGACGCATTGGATGTTGGAAAATTGGGTGCTTATGTTACCGATTTCCCTAATAATCGTACTAAGAAGACTCCAAAAGTAATTGGGTTGCCGCATCTTGGCGCATCCACTGGTGAAGCCGAAGACAACTGTGCCATCATGGTTGCCGAACAGGTTAAAGATTATCTGGAGAATGGCAATATCAAAAATTCGGTGAACTTTCCTAACGTTTCTATGCCTCGCGGAACCGCTCACAGGTTGGTTGTTTGTAACGCCAATGTGCCAAATATGGTTGGTCAAATTTCCACGATTATGGCTGAGGCGGGCTTGAATATACATGACATGATCAATCAATCTAGAGGTGAAATTGCTTACACTATTGTGGACTCGGATACCGAGATCCCTCAACGTGTTGTCAGTACTATTAAGCAGCTGGACGGGGTTATGATAGCCCGCGCCATACAAGATTAGTTGATCTATATCATTGTTGAAATCGAATGAGCGATAAAATCCAAAAAGACTCCGCTGAATTACTGAAGTTGCGTGAACAGATTGATGCTTGTGATCAGGAAATTCAGCGCTTGATTCAAAATCGAGTGTTGGTCGCAGGCGAGATTGCGCGGGCGAAAACAGCGGTTGATGCTGATGCGTCCTTTTATCGCCCTGAACGTGAAGCTCAGGTATTACGGCGCGTACGCGAGCGCAATAGTAAGTTGCGCGAAGAGCTCGATGGTTTGGTTGGCGACGACGATATGGTTCGCTTAATGCGAGAGATTATGTCGATTTCGCTGGCCGCTGAAATGCCTTTAACCGTTGCTTATCTGGGGCCTGAAGGTACTTATACTCAAGCGGCGGTGCTAAAGCATTTTGGTAACGCTGTTCAGTCCGTAGATGTGAAAACCATCAGTGATGTTTTTCGGGTGGTCGAGCAGCGCAAAGCTCAGTTTGGCGTTGTGCCGGTTGAGAATTCCACCGAAGGAGTAATCACTCACACTCTCGATTGCTTTTCCTCTTCTGAGTTAAAGGTGTGTGGTGAAGTTCAGTTGCCAATAAGCCATCAGTTACTGAGTCACGCGGATGGGTTGCCGAGTGTTCAAAAAGTCTACGCTCATCCACAGGCTTTGGCGCAATGCCGTAAATGGCTTGAACGTTATTTACCTGAAGCAGAAATATGTAATGCGAGTAGTAACGCTGAAGCGGCAATTATTGCTTCTAAAGACAACTCAGTGGCCGCGATAGCGAGTGATATGGCGGCTCGACTTTATAACATTCCGATATTGGCCTCTGGCATAGAGGATGAACGTAATAACACGACGCGGTTTCTGATTATTGGTAACGACAGTTACGCAGAAAGTGGGGAAGATAAAACCACCATCATGGTGTCGGCACCAAACAAGGTAGGAAGCCTCTTTGAGTTGTTAAAGCCTCTGTACGACGCGGGTGTCGACATGAGTCGGATAGAATCTCGTCCGTCCAGGCAGACAAATTGGGAATATGTGTTTTTCATTGACTTGATTGGTCATGTAAATGAGTCAAAGGTGAGTCAGGCGCTTGATGAGCTAGAGTCTAAGTCAGCTTATTTTAAATTGATAGGGTCTTACCCGGTTGGCGTGTTGTAGTTGCATGTTTAAAAAAGTAACCATAATCGGCACAGGATTGCTTGGCGGTTCGTTAGCAAAAGACTTAAGGCAAAAACGATTAGCAACGCAGATCGTTGGCGTTTGTAGATCGGAGGCTACAGCTCAAGAAGCAATCGACTCCGGGATTGTTGACGCGGTTCAATCTCTCCGTGAGGGGTGCCTTGATGCTGAATTAATCGTACTGGCGACTCCCATGCAAGCGATGCTGCCGATACTTGAGGAAATAGCCAAAGGTATTGACGAAAATACGATATTGACTGACGTTGGCAGCGTTAAAACCGATCTTTATTCTAGGGTTAAGCAAGAGGTTCCCTCTTTGCTCGATAAGTTCGTCTTCGCGCACCCGATTGCTGGTGGAGAAAATTCGGGGGTTGCTGCATCTAAGCTTGGTTTGTTTAATGATAAGCACGTTATCATCACTGACACTGAAGAAGTTTCCAGTTTGTTGAGCGGGCGTATTGCATTAATGTGGCAGGAGTTAGGCGCACGAGTCTTGCATATGAGTTTGCAAGAGCACGATGCAATTTTTGCTAAAACCAGCCACTTGCCACACGTTATTGCATTTAGTTTAGTTAACTTTTTGAATGAGCAGCAGGACAGAGAGCGGTTGTTCGATATGGCAGCGGCGGGATTTTATGATTTCACTCGTATAGCATCAAGTGATGCTGAGATGTGGCGTGATATATGTATTACCAATCGAGATGAAGTTTTAGAGGCCCTAAAAGGCTTTCGATCGCAGATCGACAAAATCAGTGATGACGTTGCCAATATGGATCAAACTGCTATATTGAATTACTTTGGTAATGCGAAAGCAGCTCGCGATCAAGGTTTATTGAAAAAAGCTGAAGTAATGGCTAAGACCTAACTCCGTTTTAGCCGCGTATAGATAATTATTTAACTAATATTTAAGAGTAGAATGAGTTTAAAACTTAGCACGAATAAAGCTAGCAAGGGACTGCGCGGATCAATCAGAGTTCCGGGCGACAAATCGATGTCGCACAGATCGGTGATGTTTTCTTCTCTTGCGACAGGTACAAGTAATATCACGGGCTTGTTAGAAGGCGAAGACGTGCTAGCCACGTTAGCAGCGTTTCGTGCAATGGGAGTAGAGGCCCAGGGTCCTGATAATGGTAAGTTAACTATAGAAGGAGTGGGCATGCGTGGGCTGAGTGCGCCAGAATCCGACTTGGATATGGGGAATTCTGGCACTGCCATGAGGTTGATGTGCGGCATTCTGGCTGCTCAAAATTTTGCTTCTAAGCTGGTTGGAGATGAGTCTCTCTCCAGTCGGCCTATGCGACGAGTAACGGTGCCTCTGACCTCCATGGGCGCGCGCTGTGCTACTGATGAGGATGGCTGTCCTCCTATACATATACGCGGGGTCGAATCCTTAGAGCCAATAGATTATAAGCTGCCAATGGCAAGTGCGCAGGTCAAATCTGCCGTTCTATTGGCTGGTCTTTACGCAGACGGAGAAACGAGTGTGACTGAGCCCGCGCCAACTCGTGATCACACTGAAAGAATGCTCAAAGCATACGGTTATGAATGCGAGACTGAGAAAAATAATGAAAAGTCCAGCACAATTAGGTTGAGGGGCGGCGGTAGTCTAACCGCTACCGATATAGACATACCGTCTGATATTTCGTCTGCGGCGTTTTTTATGGTGGCGGCTTCAATTGTGCCAGATTCACAAATCACACTAGAGCACGTGTGCATAAACCCAACCAGAACGGGAGTTATCGATATTCTAAAAGCCATGGGGGCTGACATAAAGCTTCTCAATGTCAGGGCTGTTGGAGGAGAGCCTGTCGCCGACATTAAGGTGACGTACGTGGGGCTTAAAGGTTGTGATATAGATCCAAATTTGGTGCCATTAGCGATAGACGAGTTTCCCGTTATTTGTATCGCAGCAGCGTGCGCTGAGGGTGTGACGACTGTTTCTGGTGCTGAAGAGCTCAGGGCGAAGGAATCTGATCGGATAGCTGTGATGGTTGAAGGGCTGAGAAGCGTAGGCGTTGAGGTAGAGGAACGACGCGATGGCATGGTCGTGACTGGTGGTGTTATTGAGGGAGGAGAGGTGCAAAGTCACCACGATCACAGAATCGCGATGTCTTTTGCCATTGCCGGCGGAGTATCCTCTAATAGTGTTGTCATTAATGGTGCTGAAACCGTGGCTACCTCTTTCCCTAATTTTGTCGACCTAGCCTCTGAGGCAGGGTTGTCGATCGAGGCCGTGTGAACTGATGAGCGTGCCAGTTTTAGCTTTGGATGGCCCAAGTGGTTCCGGCAAGGGAACGATAGGTCAGAAAATTGCGGCTACGCTAGAATGGCATTATCTTGATAGTGGCGCGATTTATCGTGGTTTGGCATGGTTGGCTAAATCAGAGGGTGTGCGATCTGATGACATCGTGTCATTAGTTCAGCTTGCGGATTCAATGGAGCTTGTGTGCCACATACAATCGAATGATTCGGCCCAGATAGAAATAAACGGTGAGATTATTACGGATGCGCTCCGAACCGACGAGGCAGGTCAACTGGCGAGTGAAATTGCGCCGATAGTCCAGGTGCGCGCAGCGCTTTTGCAGATGCAGCGTCGCTGTCGTAAATCGCCTGGTTTGGTTGCAGATGGAAGGGATATGGGGACTACCGTCTTCCCTGATGCTGATTTTAAGGTCTATTTGACAGCCAGTGCAGAAATAAGGGCAAAAAGACGTTATGATCAATTGAAATCTAAAGGCTTCGATGTTAATCTCGCGCGCCTGTTAGAGTCGATTCAATCGCGTGACGTCCGAGATTCCAGTCGTGAAGAGTCTCCGCTGAAGCCAGCGGATGGTGCAACGATACTGGATACTTCTGATCTTTCTATTGACGAAGTCGTTACACGAATTATGGATCTTATAGATTAACGCTTTCCCCTGTCGGACCGGGTGCGAGTTTAAATAGTGCGTCTCATTTTCCGTAGTTCATTAGGAACAGCATGATGAGAGACACTTAAAAGGTATAAATTATGAGCGAATCTTTCGCTGAAATGTTTGAAGAGAGCCTAAAAGACACCGTCATGACCGTCGGTGAGGTTATCAAAGCTGAAGTTGTTTCTGTAGACGGTGATTACGTTATGGTTACAGCAGGCCTTAAATCTGAGGCTGAAATCCCACTATCTCAATTTGCAAAAACAGAAGGTGAGTACGACGTTCATATCGGCGACCTCGTTGAAGTCGCAATTGAGAGTGTTGAAGACGGCTATGGCCGCACTAAGCTTTCCCATGATAAAGCGCGACGTGTTCGTGTTTGGGCTGAGCTAGAAAAAGCACATGAAAACGAAGACATTGTGGTTGGTCAGATCACAGGCAAAGTAAAAGGTGGTTTCACCGTTTCATTGCAAAATGTTCGCGCCTTCCTACCAGGTTCATTGGTAGACGTGCGTCCTGTTAAAGATTCTGCTTATCTTGAAAACCGCGACCTTGAGTTGAAAGTTATCAAGATAGACAAAGCTCGCAACAATGTTGTTGTTTCTCGCCGCGCTGTGGTTGAGAACGAACTTGGTGCTGAGCGTGAAGAACTGCTTAAAACCATTGAAGAAGGCCAAATCGTTAAAGGTATCGTTAAGAACCTTACTGATTACGGTGCTTTCATCAACTTGGGTGGTATCGACGGACTTCTACATATCACTGATATGGCTTGGAAGCGCGTTAAGCACCCATCTGAAATCTTGGAAGTTGGTCAAGATATCGAAGCTAAAGTTCTTAAGTTCGACAAAGAAAAAGCCCGTGTTTCTCTAGGTATCAAACAAATGGGTGATGACCCATGGAAAGATCTAGCACGTCGCTTCATGGTTGATACTCGTCACTACGGTAAAGTAACAAACATTACTGACTATGGTGCCTTTGTTGAATTGGAAGACGGTGTTGAAGGTTTAGTTCACGTTTCAGAAATGGATTGGACTAACAAGAACATTCATCCGAGCAAAGTATGTCAAGTAAATGATGAAGTTGAAGTTATTGTTCTTGAAATTGACCCAGAGCGTCGTCGTATATCATTGGGTATGAAACAGTGTCGTGCTAACCCATGGGATAGCTTTGCTGCTACACATAAGAAGGGCGATAAAGTTACTGGTCGAATCAAATCAATCACCGATTTTGGTGTGTTCATCGGTTTGGAAGGTAACATTGATGGTCTTATTCACTTAAGTGATTTGTCTTGGAATGAAGACGGTGAAGAAGTCATTCGTAACTATTCAAAAGGCGATGAATTAGAAGCCGTTGTTTTAGCGGTTGATTCTGATCGTGAGCGAATTTCTCTTGGCGTTAAGCAGGTATCAGGTGATCCATTCTCTGATTTTGTGGCAGCCAACGGTAAAGGCGCTGTTGTGAACGGTAAGGTGACTGAAGCGGATGCTCGAGGGCTGACGATTGAAGTCGCCGCTGGTGTAGAAGGTTATTTGCGTGCTGCGGAGATTTCCCGTGATCACGTTGCTGATGCTTCTGCGCTATACGCAGTTGGTGACACGGTTGAATCTAAAGTAACTGCGATTGATCGTAAGACTCGCCGGATTTCACTGTCAATCAAAGCACTTGAAGCACAACATGAGAGTGAAGCGATTCAAGAATATGCTCGTGGCACTGAGGAATCAGGAAATAGTTTACTTGCTGAGAAGCTCAAAGAGCAGCTAAATAAGTAAGACCATTATTGTCATTTAGGCTTTAATGAGCCGCCGCAGCCATGCTTGGTCGCGGCGGCTTTTTTATTTATTACTGGTCAAATGTGTTGTTAAAGCCATATTACTAGACATTAATGGAATAATATCAGTAACTTAGCTTACTTTTTGCATGTATTGGTGTTGAAGAAAGGCGAAACCGTCTCTATACTAAATTAATGAATTACAACAGGGGTCATTCTGTTGGGTAAGTTGGGCGCGCGAAGGGGTTTTATTGTTAAAGGAGTCGTGCCGCAATCACGTAATAGCATATGAAATATAGGGTTATCTATGAGTAAAACATCTACAATAACGCGCTCTGAGTTGATCGAGGCGTTAGTGGAAAAACAACCGCACCTAGATCGAAGAGACGTTGAACTTGCGGTTAAGACCGTGCTTGACCGAATGGGCGATGCTTTTGAAGAGGGCGAACGAATCGAAATACGCGGCTTCGGGAGCTTTTCCCTTCATTATCGGCCGGCACGCACGGGTCGAAACCCGCGCACGGGTGAGTCTGTTGAAGTGGAAGATAAGTTTTCACCACATTTTAAACCCGGCAAAGAACTTAAAGAGCGAGTCGATTCGATTAACTCGTAGCGCGTTTAAGGGCATCATAGTAAATAATGCTCAACCTAAAAGTCGAAGTATTTTAGAATGCCAACCTAATTGATATTACAAAACCACTAGAAATCCATGAAACTCATTTTCGCCATAGTAATCATTGTTATTTTCACCATTTTTGCCATTTCTGTAAATGTGCAGAATCCTGGCGCGATAGCCGTGAAATACTATTTCGGTATTGAGTGGTCGATGAAATTGGCCACGTTGATTTTGTGTACCTTTGTATCCGGTTTGTTTACAGGAGCGGCTCTGGTGGGTTTTTCTTTGATTGGTCAGAAATTTAAGACTGGGCGTGCGAAAAGAAAGCTCAATAAAGTTGAGAAAGAAGTCGAGGGATTGAGGGCCGCTTCCACGGACTCTGTAGACGCATAGATGCAAAAGGGTTTTAGTTGAACCTACTTGATCAATGGAACTGGACTTGGCCGGCCTTCGCGCTGGCCTTTTGTTTGGGTGCGTTGGGTATGCGTTGGTTGTATCGGCGTTTTGGCTTCACAAAGAAGTCCAAGGTCAATAAGGATTATTTCAAAGGATTAAATTTCCTTCTTAATGAAGAGACAGATAAAGCTATCGAGGCTTTCATTAAGGCACTTGAAGTAGACAGTGAAACCGTAGAATTGCACTTGGCCTTGGGTGGGTTATTTCGTCGAAAAGGTCAGGTAGACCGAGCTACACGGCTACATCAAAATCTAATTGCTAGGCCAAATTTGACGGAGAGGCAGCGCTTCGAGGCAATCTATGAGCTTGCTCAAGATTACTACAAGGCGGGTTGGCTTGATCGCGCAGAAGGTTTGTTCGACGAGCTTAAGTCATCTGAAAATCACCATACGGCTGCAATTAACGGTTTGTGCAATATATATCAGCAGGAACGAGAATGGCAGCAAGCGATCGACATCCTTAAAGAGCATCGCCCCAGCCAGCGTAGCCAGCATTTAAAGCAAATCGCTCATTACTATTGTGAGTTGGCTGACATTGCGATTGAGAACCTAGATTACTCGGTCGCATTGAATATGCTACAGGCTTCAGAGAAGCAAGTTAAAGGGAACGCTAGAACAATTCTACTGCGGGGAGAGTTGGCTTATCAGCAGGGTGATTTCGCTGAAGCGATTAACCGTTGGAGCAAGTTGAGATCCGAGAATGCAACCTCTCTGCAGTTGGTCTCAGGGAAAGTGATTAAATGTTATCAGGAAGAGGGTGACAGAGAGGGATTAGAGCAGCACCTATTGACAATGAAGTCCATACCCAAGCATGGGCAGGATTTTAAGCTATGGTATGAAGCGCTTGTTGATGTGTTTGGTTCCGAGGCCGCTGAGCTCCATATTTTAAGGCGAGTGGAAGGGGAAGGATTGAGTGGGCCGGTGGCAAATCATTTGCATCATGCCGTGGTCTCGCGATTGGTCTCTGATCGAAGTAAGTCTGAGCTATTAAAAGAGCTGTTGAATCGAGCAAAAAGTAAGAAGATTGAGTATACTTGTACCGGGTGCGGGTTTGATACAAAATCTCTATATTGGTATTGCCCAAATTGTGGAGAGTGGGAGAGTTTTCGATGATTAAGGAAATTAGCTTGCTAGAATTGGTAGGGAAAAGTGAGACTGACTCAACATCAGCTTAAGGGTATGCAAATTAACGATTAGAAAGACTATAACGTGACCGCCGAAACTAAAAAAATTATCTTCAAGGGAATTCAGAAGAAAGAACAGATTTTGTTTAAGTCATTTTTGAATTTAGCCAAAAATGATTTGAGCTACGACATTGAGGTAGTACAGGACCCTGATGTTCCCCTAGACGCCGCCGACATCATGATTGTCGATGCTGGCTATGAATTGACTGAAGAAGAGAAAAAGATGCCGGCCATTCCGTCCATAAAGGTCGGTGATGACCCAAACCTCGCCGGCGAGAATTACGTACTGAGGCCTGTTCAGTGGAGTGATTTTAAAGAGGGTTTGTCTCACGTTAGTTTTGATGGAGTAGGGGGTGAGCTCTTAGAAGAACAAAGAGTGCTTCCTACTAAGTTTGCCCTTGAGATTGGTGAGGAGGGTGATGAAGACTCCGAACTGGATGATGATGAGGAGATTTCTCGAAGTTTTAGTGATGCGTCTGATTACAACTTTTCGTTAGATAAGATGAGCATCGATTATCACAGTTTTACAAACAGTGATTATGAAAAAGTAGCGGATGACGTTAAAGGGTTTAACGAACAAGAGTCTGAACTGCCAAAGGCGGTTGTCCTGGTTACGGATGATGAAAGTAATAATAACAACAGTGTTCTGGTAATTGAAACGAATTCACTAGAGCGTTGGGATATGAGTGATTCTGAATTCGAAGAGTTTAGATCGCAGTCGGTTGAAACCCCTTCTCAGCTCGAGATGCCAGAATTGGGCGCGAAAGAGCGAAAAGTTGTTCGAGAAAAAATCGCTAAAGGAGCTGCTATTGAACTGACGGCTGATCTTTGGATGACAGAGCAAGAAGTGATCGCTGGAGCGCAGACTTTATTTTTTATTCGCCCTGGTGAACGTAAAGTCTATTCCACAATGGAGCCTGGAAAGTGGATTAAAATATTGCGTAATTCTGAGCTTACCGGTGTCGACATTGCATCGGATTGGAAGCCTGGTGCTGACTTTAAAGCGTACCCGATCGAACGGTTAATTTGGATCAATACATTGGTTTGTAATAATGAGCGGTTGGATTCTGATGCCACAGATTCGCAAGAATTTATGCTGATGTCTTGGCCTCATTTTGAGCTGCTTGAACTCGACAATTCACTATTGAAATTGACCACAATGTTGTTTGTTGGGCCCGAGACAGCCTACAGCTTAATGCAAAAAACCGGCGAAAGCCGTGCTGTCGTCTATGGAATGATGAATGCCTGTAAGGAGCTGGAGCTTTTGGTTTCCCCTGAAGCGATTGCACAGAAAAAATTTAAGACTCCCTCGCAAGACGAGGGCATGTTCGGGAAGATAAAAGACGTTTTTAGATAAAACCCTCCTTTACTAAGTTCAATTCACTCTTACTTTCAACTTTTATTTATGTCTGCTTTAAATTTAGCCATTACTGGCGTCACCGGCCGGATGGGGCGCACCCTAGTTCAAGCTATTCATGCAACTGAAGACATGATTCTGTCTTGCGCTGTTCAGCGTCCTGGTAGTTCTCTGATTGGCGCTGACGCAGGTGAAGTGGCTGGCATAGGAAGTGTTGGAATTCCGATAGAGGAGTCTTTGAGTGAGTCTGACTTTGATGTCTTGATAGATTTCACGCTCATCGATCCATGTTTGGCGAACCTGGAAATAGCGCGCGAGAAAAAGAAACCCGTCGTGATCGGAACCACTGGGTTTTCCGCTGAGCAAAAGAAGATTATCTCAGATGCTGCGTTGGATATTCCTGTTATCTTGGCGCCTAATACCAGTGTTGGCATTACGCTGTGTCTGCACCTGTTAAAACAAATGGCGCCAATATTGGCTGATGAGTCTGACATAGAAATTATTGAAACACACCATCGCCATAAGGTGGATTCTCCATCCGGAACCGCGGTCCGTCTTGGCGAAGTAATTGCCGATTCTCTAGGGCGAGATCTGGATCAGTGCGCAATATACGGACGGGAAGGGATTGGCGAACCTCGGGATCGAGAAACAATTGGGTTTTCAACCGTTCGAGGTGGTGATGTGGTCGGAGATCACACGGTTTTATTTGCAAGCGAAGGAGAGCGTATAGAGCTTACGCACAAAGCCTCTTCTAGAATGACGTTTGCAAAAGGGGCAGTAAGGGCGGCAAGATGGTTGGCTGAACAGCCTGCTGGTCTATATGATATGCAGGATGTGTTGGGTTTAAACTAGCGTTTAGATTTCTGATGAGTTCTATTGGCTATCAGCCTTAATAGCTTACAGGTTGGTGGTTCGGGAAGATGCGCGAGCGTTTGATGAAGTTGATGTCCTTACATATCGGGCAATATGGAAAAATAAACCAATAAATACCCCCATTCACATTGCATGTTCTAAAGCCTTTCGCTTAGAATACGCCCCGATGAAAAGGCCACCGCAACAGCCAACAAAAAACTTCCAAAAGGGAGAAGCCCATAGTTCGGGCTTCTCCCTTTTTTTAAGTAAAATTTGAGCAAGCAGGTGATTTTGGTCATAAAAACTAAACATCGATGGGCATTTACGTGAAAACTAACGTTAAACATACCGCATTACTCGCATTAGAAGACGGCACTCTTTTCTGGGGACAATCCATAGGGGCTAAAGGCCAATCGGTTGGCGAGGTGGTATTTAATACCTCGATGACAGGGTATCAGGAGATACTAACGGATCCGTCATATTCTCAGCAAATGGTGACATTGACCTATCCTCATATTGGTAACACAGGCACCACCCAAGAAGATGTTGAATCGGCCAAGGTGCATGCCGCCGGGCTTATTATTCGTGACTTGCCCCGATTAGCGAACAGCTGGCGGAATACGCAAAATCTCGATGACTATTTGCTGGAAAACGGAACGGTTGCGATAGCTGATATCGATACCCGAAAGCTCACGCGTATATTACGAGAAAAAGGCGCCCAAGGTGGCTGCTTGGTTGCCGGTGAGGACATTAATGCGGAGCTGGCTGTTGAGGCTGCGCGCAACTTTCCAGGTCTTAAGGGAATGGATCTTGCCAAAGTTGTGACCGCCGAGCAAGCCTATCATTGGCAACAAGCTGAGTGGAATTTAGGATCTGGTTACAGCGACAAACCTAATGGGCAATATAAGGTTGTCGCTTATGATTTTGGTGTTAAACATAACATTTTAAGAATATTGGTTGAGTTAGGTTGTGAAGTGATCGTCGTGCCGGCTGAGACATCGGCGGCCGATGTGTTGGCGCAAGACCCCGATGGTGTATTTCTATCAAATGGGCCTGGCGACCCAGAGCCATGCGATTACGCTATCGAAGCAACTAAAGAGATTATCGCCGCTGGCAAACCTATTTTTGGTATTTGTTTAGGTCATCAGATATTAGCGTTGGCGTCTGGTGCGAAGACTCAAAAAATGAAGTTTGGACATCATGGAGCCAATCACCCAGTTCAGGATTTAGCGAGTAAAAAGGTGATGATTACTAGTCAAAATCACGGTTTCGCGGTTGATGAAGACTCGCTCCCATCAAATTTGACAGTAACGCACCGGTCGCTTTTTGATGGCACTATTCAAGGCATTAAAAGAATCGATGCACCTGCTTTTTCCTTTCAAGGGCATCCTGAAGCCAGCCCTGGACCTAGGGATGTGGCGCCGTTGTTTGAACTGTTTATTGAATCAATGAAATCAGGCCAATAGGTCTCACCAAAAGAGGAAGAAAGAAATGCCAAAACGTAATGACATTCAAACCGTCCTAATCATTGGTGCCGGGCCGATCATTATCGGACAAGCCTGTGAGTTTGATTATTCTGGAGTGCAAGCGTGCAAAGCCCTAAAAGAAGAGGGTTACAGAGTTGTCTTAGTTAATTCAAACCCCGCTACAATCATGACCGACCCCGGTTTTGCTGATGCGACCTACATTGAACCAATCAGTTGGCAATCGGTTGAAAAGATCATAGAAACTGAAAGGCCTGACGTGTTGTTGCCCACGATGGGGGGGCAAACCGCGCTTAATTGTGCATTAGATCTTGAGCGTGAAGGTGTGTTAGCTAAGTACGATGTAGAGATGATCGGCGCTACTAAGGAAGCCATAGATAAGGCAGAAGACCGTGATAAATTTAAGACGGCTATGGAAAAAATCGGGCTGGAAATCGCTCGAGGTGATATCGCCCATTCCATGGAGCAGTCTTTTGAAATATTGGAAGACTTAGGGCTGCCCGTAATCATACGACCTTCATTTACCATGGGCGGAACCGGCGGAGGCATTGCATACAATAAAGAAGAGTTTGTTGAGATCTGTGAGCGTGGCTTAGAGGCATCCCCTACTAATGAGCTGCTGATCGAAGAGTGCATATTTGGTTGGAAAGAGTATGAAATGGAGGTGGTGCGTGATCGAGAAGATAACTGCATCATTATTTGCTCAATTGAAAACTTTGATGCGATGGGCGTTCATACTGGTGACTCCATCACGGTGGCTCCTGCTCAGACTCTGACTGATAAAGAATATCAAATTATGCGTGACGCCTCGTTAGCGGTATTACGAGAAATCGGCGTTGATACCGGAGGGTCTAACGTTCAGTTTGCCGTGGACCCGAAAACGGGCCGTATGATAATCATTGAGATGAACCCGCGTGTTTCTCGTTCCTCAGCACTTGCTTCAAAAGCGACAGGCTTTCCCATTGCGAAGGTTGCGGCTAAGCTTGCCGTCGGATATACGCTCGATGAGTTGCGGAATGAGATTACCGGTGGTTTGACCCCTGCCTCTTTCGAGCCAAGTATCGATTATGTGGTTACTAAAATTCCACGTTTCGATTTCGTAAAGTTTCCGCAAGCGGATAGCACGCTAACGACTCAGATGAAATCCGTCGGCGAAGCGATGGCTATTGGGCGTACCTTTCAGGAGTCGCTGCAAAAAGCGATGCGAAGCTTGGAGATAGGCAGCCATGGGTTTGAGCCGCAGTTAACTGATCTGGAAGGTGCCGCTCGTGAGCAACGCTTAAGTGAAGCTCTGCGCGTGCCAAAAGCAGATCGACTTTGGTATATCGGGCAGGCGTTTCGCGAAGGTTTGAGCGTAAAAGATGTGCATGAAGCGACGGGCATTGAGCCGTGGTTTTTGGCTGAAATTGAAGACCTTATTGCCGTTGAGTCCATGGTCGGAAAATCGTCTTTGGCGTCACTTCAGAGTGATCAAGTATTTGCGTGGAAGCGCAAAGGATTCTCGGATGTACGTTTATCTGAGCTTCTGAATGTGTCTGAAGATGAGTTTCGAGCCAAGCGGCACCAACTAGAGATTAGACCCGTCTATAAAAGAGTTGATTCGTGTGCTGCTGAGTTTTCGACTGCAACGGCCTATATGTACTCAACGTACGAGGAAGAGTGCGAGTCGGAGCCAAATGATACGAAAAAGATCATGGTGTTGGGCGGCGGTCCTAACCGTATCGGCCAGGGCATTGAATTTGACTACTGCTGTGTTCATGCGTCAATGGCGCTTCGTGAGGACGGTTATCAGACCATTATGGTTAATTGTAATCCTGAGACAGTATCCACGGATTACGATACTTCCGATAGGCTGTATTTTGAGCCATTGACGTTAGAAGATGTGCTCGAAATTGTTCATAAAGAAGATCCGACTGGCGTGATCGTACAGTATGGTGGGCAGACGCCACTGAAATTGGCTCGACCACTCAAAGCTCAGGGCACTCGCATAATTGGTACCTCACCAAAAGCCATTCATGACGCCGAAGATCGTGAAGAGTTTCAAGCGTTGCTAAATAGGTTGCAATTGAAGCAGCCGCCAAACCGCATAGCGTCTAGCGAAGAAACTGCATTGGAACTTGCTGAGGAAGTTGGGTATCCCTTAGTGGTTCGTCCTTCATACGTACTGGGTGGTCGTGCTATGGAGATTGTGCACGATAGTGCAGGCCTCAAAAACTACATGCATTCGGCAATTCAAGTTTCAAATGAATCTCCTGTGCTATTGGACAGATTTTTAAACGACGCTATTGAAGTCGATGTCGATGCTATTTGTGATGGTTCTCGTGTGGTCATTGGCGGAATTATGGAGCACATTGAAGAAGCCGGAGTACATTCTGGCGACTCCGCGTGCTCGCTTCCTCCGTTTAGTTTAACCGAAGAGATTAAAGTTAAATTGCGTGAGCAAACGACGCAAATGGCACTGGCGCTAAACGTGGTTGGACTGATGAATGTGCAGTTTGCAATCAAGGGAGAGACGATCTACGTACTTGAGGTTAATCCCCGAGCATCCAGAACGGTACCGTTTGTTTCTAAGGCTACGTCGCGGCCGCTCGCAAAAGTGGCTGCTCTCTGTATGGCCGGTAAAACTCTCGATGAGCAAGGGATAGGTGATGAAATTATTCCTGACTACTATTCAGTAAAAGAGGCCGTATTTCCGTTCGTTAAATTTCCTGGCGTTGATACATTGTTAACCCCTGAAATGAAATCTACGGGTGAGGTTATGGGGGTTGGCCGAACGTTTGGAGAAGCTTATGATAAGGCTCAGCAGGGGGCGGGTTCGAATATTCCGAAAACCGGGACGGCGCTATTCAGTGTTAGGAACTCTGATAAAGAAGTTGCGGTCGAGTTAGCTAAGTACTTAAGCAGCGCTGGTTTTGATATAGTAGCGACGCGTGGCACCGCTGCGACCTTCGAATCAGCCGGGATACCAGTCCAAGCGGTTAATAAAGTGGCTGAAGGCAGGCCACACATAGTGGACCTGATTATCGATGATAAAGCCGATTTGGTGATAAATACCACATCGACTACAGGGTCTGTAAGAGATTCTTACACAATTCGTCGTGAGGCGTTGATGCGTAAAGTCACGTACTACACCAATATTTCGTCTGCTCGTGCTATGGTAGCCGCCCACAAAGCATTGTGTGAGATGAGGGTTAGCAAGTTGCAAGACCTCCATCAATCAATCAAATAATTTGAATTAACTTACCAAAAATCATTAAGAATTTAACATGGATCGAGTATTACTCACCGCCAAAGGGGCGGCTAGACTACAAGCTGAACTTAAAAACTTAAAGAGCGTTGAACGACCAAAAGTAATTGAAGCCATTGCGGAAGCGCGGGCTCATGGCGATTTGTCGGAAAACGCTGAATATCACGCTGCGCGTGAGCAACAAAGTTTTATTGAAGGCAGAATTAAAGAGCTTGAAGGCAATTTAGGAGTGGCGGAAGTCATCGATCCTTCGAAGCTGAGTGTGAGCGGCAAGGTTGTCTTTGGTGCCTTGGTCAAGCTTTATGACGTAGACAGTGAAAAGGAAGTGACTTATCAAGTTGTTGGTGATTTGGAAGCAGATATTGACCAGGGAAAGATTTCATTGAGCTCCCCGATTGGCCGAGCCCTGATAGGCAAACTAGAAGGAGATGAATTTACTTTTCAAGCACCAGCTGGTGAAAAAACCTATGAGGTAGTGCACGTTAGCTACGACGCCTAAAGGGTTTCAATCTAAAATGCGCAAGGGATTAGTTGTTCTTTTGTTTGTAAGCTGGGCGTGGGTTTCGCCCAGTTCTCAAGCGGAACCGATTAGCCATAAAAGATTGGACAAAAGAAAATGGACACAGGTTACAAGCCCCAGTTTTGAAATAGTCAGTGACGCCAAGCCCAAACAAGTGCTTAAAATTGCTGAGCAACTAGAGCGTTTTAGGGCCTTTTCTTCGTTGTTACTAGGGGCAAAGAACAAGGCTTCGTCGAGCAAAGCCAGAATCCTCCTCACAAAAAAGCGAAGTACGTGGCGAGCATTGGGCATGCCTAAAGACTTGGTTAGCTATACATTCGGCTCACCGGTGACTGGAACATCTATTATTGCCGAAATGCGCGGTTTTACTGGCGAGTCTTTGAGTAAAAGTAATACTGGAAGGGCCACGGTATTCAGAGCGCTGGCGTTTAACTTACTTGCTGATCTTGGGCTATTGGATGCCGCGCCACAATGGTATCGATCTTCCCTTGCGTCTTATTTGGCTGGATACGTTGAACACCCCAAGGCTTTTAGAATCGGAGAATTAGAGGCCATGGGGGCGAGGCTAGCCACACTCTATGGTCGTCAAGGGGGCTTTATACCTATCGATATTATTTCAATTATGTCGAGCAGTAAATTTAGACGCTCGATGAAAAACGAGAAGCTCAGCCTGTTGAAACGAAATCGGCTCGATTCTCAGGCCTACGTTCTTCTTCATTATTTCTTTGCGGACAATAAACGCCGAAATCAGTTATCCGCATTCTTAGATGATGTGATCTCTGAATCCACCTTGGCTCAACGCATTGAAAAGCACTTCGCCATGTCTCCGATTGGTCTCGCTGAGGCCGTTAAGAATTACACCGAAACAAGTTTGGTCGTACGTGCATACAATCGAGAAAAGGTCGAACCGATGCTGACTCTGCCCATTGAGGCTAGCTACGAACTTCGACCTTTAACGCGGGCTGATTTTTGGGGTTGGGTTTACCCACAGCTGGTTAAATTGCCTGAAAATATGGTGTCTTATTCAGACAAGAAAGCTCTTTACTCTGAGGTAAAGATGTATTTACCCACCTCTGATTCTGTATTGCAGTAGCGATATCAACCTTTGCAGCATCGGATCGTCTTCGTCATTTAGCTTGTCTAAGACCAGTTCTGGTTCTACAGGCCCAGGCTCAATCGTCCCTGAAGGCCGAATAATGTGTGCTTTAGGAAAGCCGACTTCGATGTTTGTGTGTTTTAATGTGAATGTCTCCATGGACGCATAAGTTGTCGCGAAGTCTGTGGTTGCCTCTCCTGCAATGATGCCAAAACCATAATCTTGTGTTATCGCGGCAACCGATGCCGCATTCGAGTAGCTATGTCGATCTATTAATACATAGACTTCGCCCTCGTATCGTCTACCTTTGCGTGGGTTCGTTAACGGAATAGGAAATTCAAAAGTTTCTCCAAACGGAGTTTTTTCATAGCGCTTAGCCAATTGATGTGATGCTGAGTTATCGTCTGAGATATCATTCAACCGTTGTTCATTAGACAGTTTCGCTTGCAAACTCGACTTCACCAAAAACGTTGATGCAAACTTGAACGGCTCTGTTGCGAACCACGCAATTAGATGATCACTGAATGAATTGTTGCCGCCAGGGTTGTTTCGTAAGTCTATTATTAACTGTTTACTTTCAGTGTCGATAAAGTGAGCAAAGGCGTCGTCAATGAATTGTGTGAATTGAGAGTTATCCCAAAGATTGTCGATGTCTTCAGCATTGTAAAATGGGCCTGGTCTCAGGTAGCTAATATTGTCCTTTAGGGTGGCGAATTCTCTAATTTTTGATTCATTCTTTGTGGGGTTACTCTCCACGGTCTTGCTGGCAAGCAGTTGATCTTTCGAGAGCGCCTTCACGATGATGGATTTCCGTATTTGATTTTGCACTATCGTCAGATTGAATTCTTTGGTGAAACGGCTGTTTTCAATATCGATAAGCCACAGGTATTGAGGTAATTGAAATTCTAACAGCGACGATGCAATGGCGTCAGTATCTGCCGAAATATGGGCTTTTAACGTTTTAAATAGATCTGTTACGTCGACTCCTTGGATGGTTAAAATCTCTGTACCTTTCACTAAGTTATGTGAGGAGTAATCCAGAGTAGTAAACCAACGCCCATCTATAATTTCAACGTAGATCGGGAAAGCTGTTCCATTAGATTCACGATAAGATGTGTAGGCTTCGTTAGGAAAGGCGATGTTTGCGTGTGCAATGTCGCCCGCTGCGGTGAACTTTTGGAATAGAATTTGTGCTTGAAGCGGAGTTAACGGAGCATCAAGTTTTTGGAGAGTGTGCTCAAAAAGATGGTCGTAGGCCGGCTTGTCTCGGTTTGCGAATAGGTTAATATGAGATTTTTGCAGCTGATCGTACAGCTGGTTAAAGTCTTGTTTGATCTTATCGGGGAGGATCAAGGGTTCCTCCTTTATTGCATCAGAAGAATGTAGAGTCGTTGTGATGACGATTGCAACGAGCGCAATAAGGCAAAGAATAGGGTGCTTCATATTTATGGTAGTTGTGCATGATTCATGTTTGTATTTTGCCTAATGAATGTCTGTATTCCCATGGCGAAAGAGTTACGCTTTTCTGACGAAAAGCTGACAATCAAGATGTTTCGAGCACGTTTCAAATTTAGCGTAAAATACAACAGTGACTCCAAAAAATAATAGTTTAAGCGTGGATCGAATATTTAGACTTGGCGAATGGTTGGTCGATGTAGATCGAAATCAATTGAAAAGTCTTGGCAATTCTCAGATTAAGTCAATAGAACCTAAAGTCATGCAGTTATTGGTTATGTTGGTTAATGCCGGCAATGACGTGGTTAGCAGAGAGTCATTAATATCAACGCTATGGCCAGATGTTGTTGTAGGCGAAGATACGCTGGCACGGACAGTCTCTAGGCTCAGATCGGTTCTGGGCGATAGTGCTTCAAACTCTAGATATATACAGACCATCCCTAAAAAGGGGTACGCACTCAGTATTAAGGCCGAAGGTGTTAATGTCGACTCACACTCCTTGTTCAGGTTTGGCGGTGCAAAGAGTTGGGTGCTACTGTTGGTCATATTCAGCGTTGTGGTTGCTTTAGTCACGAGTATCAACTGGTCGAATAGCCGTGTTTACTCGGATTCACTGAATCGTGCCGATGACTTTTATATGAAGTTCACTCATGATGCTAATGAAGCGGCTATTTCCCTCTATGAAACGGTGCTTAGCGATTCGCCTGATGATGTGCGAGCTCATGCTGGTTTAGCGAATGCACTCGTGCAGCGAGTGGTCAGGTGGCCAGTTGACAATTCACCCCCAATAGACGGACAAGCGTCGATTAAATACGCACTAGAGTCTGGGCAGCTCAGCGGTTCAGAAGCGCTGGCTGTGCTGGATAGAGCTCAAGCGCTCGCTGAGCGTGCCGCAAGGATGGCACCTGATCGACCAGAATCACTCAAAGCGTTGGGGTTTGTCTACTCTGCACAAGGTAAATTGCAGGAGGCCGTTGATATCTACCTTCGAGCAATTGAGAGCGATAGCCGAGAGTGGCGTTCGTTAATTAACTTGGGAGAAATCTACTTGATTTGGGATAGGCCGCAAAAGGCAATCCCGATATTTACTCAAGCGTTTGAGGTGATGGGGGATAGGTATGATGCTGAACCACAGCACGTTGGCCCATGGCGTCCGGCAGTGGGGATGCTCATTGGACAGTTGTATGTAGGTCAGGGTGCCATCGCTAATGCAGAGCATTGGTTTCGTGTGACGCTGGAGTTAGCACCACTAGATCGTGGTGCCACAAGTTCGCTAGTGGCTTTGCTTAGGTCTAAAGAGGACCTCGCTGGTGCAAAGGCACTTTGCGAACAATTTATTTCTAGGATCGGGCCCTTGACTGCGTGTGAGTAGGTTCGTTTTATCTTGGACGGATAAGTGATGCTTGAGCTAAATGCTCGGGAGAACTATTTTAGGTTCATCGTTGGCGCGATATATTACCCCAACTCGTCCAATAAGTTGGACGGGCTCACTGTTTGATTGCCCAGTAATTTGAGCAACTAACGCAACTTTTTCTGACTTGCTGTTGCTGGGAAGTTTGATCTTCACCAGCTCATGTTGATTGAGAGCCAGTTCCACTTCATTCATCACAGCATCGGTGAGGCCTTTGCCCCCAATAGTTACAATTGGGTTTAAATTGTGCGCAACACCACGCAAATAGTTCTTTTGTTTTCCAGTTAGTGTCATTTAATGAGATAATAGCGGGCCGCGTCGAATTATTCGTGTGCAACCCTCAGCCCGTAGGCGAGTTTCAGGCGCGTAATTCTACTCACTTTTGTAATAAAAACACCTTTATTCGAGACGAAATGGCACGAAAAGGCAACAAATCTGGCGAATGGGTCCGGCGGCATGTTAATGACCCCTGGGTGAAGAAAGCCGTTAGTCAGGGATATCGTTCGCGAGCGGTATATAAATTTCAAGAAATCGACGAACAAGATAAGCTCGTCAGGCCGGGTATGGTTGTGGTCGACCTTGGTTCAGCACCTGGCGGTTGGTCTCAGTACATCAGTCGCAAGTTCGGTCAAAAGGTAACTGTGATCGCAATTGATCTCTTGGAAATGGACTATTTAGAACATGTTGATTTCATTAAAGGTGACTTTCAAGACGAGCATGTATTAGAACAAGTCGATAAAATCTTGGATGGAAGGAAGATAGATCTTGTAATCTCTGATATGGCCCCCAACATTACAGGGGTAAGAAGCGTTGATGAAGCGCAGTATGAAGGGCTGTTGGATTCTGTACTGTACTTTTGCGAGCAACGTTTAAAGCAAAACAGTCATCTTCTAGTTAAGCTCTTTGAAGGCTCTGCCGCCCATTATTTTCGTCGAGAGATTAAAGGGCGTTATAGAAGTGGTGTGGTGCGAAAACCCGCTGCATCAAGGCCCAAAAGCCGAGAATTTTATTTTTTGGCTAAAAATCGTTTAGCGAGTTAACAATTATCTACCCACTATCGTCAATTCGTTCTCACAATCATCTCATGGCTACTGATACACTCGAGTGTATGGCCAGTTACAAGATACAGCAGTAAAAATAGGACTAGGTATTACCAGTGAATAAAATCTCTAATTACGTAATCATCGGATTGGTACTTTTGATGATCGGCTCGTTCATGGCAGATCGTGGAAGTAGCGGTGTCAACGCTCCTAGTGAAGTTACTTATTCTAAGTTCATGGAGATGGTGACATCGGGTTCCGTTAGTAACTTGGTGTTAGATGAGGGAGAACGCAGAATCATAGGCGAGGACACTTCAGGCAAGGGTTTCTATACCGTGATGCCGGCTTATGACGCTGAGCTCATCGATACGTTAATCAATCGCAACGTACAGTTCCAAGTTAAAGCACCTGAAGGGCGATCCCTTTGGCAGGCGATACTTGTAAACACCCTTCCAATATTGCTGTTTATTGGCGTTTGGATTTATTTGATGCGTCAGATGCAGGGTGGCGGTGGTAAGGGCGCAATGAGCTTTGGTAAGAGCAAGGCTCGATTGCTCAACCAAGAGAACAACCGAGTAACGTTTGATGACGTTGCAGGCGTTGAAGAGTCTAAGGAAGAGGTACAGGAGGTTGTTGAATTTTTACGCGACCCATCTAAATTCCAAAAACTAGGCGGCAGAATGCCAAGTGGTGTTTTGATGACAGGAAGCCCTGGCACGGGTAAAACGTTGCTTGCTAAAGCGATTGCTGGTGAAGCACAAGTGCCGTTCTTTTCAATTTCAGGTTCTGATTTCGTGGAGATGTTCGTCGGTGTGGGGGCTTCACGGGTTCGCGATATGTTTGATCAAGCAAAGAAAAACGCGCCGTGCATCATCTTTATTGATGAGATCGACGCCGTAGGTAGGCAGCGTGGGGCTGGTATCGGCGGAGGTAATGATGAGCGTGAGCAAACGTTAAACCAATTGTTGGTGGAAATGGACGGATTTGAAGGAGGCGAGGGGATTATCGTGATCGCCGCCACCAACCGACCTGACGTGTTGGATTCGGCGTTAATGCGCCCGGGCCGCTTTGATCGCCAAGTAAACGTCCCTCTACCCGACATTCGTGGTCGGGAACAGATTTTGAAGGTACACATGCGTAAAACGCCGATTGGGCGTTCTGTTGATCCGGCTATCATTGCACGAGGCACCCCAGGATTTTCCGGCGCTGATCTAGCAAATTTGGTAAACGAAGCGGCCCTGTTTGCTGCTCGCGCTAGCAAAAAGCTAATCGAAATGGATGACTTCGAGTTGGCTAAAGATAAAGTCATGATGGGTGTTGAACGCAGGTCCATTGTGATGCCCGAGGATGAGAGGTTAAACACGGCTTATCATGAATCTGGTCATGCTGTGGTTGCTGAAGTTCTTAAGGACAATACTGACCCTGTTCACAAAGTGACCATTATTCCTCGTGGAAGAGCTTTGGGCGTGACAATGCAATTACCTCAAGAGGATAAATACAGTCATGACCGCGAGTACTTACTTGCTCGAATCGCTGTCTTAATGGGGGGGCGTATTGCCGAAGAAATATTTATGAAGCAAATGACCACGGGCGCGTCAAATGACTTTGAAGTGGCAACGGATATGGCGTACAACATGGTTGCTCGCTGGGGTATGAGTGACGAGCTTGGGCCGAGAGTCTTTGCCGATACCGAAAAAGAAATGATGGCTGGTATCCGTAAAACGATGAGTAATCAAACGGCTCAAGCCGTTGATGCTGAGCAATCTCGTATCCTTAAAGAGCAATATAATCGCGCTAAACTGATTCTTGAAGAAAATAGCGATAAGGTTGAGTTGATGACTAAGTGCCTGATCGACTGGGAAACCATCGATTCAACTCAGATAGCGGATATTATGGAAGGCAGAACTCCAACTGCGCCATCTGATTTACCGACTCCGAAGGATAAGGATTCTGGGGATGACAACGAAGATAAGTCTGAAGTAGAGCCACAATTAGATAAGCCAGCAAGCGAATCCTAAACTTGGATTTTTAGGGTTTCTCTAAATGGTAGGTAACTTGGTTCGCCCATTATTGCGTCGAAAATCGGCCGCGATAATGGGCATTATTAATACCACGCCCGATTCATTCTCTGATGGTGGTAAGTACGACTCCTTGGATAATGCGGTCAGACATGGTTTGAGGTTGTCGCAGGAAGGGGCTGATATCCTCGATGTGGGTGGTGAGTCGACTCGGCCAGGTGCTGAGGTTGTGGGAGTACAAGAAGAGCTGGATCGTGTGCTACCGGTTATCGAGAAGCTCGTGAGCTGTACTGACACACCCATATCAATTGACACTTACAAGCCAAAAGTGATGAAGGCAGCAGTGCAAGCTGGAGCGCAAATGGTTAACGATGTTTATGGGTTGCGTGCCGATAATGCTCTTAGCGTTGTCGCTCAGTTAAGCGTTCCTGTATGCATTATGCATATGCAAGGTCGTCCTAAGACCATGCAGGCCGAGCCAAATTACACTGATGTGGTGTCTGAGGTAGTGGGATTCTGTAATCAGCAAGTTGAGTCATCCGTTGAGGCGGGAATAGCGCGTTCGGACCTGCTGTTTGATCCTGGGATTGGCTTTGGGAAAACTCTGGCTCATAATCTGCTGCTGCTCAGAAATATTGATAAAATACGATCTTCGACAGAGTGTGAAATCCTGATTGGGGTTTCAAAGAAGTCTTTCATTCAGAAACAATTGGGCCGAGAGGTTGCAGACAGAGTGCCGGCCAGTCTGGGGTTGGCGGTGCAGTCTGTGCTCAGTGGGGCTAAAATAGTCCGTGTACACGACGTGCGAGCCACGTATGACGCGATTCGCATGGTTGAAGCGGTATCGGACGCAAAATAATAAACGGTAAAGATTATGAGTAAACCATTTTTCGGTACGGATGGAATTCGAGGGCCTGTAGGTTCTGAGCCTATTACCCCACAAACGATTGTTCATTTAGGGTGGGCGCTGGGCACGGTGATAAAGAAACATTATGGGAAGGGGAGCGTTCTTGTTGGAAAGGATACTCGCGTATCCGGTTATTTGCTCGAGTCTTCAATGGAAGCAGGGTTGTCTTCAGCTGGGATGGATGTGGTCATGTTAGGTCCACTGCCCACGCCAGCCATTGCCTATCTAACTCAAACAGCAAGGGCCAATGCCGGTGTGGTGATCAGTGCTTCGCATAACCATTATTCTGATAATGGAATTAAGTTTTTTTCGCCTCGTGGCGCTAAAATTTCCGACGAGATTCAGGATGAGATAGAAGCGCTCATGGGCCAACCAATGCAAGTGGTGCCGTCAGAGCAATTGGGTAAGGCGTATCGAATGGATGACGCTGTGGGCCGATATGTCGAGTTTTGTAAAGGCACAATTCCGCGGAGAATGGACTTCAAGGGTATGCGAGTGGCTCTTGATTGCGCAAATGGTGCTGCCTATCAATCCGCACCTACGGTGTTTCACGAACTCGGTGCAGAGATCGAGGTAATAAACAATACGCCTGACGGTTTTAATATTAATAACAATTGTGGCTCGACTCATATCGAAGGTTTGCAGAAACTCGTGCTTGATAAGAAGTGTGATGTTGGCATTGCGTTTGATGGAGATGCTGACAGAGTGTTGATGGTCGACAGTGAAGGGAATGTAGTTGATGGCGATCAATTGTTATTTGTTATTGCCATTAGTCAGAAAGAGCAAGGTCGCCTAAAAGGTGGCGTTGTTGGCACCTTGATGAGTAATTTTGGGATGGAAAAAGCGTTGGCTGAGCGAAATATACCGTTTGTGCGAGCAAAGGTGGGTGATCGCTATGTGATGCAAGAGCTCAAAAAACACGATTGGGTTATCGGCGGGGAATCTTCGGGTCATATTATTTGTCTAGATAAAACCACCACGGGTGATGGGCTGGTTTCGGCACTTCAGGTTTTAACTCAAGTTCAGTTTATGGAAAAACCATTGCACGAACTGGCCTCTCAGATGCCGATGTACCCACAAGACATGATTAACGTTCGATTGCCTGAAGGTACGCATGCTTCGGAGGTGGTAGAGCTGGAGGCTGTGAAGGCAGCCGTCGCTGAAGTGGAGGTTGAGCTAGCGGATACAGGTCGAGTTCTTTTAAGACCTTCCGGTACCGAGCCGGTCATTAGAGTGATGGTTGAGGGGCAAGATTTGATGCAAGTGAAGAGCGCTTGCCAGAAAATTTCCACTGCCGTGGAACAACAGCTGTAGATCCGACGGCAATGTCATCGTTGGGCTGGTAATTAGTAGATAAAATAATAGTGAAGTGTGTGGGAGGCTATGCTAATATCCGCCCTCACTTAAATCTGAGTGCTTAAACCATTTTTTGGGGTAATTTATGCGGCGATTATTGGTGGCTGGAAACTGGAAGATGAATGGCAGTTTGAGTTTCACTGCTGAGCTTATTTCAGGCGTAGCAGCACGCGCTAGTCACGCAGCCGGACAGAACCCGCCGAACTATGACATTTTGGTTTGTCCACCTGCGCCTTATTTAGGGTTGGCAGTTGAACAGTCAAATAGTCAGAGTGTATCGATAGCTGTTGGCGCCCAAAACGTGAGCTCTCACCTTAAGGGGGCATTCACTGGTGAAACTTCATTGCCAATGATTGCCGATCTTGGGTGTGAATATGTATTGCTAGGGCATTCAGAAAGACGAGAGTATTATCAAGAGTCTGATGTGTTGGTGGCTGAAAAGTTCTCAGCATGTCGCTCTTTTGACTCGTCACTAGTGCCTGTTCTTTGCGTTGGTGAGAGCCTTGAAGAACGTGAAGCTGGCAAAACGGAAATTGTTGTCGCGAGACAAATTCAAGCCGTTTTGGGTAAAGTAGGTATTGCCGGCTTTAAGGGTGCTGTGATTGCGTATGAGCCTGTTTGGGCAATTGGTACGGGTAAGACCGCCAGCCCTGAGGAGGCTCAATTAGTGCATGAATTTATTCGTAATTTATTGCGAGATCATGACGCTAAAGTGGCAGAAGAAATTCAGCTGTTGTATGGCGGAAGTGTCAAACCTGACAACGCTGAGCAACTTTTTGCTCAGACCGACATTGATGGCGGCCTGATTGGCGGGGCGTCGTTGGATGTAGAGAGCTTTGCAGGAATCTGTGAAGCAGCACAAAAACTGGCTTAAAATAGAATTATTGTCTGTTAGGCCTTGAAAGTTCGGGATTCGAACCGATACTTTCAAAAACCAAATTACAAGAGTAACGATGGATATCACAATTATTTTATTGATTGTCAATGTGTTCGCTGCGGTAGCGGTGATTGGCTTGACACTGATCCAACAACCTAAAGGTGATATGGGATCGGCATTCGGCGGAGGCGGCTCTCAGAGCATGTTCGGAAGCCGTGGTTCTGCGAACTTTCTCACCAAGAGCACCTCTTGGATGTGCTTTGTGTTCTTCGCAAGTAGTTTGAGCTTGGCCTATGTTTACGCTCAAAAGAATTCTGATGATGGCGTTGTAGATCAAAGTGTCATCCAAGAAGTAACTGACTTGGCATCTGACTTACCAAGCATTGCCGAAGCTACTTCAGACGTTGATTCCAGCTCATCCGATTTGCCCTCGATTCCCGTTGATGAGGCCTCTGATGCTGTTGAGTCTGTTCTGGAAGAGTCCGCAGGTGCTGTCACTGACTCTGTAGAACAAGCAGTCGACGCTGCACAAGAGAGTGCGACCAGTGCTCAAGACGTTATTGAAGAAGCCATAGACGAAAGTAAAGATCAGTAAAGAATTAGTTGAATGAAAAGTTGCTCAGGTGGTGGAATTGGTAGACACGCTATCTTGAGGGGGTAGTGGCGAGAGCCGTGCGGGTTCAAGTCCCGCTCTGAGCACCAAATTAAATAAAAAAGCCGACTATTCAGTCGGCTTTTTTATTTCTGGTATCACAGGCTAAGCTTCCTGTATTGCCGGCTGCCTAGTGTTCTAAATGGGAACGACTAGGCCGACGTTTGCAAGCCCTCTAAGCCTGCGATTGCGTTCGTTTAATGAGAGTCTGAAATAAACTTGTTGATGTTGTCTTCCAATACCGTCATCGGCACGCTTCCGCTAAGTACTACTGCATCATTAAACTTGCGAAAATCAAACTTATCCTCGAGTGCTTCTTGTGCCTTAGTTCTTAGGTTTACAATGGTGGTGTGTCCAACTTTGTAGCCACAGGCTTGGCCAGGCCACGCGCAATAACGATCGACTTCGCCTCTGACTTCCTCTGGGTTTGATCCGTTGTTGGTGACGAACCATTGATTTGCTTCTTCTCGTGTCCAGCGTTTGGCATGAAGTCCAGTATCGACAACCAACCTGCAAGCTCGAAACGCCAGTGATTGTAGGTAGCCGAGTTGACCAACAGGGAACTTTCCATATACGCCTAATTCGTCAGCGATTTGTTCTGCGTATAAGGCCCAACCTTCAGAGTAAGCGTTAAATGCCAATAGTGATCTGAGTAACGACTGTTTGAAGGTGTATTCACCTTGCCATACATGGCCAGGAATGGCCTCATGGTAGGTTAAATCAGCCAAGGAGAATTTATTGTGTAAGGCGGGTGTTCTTAAGTTTATCCAATAATGCCCTGGCTTCTTCCCGTCCACTGAACCGGGTCCTCCATAAGCGCCAGGAGCGCCAGCCTCGACTTCAGGTGAAATTCTGGTGACTTCCAGAAATCCTGGCACCAAAGTTTCAAAGGCATCGGGCATCCGTTTTCGTATGTCTAATAAAGTCGAATCGATAAACGCCAGAATTTCCTGTCGCCCTTTGTCACCGTCGGAAAAATGATAGCGCTTATCTTTTGCTAGTGCGGTCATGCGATCGCCTACGGAGCCTTTGCTGTATCCGATTGACTTGAGAATTGGGTCCATACGCCCATGTAAGCGAGCTAACTCGTCGATGCCCATTTGATGAACTTCATCGGGGGACATTGTGGTGGTGGTTCCTGCTTGCAGTGCCCACTTGTAGTAGTCATCGCCATCAGGCAGCGCCCATACGCCAGCGTGTGGTTTGGCTTTAGGGGCAAGCGCCTCAAGGGCGGCTATTTGGCGCGCCATCGCCGGTTTAACCCGCATATTTGCAAGCTCTAATGCAGCAGCACTTAACGATGGATCCAAGTTTAACTGCGAACTTTTGTCAGTCAGCGTCGTGACTAGGCCCCAATCTTTGGCGGAGCTATTTAGACTGGCTTTCAGCTGATTTAGTGTTTTCGCCATTAAGAAGTCAGGCAAAATCACATCACGACTACCATCAGCCGAAACGCGTTCAGATTCACCGTCCAGCTGGTCAGCATAGGCTTTAATGCGTTCTAGGTAAGCAGAGGCATCAGATTCAGTTTTTATCGAATGAGACGAGTCCAGAAAGCTTGGGATTTCCACAAAGGCACCCGTGTTCTGAGCAACCGCGTAAGGGCTGTTCCGATAAGACCAGTTTGAATTAAGCAGAGCAACTTCACCATAGGGAATATCGAATCCATCCACCGTCATTTGAAAAACAGTACGCACGGCATTCAAATCAAGCGAATCTTTGGATGAGAGTTGCGTATTATCAACCGCGTCAAGTTTGCGCAACATGGATTGAACGTTGTTCTTAATTTTATCTTGCCCTGCAATGGAACGATCGGTGAGTCTGGATTTTAAATGGCTCAATTTTCCAGTGTCTACGCCAGCGCTCGAAGCACTTTCTGGGTAAGATTCCAGTAATAAATTGGTAGCCTGACTCATCAGTACGCTAAAGCTCTGGTTTGATTTTTCAAGACGAGGACTTTCGTCGGCTGATGATTGGGTTGCACCTACACTAAGGGGTGCAAGAGTAGAGGCTGCTGAGGCTTTGAAAAGAGCTCGACGAGTTATCATTTTATTTTATTCCCGAGAGTGATTAATGATTCGATATTGCCATTTGTGCCTTCATTGAGCAAACGTTGTTACTCCGGTCATCGTTTTGACTTCAGCTAAACCTGCAGTCGGCTGTTTTTCAGAACAACATGCTGATTGCAGCAACCCCGGTCATTGCGATAACAAAGTGCCTGAATGCTTGTTCAGGTAAAAGGCTGATAATCTTGATGCCTATATAGGCTCCTAATCCAATCATTGGTAAAAATAGTAGATTCAGTGCCAAACTGTGTAGCGTTATGGTTTTCCATGCGAAGGCATGAAAGGGCAGCTTAATTACATTAATGGTCATAAAGAACCACGCAGCGGTACCAATAAACTGCTCTTTTGGAAAGCGCATAGCGAGTAGGTATACGGCCATCACTGGACCAGCAAGATTGCCAATCATGGTCGTAATGCCACCAAGCACCCCGGTTCCTTTTGCAAACCATTGGTTGTCTGGTATGGCAATATCCTTGGTTCTTTCTTGCCAAATCATGATGCCAAGTGAAGCAAAAATGATAGCCGCCATCGCCAGTTTAAATACCTTATCGTTGACCATGCCTCCTATGACGGTGCCCAGAAATACGCCAATAACAGCAAACGGAAGTAGCTTTTTAAGGTGTTCCCAATTGGCGGAATTATGATAGTGTCGGACGGCCAATACATCAGCGATAATCAACATAGGAAGCATAATTCCGGTGGACTCACGGCCACCAAACACCATTGCAAGCAAAGGCACTGCGATCATTCCTGCGCCCGCAACGCCTGTTTTGGCCATGCCGACTAATAGCGCCACTAGGCCCAATATCAGCAGCCCGGAAACAGTAAATTGATACGAAAGTATATCTATCATGTAGACGGGTATAGTTTGCTTTTTATGAAACGCGACTCAATTGTCGTGTTAATACCGTTAACGCATCTTATCCTGTTTGGGCTTGGTCAACGAGTACTATTTGTGCGTCGGGAAAGTGGCAGGCAAAAGTACTTCCAACGCCCTCTGCACTGTTAATTTCCAACTCAGCATTGTGGCGTTGAAGTACGTGTTTAACGATAGCAAGCCCTAAGCCGGTCCCGCCGCCCTCTCTAGATCTGTCTGTGTCTACTCGGTAAAATCGCTGGGTCAATCGGCTTAGATGGTGCGGCGGAATACCCAGTCCATTATCGCGCACACTAAAAATAGCGCCGCTGGAATCGGCGGCCCAGCGCACGTGGATTTTTCCATTAGGTTCGGTGTAGTTAATAGCGTTTGCAATCAAGTTTGAGAACGCGCTGTGTAACTCAGTTTCTGCCCCTCTTATACGAGCGTGATGATCAATGTCTAGTTCGATTTTGTGCCGTTTGTTTTCCAGCAAAGGCTGAAGTGCTTCGATAATCGCATTGATAACATGGGTAACCTCGACGTCGGTATGAGGCGCTAAGTTTGCTTTGTCTTCAAGCTTCGCTAAGTAAAGTAGGTCGCTGACGATAAACTGCATTCTCGTTCCCTGGAGGTGCATCTGCTCCAAGGGTTTCTTAAATTTGGTGGGCAAGTCTTTCGCGCTCTGAATAATCTCGACATAGCCTTTCAAAACGGTTAGCGGAGTTTTTAATTCATGAGAAACGTTGGCGACAAAGTCAGTGTGTATTTGGTTAACCTTAATTAACTGGCTTACGTCCCGAGCGATAATCATCCGTGTGGACTTAGAATACGGTACCGACTTCAGGTTGATGGTTTGATGGTTATGCGCCAGGGAGTTGATTTCCAAACTCGAGCTTAATGCCTGCGCATCTAACAGCATCGATTCAACCTCGGGGTATCTGATTAGATCACCAAAGCGAACATTGGCATCTTCTGGCCATCTAATCCCCAGTAACGTGGCGGCGTTACCGTTTGCCCATTCAATCTTTCCAAAAGCATCTATTAATACGATAGCGTCGGGCAGTGCACTGACAGCCTTGCGAAATTGGGTCAAATAGGCGCTAAGCTGCCTCTTGCGTTTCCCGTACTGCGCGTTGCGTTTCGATAGTTTTTTATGCAATACATAAAACAGCCCACCCATCTCCGGCATCGGGTTATCTTTTGGGTTATCCAACCATTGTTGAATTAAATTTACGCGGTGTAGTTGCCATACAATAATTGCGATTGCAAAAAACAATGTTACCAGCAATGTGGCTCCCACCGCGTAGCCCAGTAAACTGGCACTTAACAGAATGGTTGCGTATTTCCAGAGATCGCGCTTCATGGTTGGGCTTTCGTAAGTTATTTGACTATTGATTGATCAAAATGTTGGGACTCTAAGCCGTTGGCAACGAGAATCGGTAACCGACACCACGAACAGTGTTGATGTAGCTGTCGCACTCGAACGGTTCTAGAACTTTTCGTAATCGACGGATATGCACATCGACGGTGCGATCTTCAACGTATACTTGGTTGCCCCAAACGCTGTCCAATAACTGGTCGCGGGCGAATACTCTATCTGAGTGGGTCAACAAAAAGTGCAGTAAACGGAACTCGGTGGGGCTAAAATCCACGTTGCTGCCATCGATTGATATTCTGTGTTCGGTGGAGTCTATCGTGATCTTGCCAGCGCTGACTATGTCCGAGGTGACGCCATTATCTGATAGTCGCCTAAGTACGGCGTTAATTCTCGATATGAGTTCTTTAGTTGAAAACGGCTTTTTGACGTAGTCATCAGCCCCGACATCAAGACCACGAATGAGGTCGTTTTCATCGTCTTTGGCGGTTACCATGATTATTCCCACAGATGCATTTCCTTCGCGACGTATTCTGCCCGCAAAGTCCACGCCGGATATGCCTGGCATCATCCAATCTAGCAATATGAGATCGATGTCCTCCGATTCCAAAATTTTGGACGCTTGATGTGCATTGCTTGCGTCTGACACGGTGAAGCCTTCCATTTCCAACGCCATTCGAACCATGTCACGGATCGCGGCTTCATCGTCTACCACTAAAATATGAGAACTCATCATGCTACCTATGGATTGAGTAAATCTTAATTACACGGCGGTTTACCCAGCCGTAAGAACATCGTAATTAAAACCAGCATATATTACATTGAGATGACACAAAAGTGATGAGTTCACAAGAAATATGACAAGTCGAATTATGTTACTTAAATTAGGGGTTGGAATCGCGTAAAATTGCCGACATTCAACTGGTAACCATCATACTTAGGCAATGACCGCGAAACAGCATCACAAAAAGAGATACAGTGATAATAAGTTATCTAAACGCCTCCATCGAAAAGTGGGGGAGGCGATTGCGGATTTCAATATGATTTCTGACGGAGACAGAATTATGGTTTGTGTCTCTGGAGGCAAAGACAGTTATTCGATGTTGAGCATTCTATTGAGTTTACAGTCTAGGGCACCCATCGACTTTAGTATTGTCGCGGTAAATTTAGATCAAAAGCAGCCAGGTTTTCCAGAGCATATATTGCCGGAGTATCTAAATCGCTTAGGGGTAGAGTATCGAGTAGTCGAAGAAGATACTTACAGTATCGTTACGGATAAGGTGCCCGAGGGTAAGACCACGTGTTCTCTGTGCTCCCGTTTGCGCAGAGGGATTTTGTATCGAACCGCGACAGAGTTAGGTGCCACTAAGATTGCGTTGGGCCACCATCTCGATGATATGGTGGAAACGCTTTTTTTGAACATGTTTCATGGTGCAAGAATGAAGAGTATGCCGCCCAAGTTGGTGAGCGACGACCGCAAGCACGTTGTTATCAGGCCTTTAGCGTATTGCCGGGAAGAAGACATCGCTGAATTTTCATTGAACAATCAATACCCAATCATTCCTTGTAACTTGTGTGGAACTCAAGAGAATTTGCAACGTAAAAAAATTAAAGAGATGTTGGCCTCTTGGGATAGGGAGCAACCCGGAAGAGTTGTGAATGTGTTTAAGTCCATGTCTCGAATTACAACTTCTCATTTGACAGATCGCGGGCTTTTTGATTTCCAGGGCCTGACAACAGACAGCGTGGATCAATTGACCGAACTTGATATTGCTTTTGATGCGTCGCCGATGGAGACGCTGATTAATAGATCAACGCTAAACGTAGAGTTAGCGAGCGCAAAACAAGATGATGCTTAGTGTCTGAGCTTTCTCAGGGTTTATATCGAGCTTGGGCTTAATAAGTGAGCCCGATATTGAGTTGCAAACACGTCTTTGCCTCGCAAGATCAGAACTTGCCTAGAGATAGGCTTGTGGGTAAATTAGCTGTCTATTTTTTGCCCCAGAGTTCTTCCACCCTCGCGTCACGCCCGCAGCCAGATCGATAGAATCGATATCGAATCGGATTTTTCTTGTAATAGTCTTGATGATAATCTTCCGCTAAATAGAATGGTTTAGCCGCTGCTATTGTCGTGACGATAGGCTCAGAGAAGGGCTTGCTATTTTTCAGCTCGTTGAGCGATAAATCGATGGCCTCTTTTTCAGAGTCGGAGCTGTAAAAGATCGCCGATTTATATGAGCTACCCTTATCGCAAAACTGCCCATTAGGGTCAGTCGGGTCGATATGTCTCCAAAAATACTCGACAAGTTCTCGATAGCTGATTGCTTCAGGGTTGTAATCAACTCTCACGGCCTCAAAATGCCCTGTATCGTTATAACTTACCGTCTTATAGTCCGCCGTTTCTTTCGAGCCCCCCGTGTACCCAGAAACGACCGAGATGACGCCGTTCAGTTTTTCAAAGTCCGACTCAATGCACCAAAAGCAACCGCCTGCAAATAGGGCCGATTCAGACTTATTGTCGACCTTTCTAATATCATCATCTTGAGCATGCATCATTGGGGTGAATAGTCCCCCTGCGACGAGCGTCATAACGGAAAACAGCAAAATAGTTTTATTCATGTTTTTTGGTCGTGTTGAAGGTTGTTATACAAGCTAGGTGATATTCTTTAGAGACAGAGTAAATGAAAATGATCGGTAAGGCCTCGCAGTAACTTGTAAACGGCGACAGCGAACCTATATTTACACGATATTTAAAAACATCACATTGGAGAATGACCGTGTTAAACACTAAATTATCACTTCCAACGGCTGATCAAGCTCTTCCCGGCCGAGCTGAGAAGATGGCATTCACGAATAAACATTATGTGAACGGAATGCCTTTGAGTGAGCCTTACGGCGATAATGATCTTAAACTTGAGGTGGTGTATTTAGGGTTAGGCTGCTTTTGGGGGGCTGAACGTAAGTATTGGCAAATGGCTGGTGTGGTGAGCACATCCGTCGGTTACATGGGCGGTTTGACTCCTAACCCGAGTTATGAAGAGGTGTGTACTGGTTTGACTGGACACAATGAAGTGGTCAAAGTGGTGTTCGATCCTGCGCTGATTAGTATTAAATCTTTGCTAACGTCTTTCTTTGAGTTGCACGATCCCACGCAAGGCATGAGGCAGGGAAATGATAAGGGAACCCAATATCGCTCTGGGATTTATTATACCAGCGATGCTCAAGGCCAGATCGCCAATGCTACGTTAACTGAGTATCAAAATGAGCTCCATAAAGCTGGCCACGGCAAGATCACGACTGAGATTATTTCTGCACCTGAGTATTATTATGCTGAAGACTATCATCAGCAATATTTAGCGAAGAACCCTAACGGGTATTGTGGAATCGGCGGCACTGGTGTTACTTGTCCGATTTAGACAATGAGAAAAATTGCGTTTATTTCCGGTGCGACGGTTTGCCTTTTGGCGGTATTGTTCGGTGCGTTTGGTGCGCACGCGCTGGCCGATATCATTGCGGAGAATAATCGACAGGATGTGTTCGCGCTGGCCAATCGATACCAGTTTTACCATGGCTTTGGCCTTTTGTTTGTCGGTATTTTGGCGGGACAAATAGAGTTGTCTAAGAGCGTGGTATTGATTGTCGTTGTTACGATGCTTCTCGGAATCTTAGTTTTTAGCGGTTCACTCTATATTCTCGCTTTGACAAACGTCAGCTGGCTTGGTGCCATTACGCCAGTTGGTGGGTTTTTACTGCTTGTAGCTTGGTCGGTGCTGATTAAGGGTGTGCTCACTGATAAGCGTATCTAACTTAGTAAAATCATTAACCACGTTTAGCATAAAGTTCGCCGGTCATGTAACATTGGGATATACCCACTTCGCGATAGTATCGCGTGCCTCCTAATGATGAAGAGCAAAAATACGTATGAACGATACAGTTCTACATAGTCAACATATTACAGTTGAAGCCGAAAACGGATCAATCGAGCAGAGTATCGAGAAGCGTAAGCAACAATTAACGTCTCGTTTTTTAGTGTTTGGAATGATCGGCGTTCTTACGATCTCTATATTGTTATCCTTAGGTGGGTATTTTCGCCTTCAAGTAAACGAGCTATCAGCCGCGCATGAACGAGTGCACGGACAACTTGAGGCCATCGCACGATCTATTTCCGCCAAAAGTGACGCCTCTCAGAAAAGGGCGCTAGAGGCCATGGGAACATTGGCTGTAAACCGAATTTCTCATGTTAAAGGAGTGAAAATATTTTCCGCTGACGGTAAATTGATTTGGTTTGGTGGCAATCACGCTGAACTAAAGCAGACGGTTATTGGTCGAGGGCTTAGTCCAAGTAACCCCAGCGTGGCTATAGCGCCGCAATTATTCAGCACCTCAACACTGTTAAACGTTGTCACTGGCAATTTTAAACCTTCTGTCTTTGCCAGTATTTTGCCTCTTCAACGCAGGCCAATCATTGTTTTGGTGAGCGTGGGTAATCAAAATCAACAGCAGACAGAGCGCTACGTTGCGTTGAGATTGATGTTGTTTTTGATTTTGAGTACGTCCTTGCTGTTTGCCTTGCTGTACGTGACGTTTTTACGCGGAATTAAAACCATTGAAGAGCAAGAACAAAAACTCAATAAGCAAATATCCAGTCTTTCTAACCTGTTAACAATCAATAAGAGCATGCAGAGAAGCATTCGCACGGCCAGTGCACGTGCGGTTGAGTTGAATGAGCAATTTCTTCGGCGAGTGGGAGCCGACCTTCATGATGGACCGGCTCAAATGATCGGCTTTTCGGTTATGCGCCTAAATCAGGCGCTAGATAAAGATGAGAGTGGTTTGATTGGGCCTGAGTTTCATGCCATAAAACAAGCGTTAGAAGAGTCGCTTGAGGAAATCCGAGGTATTTCGTCGGGTCTGGTTTTACCAGAACTTGAATCGATGGACTTAGAGCAATGTATGCGTAAAGTTGTGGTCTTACATACAGCTGTGAATCCTGTAGAAGTGGCCGAATTTTATCAAGATATTGAGAGGGATATCCCACTCCCTATAAAAATATGCGCCTACCGCTTTGTTCAAGAGGGCTTAAATAACGCACAAAAACACGGCCAAGCACAGCGGTGCAAACTCACGGTTAACATAAAAAATGATGCTTTGCAGATAACCTTGAAGGATAACGGGGTTGGTTTTAGAAAGTCACAACTGACTAATGATGGCAAACATTTAGGATTGGTGGGCTTAAAGGATAGAATTGAAAGCTTGGGCGGCAGATTGGCGATAAACAGTGAATTGGGCGTGGGGACGACGCTGAAGTTAAAGGTAAGTCTTTTAGACCAATAGCCAATCCAATTCGCTTAACCTGGAAAGTCTACACTGTCTATTGCTGAATAAATTAGGTAGCATACGGGCACATCACTAAATATTTCATCTGATTTACCTAGCTACAGTGCCCATTTAGAGTATTAAGTCAGCTAACCACGAAAACAATAAAGAGATTAAAAAAATGGCTGAGAGGATTACAATTGTGGTCGTCGACGATCACCCCTTATTCAGAGAGGGCGTTGTCACAACTTTGCTCGAGAGTGGGTATTTTGACGTCGTTGCACAAGCAGGCAGTAAAGAGCAAGCCATGATGTTCGCTGAAAAACACATGCCTGATTTGATGTTGGTTGACGTAAGTATGCCGGGTGGAGGGATTGAAACGGCTGGAGAATTGGCGGCGAAGTGTCCGGCAATTAAAGTCATTATGTTAACCGTTTCGGAGCAAGAGCACGATGTGCAAGCGGCGTTGCGCGCCCAAGCTAGGGGGTACGTTCTAAAGGGGGTTGCGTCATCTGAATTGATCTCTATTTTGCGCGACATCTATAATGGTGACTCTTATATTTCCCCTAACTTAGCTGTGAACTTATTAATGCGTAGCCAAGAGGATACTAAGAAGAACGCGGTGGAGGATTTCGATCTTAGTGATCGCGAGCGACAAATACTCGAAAAACTCGCGAAGGGTTTAAGTAACCGAGACATAGCCAATGATATTTGTTTAAGTGAAAAAACAGTGAAACATTATATGACTAATATCATGACCAAGTTACATGTGAGCAATCGGGTACAGGCTGCTATTAAGGCCTACGAAATGACGAGAAACTAGTACGGCTCCATTGAACTTCAGACTTAAGTCTGACTAAATTACCTACCTATGACAATAGGTTTATCAAAGCTGATTCGCTAAAGTTAACCCATGGTTAGGTAGGGCGTATAAACCGACTCTGGTATTAGCTTAAGTTTTGGGTAGGGTTGGGTAACTCTTTATTGGCTAGAGTTCGGTTTATATACTTCTTTAATCACTTATTAGGTTTTAAGGCTCCGAAAGGGGCCTTTTTTGTGCCTGGCTAAAAATTCATTCGATCTTGTTGGTCAGGCCGCCAAAATATAATGTTCTTGGATGCACCAAGCGTTACGCTGCAAAAAACGTTGAATTTTTTCTCGTGCACCGCGCGACCCGACAGCAATAATACAAACACCCTGTCCGGGTTTCGGCGGAGTTAACGTCTGATTTGAGGATATTAGGTGGATGGGTTTTCCCTTCTTAGTGGTTCCTAGTAGCTTGGGATTTACATCATAAAAGTGACTGATCGAAAGCTTGTTGGCTTCTAATAGGTCATGGAGTTTCGCGCCGACGCGACCAGCGCCCCATATAGAACATTGATTAACCCCCTTTGCGTGAAGGAACTGGCTGAGATAGTGCGCCTTACAATTAAGAAAACTGCTTTGGTTGTACCGCTCATCTTGCCTAGACGTTCTCTGATCATGGTCACGCCATTGCACGAGAGGGTTGCTCTGAGGTTTTCCAAACTTCATGCCTTTCAAATAGGCTCGACACCATAAGTCATAGTCTTCTGGCCAGCCTTGGTCTTGGTAGCCTCCAAGTTCTTGAATCATCTGTTTGGTAAACATTGCTGAAGGATGAGCAATCGGGCTCTCGATGAATATGTTATTGGCGATTGAATTTTGGTCGCACAGGCTATTTATCCAATTTTGATAGAGTTTATAACCCTGCCCAATCTCTTTATGGTCTTTGAAAAGACTGATTGTCGAACCAATAACGTCAATGTTTGGATTATCGACCATGTAGGTCAGTTGCGTTGTAAGCCGGCTTGACTGTGAAATGTCATCACAATCCATGCGAGCAATCACTGGGTGGGTAGCTGAATCGATTCCGAAGTTGAGTGCATCAATGATCCCCTCGCCGGGAGAATCGATTATTCTTATTCTCTTATCGTGATTCGATGATGTCAGCCATTCTAGCGCTAAGTCAGTGCTGTTGTCGTTAACAATCAGTAGCTCTAACTTCTCATGACATTGATTCAAAATACTGTTTACCGAGTGCCGAAGATAGAAGCCCCCATTACGAACAGGC
The DNA here is from genome assembly GCF_040366405.1 of Arenicella sp. 4NH20-0111. Taxonomy (NCBI): domain Bacteria; kingdom Pseudomonadati; phylum Pseudomonadota; class Gammaproteobacteria; order Arenicellales; family Arenicellaceae; genus Arenicella; species Arenicella sp. 4NH20-0111. The sequence continues at coordinate 219,984 of NZ_BAABWF010000005.1, forward strand.
ATCACCACGCTCACCCCAATGTCACCTACTTTCTTTGCCGTGATTGAGGTGTTTGAGGTTTTTACCATCGGTTTTGCTCAGTCAGTCAGCACTCCGCCACAGCTGCTGCCAGCTCCGGCGGTACAACCGAAGCAATGACGATTAGTCGCTATCGGTTTTTCGTCGATTTTGTCTATCTCTAAATCCCAAAGATGTCTTTGAGGTCCCCCGCTCATGGGAATGTTAAGCATTTGATTGAAATCACAATCAAATATACGAGCTTCCCAGTCTAAGTTGATAAGATGCCGACACATCAGTTGTTCTACCGTAGAAGGATTGAAGTTCTCAACCAATAAGTGCTGATAGTCTTCGATGTCGCCGTCGCGCTTCAACGCGTGCGCGAACCTATTGATTGGTATGTTGGTGATCGCCAGAAGATTGGAAAACGTGATGGAGAAATTATCCCCTAGCATTCGTCTATAATCGGCCTCAAGGCTTTCTTGAGGTGGGGGTAGAAAGGCGCCTCCGGGGTTGTATACTAAGTCCAGACTTAGCTTGGGATCCAGTCCGTAGCCAAGACTATTGAGTAACTGTAGGCCGGAAATACTTTTATCAAATACCCCTTTGCCTCGCTGAGCATCTACATTGTCTTCGGTATAACATGGTAGGGAACACACGAGACGAATATTGTTCTTGGCGTACCATTCTGCCAGGTCTTCCTGGCCCGGTTCGTATAAGACGGTTATGTTGCATCTTGATGTAATTTGAATCCCGAGACTTAGCAAGCGAGCACAGAATTTACGGAAATGAGGATTCATTTCCGGTGCTCCACCGGTCAGATCGACTTTCTCTATGTTGGCTTCTTCGGCCCATAAGAGTATCTTCTCCATCGTCTCCCAACTCATAATCTCTGTGCGTTTGGGGCCTGCATCCACATGGCAGTGATGGCAGGCAAGATTGCAGAGTTTACCGAGATTTATTTGCAATTCATTTGGACGGTCATGTGTCAATGAAAGATTGTGTTGCTTCAAAACTTCACTAAACCTAGGCCCAGTGTCGGGAATAAGAAGCTCGTCAGAAATTTTAAACGTGCTGTCCGTCGAAGTCTCGAGTTCGACGTTTTCTATTGGTATTTCAGCTAATGCCATAATGTTAAGTGGTTAATTCAAATGTTGATGGTGTCGCAGAAAACTCAAAACGAAAGTCGTCGCTTGCGCTTCTCAGCCTTAGTGAGAGAGATCACCATCTCTCTCACTCTCGGTGCTAGATAGCTAACGTTAGTAAACCATTAGACCCGCTATCGGTAGCATATCATGCACCCTAATTGGATTCGGTATAGACAGCCAAGACAGTGCAATAGCGACGAATCAAACTTGAATCTAGATAGCCTGGGGTTATTTCTCCGTTTCCGTAAAAACCAATGATGGGAACGTCTGGTAGGGAGTCGACTACGCAGTCATGATCTAAATCGCGACCTCCAAAAAATTCGGCTCCGCGACTCATGTTGGGAAACAATAGCCCGAATATGGGAGCACTTTCGAGCTTCTCTGTCAGGGTTGACAATTGTGCCTGCATGGAAGCTTTCGCTTGATCGGCATCTCGAATGGCCCAAAATAAGTGTCGACCTGATTTGGGCGAGCCAGAGAGTTGGATGATGCCGGAGTTCTGATCAATGGAAACAACATGATGAAGTTTGTAGAACCCCTGCTCAATACTATCTACATTACTGTTTTCTGATATGGCGCAGAGTAGGTTATACGGTTGTTTGACGGCCATTTCTTGCAGTTGACTAGGAATGCTTGCGAACGCAGGCCCTTGATCAACTTCCTTTAACGAGTGAGCTTGTGCTCGATTAATTTGCAGCGTAGGTGATAATCGCTTAACGCCATTTGCTATTAAAATGTGAGCTTCAAGTTTCTTAGGGAAGGCAGTGAGACTGAATTCGTGTTCTTCTATGCGGCCAGCGCCCCACACAGAAAAAGGACCGTGACCGTATTCGTCGCTTGCGATTGAGCCGAGTTGAGAGCAATCGGTCGAGTTTACAGCGATCGTCGAAGCGTTTGGCGAGCTCAGGGTCAACACCATACTCGGCTTTACGTCAAGGCGTTCCATTACAGCCAATGGCTGTAATGCGAGGTCGGGCGGAAAAACCATTGCCACCGCTCCTTCCACATCCATTAACCATTCTTCTTCCGTTAACAAGCTTAAGGCGCAACAACCAAAAATTTGTGGCGTGCTCGCGGCTTTAGCGGCTTCTTTAATGGCATTTTGCGGTGAATGTGCATAGGAGCTGCTTAAAAATAGTAATACGCTGCCGATGGTATCGCCTTCCATATTGGCGATGGCTGATTCGACCGCGCGTTTGGCGTGCTCGTCATCCACAATTGCTCCGTAGCTTGCTCCTGTACCGACTCGGTGAGTACTGAGGGGGTAGTTAGTCATCAATTAGCTTTTCCTTGAATTCGCATAAGTCGCTGATAATGCATGATCCGCATCTCGGTTTCCGTGCAACACAAGTATAGCGCCCATGAAGAATTAACCAATGATGAGCATCTACTAAAAACTCTCTAGGTATGAATTTTAGTAGTGCTTGTTCTACACTGAGAACGGTCTTTCCTGGCGCTATCTTGGTTCGGTTAGACACTCTGAAAATGTGCGTGTCAACGGCCATTGTCGGGTGGCCAAAGGCGGTGTTTAAAACAACGTTTGCCGTCTTTCTCCCAACGCCTGGTAAGGCCTCTAACGCCTCTCTGTTTTCAGGCACGTTACTGTCGTGCAAGTCGATTAGCATTTTGCAAGCAGCGATGACGTTTTTGGCCTTACTATTGTATAGGCCTATGGTTTTAATATAGGACGTTAGGCCATCAATCCCTAGTGCGTAAATGCTTTCAGGGGTGTTTGCCACCGGAAAAAGCTTGTCCGTGGCTTTGTTAACACCCACGTCTGTCGATTGAGCAGACAGGGTGACGGCGACTAATAGTTCGAACTCGGAAGTGTAATTAAGTTCTGTTTCAGGATTGGGGTTTTCTTCTCGAAACCGTCTGAATATTTCGTAGCGCTTATCTTTATTCATACCATATCGTGGTTACGATGAGGGGGTATTGCGTTGTTTCACTCGTTCAAGAGCCGCTGCGATATCACTTTTAATCTGATCACGGCCTTTCTCTCTTCTCAGTTCTTTGAGTTTGCTCATTGAACTTTTATCTTGTCTACGCTTAGCTTCTCGCTCTAGTTTAGCGTTGGTGAGCTTTCTGGCGCGAGCGGTTGCGTCGGGCGAATAATCATCCCAACGCCAGGTTAATTCACTGTTATGGGGTTGCTCTAACAAGTCTATACAGTCCACTGGGCAGGGCTCAATACACAGCTCGCATCCTGTGCAGTCCTTTTCGATTACTGTATGCATGAGTTTGGCAGCACCAACAATGGCGTCGGTGGGGCATGCTTTTATGCACATGACGCAGCCAATGCAGACGGTTTCATCGATAACAGCCACACGCTTGGGCTTATGCTCTCCATACTGTGGATTGAGTTTTTTACCAATTTTACCCGTGACGCTAGCTAATCCCCTGATGGTAACATCACCACCGGGCGGACATTGATTAATATCGGCGTCTCCGTCGGCAATCGCAACCGCGTAGTCGTGGCACCTGGGATAGCTGCATTGTGTGCATTGAGTTTGTGGTAACCATTCGTCAATGGCCTTAATTTTGTCGTCACGATTCATTTGACTGATGCTTCTTACTTAACTCTCATGCCTGGCTGCGCACCCTCATCAGGGTTCAAAACAAATAGATCTGAGCCGCCCGGGCCCGCAGCTAAAACCATTCCTTCTGACATCCCAAAGCGCATTTTGCGGGGAGCTAGATTCGCGACCATCACGGTTAGTTTTCCTTCCAAGTCTTCAGGATTGTAGGCAGACTTAATGCCTGCGAAGACGTTTTTTGTTTCGCCCCCTAAATCCAAGGTTAGTTGCAATAGTTTATCGGCACCATCGACGTGCTCAGCTTTCACTATTTTAGCGATTCTGAGGTCTATTTTTGCAAAATCATCAAAGCTAACTTCAGTTGAAATTGGGTCTGAGCCGAGCGGTGTATTTGCATCGATTGCAGGCGCTTCTATAACTTCTAGAGACTTTTTACTTTCATTTATCATTGCTTCGACGGCGTCCTTTTCAATTCTGGTCATCAATGGTTTAAATTTATTGATTGGGTGCTCTAACAATGGGGCTTGGATATCATCCCACGTTAAAGGAGCGATATTTAAGAATGCCTCAGCTTGCGTCACAAGCTCTGGAAGTACGGGCTTGAGGTAGATGCACAGTGATCTAAACGCATTGATTCCAGCTGTACATACTTGTTGTACCAGTTCCAGTTGCGTTTCATCTTTAATTAAAACCCACGGTTTATGTTCGTCAATGAACTGATTGGCTTTGTCTGCCAATGCCATGATTTCACGCATGGCTTGAGAAAATTCGCGTTTTTCATAACGAGACGCAATACTGTTGCTGGCATCGGCAAACGCTTGGTGCAGCTCGGGAGCGGCACTTTGATCTGCTAGCTGACCATCAAAGCGTTTAACAATAAAACCTGCACAGCGCGATGCGATATTCACCATTTTTCCGACTAAATCAGAATTAACTCGTGCGGAAAAGTCTTCTAAATTTAAGTCCATATCGACAACGCTGTTGCTGAGCTTAGCAGCGTAATAATACCTTAAATATTCAGGGTTTAGGTGCTTCAGATAGGTGTCAGCCATCACGAATGTACCACGAGATTTGGACATTTTCGCGCCGTCTACCGTGAGAAAACCGTGGACGAAGACTCCGGTAGGGCGTCTGTAACCCGCTGCCTCTAGCATGGCGGGCCAGAACAGAGTATGAAAGCGAACAATGTCCTTCCCAATGAAGTGATAGAGTTCCGTGTCTTGGCTTTGTTCAGCCAGCCAGTATTTACCCCAATCTTGCTGAGTGTTCTCACAGTGAATTTTATGGCTGGCCATATATCCCACAGGCGCATCTAACCAAACGTAGAAGTATTTTCCTGGCGCATCGGGTATTTCGAAACCCCAATAAGGCTTGTCGCGACTGATATCCCAATCGATGATGCCGCTCTCAAACCATTCTTCGAGTTTGTTGGCTATCTCAGGCTGCAGCGCGCCCGAATCTTTCCAGTCACTGAGCATGTCCGCGAACTCACTGACTTTAAAGAAGTAATGTTCGCTTTCCTTTTCAATCGGGGGCTTGCCCGATAATACAGAGTAAGGCTTAATTAAGTCTGTCGTGTCGTAGGTTGAGCCGCAGACTTCGCAGTTATCGCCATATTGATCAGAAGCGTTACATTTTGGGCAGGTTCCTTTGACGTACCGGTCAGGCAGAAACATGCCTTTCTCTTCGTCGTAGGCTTGTTTAATTGTCTTTACATCGATGTGCCCTTTGTCACGCAGAACGGAATAGATGTTTTTTACTAAGTCTTCGTTCTCCCGATGATGGGTGCCAGTGTAGTTATCAAAATCAATCATGAATCCGTTCAGAGACTCTTTATGAGAGGCTTCAACTTGATCCACCAATTCAGATGCGCTGATTCCTTGCTTTTCGGCTCCGAGCATTATTGGAGTGCCGTGTTGGTCATCCCCTCCAACATAAGTTACGTGGTTTCCACGCAGCTTTTGATAGCGGACCCAAATGTCGGCTTGCATAAATCCGACCATGTGACCCAAATGAAGGGGGCCGTTAGCGTACGGAAGAGCGTTTGTAACAAGAATATTACGTGTAGGAGAATTACGATCTGTTGTGTTTGGTTCTGAGTTCGACATATGGAGCGCTGAGACCTAAGTTTTGTCTATTTGAACAGCCTTTTTGCCTAGTGAAATAGCTGTAAATCAAGCCCGCTAATGTACCCGTTTTGAGGCGGCTTCTCAATGATTATGGATGATGAAGTGACTTACTATCGGTATGCCTATTGCCGCATTAACTCTTCCAGCTCGAGACCGGTTAAACGCTTTATCTGTTTGAATACATAGATCATGGTGAATATTGTGATTACCATGCAAGGCAAGACAATCACAGGGTAGCTATAGAGGTTCATTGTTCCTAATTCTGAATTGAACGCATCAGTGCCTGATTCGCTCACAACGATCCACTTAGCCAATAAAAAATTGAGTATGGCAGAAAGTAAAAAAGAGCTCGCTAACATCCACGTTGCGTTCTTCATTACGGAGTTGAAGTCGCCTGTTTTCTGTTGCTGAAGTAAGACGGAGTCTACCTTTTCCGTGTCCATAAACGCATCGTTGAACAGAAAGGTTTTAACCAATGGAAATCGAGTGTAGGCCGAAATTATCGTCGCAATTCCGATGATGCTGGGTATTAACGCTTCCTTGTAAGCTATGTATTCCTTTGGTAGCTTCAATATTCCGATGCTTCCTGTTAGTAGGATGCTAATGAAGCCTAACGCTGGGACGAAGCCGACCTTCTTCTTCTGAATAAATTCCCACACTCCGATTCCTAATGGTAAGGAGAGTGCCGCTACGAGTGCCCAGGTAGGCCCAAGCATGTCGTGTCCACTGAGTTTTTTTAGAATGATCGTTGGTATAATCACGCAAAAAATGAGGTCGACAAGAAGACCTCCAGACCCTTTTTGAGAGGATGGTTTAGTAGTTGAGTTTGGTAATTCTTGTTCGGTCATTAGTGTTGTCGCTGGATAGTACTAAATAGGGAGCCAAAAAAGGCGGAGAAGGGCGCTAAAGTGTGGCTCTCTCAAGAGCTAGAATGAGAAGCGCAGGCCGATGGAAGTAGTGTCGAATTTAGCTTCTACATCACCCTCTTCAAGCTCTATGCTTCTAATGTCAAAGGTTAATCCAAGGTTGTTTGTTATAAAAAACTGGGCGCCAGCTCCATAACTCGTTCCTTCATCGATGCTCGGAACGCCAACATTCGCATTCAATTCAAAACGATTAGTGATGTTTATTCTTAATCCTGCTTCCACCCCAACAGTTGTTCCATCCAATTCTTCTGTGAGGTTGCCAAGCCTTCCTTTGAGTTCGTCACGTCTGGCACGAACAAGACCATATAGCTGAGATTGAGGTAACTCGAATGTCATACCAGCAGCCACTGTGCTTATATTATCTTCGATGCTCCCACCAAGCAGCTGATCACTCTCTAGTTCATAGCGTGACGCCTGAATAAAAAAAATGCCCAATTCTAGGCTTGCGTCAAGCGCGAAACCATCTAAGCCTAGGTCGGCAGACAAGTTGCCATCACCAACACTGAAATCGCCATTAGCTATGTATTGAGTGCCTACATAGGTAAAACTCGGCGAATCGCCGAAAGACTGATGTGGGTAAACAGTGGCAGCTAGAATACTGCATATAGTGACTAACTTGGCAAATGACATGATTGAGTGGATGTATGGGTTCTCAGAATTCGCAATGATACTAAAAAAGGAGCTTAATAGAGTCAAAGTTATTTATACTAATGCGATTAATTAGTTAACTCAGTGAGTAGTTTATGCTGAAAACGATCAACCTAGATAAGAAGTACGTTGTTATTGAGGGACCGATTGGCGTTGGTAAATCATCGCTAAGCAAAAAGATGTCTGACACTTTCGGGGGAGAGCTTTTTTTGGAGAAACCAGCTGAAAATCCATTTCTGGCTAAGTTTTATAAGGATCCTGAGCGTTACTCATTGCATACTCAGCTTTATTTCCTTATGCAGCGAGTTAGTCAGCTCTCAGAGCTCGGTGCGGACGCTAAGAATGTCGCCAGACTGCTGGTGGCGGACTTTATGATTGAAAAAGATCCTATATTTGCTCGATTAACATTAAATAGTGAAGAACTGGCGTTATACCAGCAAGTATTTAACAGTTTGGCTATTCCTGAAACTCGAGCGGATTTGGTTGTCTATCTTCAAGCACCGGTAAAAGTCTTAAAGTCACGAATTAAAAAACGGAACATAGGTTTTGAGCAAAGAATCAACGAAGACTATTTGGGAAGGCTCTCTAGCGCGTACACAGACTATTTTCATAACTACACCGCAGCGCCCTTATTGATCGTGAATGCGGCGGACTTTAATCCGATTGAAAATGATCAGCATTTTGCGGCACTCATGTCTCAGATAGCAAAGATACAGGCTGGAAAGCATTTCTTTAACCCTCTAGCTGCTTAATCTATATTAAGCGCCGATAAAACAATTCAGGAGTTCACTATGGCTGTTACCGTCACAAGCATGAAAAAGATGAAGGCAGACAAAGATAAAATCACATGGCTTACAGCCTATGACTATAGTTTTGGGGCATTGGCAGATGCCCAAGGGGTTGACGCAATTTTGGTTGGAGACTCCTTAGGCATGGTAATGCAAGGGCATGAGACGCCGATCCCTGTTTCGATCGAAGACAGTTGCTATCACACGCAATGTGTCGCTCGCGGAGCATCGAATTCGATGATAGTTGGCGATTTGCCGTTTGGAAGCTATCAGATGAATAAAGAGCAGGCTTACGAAAATGCCGTGAAATTAATGCAAGCCGGTGCGCACACGGTGAAGCTTGAAGGTGGAGAACTGCAGGTTGAAACCATAAAGTTCTTAGTGGAGCGTGGCATCGCCGTATGCGCGCATATTGGTCTGACGCCACAATCTGTTCATCAGCTTGGTGGGTTTAAAGTGCAAGGGCGCGGTGTTGCTGCCAAGCAGTTGCTTGAGGACGCCTTGGGAGTGGAGCAAGCTGGCGCCTTTGCTGTGGTGCTAGAGGCAGTGCCGCAAACGCTTGCGCAAGAAATAACGGATCGATTGAGTATACCCACAATTGGTATAGGGGCTGGCCCAGCGTGCGATGGGCAGGTTCTTGTGCTCCAGGACATGCTCGGTATTTATCCTAAAAAGAGCCCTAAGTTTTCTAAAAACTACATGGAGGGTGCTGGTTCGGTACAGGAGGCCGTTTCGAACTACGTTGCGGAAGTGAAACAAGGGGTTTTCCCCACAGAGCAACATAGTTTTAATTAACTCTGTTAGTCTTAATTCACGTATTATCTGGTTGTTCGGGTTGGAATACGCCTGTGCAAACTGGAAAATTTAGGAGCTGGTTTTGAATAAGGTACAACGCGTATCATCATTGAGGGCTGCGGTTCAGGCAGCCAGAAAGGACAGAAAAACGGTTGGGTTTGTGCCCACCATGGGCAATTTGCATCACGGACATTTGGAGCTTGTGCGCGCTGCTCAACAGCGGGCTGATTTTGTTGTGGTGAGCATTTATGTTAACCCAACGCAATTTGGGGCGAATGAAGATCTGGCCAACTACCCGTCCACCCCGGATGAGGATGCGCGCTTACTCGCTGAATTGGGAGTGGATGTTCTATTTTTGCCCGAGCAAACAACCATGTATCCAACTGAGCTGGAAAAGCAAACGGTTGTGTATGTTCCTAATATCGGTGATCTCTATTGTGGTAAGGATCGTCCTGAGCATTTTTATGGCGTGACGACGGTCGTGAGTCGTTTATTTAATATGGTTCAGCCCGACGTAGCGGTCTTTGGTAAAAAAGATTACCAGCAGTTAGCAATCATACGTTGTATGACCAAAGATCTGGCGTATCCAATTCAAATAGTCGGCGTGGATACTGTGCGCAACGAACAGGGCTTAGCACTGTCCTCGCGAAACGGGTATCTGACGGACGAGCAAGTGGAGGCGGCTGCGACGCTGCAAGGTACGCTTCAATGGCTGAAGAAGGAGTTGTCTGAATTTGCCTCTGTAAAATCCAAAAAGAGTTTAAACGTATTAGAATCCGAGGCCAAATTGAGGCTTAAGGCTGTGGGTTTTAAGCCTCAATATATAACAATTGCCCGTCAATCTGACTTGATGCCCGCTAAAAAAGGGGATCGATCATTGGTCGTCGTCGCGGCCGCCCAACTGGGCAAAGCGAGATTAATCGATAATCTTGAGATTGAGCTAACAGACTGAGCTGAGCTTCGCTTGGTTATTTGAGCCAATACCTTGAACCGAGCGATGCTTACTCGTAAAATTCCTCCTCAGAAAAAACAACCCAATATATCGGATTATAGAATGCCTAAAATTACATTTGTCGACTATCAAGGCAATGAAAGGAGTGTCGAAGCAAGCTCTGGTGATACAGTCATGGAGGTGGCGACTTCGAACGATATACCGGGAATTGATGCCGATTGCGGCGGTGCGTGCGCTTGTGCCACCTGTCACGTCTTTGTGAATGAAGAATGGCTGAAGGTGGTCGGGAAGCCCGGTGACCTGGAAGCGGAGATGCTTGAAGTTGCTGAAGAGGTAACCGAGGCCTCAAGGTTGGCTTGCCAAGTGCATATTAGTGATGAGATGGATGGCCTGATCATCACAACGCCTGAAAGTCAGTTCTAGGGTGTTGGCTGAGGTACTTCCATTTTGACGCTCAAAAGTAATCGTGTTTCAAAGGTTATCGTTTATTGAGCTGAGAGTTTGGGTAGTGAGCAGTAATATGTTTAGTTGCTACCCCAAACTTCAACAAAGTCGCTTACTTTTAAATCCGGGACTTTTTTACAGGCCTTTATTTGCCCAATGTAAAGAAACCCAATTATTTTCTGGTCTTTCGTTAGGCCCAATCCTTCCTGCATCGTGGTCTCGAACATCATGCTCCCGGATCGCCATATTGCGCCCAGCCCTTGTGCAAAGGCTGCTGTCATCATCATCTGAGCAGCGGCGCCAGCGGACAGTATCTGTTCGATTTCTGGTACTTTATCGTGCACTTTGATGTCGGCAACCACGGTAATGATGGTCGGGGCTCTCAATGGCTTTGAAAGCAATTTGGTTTTTAGTTCTTCACTGCATTCACCTGCCGGACTGCTTTTTTCCTTTACCGACGCCATAAGCTTGCCAAATGCATGCCGAGCATCACCTTGAATGAGCAAAAATTTCCAAGGTCTGAGGTTTTTGTGGTCACAGGCTCTCAACCCTGCTTTGAATATGTTGTCAAGTTGGTCTTTGGTCGGAGCCGGCGAATCGAGTAAGTTTACCGATATACGGTTATGCAGTGCGCTAATTGCGTCCATGGCTAAAATTTTTAAATTAGGATCAATTTGAAAGCATTATATCTCGCTGTCCAATAAAAAAAGGGCATGGTTTGAAAATTAATTTTGATTCTATTTTCTATGCACTTCCCACAAAAAAAGAAAATATTGGATTTCTATCCTCTAAATATAATCTTGCATAGTGTCTATTTTCTTATGAATACGTATTCATGCGTGAACTTATTGCTGATTTTCGTGCTTGTCCAGGTGGGTTTGACCATTGGATGAGTTTTTTCAGATGGTGGGTTCATGGTTGGGTGAGTATGAATAGGCTGCCCTATTTCCCTGAGAATGTTTCTCTCTATGCTATTAAGTTATTGAAAAGGCGTAACTTAATCGTAGGTTTGGTGTTGTTCCTATTCACCGCCGAGTTCGAGGTGGTCTAATTTTTAATGCTTAGCCAGAAAAATATTAGAGCCGAAATTGTCTAGCGAAACATGCGTCAAGCTAAATAAGTTTGAGACATGTTTTAACAATCGCAAAATTTTGTGTTATCTTAATGAAGTGCGTCTGACCCGCGCATATCGGCTCGGAAAACTATGTATTATGGCTGCTTAAGTAAGCTTTCAATTTAAGCGGTTACTTAGTTGACTAATGTGATTTGACCCATCACTGAATACCGAGCGAGTCATCAAAAAGGAATTGGTGACGAAGCTGGGAAGGAAGTTGCTAGGCGTGACTTTTACTTTCCATAAGGCTCTTGAGTTACCCGCTCAAGGGCCTTTTCTATTTTTTCACTACACGTAATTAACTTGTTCTTATCGAATTCGATATTCTTAAACTTCTTCCGCGCTCAATCACGCCTTGCCAAATACTGTCTCAGTCTCTTTCAAGAGCAAGGGGTTGCCACTAATTTGCTTTAAATGCCTTCAAGGCATCTGACTGGAGTACGTAAATGTTCAACTTTAGGCATTTTCATAATGCAAGAGATTGAACGATTAGAATCAAAAGCCAGTAACTCAGTGTGAAGATTGCTGTGTCTTTAAACAAGTGTTTGATTTAAGACGCCGCATTGTAAATCAAGAGCTTACGAGGGTCTCGAGGTGTCTAAATTCAGACTTCGGGTGTTTTTTTAGGTGTTTCGAACGCGACGGCCGCCGTTTTGTTGGATTTGTTCTCGCTATTTGATGCGCTCTTTTTTCAGAATAGGGCTAAAGATTCAGCTGAAATTGGGTGTTAATTTTCCTGAATTCATCATGGTTACCTAGGTGACACTTTCAGTCAGTTCTGGACATAATGTATTGTTTATAAATATATTTATTCTGTTGTTGATCAAGCTCTTTCTTTAAACCATACTTTATAAATCATATTTTGGTTTAGGGTAATCGGGTAATTTTACGTGGATCGCAGTCAGATCGAAAACATAGTTGAGCTTGCGCAAAAAGGGTGGTTTCAAGGAGTCCCCCACGATGAGGCGAGTCAGTTGGTTCAGCTTTCTAGTTTAAAGGCTCTCCAGCAAGGCGAGTTTGTGTACATGATTGGCAGTCAGCCTGAGAGTGTTTTTTGCATCTTGGAAGGTCAGGTCAAGCTTTCTATCATCGACCCTTCTGGCGAGGAGTTGGTGTTGACCATTTGGGAGAAAGGGCGTTGGTTTGGAGAGGCTTCTTTTGAAGAGCACATGGGGATGCCCCTGGAAGCTCAGGCGATCACCGACGCTAGCATTTTGGTTGTGCCGATCAGTGTGATTGAGCAAACTCTGAGCAATACCGCTCCTTTCTATAAAAATATCATGTTGGATATTATTGCCAGAGCTAAGCTTCTGTATCAGCTGGTGGAGACGCTTATGTTTAAGCCGCTGAACGCCAGAGTTGCTACACGGGTCTTACACTTGGTTGAATTGTTTGGTCAGGATGGTGACGAGGGTGTTGTTTTGCCCGTAAAATTCAGTCAATCGGATTTTGCAAGGATGAGTGGTGGGTCAAGACAGAGGGTTAATCAGATTTTTAGACGATGGGGTGAAGAGGGGATCATTGTTAAGCGTAATAATCGGTACGTTATCACGGATGTGGGCGCGTTAAGAGAAGAGTCTGAAATCAGAATTAGTAATTAGAGTTGAGGTGCGGAGTGTGCGACATTTTTCCTTATGGGCCGATATTAAGCCAAGCTCCACGCATCAATATTGAGTGTTTTAATATTTTGTAGAGATAGTATCAATTCAGAGTTTAGGTTGACTATATCCTTTTAAAACAACCTGTTGGGATACTTGATTGGCTCCCCGAGCTGGACTCGAACCAGCGACCCAATGATTAACAGTCATTTGCTCTACCAACTGAGCTATCGGGGAACAACCTCTCAAGTGACGCGCATAATATTGATTTGGAACTTCTCGGTCAAGCATTTTTTAATTTTTATTTTCATTAGGACGAAGTTTCCATCACAGTAAGCAATTTTAGTGACTTTTGATGCCTGTCATACATTTCTCTAGGTTCTTTTTCGATGTCAGTTTAGTAACTCGGGTTCTGCCTGAGTGAAGAATTTTGAGGTGTGTGGCTAATCGTGAGTTCTTACCGCAAACCAAGAACCCTGCGCTGCGTGCTGACCCATTGGCAAAGAACCTTAATCGTCCGGACTGGTTGAATACAAGCGAAATATCGTTGAGGGCTTCCTTGCTACTTAAGGTTTGATCAAGCTCATCGTATACGTTGTTTTGGTTTAAATCTAAGTAAACTTTCCACCCAGTTGCCGCCCAGTTTGCGTTTCGCTTTGGGGTTTCAACGCATTTACCCGGTTGGGTGTATGAGAGTTGACAAATTAGGACTACCGCGCCGTGACTTAAGGAGGCTGATCGGGCCGTAGCCAAGGAGTCGAGCATGGCTTTAGTCGCAACATTTACTTTTGTTTTGCCTACGATGGAAGCAAAGCTGGGTACGGCAATGAGCGTTAAAGTGGCGAACATCGTTATCGCGATAATCGCTTCGAGAAGCGAAAAGCCTGATTCGACTGCGAAGAGCTGAGTGTTTGATTTGGTATGAATTAATTTTGTATTAGCCATAAATTCCTCCTTGGTAGGCAATGTTTTTCATTCGGACCCATTAATGACGGTAAAGTGCAGGCGAGTGCGGTAGCGTCATTCTTGTGATTGAATGGTTTTCTTCGTAGCCAGCGTCTGAACGCTAGACGGCAAATGTCATATCCTTGACAGGCGTAAATCCTAACGTAGTTTGCCCTGGTGCGCAAATTAACCAGTGGCGTAAAAAACACACCCACGGTATCAGTCTGTTCTATACTTAGCTGCTGGCTAATGCAGCTTGTAGTGTATTAATTTCAAGGCAAAATATGAAAAGAGAATTCCAACTGGTTAGTGACTACACTCCCTCAGGTGATCAACCTCAGGCTATTGAGGCCTTGGTGGATGGGCTGCAAAATGGAGAGGCGTTTCAAACCCTGTTGGGCGTCACGGGCTCGGGTAAGACGTTTACCATGGCGAACGTTATTCAGACAATTCAACGACCTACCATTCTGATGGCACCGAATAAAACATTGGCGGCGCAACTGTATTCAGAGATGCGAGATTTTTTCCCCAATAATTCGGTTGAGTATTTTGTCTCCTACTACGATTACTATCAACCTGAAGCATACGTGCCAAGTTCCGATACGTTTATTGAAAAGGATGCTGCCATCAATGAACACATTGACCAGATGCGACTATCGGCCACAAAGGCAGTGTTAGAAAGAGAAGATGTGATAGTGGTTGCAACCGTGTCGGCGATCTATGGGTTAGGGGATCCACAGTCTTACCATGAGATGATCCTTCATGTGAGTATAGGCGACATTATGGATCAGCGTGCCATTTTAAAGCGGTTAGCTGAGCTGCAATACACCCGAAACGATACTGAGTTAAAAAGAGCAACGTTTCGAGTTCGAGGAGACGTGATTGACATCTTTCCAGCTGAATCGGAAAGATACGCCATCCGAGTGGAGTTGTTTGGTGACGATGTGGATAAAATCTCTCGTTTCGATCCGTTGACTGGGGCTGTTGAAGAAGACCTTAAACGTGTCACGATATTCCCCAAATCTCATTACGTCACTCCCAGAGTAAAAGTGTTGGAAGCTTGTGAGCAAATTCGCGAAGAGCTTCGAGAGCGATTGAGTTACCTTCGCGAGCATGAAAAATTAGTCGAAGCACAACGTCTAGAACAGCGTACTCTATTCGACTTAGAGATGATGCAAGAACTCGGTTACTGTAATGGTATCGAAAACTACTCGAGATATTTGTCGGGCGCTAAGGCTGGTGAAGCGCCACCGACATTGATTAATTATTTGCCTCCGAATGCCATGATGATCTTGGACGAAAGCCACGTAATGGTGCCGCAGCTGGGGGCAATGTATAAAGGAGACAGATCCCGAAAACAAACGTTGGTCGAGTATGGTTTTCGCTTGCCTTCGGCGATGGATAACCGGCCTCTGCAGTTTGAAGAGTTCCGTAATTTGATGCCACAAACAGTCTTTGTGTCGGCGACACCTGGAGACTATGAGTTGGAACAAAATCCAGCAACGGTAGATCAAGTGGTCAGGCCGACGGGGTTGATTGATCCCGAGATAGAAGTTAGACCAGTGGGTACACAAGTTGACGATGTTTTATCTGAGATTACAAAGCGGGTTGCAAAAGATGAGCGGGTATTGATTACGACGCTGACCAAGCGCATGTCTGAGGATTTGACTGATTACTTGACTGACGCGGGCGTGAAAGTTCGATATCTTCATTCTGATATAGATACGGTTGAACGTGTTGAGATAATTCGTGATTTGCGGGCGGGGGAGTTTGATGTTTTGGTGGGCATCAACCTGTTAAGAGAGGGGCTAGATATGCCTGAAGTTTCTCTGGTGGCCATTTTAGACGCCGACAAAGAAGGGTTTTTACGTTCAAAGCGATCCTTGATACAAACCATTGGTCGCGCAGCACGAAACTTGAACGGAAAGGCCATTTTGTACGGAGATCGCATAACGAAGTCGATGAAGTACGCGATTGATGAAACAGACCGCAGAAGGCTTAAGCAGCAAGAGCATAATACCAAGCACGGCATTACTCCTCAGTCGGTGCATAAGGCAGTTAGAGACATTATAGATGGAGCAACCAGTGATGCCGCCGCTCAGGAGATTGCCAGAAAGAAAGTGGAATTTGGCGACATGCCAGACCTGAGCAACCCTAAAGAGCTTGCAAAAGCGCTACAAGTGTTGGAAAAAGAAATGTTTCAACATGCCGAGAATTTGGAGTTTGAAAAAGCGGCGCGCGCGCGTGATCAAATTGAAGAAATAAGATCTCAGTACTTAAAGAGTGCATAAGCCGTGAACAATTCAAGTAAATCGGAGTTGCTAGACTCATTATCCCTAGGTAAAGCGACTGAGTACGGAGGAGATTACGACCCTGGTTTGCTTCAGGCGGTGCCGAGAGTGCTCAATCGGATTGAATTGGGGGTCGAGCACACACAACCGTTTTTTGGAGAGGATGTATGGAATGCGTATGAGCTCTCATGGTTGAACGAAAAAGGAAAGCCGGTGGTGGCGCTAGCCCGGATAAGCATCCCGTTTAACAGTGAATGTTTGGTTGAATCAAAATCGTTGAAGCTGTATTTAAATAGCTTAAATCAAACCCGTTTTGCCAGTATGCGCTCCGTGTTGAATGTCCTAACTCGGGATCTAGAGGCTCTTTTGGATATTCCGGTGACAGTTAATGTGTTTAGTGCCAATGATCTAAGCGAGTTTCGTGTCACAAACATGCCAGGAGAGTGTTTGGATGACCAAGATATCATTGTCAACGAGTACCAGTTAACCCCGTCTCTTTTACAATGCGCGGAGGGTGATAAACACAGGACAACCTCAGAAATCTTGCACAGCCACTTACTTAAATCTAACTGTCTTATTACCAATCAACCAGACTGGGCTACCGTAATTATTGACTACTCTGGACAAGCAATTGATCGAGAAGCGCTTTTGCGATATCTGATTTCGTTTCGCCAACACAATGAGTTCCATGAACAATGTGTCGAACGAATCTTCATGGACTTGCTTCGCACTCATAAGCTGTCTAGGTTATCCGTTCAGGCGTTGTATACTAGGAGAGGTGGGTTGGATATCAATCCGTTTCGTAGTACTGATGAGTCTGCACAGGCTCCTTTGCTGCGTATAAATAGGCAGTAGTGTTTACTCAGTTGTTCAGGAGTTCGGGCCAATGAGATTCCGCGTCTTCAATTAAATCGTCTTTATCTTTGAGCCATCGCTTGTAAACCGATTTACTGTAATTTAAATACAGCTTTTGATCGTGGATCGTAAAGTACTCAGGCTTAATTGATGCCGTTGTGTTCTTGGAAACAGCATAAGCACAATAACCTCCAAACTGAGGGGCGTACTTTTCAGGTGAGGCTATAAATAACGATAGGTTCTCTTGGGTAGAGAACAGCCATTTAGCACCTTTATACTCAAATGCAAACTCCTTCAGGCCTTTGACTGGTTTGTTCTCTGTGAAGTACGCGACTGTGTCGTAGCCTCTGATTGCAGCCCGCTCCTTACCGCCTGAGTAGATGGGTTTTGCCGCGTTGGAGGTGACGGAAATTGCGAGCAAAGTTAGCAGAGTGAATACCGATGTGACTCTCGAAGTTTTCATGGTGTTGGGTATGAATTAATTTATTGAAGTTTTAAGTGGTGGCGCTATTTTTATCTGTATTGCCTACTAGACGGCCAAACATTTCTTGTAGTCCTGAGACAACTGAGCCCTTTGTTTTTTCAACTTTAAAACGTTTATGCGCGGCTTTATGCTTTTTTAAAAATCGGTGGCGTACAAATGCGTTTTCTATGGTGGTCTGAAATCCCGCTAAATCAATCGGCTTGGCCAAATACTTAAACACCTGACCTTGGTTGATTAGATCTACGGCCGTATGGGCATCAAACTCTTCTGTTAGTGCGATCGTGATTATTTCAGGTCGAGCTCTTTTCAATAAATTAATTGTTTGAAGCGCTGTTCGAGTATCCTCCGAAAGTTCAATAACGGCCACGCCAATATTCTTTCTAGACGTTGCGGCTGCCACAGCCTGCTCAATGTTCTGAGTTCCATAAATCATAATCGAGTGATCGCTACAAAATCGTCGTATTTGGTGCCGAATATCCTTAGCTTGTTCCATCATCAGCAAGGCGTGATCCTTAGTTTTGGAATCACTGTCAGCGGAAGTTTTAGTGCTATGCGAACTGAGGGTTTTCTTAAATTGTGCAGAAGCTTCTTGTGTGTCGCTTACGGTGGGCAGTGCTGGAATTTCAGACGCCAGCGCAGCTTCCGCAACCACCTCACGCATTTCGTCATTGCGCCAAGGTTTGTTGATAAATCGGTAAATTTCTCCTTCGTTAATGGAGTCAACGATGGCTTGTTTATCCATGAACCCAGTTAACAGGATGCGCATGGTTTGTGGGTAAAGTTTGGTGACCTGTGCTAAGAACTGATTGCCGAGCATTCCGGGCATGCGCTGATCACTAACCACCACATCAAAGCGAGAGCTTTCCATGATAGATAATGCTTCTATGCCGCTATTGGCGATGGAAACTTCGTATTCTCGACGAAAAATTGCTTTTAGCGCGCTGGTCACACGAGGTTCGTCGTCGACAAAGAGCACTGTGTATTTTCTATCTCGTTCACTCATGGTGTTCATTTTCCTGACTGTTATCCAGCGGGTAAAATTATAGTTATTGTGGTGCCTTTGCCGGGCTCGGAAACCACATCGATCATACCATTGTGGGCTTCAATAATCTTGAAGGCTATAGACATACCAAGACCTGTTCCAACCCCAATTTCTTTCGAAGTAAAAAATGGGTCGAACATTTTGGATTTGGTTTCTTCATCCATTCCAATGCCCTCGTCTTGAAAACTCAAGAGCACTTTATCGTCCTTTTGTCTTGTTAATACGGTCAAGTTGCCACCAGATGGCCCCATAGCTTGGCAAGCGTTAGTAATAACGTTGAGAAACAACTGGTTCAGTTTCGATGGTGTGCAGCACACGTTGGGGAGATCTTGAAATTCTCTAATAACCTGAATGTTGTTTTCTCGTATGTGGTTACTGGCAATGGTGAGTGAGCTCTCGATACAGTCATGTAAGTTAACATGCTCTGTTGCTTGTCTATCTAGGCGCGCAAAATCCTTAAGGCTACTTACAAGTTTTGAAATTTCGACTAAACCATAGGTTCCGTCATCGAGTAATTGCGTGCTTTCTTCAACGAGATCGTTTGCCTCCACGTCCTTGTATTTTTTAAGGACAACCATAAGCTGTTGAGTTATATCCTTATTGTTTCGATCTGTCTTTGATACTTGTTTGTACAAGGCATTGAGTTCAGAGACCATGCCGGACAGATCTTCAATGTTATACTTTAAAGTCTCCACATTGCTTGATACGTATCCTAGCGGCGTATTTATCTCATGTGCCACACCCGCCACCATTTGGCCTAGGGAAGCCATTTTTTCTGACTGAATTAGCTGCTCTTGAGACTCCTGTAATTCCTCATAAGCGGATTTTATTTCTTCCGTTCTGTCCGCGACTTCCTGTTCCAGGAATAAGAAGTTTCGTCGAATTTGGCCGGCGAACGCGATCAATGAAATTAATAGACAGATCCCGTAAACAATGAGGGCGTTTCGGAAGAAGGTAGATCCCTTAATAGCCTGATTGTGATAATTCACATATTCGCGTTCAATGGAATCCAGTAGTGGGCCTGTGTTAAGAGAGATGAGCATTTGATAGCTCGATTGCGATTGAGAGTGATTGTCTAAAATGTCTATAACCGCATTTTTATACTCTGAGAATAAATCCAGTGACTCAGTCGGTGCTTCCACTTGTAAATCGTTCAGTTGACTGACGATTGTATTTCTATCTTTCAGCGATCCGCCGAGTGTTAAATTAAATATTTGCGCATTAGTCTCACCCAACAATCCATTCACCACGTTTTTAGAATCACCAAGGTCCTGAGACTGAATGCGTTCTGTGTAGGACCTTATTTTTGCGATTGCCGCCGACATTGCGCCATTTGATTCTGAGTACGACTCGAGTTCCTCCTCGCGTGACGCATAACTGTCATCAAACTTTTCAACGGCGGCACTCAGTGCAGGGCTCCCTTCGATCTCCTCGAAGAGTGCTTCAAATCTTAAGTTGGAAAATTCTTCACTTAACTGGTAGCTCGTATCAAGCAGCACCTCGTGGTCAAATTCACTGTTAAATCGGGACTGATTGAGCAGAACCAATAGGTTTTTATCCAGAGATTGTAGGTTCTGAATAGACTCGGTTGTTTGTCTGAAAACCGTCTGATCCAGTTTTTCATCTTGCGTGAGCAGTAAGATGCTCAACGCTATCCCTATCAGTGTTAGAACGAGTAGTGTAATCGCGTACTTTTTCATTTTGTTTTACTTTGCGAAGATGGCTTAACCATGTTTACTTTTATCACTTAAAGGCTCAAGTCGAAACAGAGTGCGATCAATTAAGTGGTTGGGTCAATGGCTGATTTATAGGTGATATCCATTAATGTCTTTCTTTGAGACCGAACAACTTAAGAATATATGTCAGGTACGTAAAAATATATCCGATGCGATAGCGGAAAATTTTTGCTGACTACTCTAAACTCTGTAGGCTAAATTTTAGTTCCACTTAAAAGCCGTAATGTTTGATCTCCAAAATATAATGATCGGGCAGTTTAGTCTGTTCACAATATTGTTACTAATCGTGGCTGCGATTGCCGCCGGTTACATCGATACGTTGGTCGGTGGAGGGGGGTTAATTACCATTCCTGCATTACTGGCTGCTGGAGTTTCGCCGGTGGCGGCACTTGGCACGAATAAGTTACAAGCTTGCGCTGGTTCTGGAACGGCTTCGCTGATGTTATGGTCCAAAAAGCAGGTCAGTTTTTCGCTGGTCAAATGGTCGATGTTGACTGCGTTTGTCGGTGGCTTGATAGGTGCTTTTTTGGTGCAATCATTTGATGCCCAAACATTGGAATTGATCATTCCATTGGTTATTGGTTTGATTGTTGCGTACTTTTTATTCGCACCTAAGCCTGACGGTGAAGTGTCCGAGCCGAAGATGTCGCAAAACGCGTACAGAAATACGGCTGTTCCTGTTATTGGTCTATATGACGGTATGTTTGGACCAGCAACGGGGTCATTTTTCGTTCTGGCTGGCGTCAGTTTGAGAGGGCTCAGCATTATTAAAGCGACCGTGATTGCGAAGACGTTAAATTTTGCCACCAATGTGGCATCTTTACTGATCTTTGTATGGTTTGATCAGGTGGCGTACCTTTTAGGGCTATTAATGATGGTTGGACAGTTTGTAGGCGCTACTTTGGGCGCGAGAGCGTTAATGACTATTAATCCGAATGCGTTACGAGGCTTAGTCGTTGGTGTGTGTTTGGTAATGTTGGCAGTTTGGTTGTTTAAACAATAGTGTTGTGTTGTTTTTAGTGCTTGATCGAAATGATTAAATCAATTTGATTGGATCATGATTTATTAACAATAGGTAGGCTGAGGTCATTTTATGTCTGAGAAAATAGCTGAAGAATTTTTGAAGTATAAGCGCGTCATCGCGTCGCTTTTAAGCAAAATTCGTCCGGCGGCGACACGGCAAGATATCGAAGACATTTTACAAGATACGTACATCAATACCTATCAGTCTTCCCTCAAGCAAGAAATATTGTTTCCCAAGGCATTTATGGTGAAGACGGCGATTCGCTTGGCTAACAGAAGTATTCAATTGGCGCGCAGAGTGGATTCAGATGTGGATGTTAGCGAGCAATCCGATGAAAAATTGTTCGCCTACGATGTGGCGACATTTTCTAGTCAAACAGAAAAAGAAGTGCTAAATCGAGAGGACTTTGGGCTGTTGTGTGCAGCGGTCGAAGAGTTGCCAGAACAATGCCGTAAGGTATTTGTTCTAAAGAAGATATACGGCTTGTCTCAGAAGGAAATAGCCAAGAAACTGAGCATATCCGAAAGCACGGTTGAGAAGCATGTAGCGAAAGGGCTATTGCGAACGATGCAATATTACGATAACAAAACTGCCAGCATAGGGCGTGGCGGAACCACTAAAGTAGCCAGTTTGAGTGAGTATAAGCGAGTGAATCAGGTGGGGAAATAATATGAACTCTATAAATTTTCCGAATATGGAACAAGTCGATGAAATGGCCGCTGCTTGGGTTGCTAGGATTGACCGAGGCCTTTCTGTTAGTGAAGAAGATGATCTGTCGTCATGGTTAGAAGAATCACCCGTCAACGGAGAGGCGTTAGTTAAATGTGCGTCTATGTGGGATTTGCTGGATGTTCTTTCTCCGATTGCGAAGCT
This sequence comes from Arenicella sp. 4NH20-0111, assembly GCF_040366405.1. Lineage (NCBI taxonomy): Bacteria > Pseudomonadati > Pseudomonadota > Gammaproteobacteria > Arenicellales > Arenicellaceae > Arenicella > Arenicella sp. 4NH20-0111. The sequence continues at coordinate 242,310 of NZ_BAABWF010000005.1, forward strand.
GATGCCTATTGAATCTTTAGAGCTGCAAGAGCGATCCGTGGTTCGAGAATCAAAGTTTGGCCAAAAAGCTGGGTTTATTCCCTGGGGTATTGCAGCAACCCTTATGATCGCTACTTGGTTTTTCGGTGGTGATAACTTTAATAGTCCAGTTCCTGATACAGCGACCCCAGTTGCCGTTGAGCCTAGCGACCAAACTTCTATTGTCAGTGGTGTGGTTTACCGAACTGCTGTTGGTGAAATGTCACAAGTGACGCTGGACGATGGTAGTAAGCTGCAACTCAATACCGATTCTGAAGTTAGGGTTGATTTCAGTGCGTCAACAAGACAGCTTGAGCTTATTAGTGGCGAAGTGTTTTTTGATGTTGCCAAAGATCCGAGTAAGCCGTTTGTGGTCAACGTGGGTGATGATCAGGTTACCGCTGTTGGTACAGCATTTAATATTGATGCGTTGGTTGGCGGCGATACAGAAGTTCTTGTTACAGAGGGTAAAGTTAAAGTTAACCATAATTCAGATGGGGAGGTTTCTGCCTATCAAGAATTATTTTTAACGCCTGGACAGAGTGTGAAAATTATTGGAAACACACCTGAAATTAAAGATGATCTAGATCCAGAAGCTTTGCTTTCTTGGCGTCAAGGTGTGCTTGTATTTCAAGGTGAGAGTTTGGCTGAGGCTATTAAAGAAATCGATAGGTACACTCCTTTGTCGTTTACGATTATGGATGAAGAGGTGGCAAATGTTTCCGTTGGAGGTTTTTTTAAGGCGGGTGATACGGAGCAGTTATTGCTGATTTTAAAACAAAACTTTGGCGTCAGTTCGACTCGAATTGGCGACGAAATATTACTACACAGTTCTAAATAGTATTTAGGTTGTAGTAGATAAGCGGGAAAAGCACGGCGCAGGCCGTGCTTTTTTTTTTAACGTAAAGTTATTGTCAACATCGCACTGCAACTCTCAGTTAATAATCAACAAAAAAAATAAGAATAAATAGAGGATATGTTGATCCAATCACTCTCTGTAGATGAGGCGCATGAAAATGCGTAGAATGGCAGAATGACCACCATTATTAGAATGTCTCTGCCGCTTATTTCCTTGTGTCTATTGCTGCTGATTTCGACAGTATCTTCAGCAGAAGAACAAGAGCAAGAGCAGTTCTATTTTCATATTCCGCGCCTCTCAGCCGATAAAGCATTGACCCGGTTCGCTAAACAAGCGGGAATAACATTGTTGTTTCCTTTTGCAGATGTGAAAAAGTACAAAACGCGACAGTTGTTTGGTCGCTACAGCATTAGAACCGGCTTAAGTATTATGCTCTCCGGCACTGATATTCATATTAGTGCCGGAATTGGCCCTGAAGATGAGCCCGAGATGATTGAAAAAATGGTCGATGGCTCTGCAACAATAAGATCAGAGGAGTCAAAAATGAAAGATGTTAAAAGTATTTTAGCGCCGAGCATAATCAGCTTGGCGGTTGCCACGGCGGTTAGTGGCCCAACGGCGTTTGCTCAAGAGGAGAACATAAATAACGTCGAGGAACTTGTGGTTCTGGGCAGCAGAAGTGCTAAGTCTAGATCTGCCACGGATTCTCCCGTGCCGGTTGATGTTATCAGTGGTGATGAGCTCTCTTCATTAGGAAACGGGGCTGATCTTACAGACAGCTTAAAGACACTAGTACCTTCTTATACGGCTACACCAGCAACTGGCGATGGGAGTGCTTTTGTACGACCAACATCATTGCGTGGAATGTCCCCTGACCAGACGCTGATATTGGTGAATGGCAAAAGACGTCATCGTTCCGCTCTTGTTCAATTTTTTGCACCAGCAGCTGGTAATGGATCTCATGGTGTAGATGTTGGAATGATCCCTAGTATTGCTTTGAAAAACATTCAAGTGTTGAGAGACGGTGCCGCCGCTCAGTACGGTTCTGATGCGATATCGGGTGTCATGAATTTTGAATTGAAAGACGCCAATGAAGGCGGAGAAATTCAGGCTTCTTATGGTGAGTTTTACGACGGCGAGAGCAGCACCAAAGTCGCAGGTAACTTGGGCTTTAGTGCCGGAGAGAATGGCTTTGTTAACGCGAGCTTTGAATACGTTGATAATGAGGCGTTATCAAGAGGTGTAATCCGCCCAGACGCTCAAGCCCTACTAGATGCTGGGGTGCCAGGAGTGGGAGCGGACTCTCCGTTTGGCGACGCGCCATTTACGCAAACCTGGGGACGACCAGAAACTTCAGGTGGTCGATTATTCATCAACTCCGGGTGGGAGCTGGCGAATGGGGCTGAGATTTACGCATTCGGAAATTATGCGAACACTGATGGCCGCTATCGGTTTTTCTATCGTAACCCATCTCACTCATCGATTGCGGCGTTAGGTCTGCAAGATCAGTTTCCAGCGGGCTATACCCCGTTCTTGGACGGTGAACAGACGGACGTAAGTTTTGTCACAGGGTATCGTGGAGAGTTTGGTGGCGGCACAACCTATGACTTTAGTATTGGGTATGGCAAAAATGAACTCGACTACTTTCTGAATAATTCACTCAACCCTGACTTACCTTTATTGGCGAACGGTTCGGCCGTTAGAGATTTTGACGTAGGCGGATATGAGCAGGAAGAAATTAACGTAAACGCAGACTTTTCAACGGCACTGACTGATAATTTGTCATTGTCTTACGGCGCCGAGTACCGAGAGGAAACATTCACTATATTTACGGGTGATAGCAACGCGATTGTTGGTGCAGGACCAAGTGGCTTTAGACCAACCAGTCCAATTAGTGCAGGCTCGTTTGATCGAGATAACTTTGCGGTTTACGCAGACTTAGAGCACGATATTTCTGATCGTTGGTTAGTTCAATACGCCGTCCGATTCGAAGACTTTTCTGATTTCGGAAGCACTACCAACTGGAAATTAGCCACTCGTTACAATGTGAGTGAAACATTCACTGTAAGGGGCGCTGCTTCGACTGGTTTTCATGCTCCAACTCCAGGGCAGTCTAATATTTCTTCGATCATTACCACGTTTGACGGACGAACTGGTCTTCAAGTTGAAGAGGGCTTGGTGCCAGCAAATTCTGAAGCGGCTCAGCGTGCAGGTGGTACCAACTTGAAGGAAGAAGAATCAACGAACTTAAGTTTGGGATTCACCACTTCATTGGGAAGCGCGTGGGACTTGACCGTGGATTTCTATAGTGTTGAGGTTGACGATCGAATTTATCGAACTGGTGATATTCCGATCCCTGGAACTGACGGACAGACTTTGTCTTTTTACACCAATGCGCTTGAACTAGAACACACTGGTTTTGATGTCGTTTTAAACGGCAGTATCAACTGGGGTGATGTGGATACATCGGTGACGTTTGCATACGCTCATAATGAAATTGATGTGACTGGACAGACCCCGGTTCAAGGGATCAATCCTGTCAGTGATTCTACGATAGAAGATATCGAAAATAACTACCCTGAAGATCGTTTCACGCTCTCCGCTAACACCTATTTTTCTGAAAATGTTAATTTGTTGGCGCGTGCGACCTATTACGGTTCTCACTTTGACGAACGAGGCACGATTAACGGCAGTTTAGGTAATCGTAGCGCTGAAATAGACGCCATAGTCTATTTTGATCTAGAGTTAGGTTGGCAAGTAAATGACAACTTAAAGCTGGTCGTCGGTGGCGCGAATATCTTTGATTCGTTTGTGGATGAAATCGAAAATGATGGAGTATTTGCCAATCGACAAAGCGTAGGTTTGCAATACCCCAGAAGAACAGCAGCAAATTATGAGGGCGGTTCTTGGTACTTTAAAGGCATCTACAACTTTTAAGAATTTTCTCCTATCGTTGTAGACTTTTGACGCCCGCGAACCGGTAACAGTTCGCGGGCTTTTTTTATGATGCGAAGACGCAAAATGTTCGGTTTAAAAAAGACTTGGGAAACCAGCTAAAAGCGCATAGTCTGCGGTTATCGGGCCAATAACTGGATATTGGAGCTGAATTTTATTCTGGACGCTTGTTCGACTTGTATCGTTCTGTTGTTGGCGTTAAAACTCGAATTTATAACAATTTGATCAAGCTCGACGTTCCGGTTGGTAATCGAGTTTGTACAACTAAATGAAATTAACAATGATTGCCTAGCGTAATCGATTAATACTATCCACGAAAATGAAAAGACATTATCTGAGGAGGAGCAATGTCAAATCACGATGAGAGTTTCCTGTCGTCGGTCGAGCGCATGTTTGACCAAGCGGCTGAACTTGTTGGCATACCTGATTATTTGCAACACAAAATCAAGGTATGTAATTCGACTTACACGGTGCGATTTGGTGTGAGGTTACGCAATAAGCTCTATACTTTTACAGGGTATCGGTCAGTGCATTCAGAGCACCGTGAACCGGTAAAAGGGGGGATACGATATTCTCCTCACGCTGATCAAGATGAAGTGGAAGCGCTGGCTTCACTCATGACGTTCAAATGTGCGCTGGTCGAAGCGCCATTTGGTGGATCTAAAGGGGCTCTTGTTATAGACCCTAGCGAATGGGAGCCGCACGAGTTAGAGCGTATCACACGGCGTTTTACTCAAGAGTTAGCTAAGCGCACATTGATAAGCCCGGCACAGAACGTGCCTGCACCAGACATGGGAACGGGTGAACGCGAGATGTCGTGGATGGCTGATGAATATAAACGCCTCTATCCAAACGATCTCAATAGCTGGGGGTGTGTTACAGGTAAGCCAGTGAGTAAAGGTGGTATCAGAGGGCGTGTGGAAGCTACAGGCCGAGGTATTCAGTATGCGTTACAGGAAGCCTTTAGGCATCCAAAAGATATTGAGTGGGCAGGTTTAAGCGGCTCACTCCAAGGCAAGAAGATCATCGTCCAGGGGCTTGGTAATGTGGGCTATCATGCTGCACAATTTCTATCTCAAGAAGATGGAGCCATTATTGTGGGGGTCATGGAGCGAGATGGCGCCGTGCTTGACCAGGGCGGCATCGACATAGATGGTTTGCATAAATACATTCACGACAATGGTGGGGTTAAGGGGTTTAACGGGTACACCCCTAATTCAAACGAAGTGCTAACGTCGGAATGCGATATTTTTATCCCCGCTGCAATGGAGGGGGTTATTACGGCCGATAACGCTAATGATATTAAAGCTAATATCATCATCGAAGCGGCGAACGGGCCGGTAACCTTCACGGCCAACGAAAAGTTACGCGAACGCAACTGTCTGATTATTCCTGATCTTTACGCTAACGCTGGCGGGGTGACGGTTTCGTATTTTGAGTGGGTGAAGAATCTTGGCCATATTAGGTTTGGGCGCATGCAGCGTCGTCAGCATGAAAGGCAAACGTTAGGTATGGTGGATGCAATTGAGGAAATGGTGGGTGTGAAATTCCCTCAAGACAAACTCGAGAAGATCATAGAAGGCCCAACTGAGTTGGACTTGGTCCGATCTGGACTTGATGATGTTATGCGCGAAGGCTATCAAGTCATTAGTGAAAAATGGAATAATGATTCTCGAATTCCTGACTTAAGGACTGCCGCTATGATGATAGCGATTGAGCGAATAAGGGACTCTTATTCATCACTCGGCATCTGATTTCTCAGTGCTTACTTAGGCGAGGAACAACGCTGAATCAAAAAGGCCCAGTAAGATATTATCTTACTGGGCCTTTCTTTTTATTACATAGAGTTTGCTCTAGACAGCCCTATCCATTGTTGATGTGAATTTCTTCCAGATGCCCTGCGTCCGGATCATTGAATGTGTCTAGGTCCATTTTTCCTTCGCTCTTCGCGACGATCGACGTAACCACGGTGTCTCCTGTTACATTAACCGCAGTTCGAGTCATATCTAAAAGCCTGTCAACGCCCATAATCAGGCCGATGGCGGCAACGGGAAGGTTCACTTGTTCAAACACAAGCGTTAACATTACCAACCCAACTGACGGTACGGCCGCGGTGCCAATTGAGGCGAGTACGGCCGTTAAAACGACAATGGCATAACCCTGCATGCCGAGTTCGATTCCATAAAGATTGGCGATAAATACGGTAGCTACGCCCTGCATGATCGCAGTGCCGTCCATATTTATTGTCGCACCAAATGGTACGCTAAATGAAGATATGGCTCTGTCTACGCCTAATCTGTTCTGAACGGTGCGAAGGGTGACCGGGATGGTGGCGCCTGAGCTTGCCGTGCTAAATGCAAAAATTTGAGCGCTTCTTATCTTGCTTAAGAACAATCGTAGGTTTAACCCCGTGAATGCCTTTAAGATGATCATCTGCGTGACAAAAGCATGAAACAATAGAGCGATCACTACAACCGAAAAATACCCAATTAAGTCAGCAATAAGGTCGATGCCCACATCAGCAATGGCCTTACCTAAGAGGCAAAAAACCGCATAAGGAGCGAACCACATCACCATTTCCACCATCTTCATGACGATTTTGTTCATTTGCTCTATGAAGTTGATCGTCTCTTTTGTCTCTTCTTTGATGCTTAAGGCCGCAATTCCAAAAAAGATTGAGAAAAAGATAATGGCGAGCATGTCGCCAGAGGCGAACGCTTTGAAAATATTCGTTGGAACGATTCCAATCAAAATGTCCAACGTGCTTGCGCCAGCAGAGCGACCAGCAAAATCGATGTCTTGAGGAGGTGTGCCACCTTCGCCTATCCCCATTATCGCTGCTAAGCTTATTGCTGTGGCAATGGCGATTGCTGTGGTGGCTATGTATAGGGCGATGCTTTTAGTGCCGACTTTACCTAACAGCTTGATGTCTCCAATTGCAAAAACACCCGGAATTAGAGAAAAGATAACCAATGGAACCACGAGCATTTTTAGTGCATTGACAAACAATTTCCCGCCAGCATAAAAAACGCCATCCACAATGTTTGTGTTAAGCCAAGCGTTATCGAGTCCGTTTAGTACTCCGCCGGCCACGATGCCGAGCACGAGTCCAAGTAAGACCTTGTTGGTCAAATTCATAGGTTCGCTCCTGTTTGTTATTGCTGCCTGGCCGAAAGGCTTATTTTTGAGTCGGCCGATAAGATCGTAAGTCTATACTAAGTAGAGGCCAAATTTGAATTAATCCTCTATCGGATATCCTTTTGCGAAGTCTTGGAAGTGAACGTCTAGTTTCGCCTTTGCCAAGCTCTATAAATCAAAACGGCCGCATCATGCGGCCGTTTATTAGTGCGTTTTGGAGGAGTGTCTATTTAAGAAATTTGCTAGCCAAGCTAGCTAAGCCACCGATTCCGCCGACTGAATCAAGCAAGTTACCACCGCTTGATGATTTGTCGACCATTTGCGGGATCATTTCTTGTAGGCCGCGAAGCAGGTCGTTTTTATCCGCTCCGAGTTGGCTGGCGGCTTGCTCTACCTTATCTGAGCCCAATAAATCAGTAATTTGAGAACGAGAGATATGGTCATTGTCTCCGTCGCCCAACCACGATTTAGCGATGTCACCTAAACCGCTATTTTGAAGGTTCCCTACTAATGCACCTAGGTCTACGCCTTGCTTGTCTGAGCCGCCACCCAGTAGGCTTCCTACGACAGAGCCTAGTAAATCATTATTAGCGCCGGCAGAGCCCCCTAGTTTTTGACCCAGAATTTGAGTCGCCATTTGCATTAAATCCATGCTTTTTACCTCGATTAATGATGGTTGAAGCGGTTTTGAAACCGCAATTGCACGACAAGTATGCTGGTAACAACGCAAATTGCAATCGTGCAAACTTCAACCTAGGAAAAGAATTGTTAAAAATGCATTGAAATCACATTTAATCATAGGCTAGAATCGCGCTCCTGCAATAAAGTGCAGGCGCGTAGCTCAGTTGGTTAGAGCACCACCTTGACATGGTGGGGGTCGTTGGTTCGAATCCAATCGCGCCTACCAGTTTTTAAAAAAACGCTAGGTACATCAGTATCTGGCGTTTTTTTTGATTTTTTTGACTTTTTAAGCGGATTTAGTGGTGCAAGCTATTGAGGGGATGTTCATTCCACATTAAAATTCGCGCCCAGAGTGTATAAAGTCCGCGTTGGGCGGAATTGAGCACTAAAATTAAATTGAATTATTGAGGTATTACCATAGCCACTAAAAAGCAACAGCGCATGAATCAAAAGATAACTGCGCCTACCATACGATTAATTGACCAAAATGGTGATCAAGCAGGTATTGTGAGCCGTGATGAAGCGTTAAAGAAAGCGCAAGATGCAGGACTGGATTTGGTGGAGATTTCCCCGAATGCAGACCCGCCTGTGTGTCGTGTGATGGATTATGGTAAGTTTTTGTATGAAGACAGTAAGCGTAAAGCAGCTGCTCGAAAAAACCAAAAACAAACTCAGGTTAAAGAAATTAAGTTCCGCCCAGGCACAGACATTGGTGACTACAACATCAAGCTTGGAAAACTTCAGAAATTTTTGGAGGGTGGAGACAAGACTAAGGTGACAATTCGCTTCCGTGGCCGTGAAATGGCTCACAAAGACCTTGGCATGAAATTGCTAAAGCGAGTTGAAGCAGATTTAGTAGAGTACGGTTCTGTAGAACAGTACCCTAAGTTAGAAGGCCGTCAAATGGTGATGGTTCTAGGGCCGCTAAAGAAGTAGTAGTTTCGTGAACAAACAAGTCAATGCCTGTTTGTTTATCGAAAAGTCTTTAGTGTGAGCTCACTCATGGCTAGCGAAGTCAACTTTTAAACTCGCTAAGCTTAATATTAATTGGCAATGGTGCTGATGCATCTGGAGTTATTATGCCGAAAATTAAAAGTAACAGTGGCGCCGCTAAGCGCTTCAAAAAAACGGGTAGCGGTAAATTCAAACGCTCTCAATCTCATTTGCGTCATATTTTGACCAAGAAATCCACTAAGCGTAAGCGTCATCTTCGTGGTACGACCACGGCCAAAGATTGCGATGCAAAGTTGATTCAACGCATGCTGCCTTACTCGTAAGACACATCACAAATAGAGATTAGGAAAGCAGTGGAATGCTTCTTTCCAGGAGAAAAAAATGCCTAGAGTAAAACGTGGTGTTACCGCCCGAGCAAAACATAAAAAAGTAATCGCCCAAGCTAAGGGCTATCGAGGACGTAATAAAAACGTCTTCCGTGTAGCCAAGCAAGCTGTCACACGTGCAGGTCAATACGAATATCGCGATCGTCGTCAACGAAAGCGTCAGTTCCGTCGTTTATGGATCACTCGTATCTCTGCAGCAGCGAAGTTGAATGCGATGAACTACAGTACTTTCATTAACGGCCTGAGCAAGGCTGGTATCGAATTGGATCGTAAAGTTCTTGCTGATATTGCTGTTCATGATGCTGCTGCGTTCTCGCAGCTTGCGGAACAAGCTAAAGCGGCCTTAGCGGCTTAAGGCTTACTTTTTAAGTACGCTGCTTCGTCGGGGTTGCTTTGTGCGATGCCGACTGCAACAAAAAAGGAAGGCTGCGGCCTTCCTTTTTTGTTAATAGGGAAGACTGAATGTTGCTAGTGAGTAATTAGCAATACTGGGATTCCGACTAAAAAACCAACCTACTGATTTTCACAATGACCGAATCACTTGAAGGAAATCTTCAGATTATTCTGGAGCAAGCCAAAGGCGCGATCGACGCAGCCCAAAAGCCCTCAGACCTAGAAGGTATGCGTGTGCAATACCTTGGAAAAAAGGGTGAGCTAACTGCTCAGCTAAAACAAATTGGCAGCCTGCCTCACGAAGAGCGTCCGAAGTTCGGCGACAAGGTGAATCAAGTAAAACAGCAGGTTGCAGAATTAATTAACCTTAAAAAGGCCACGTTAGACGCAGCTGAACTGGCGTCTGCCATTGCGGCTGAAAAAATTGATGTCACGCTTCCTGGGCGCGGCATTGGTTCAGGCGGGATCCACCCTGTTACTCGCACGATGCAACGTATTGAAGATATCTTCATTGCGATGGGCTTTGGCGTAGCAACTGGGCCAGAGATTGAAGACGACTTTCATAACTTCGAGGCGTTGAACATACCACCAGAACACCCTGCAAGAGCAATGCATGATACGTTTTACGTGAAAACTGAGGATGGTATCGAAGAGAGCCATTTACTGAGAACACATACGTCTCCGGTGCAGGCACGATACATGCTTAATGAGAACCCGCCGATAAATATCATTGCTCCAGGCAGGGTCTATCGCTGTGATTCGGACGTTACACACACTCCGATGTTTCACCAAGTAGAGGGTCTGATGGTGGATGAAGGGATCTCTTTTGCGGATTTGAAAGGCGTTCTAACGCACTTTCTACGACAGTTCTTTGAAACTGATCTGCAAATCAGATTGAGACCTTCTTACTTTCCTTTTACGGAGCCTTCGGCTGAAGTTGATATTTCATGCGTTTTTTGTGCTGACGATCAAGGTCATGCGCAGGGCTGTCGTATTTGTAAACACACGGGTTGGATCGAGGTCCTTGGTAGTGGAATGGTGCATCCAGAAGTGTTTAGAAAGGTGGGCATAGATTCAGAAAAGTACACTGGCTTTGCGTTCGGTCTGGGCGTTGAGCGTTTGACCATGTTGCGTTACGGCGTTGATGACTTAAGACTATTTTTCGATAATGACTTAACATTTTTGGAGCAGTTCAAATGATTATTAGCGAGCAATGGCTTCGTGACTGGGTGCGAGTGGATTTAGATTCTCAAGGCATTTCCGATTGCCTAACAAACGCAGGGCTCGAAGTCGACGGCGTTGAAGCCGTAGGAAAACCAATCGAAAACTTGGTTGTTGGCAAGGTCTTGGAGGTGGAAAAGCATCCAGACGCAGACCGTCTAAACGTGACCAAGGTGGACATTGGGTCTGACGTATTGGATATAGTTTGTGGTGCGTCAAACGTACGAGTGGGCTTGATGGCGGCTGTTGCCACTGTGGGAGCGAAGTTGCCGAATGGCCTTAAAATCAAGAAGGCTAAAGTGCGCGGTGTGCCATCAGTGGGTATGTTGTGTTCTGCGTCTGAGCTAGGGTTAGAAGAGGAATCTGCGGGGTTGATAGAACTCGATCAAGATGCTGAAATTGGCCAGCGTGTTGATGATTATCTCCAGCTTAATGATTGTCTCATCGATATCGACCTGACCCCGAATAGAGGTGATTGTTTGAGTGTTCAAGGTATAGCCAGAGAACTAAAGGTTCTTGCTAGTGGTGACTACCAGCCTCTTGATGTTTCAGCCGTTGAGCCTTTGCTTGCCGATACTGTTAGCGTTGATTTACAAGCACCAGAGCATTGTCCTCGTTATTTATCTCGTGTTTTAAAAGATATCGATCCGTCGGCAAAGACTCCACTATGGATGCAGGAAAGGCTTCGTCGGAGTTCGGTTAGGCCCATCAGTCCTGTCGTTGATGTCACTAATTATGTGATGCTAGAACTCGGTCAGCCCATGCACGCTTTTGACTTAGAAAAGTTGAGTGAAGGCATAGTCGTTCGGCTTTCGAGCGAGGGCGAGAAAATCAAGCTGCTCGATGATTCAGAAGCCACATTGGATGGAGAAACGCTTGTCATTGCTGATCAGCGTGGCCCTATTGCTATTGCAGGCGTGATGGGCGGTGCTGACAGCGCTATTGGCGACGAAACTCGAAGTATTGTCCTTGAGGCTGCGCACTTCACTCGATCATCAGCAAGCGGAAAAGCACGCCGATATGGCCTTCACACTGAAAGCTCGCATCGTTTTGAGCGTGGAGTGGATCCTCAATTACCGACTATTGCAATCGAGCGAGCCACCGAGTTATTACTAGAAATATGCGGAGGTAGCGCCGGTCCAGTTCATGAGAAAAGTAATGAAAAGGGGTTGCAAACTAAGCCCGCTGTGACCATCAGGCTCGACCGATTGATTAGTTTGCTTGGAATGGAGCTAGAAGCCTCTGAAGTAGGAAGTATTTTAGAGCGTATTGCCGAGTCTGTGCAGCCTGAGGGCGAGAGTTGGATTGTCACTCCACCGAGCTATCGTTTTGATATAGAGCGTGAAGCGGATTTGGTGGAAGAGGTTGCGCGAGTCAAAGGTTACGATAATATTCCAACAGCGATGCCGCGAATTGCCCCTCGTTCGGTATCGGCCTCCGAGGCAGCCATCGGCCCTAGGCAAGTTCGTGGTGCTTTTGTGGCTCGAGATTTTCGAGAAGCGATCACCTATAGTTTTATTGATCGTGAACTTCAATCCCTATTCAGTGAGGAAGCGCCAGTTGAATTAGCCAACCCGCTTGCCGACAATATGTCTGTCATGCGAACCAGCCTGCTGCCTGGTCTAGTAAGTGCTTTGCAGTTTAATTTCAATCGTCAACATTCCAGAATTCGTTTGTTTGAGCTGGGTGCGACGTATCATAAGTCAGATAATGGGTTCGTGGAGCAACAAAAGATTGCTGGGGTGGTGACAGGCGCGCGAGTGCCTTCTCAATGGGGAATGGACGGCTCCGACAAGGTTGATTTTTACGACTTAAAGGCCGATGTAAGCGCCGTTCTGGCCTTGACCGGTCAAGAAAATCTCATTACATTTAGTGAGTTGGAGCACATTGCGATGCATCCTGGGCAAGTGGCTTCTATTTCTAAACGGGTAGAGGGTGGTCAGGCTCAAGTGCTTGGGCACATAGGTAGATTACACCCAAATCTTGAGAAGCATTTTGGGGTCGGGCAAGTATTCACTTTCGAACTTGATCTTGATTTGTCGTTAAGCGCTGAGTTGCCGTCTTTTACGCCTGTATCTCGGTTTCCGAGCGTTAAGCGAGACCTTTCTGTCTTGGTTGATGAGAATACTCGGGTTTCCGAACTTTTGGCCTGTATTCAAAAAGGAGTTGGTAAGCATCTTGTTAAGGTAGAGTTGTTTGATGTCTATCAAGGTAAAGGGGTGCCGGAAAGTCAAAAAAGTGTATCGCTGAGCCTGCTTCTTCAAAATCGTGAAGCCACGATGACTGATGAAGAGTCTGAAGGTTTGATGGGGGTCGCTCTGAATCAATTGGAAACAGAGTTTGACGCAAAGTTAAGAAGTTAGTATTCAACTGAGCCGCGAAATCGATTTTGCGGCAAGTTACTAATTTCCAATAATGAGCGCACGCTCAAAATGAGGAATGATTTGATGGCAGTAACTAAAGCAGAATTGGCTGTGTCACTACATGATGAGTTGGGTCTTAATAAAAGGGAATCCAAGGAATTTGTTGAACAGTTCTTTGAAACCGTAAAACAAGCTTTGGAAGAGGGCAGTTCGGTTAAGTTGTCTGGGTTTGGTAATTTTGGGCTAAGAGACAAGCCTGCTAGGCCAGGAAGAAATCCAAAAACGGGTGAGGAGATACCTATTTCAGCTCGTCGAGTTGTCACGTTTAAGGCAAGTCAGAAGCTAAAAGAGGCGATAGATGCCAACTCCGGTGCATTAAAGCAGGTATTCAGCTAGTAGGATTGAGTGGATTTTGGGGGTCAGAGAGGTAAGCTAAGTTATTGGTTTGCTTTGTGTTTGCTGACCCTAAACTTTAAGTAAAGTTACCAAGTTTATATTTTTGAATGGTATTTTCTCGGTAATTATTGTGTCATATTGGAATAACGATGCATTTTTCACTGTACCTACAGGCCGACAAACGTTAAACTCTGGTGCATTCTAATTATAACTTCTAACCATTGCCTGAGACATGCTTGACCAAGGAGATAACGCAACTCTACCGCCAATACCGAGCAAACGGTATTTCACGATTGGAGAAGTCAGCGATCTGTGTCTAGTAAAACCTCATGTTCTGCGCTACTGGGAACAGGAATTTTCCCAACTGAATCCGGTTAAACGTCGCGGAAATCGACGATATTATCAAAGGCACGAGGTGCAGTTGATTCGCCGAATAAGAAGCTTGTTGTACATTGAGGGCTTTACAATCAGTGGCGCTAAGAATCAAATTGAAATGGAGTCAGGGAATCAGTCTGTACCGACTACTCAAGTTAAGAGAAAGGTGGTGACAGAGCTGATTGCAGAAATCGACGAAGTTGTTGCTATTTTGTCAGAGTAGTTTCCCAAGAATCGGCGAGCCTCAGTGGGGCTAGTTGAATCCAATACGTTTTCTCACAACACATCAAGTAGAGCATGATAAGGCACTCAGTGCCTGTATAGCTCATGTTGTTTACCCCTAATCAATTTCTTGTCGTGCTGGTTAGGCGATAAGCTGTTTCAGATGCTCTACGATGAGTCGCTCGCTGATTCATTGTGAGAAAATTAGTGTTAATAAATCCTTTTTACGAGAGCCGAAATCGTATATATTCCCACCCTGAGTTTTCGGGGTGTAGCGCAGTCTGGTAGCGCACCGTGCTGGGGGCGCGGTGGTCGTAGGTTCGAATCCTATCACCCCGACCACTCAACTATTTTTATATAGAAAAATAGTCCCTCTCTTAATGGCTAAGCTAGGTATTGCTTAGACCTCATTAATTCGAAGCAAAGACTCACAGTTGCTCTGTGTGTACAACTGTCGTATCTTATTTAGGCAGTTTTTAGTGCACGCTTTTCTAATTAATCTCATGTGCTTTTCTTGATACTTTTGGGCTGCTCGATTTCTACGCAACCTATAAAATTAACGACTATTGGAGTGTCGATTGGAGTTCTTCTTTTGGGGTTGCCGGTGAGGCGAATGCCAATTCTCATGCATTGACCGTCGGGTTGGCATTCTAAAGTCCAATTTAGGCATCAATTCTTCTCTCCATTGATGTGGTTTTTCGATACAATCACTGCAAATTAGAATAATCCAGCGATAGGGCGTTTTTGTTGTGCATATTTTATTGGCTAATGATGACGGCTATGACGCACCCGGTCTCGCTATTTTGGCTGAGGCGCTGCAAGCTCAACATCATAAAATAACGACAGTTGCTCCACGCGAAAATAAAAGCGGTTGTGGAATGGGGCTTTCTTTACGTCGCTCTGTAGACGTTGAGCAAACATCCCCTCGGAACTTTGTAGTAGACGGAACTCCCGCCGACTGTATTTACATTGGCCTAAACAACCTGATAGATGAGCCGGTTGATTTGGTAATCAGTGGTATTAATAATGGGCCTAATTTGGCCAACGACATTTTGTATTCAGGGACTTTTGCGGCGGCTATGGAAGCGCGATATTTGCCGATACCGGCCATCGCGATGTCTATTACCGAGCGAAATGTAAAGCATTATGAGACGGCGGCTAGACTTGCTGTGGATCTTAGTAATTCAATTTCACAGCTGGCATTCAAATCGTTAATTGCCGTATTGAACGTGAATCTCCCTGATGTGCCAATGATGGATTTGCGTGGATATAAAGCTACGTTAATGGGGGATCGGCATGAGCCTCTGGCGCCGATTAGAAAAAGTGGGGATTTGAAAAAAGGAACCTACATTGCAGGGCCCGCTGGGGATTTTGTGCGTCGCAAGCGAAATAAAATGCAGGATTTTGAGGCGGTGGACCAAGGCTACGCTTCGATTACTCCATTCAGCACTCGATTTGAAGACAGCGCATACGTTGATGACGTTCAAAAGTGGTTGGATAATCTTTAAATAATGAATCAGGTAACATTGCAATCGGCAGGCATTGGCATGACCTCGGAGCGTACTCGCCGCCGCCTTATCGAGCAGGTGCGCGAAATGGGCGTGACGGATCAACGTGTACTCGACATAATGTTAGAGTTACCAAGGCACGTTTTTATCGATGAAGCGTTGGCCAACCGCGCCTACGATAATATTTCGTTGCCGATCGGGTTTGGGCAAACAATATCTCAGCCGTACACTGTTGGATTGATGACTCAGACTTTATTTAATAAACCGCGCGCTAAGGTGCTGGAGATCGGTACAGGATGTGGGTATCAGACCGCCGTACTTGCGCCTCTGTGTGAAGAAGTTATCAGCGTGGAGCGAATCTTAAAGCTGCATCGGCGTGCCAGAGATCTGTTGTATGATTTGAGAATTCGTAATATCAGGTTTCGCCATGGAGACGGATTCATTGGTATGCGAGAGCATGCACCTTTCGATGGCATATTGGCCGCGGCCGTTTCGGAGAATGTCCCTGAGGATCTGCTTGACCAGTTAGCTGAAAATGGAAGAATTGTGATGCCTGTTGGGCGCGCTGCGCACCAAGTGTTAATCGTTGTGGATAAAACCAGTACGGGTTTTACACAACATGAAGTTGAAGCCGTACGCTTTGTGCCTAGAATTGCCGGTTTAGGTTAGACGATGATGGGGTCTGATTAGTGAAACTCTTTGAACCAATTTATACAGCGATCCTGACATGGGCAAGGCATCCGAAAGCGGAGCGGTATCTCGCCGGTGTGAGTTTCGCTGAGTCGTCATTTTTCCCCATACCGGTGGACGTAATGCTCGCTCCCATGGTTCTTTCTGATAAAGAGCGAGCTTGGAGGTTGGCCACAATAACAACGATAATGTCCGTGTTAGGCGGTATCTTCGGGTACGTGATTGGCGCGTATTTTTTCGATTCCTACGGAACTCAATTATTGGACCTTCTTCATGGGCATGAAAAATTTGCCGAGATTAAGCGTTTGTTTTTGGAGCACGGAACACTGATTATCTTAGTGGCGGGTTTTACCCCGTTACCCTATAAGGTTTTTACCATTGCCTCCGGAGTAATGGGTATTGCTTTTTTACCGTTTGTTTTGTTATCAGTGGTCGCACGAGGCGCACGGTTTTTCCTCGTTGCTGGGCTGATACGCTTAGGCGGTGATCAACTTGAAGAGACCATTCATAAAAAGATCGAAATCATCGGTTGGGCCACGTTAGTATTGGTTTTCATTGGTGTTTTTGTTTATTTGCAACTCAAATAGCGGTTTAGTGGTGTTCAGAACGAAGCCCGTCTTTTTTTTCATAATAGTGATGCTTTTAGCCGCGTGCGCACCCAGACAAGCCGCGGTCATTGAAGAGCGAAATGTGCTGACGGAGCGTCAGCAGGACGAGGGTATCGGTGGGCAATTTATTAGAATTGTGCAGCCAGGAGATACGCTCTACTCAATTGCATTTCTAACTGGGCTGGATGTTAATCGCATCGCCGCATGGAACGGAATCGCCGATACGAGCAAGTTGATCTCGGGGCAACGCATACGATTGACTCAACCAATCGGATTTACGTATAAAAGAAAGACCGCGCCTGTGATGAGTTCGAAGACTAAGAAGCGTCAATCAGCACCTTCAAAACGTATCACCTCCAAGGAAAAGAGCACTCAACAACCAAGGGGCAGCACCGCATCGGGTGCAAACAAGCCTAACCGCAGTAATTCTATTCCCCGAGCGGTCCGTACGTCCGGATCTGGTTCAAGCTCAGTTGTGTGGTTGTGGCCATTGCGCGGAACCATAGTCAATCGCTTTAAGCCGAGTGGCGGAGTCAAGGGTATTAATATTCAAGGCCAACGAGGTCAAGGAATCAAAGCGTCAGCAGATGGAGAAGTTGTTTACGCGGGAAATAGCTTAAAGGGATATGGGCATTTAGTGATTCTTAAGCATTCAGACGTTTATTGGAGTGCTTATGCCAATAATGAGAAGATTCTGATCGCTGAAGGGCAACAGGTTAAGCAAGGACAGCTAATCGCAAATTTAGGCCGCAACAATTCAGGCAAAGCTGTGGCGCAGTTTCAGATCAGAAAGAACGGCACTCCAGTGGATCCAATGCAATATTTGAAGTGATTTTTCATCAGTGCATTTGAATAGTTAGGCTTCTGTCAGTAAACTGAGTCCATGGTCACATTGGGAGCGCACTGTTGCGCTGGTCATCCCTAGGGACATGGTCGGTCGCGATAATAAGGGTAACGATCACCCCGAGTCATTGAATGAGGGTGTAGAGGGAGCTTTTGCGCCAAAAGAATCATCATTGATCAAGAGCGATCGTTCGAGGGACGCAGCCTTTGTTAGGTTTAGTCCTAGCCTGGATTCAGAAACCCTTTACCTGAGAGAAATTCGATCTGCGCCTCTACTCAGTGCGTCAGAAGAACGAGAGCTGGCGAGAGTGGTCAAAATGGGCGACCCCAAGGCCCGTGAGCGGATGATCGTCTCGAATTTACGTCTCGTGGTTAAAATCGCGAAAAAATATCATTCTTCTAGCATGTCATTATTGGACTTAGTTGAAGAAGGTAATATTGGGCTTATGAATGCAGTTGGCAAATTTGACCCTGAAAGAGGGTATCGTTTTTCGACCTACGCGAGCTGGTGGATACGGCATGAAATAGAGCGCGCGCTAATGAATAAAGAGAGCACTGTGCGCGTACCCATTCATGTTCTGCGTGAGGTGAGCAAGTATAAAAAGATGAGCACTGAATTGATCAAAACACTCCAACACTCACCAACGTTGGAAGAGGAGTCAGATAATATTGGCTTGTCTATAGAACAAATTTCCAATTATAAGAAACTAACCCGTAAGACAAAGTCGGTGCATACCACGATTGTCGGTACGGGTTCACGCCTGACGCTATTGGATGCCATCGCGGACAAGATGGCTGAAAACCCGGAAGCCCAAGTTCAGGCTCATGAGGTTGAGGGCAATTTACTTGAATGGTTGAAGTTCCTAGATCCTCAACAAAAGGAAATTATCGAGCGGCGATACGGTCTATCCGAAAAAGGAGGCTTGGTTGAGCCACAGACATTGGATGAGGTAGCAAAAGAGGTCGGTCTAACTCGAGAAAGAGTTCGCCAAATACAATTGCGATCGCTGGTCAGATTGAAAAGTATTCTCGAAAAAAGCGGTCTATCGTGGGACGATGTATCTGACCTTTAATGAATTTCTTCTGATTATTGAATTAGAGCAGAACAAATAGCTTACTAAAGTCGAATTTACGGTTAATTCATAAAGTTTTTAGGGACTTTGCTATATTGGCTAGTTACAATACACCAACCTTTAATTTTCTTCCCTGGCCTGAGAGTCTTTCGGCCGGCACTGCTCATGGCTTTGGATGATTTTCCGCGCATTAAGCGGCTCCCTCATTACGTGTTTAATATTGTTGGCGACCTTAAGGCAGCTGCACGAGCACGTGGAGAAGATATTATTGATTTTGGAATGGGTAATCCCGATCAGCCTACTCCGCAACCGATTGTGGATAAGCTGTGTGAGGCCTCTCAGCGAGGTAACACACATCGTTATTCGGTGTCGCGGGGCATCCCACGATTGCGAAAGGCGATTTGCAATTGGTATGGCGAACGTTACGATGTTGATATTTGTCCAGAAAAAGAGGCAATCGTAACCATCGGTTCGAAAGAGGGTTTGGCTCATCTAGCGATGGCGACCATGGACAAAGGCGATTCGGTATTGGTCCCGAACCCTGCTTACCCGATCCATCCTTATGGTTTTATCATTGCTGGCGCAGATATCCGGCACGTCCCAATTGGGCCTGGAATCGACTTTTTTCACGAACTGGAAACAGCACTCAAAAACATGTTCCCTAAGCCCAAAATGTTGGTGCTTAACTTTCCGAGCAACCCAACCGCTCAATGCGTTGAGCTTGAATTCTTTGAGCGTATCATTGAAATGGCCATTGAGCATCAGTTTTGGGTGGTTCAAGATTTGGCCTACGCCGATATAGTTTTTGATGGCTATAAAGCCCCTAGTATCATGCAGGTTCCTGGTGCTAAAGAAATAGCGGTAGAGTCTTTTAGCCTATCTAAGAGTTATAATATGCCTGGCTGGCGAGTCGGATTTATGGTCGGAAACCCTAAGCTGATTGCGGCTCTTGGAAGAATGAAATCGTATTTAGATTATGGGATGTTCGCGCCGATTCAAATCGCTTCTATCTATGCCTTGGAGGCTCCAGAAGCAAAAACATGGATTGCAGAAATCCGCGATCGTTATCAAAGCCGACGTGACGTATTATGTGATGGTTTGACTGCGGCTGGCTGGCCAGTTGAGAAGCCAAAAGCAACCATGTTTGTCTGGGCTAAGATTCCCGAACCCTTTACAGAGTTGGGATCGATGGAGTTCAGCAAGTTGCTGCTCAAAGAAGCAAAGGTGGCTGTTTCACCTGGAGTCGGGTTTGGAGAATACGGAGACGACTACGTTCGCTTCGGCCTTATTGAAAACGAACAGAGAACTCGACAAGCTATCCGGAATATCAAATCTCTGTTACTCCACCCGGAACGAATAAAACTATAGCCCCCAAAAATGTTGTGTTTATCAACTAGTATGTGTGGCCAATAACAAGTAATTATCATGCAATCAATAAATGTAGGCATTTTAGGGCTGGGCACCGTGGGTGGTGGCACAGCCGAGGTTTTAAGACGTAACGCTGACGTAATCACTCGGCGGTGTGCGCGACAAGTTCAAGTTACCATGGCTTCGGTCCGCGATGCGAGCAAATCAAGGTCTTGTGATTGTGACGGTGTCACGTTGACTGAAGATCCGTATTCAATTGTGAACTCCGATGAGATTGATATTGTCGTAGAGCTGATAGGCGGTGAAACGCTAGCCAAAGAATTGGTGCTTATGGCAATAGCTAATGGTAAGCATGTGGTCACAGCGAACAAAGCGTTAATTGCGGTTCACGGAAATGAGATATTCGCTGCGGCAGATGCTAAGGGAGTGAGTGTCTCCTATGAAGCGGCCGTCGCAGGTGGCATCAGTATCATTAAGAATCTTCGAGAAGGCTTTGCAGGAAATCAAATCCAATCGATTGCTGGGATCATCAATGGTACTGGGAATTTTATTCTGACTGAAATGCGTGATAAGGGTCGAACGTTTGAAGATGTATTGGCCGAGGCTCAGGAGTTAGGCTACGCGGAAGCTGACCCAACGTTTGATGTGGAAGGAATTGATGCGGCGCATAAATTGGCGATTTTGGCGGCTATTTCTTTCGGAACGCCGTTACAGTTCGATGATGTTTATACCGAAGGTATTTCAAAACTCGACTTAGTGGATGTCGATTATGCACAGGAGCTTGGGTATCGAATTAAGCATCTGGGCATAGCTAAGAAAACGGACTCCGGCCTTGAGCTTAGAGTTCATCCGACGCTCATCCCCAAAAAACGACTATTAGCAAACGTGAATGGCGTCATGAATGCAATTTTGGTCAAGGGCGATGCCGTTGGTAATACTCTTCACTATGGAGCCGGTGCTGGCGCTGAGCCTACGGCGTCTGCGGTTGTGGCCGATATCATAGATGTGGCGCGAACTTGTAATGCAAGTTCAGAGTTCAAAGTGCCAGCACTCGGGTTTCAACCAGAATCTATAAAGTCGATTGCAACCAAAGCGCCTTCGGAATTTGAGTGTGCCTACTATTTGCGATTTATTGTCAGCGACGTTGCTGGGGTTATGTCGAAGTTGAGTGCTGAGTTCGCTGAGCAAGACATCAGTATTGAAGGCATTACGCAGAAAGAGCCTGAAAAAGGGCAGAACACGGTGTCGGTGATCTTCATTACACAGAAGACCGTTGAAGGTGCTCTTGATAGAGCGGTTAGCAAGGTTGAAAGCTTAGATCTTGTGCACGGGTCTGCCGTCAAGTTACGAGTGGAACATCTCGATTAAGTTATTTAAATAATTCACTACCACGTCAGTCATAAAATACGATGAAATTTATTAGCACACGAGGCGATGCGCCGAGTCTGAATTTTGAAGAGGTTGTTCTTGCTGGATTGGCCGCTGACGGTGGTCTATATGTGCCCGAAACGTTGCCCAAATTTTCCAAAGATGAAATAGCTTCTTGGTCTGGATTAAGCTATCAAGAGTTAGCGTTTAATATCATCAGTCCGTTTGTTGATGGGGAAATAGCGGACGCGGATTTAAAGACAATTATTGCGAAGGCGTATCAGACCTTTCGTCATGGCGCCATTGCCCCGCTGGTGCAAACGGGCCGAAATGAGTGGGTGTTGGAACTTTTTCAAGGACCAACTCTGGCGTTTAAAGATTTTGCGTTACAGTTCTTAGGCCACCTTCTAGACTACATTCTTGATAAACGCCAGCAAAAGGTCGCCGTCTTGGGCGCGACCTCGGGCGATACAGGGTCAGCCGCAATTGAGGGCTGTAGGCGATGTGAGAATATCGACATATTTATTTTACACCCGCATAACCGTGTTTCAGAGGTGCAAAGAAGACAAATGACCACGGTCTTAGCTGACAATGTGGTTAATGTTGCCTTAGAGGGTAATTTCGATGATTGTCAAAATATGGTTAAAGCCAGTTTTCGTGATCAGTCGTTTTTACCTGAAGGGCGACAACTGGTTGCGGTAAACTCAATAAACTGGGCTAGGATCATGGCTCAAATTGTGTACTATTTCTATTCCGCACTGTCACTGGGAGGGCCGCATAAAAAGGTGTCTTTTTCAGTACCCACCGGCAATTTTGGAGATATTTACGCGGGTTACTTAGCGATGCAAATGGGGTTGCCTATTGAACAGCTGATAATCGCTACGAACCAGAACGATATTTTACATCGTTGTATTAGTGACAATGACCACAGTAGAAAATCCCTCTCTCAGTCGTTAGCGCCAAGCATGGACATCATGGTGTCAAGTAACTTTGAGCGACTTTTGTTTGATCTTTATGGCCGCGATGGGACCGAAATTAAGCGGCTGATGAATGAGTTTGAATCGGGTGCGATGGTTCTAAGTGATCAAGCGTTGACTGATGCTCGAAAAGTTTTTTCCAGTTACCGTCTGGATGACCAGGGCATGCTCTCGACTATCCAACAGGTCTTTGAAAGTACTGGGTATGTATTAGACCCACACACCGCTATTGGTGTTGCGGCGGCTCGAGAAAATCGGAAGAATGATTCTACGCCTCTTGTGTGTTTGGCGACGGCTCATCCTGCTAAATTTCCAGAAGCGGTAATGAAAGCCGAGGGGTTGCTTGAGCCTGATCTGCCTGTGCATATGCAGGATCTTTTTAGTCGAGAAGAGCGTTGTGTTACGTTGTCGAATGACCTAACGGCGGTTCACCAGTTTATTAATCAGCGTCTTTCATAGTGCTAACTTTGGGTAGCCTGACTGCTCTCTGACGCTTTGTTTGGTGAAAATTGTTGGCGGGTCATGGATATATCATTAAAAACCCATTACCAATGGCGCGTCGAGTGCTGAACTCGTAGTATCACGACCGTATTTTAAGTATTATCGTGCGATTGAAAGTGGTGTTAAATACAGATTGTCTATTTTCAGTCTGTTTATTGGCGCTTTTTAGCCTTCCCGGCGAATTATCGGGCGATGGCTACGTAAAGAGAGTGAGATGAAAAAACAACAAATAAATACTCCATCACCCAAGCAGTTCAGTGATCATACAAATAATGAGCAGCTCCCTACATCTGCTCCCAAGCCGTCGCGCAGCCTTTTTGCCTTAGTGCAAAGAAAAGCAAGAAGAAACGGTGCAATGGTGCTGCTCATGGCATCCATGACCTCACTGTTTGGTATCAACTCAGTTAATGCTCAAACTGAGCGTGGCAATGCGACCGCCGAAAACCAAAATGAGGTTAAGCTGAACCTCCAAGACGTGGACATTCGAGTCCTCATCAACACCGTCGCAGAAGTCAGCGGTAAGAATTTCATCGTTGACCCTAGAGTGAAAGGTAAGGTGTCGGTTATTTCTGGCAAGTCGGTCAGCCCAGATGAACTGTACGATTACTTTTTGGCTATTTTAGAGGTACACAATTTTGCCACCGTGGGCAGCGGAAATGTGATCAAAGTATTGCCTTCCAATGTTATTAAGCAAAAACCAACGACGACCTTGTTTACCCCCACTGAGCAGGAGAACGATGAGCAAATAACGCAAATCATTCAATTGCAGCATGCGTCAGTGCAGGACTTGGTTGCAATTATAAGGCCGCTGATACCACCGACCAGTCATTTCGCTCCACATACGCCTTCCAATAGTGTGATTTTGACGGATACCGCCGCGAACATTCAGCGGGTCTTAAAAATAATTCGTCGAATCGACATTCCTGATAAACGGTCAAATACGCACGTGGTCTACCTTGAAAAGACCAAAGCCAGTGACATGTCCAACTCGCTGACTCAGTTGATCACCAGCTCCGCCGACCCTAAAGACGCTGCGACAGGTGCGAAGCTCAGTATTCAGCCGTTTGATGCAATTAATGCTCTAGTGATCAGCGCTACCGACGAGCAATTCGCACGAGTAAAAGCCTTAATAGATGAACTGGATGTTGAGCGAGATTTAGCGGGCGATGTTAACGTCATCACGCTTAAATACGCCAAAGCTGAAGACCTAGTGTCCATACTGAATGATGTTACTGCGAGTAACACACAGGGAGCGGCCACGGATTTTAACGTGCAAGCCGACGAAGCCTCAAATTCGTTAATAGTAAAAGCGTCTGGAGGACAATTAAAAACCGTTCAAAGCGTTGTCGAAAAGCTGGATAAAAGACGCGCGCAAGTGTTTGTTGAGACCATAATTGCGGAGGTCTCTTTGAATCAAGATGGGCGATTGGGCGTCACCTGGGATGCTGGGGTACCGGCGCCGGTAATCGGCACAGGTGATGACGCGGTGTCAGATAACAGACTAAATCGTGTAGGAAGCCGATCAGGGACAGGGCTCAGTGAGACTCTGTTTTCAAATTTAGCCACCACGGCTGGCTTTAATTACCGCTTGTTTGATTTTGGTCGCTATCAACTGGATGTGGTGTTAAACGCATTGCGCTCGGATACCAACAGTAACGTGCTGTCGACGCCAACGATTTTAACGTTGGATAATGAGGAAGCTGAGATTATTGTTGGACAGGAAGTGCCGTTCGTTACCGGTGTTTTTAATAATGGGCTGAATAACAATGGCACTGACGGAGGCACAGGTACGGGGTCGGCTGTGGGCTCAGGCTTTCAAACGATTGAGCGAAAGGACGTTGGTATCAAGCTTAAGATTAAGCCGCAAATTAATGAAGGAGATACCATCCAACTTGAAGTGTTTCAAGAGACTTCAAGCGTCGCAAACACCGTGGTTCAAGGGCAAGCCGACTTAATTACTAATCGTCGCTCTATTGAAGCGGTGGTGCAGGTAGACGATGGCCAAGTGGTGGCCTTAGGTGGGTTAATTACAGATGACGTTACCGATACTGAAGAGTGGGTGCCGTTCTTAGGCAAAATCCCGGTGATCGGGTACTTGTTTAGGAGCAAAAGTAAAAACGCCGTTAAGCGTAACTTGATGGTTTTCCTCAAGCCTAGAATTGTGAGAACTCCAAGTGACCTCGCTAAGTACAGTAAGAGTAAGTATAACGAAGTCCGTAGAGACGGCATTCTGTATGCCAATAAGACAGACGATGCTCTAGTGCTTCCGTCTGTCGAGGCCCCTGTTCTGGTAACGTATGAAGAAAGCTTGAACGAGGGACTGATTGGCACCGAGTCGAGAAAGCGTGGGTCTTTAAAGGGCGATCCCAAGAAAAGCACCCAACGAAAAGTGAAAGACATTATTTTTGGGCGAAAGCGATCGCTGCCAACCAACGATGTTTCAGAAGACACTCATCCTGAGGGCGAAGTGCCGGTCGGCTTTACCACCGACGGAGAATTGGATTCTCTTGAAGAAAAACGGGTTGAGAATATTTTAGAGCAAATTGAGCAAAAGGAACGTAAGGCCTCTGGGCCAGTCTTAGACGTGTCTAGCCAGAAAGACCGAGCGGGACAATAGCGATCATGAGTGACTCTGTCATAGAACCTATTGATCTTTCACCCGCGGTTTCCGCTGATTTAAACAGCGAACAAGTGGAAACGGTTGATGAGTCGATTGAGAAGGAGGATGAACACTTAATTCCATATTCTTACGCTAAAAAGCACAATGTCCTTGTTGAGATAGATGAAGATGGCGTGGCGGTTGTGTCGTGCATTGAAACGCCTAAACTCGTTGTGCTTTCTGAGTTAAAACGACGATTGAATTCTAAGATTAGCCTCAATAATTTACCGTCCTCGGACTTCGAAGCAATGCTTCGATCGGTTTACGACAAAGGCGGCAGCCAGGCCAATCAACTCATGGATGACATGGGTGAAGACCTCGACTTAGAACGCCTTGCTGACGAAATGCCTCAGGCCACTGATCTACTTGAGGCTGATGACGACGCACCGATCATTCGTTTAATTAACGCGTTACTGACACAGGCGATTCGCGAGAATGCGTCCGATATCCATTTAGAAGCATTTGAAGAATCCTCGGTGGTTCGACTGAGAGTGGACGGTGTACTCAGAGATGTGCTGAGTCCTCGGCGAGAAATGCACGGTGCACTAGTGTCAAGGATCAAGGTGATGTCAAAGCTAGATATTGCCGAAAAGCGTCTACCTCAAGATGGCAGAATGTCGCTTCGCGTGGCGGATCACCCGGTTGATGTCAGGGTATCGACGTTGCCGACTCAACATGGGGAACGAGTGGTTCTTCGTTTACTTGATAAGCAGAGCGCGCGTTTGAATCTTGAAGTCTTAGGCATGCCGGCGGACATTCTTGATGAATTTGAAGAACTTATTAAGAAACCTAACGGTATTTTGCTGGTCACCGGCCCAACGGGTTCAGGTAAAACGACGACGCTCTATTCGGGGCTACATCGTCTGGACCGCAAACGATTGAACATTCTTACCGTCGAAGACCCGGTTGAATATGATTTGGACGGGGTTGGGCAGACCCAAATGAATTCAAAAATTGGTCTTACGTTTGCCAGTGGGCTCCGTTCTATTTTACGTCAAGACCCCGACGTGGTTTTGGTGGGCGAGATTCGCGATCTGGAAACCGCTGAAATTTCAGTGCAAGCAAGTTTGACTGGTCACCTAGTACTATCAACGCTGCACACCAACACGGCCGTAGGTGCTGTAACCCGTCTTGTAGACATGGGGGTAGAGCCGTTTTTGATTGCCTCCAGTTTGGTAGGAGTACTGGCGCAACGTCTTGTCAGAAAGTTGTGCCCAGATTGTAAGGAGTTGTATTCTCCCGATGCGTCTGAAAGAGAGCTGCTGGGGCTTTCAGACGACACTGACGTTCAAATTTGCCGTGCTAAGGGGTGTACCTCATGCGACCGAGTCGGTTACCGAGGCCGATTGGGCATTTACGAGTTGATTACCATGGATGAAAATTTACGAAAATTGATTCATGATGAAGCCTCTGAGCACGACATGACCTTACACGCTCGCAAATCATCTCAAAGCCTAATGCGTAACGGATTTGATCGCGTGTTGGCGGGCGAAACCTCACTAGACGAAGTGTTTCGAGTCACACAGGCGTAGGCACCAGGATAGACGATGGCAGCGTTCGAATTTCAAGCCCTCAATGCGAAAGGTAAGACCATTAAAGGCATTCAGGCAGGCGACACCGCGAAACAGGTTCGTTCCGAGCTGCGTGCGCAGGGGTTAGTCCCGCTAGAGGTTAAATCGGTTTCTGAAAAGAAGATTGATAAATCGCAAGGCAAAGGACGACGGACCAGTCGGGCAAAAATCAAGGTTAATGAATTGTCGATTCTGACCAGACAAATGGCCACCCTGCTCGATTCTGGAATGACCGTAGAGGAAACATTAAGTGCGCTGATTAAACAAAGTGAAGGGCACAAGCTTAAGAGTATTATCAGTGATATTCGCTCATTGGTAACCGAAGGGTATTCCTTGTCAGATGCGATTGCGACCTACCCTAACAGCTTTCCGGAGATTTACCGGGCGTCAATTTCGGCGGGTGAGCAATCAGGCACGTTGGACAACGTACTGGACAGGCTCGCTGACTTTTTAGAGGACAGCCATGCTATGCAGCAAAAGGTATCGCAAGCGGTGGTCTATCCTATCTTTCTGTTTTTTGTGTGTGCAGCCATTTTGGTCGGCTTGGTGGTGGTGGTTGTGCCCAAGGTGGTCGACGTCTACAAAGACCTTGGCCAAGAATTGCCATTTTTGACCACCATGGTGATTAATATTTCGAATTTGTTGGTGGAGTACGGCGTGTTTATGGCCGTCGGCTTAGCCGCCTTCATTGCCACCGTAAAATACATTTTTTCGCAACCTAAGCCGAAATTTTGGTTACATAGTCTTTATTTAAAGATTGGTGGACTGGGAAAAATGGTACAAAACATTGACTCAGCCAGAATGTCTCGCACCTTGTCGATCATGGTGGGGTCAGGGGTTCCGATCTTGGCTTCGATGCGTGCTAGTGAAGGCGTGATGAACAATCAAGTGTTGCGTAAAGACCTAGAGTTTGCGACCGAAGAAGTTGCTCAAGGTGTTTCCATCGGTAGAGCGCTTGACCGCAATGGTAATTTTCCGCCCCTATTGGTGCACATGGTTACCAGTGGCGAGAACAGTGGGCGCCTTGGTCATATGTTGGAGAAAGCGGCTTCGGCTACTGAGAATGAAATGGCGACGCGCATAAACATGATGGTGAGTCTACTTGGGCCGGTCATGATTTTATTTATGGGGTCGATGGTGTTGACGATTGTGTTAGCAATATTAATGCCGATGTTTAACCTGCAAAATTTAGTGAATTTTTAGAAGTCTGCGACAGACAGGCTCGGAGAGTAAAATGAATCATAAAAACGTTATCCACAAGCATTCTAATCAGCGTGGTTTTACGCTTATTGAGATTATGGTGGTTGTAATTATTATCAGTATTTTGTCGGCGCTAGTAGCTCCACAATTTTTTAATAAGTTGGATCAAGCTAAAGAGATAGCGGTGCAGAATGACATTAAGTCTATATCTAGCCAAATGGCTATGTATCGTTTGGATAACTACAGTTATCCAAACACCGGTGAAGGTATTAAGGCCTTAGTTTCCAATACAGGTAAAAAGACATGGAGAGGGCCTTATCTTCCTAAAATGCCGTTAGACCCTTGGAAGAATGAATATCAATATCAGTTTCCTGGCACTCATAATGTAAATGGGTTTGATGTATGGAGTTTTGGCGCTGATGGACAAGCCGGTGGAGAGGGTAGTAACAGAGATCTAGGTAACTGGGATGAAGCCAAGTAATGGCTAACTAAATAAACGGAGGTTATCAAGGTCTTCATTGGATGCCACCGTTTTCGTCCCTAAAACAATTCCCGCGCGCTGAACTTGGTCATTGGCCTACACCACTGATCGAGCTCAGACGCTTGAGCGACCAATTGGGCGTACAGCTCTTTATAAAGCGAGATGACCTTTCCGGGTTGGCTCTCGGCGGAAATAAGACACGTAAACTTGAGTATATCTTGGGTGACGCACTTCAGAAGGGATGCGACACACTGATCACCGCAGGCGCTGCTCAATCGAATCATTGCCGACAAACCGCGGCCGCGGCCGCCCAATTTGGGCTGAAATGCCATTTAATGCTCGGTGGGCACAAGCCAGAACATTATCAAGGTAATTTGCTGTTGAACGATTTGTTTGGCGCAAAGATACACTGGTCAGAAGAAGAGCGTAAAGGAGAAGGGCTTCAACGGCTACATGATCAGCTCTGTGATTCGGGATCGAAACCCTACTTAGTACCTTATGGAGGCTCGAATGAGTTAGGCGTAATAGGCTATGTGTCCGCCGTTGCTGAACTGGCATCCCAGAATCGTGATGATGTCGTATTCGATTACTCGATCTTTGCGTCCAGCTCTGGCGGGACGTATGCAGGCTTGATGTTAGGAAATCGCATTTCTAAACAATGGGAAAATCTGATTGGGGTTAACATTGATAAGCAAGAGTTTGGCGGAGGGCTCGCTCAGCACATTGCTGACTTAGCGAACGCCACAGCGCTTAACATTGATGTTTCTGAATCCTTTAATCAATCAGACTGTTTGCTTGATGATGGCTACTTAGGGGAAGGTTACGGCGTGGTCGGGCGGCCTGAGATAGACGCCATCGAACTTCTTGCACGCAATGAAGGTATTTTGCTGGACCCCGTCTATTCGGCTCGTGCCTTTGCCGGTATGTTGGGATTAATTAACAGTGGCAAAATCAAACAAGGAGGTAGCGTGTTATTTTGGCATACAGGCGGCGCACCGGCACTGTTTGCGTATGCAAAGACTCTTACGTTGGGTTGATTTGCAATTCAGGCTATCGGCCGCTTTTATTGAGTGCGGTCTGTTTGTTTATTGGGTGATTCTTCTTCATTAAGCACCAAACTGATCACCGGAGCGAGCGCATTCAACGTTGACGCGTTTGCGCTGGGCTGCGGGGTGTTAGGATTAGTGCTAGAAGGAGGGGCGGGGCTTAACAAAGTGAACTCCAGCCTTCCTAGCGACGGGCGACCAAAGAACGGCGATTGCTCTAATGGAGTTATCGCTTGTTTAGGTGTGGTTTCAGGGTTTGCTAAACTGAATTCGTCTCCATCTTCTGTGCCCGCGTCATAGGGCAATAGATCAATGCTGATTACTGAGCGCCATTGACCATTCGATTGCAAGGGAACGTTGGAAACGCCAACGAACCAGTCAGGACTTGGTGCAATCATAGAGATTAACGTGATATAGGGATGATTCTCATTAGCCTCGATACGTTGTGTCGTTGACTCACCAGGCAAGGAGAACAGACTCTCGAAGGTAACCATGCTTCCGCTTACTCCATTTCTCTGTGCGCTGTTTACTTCGCTTGAAAAAGAAAATAATGCGCCTGTTTCAGCCACTTCTTCAATGCCTTGTGACGCTAAGCCACCCACCTCCCAAAATTGAGCTCCTGCGGCATGGGTGGCACCGACTAACTCCGTAAAATGAGCTGAGCTAGGAAAGCTTGTTGCGTCGTTTTCACTCCAGGTTCCGGTAAAGGTAACTTCATAAACAGCTGATTGGCCGAAGGTAACTTGCGAACACAGAAAAAGCACAGACGGTAGGACTAAATTGCGTAGTTTAGGGATCATGTGATGGATGAGTTATTCTAAGACTAATTCTCTAGACCCACCTTGTCGGCAAAGCATTTCAAAAAATATCGTCGATAGCCTTTAATGTAAGTTGTTCAATTCTGACAGAGTGTTGATATTGGTAAATGACGTTGCATGCTGAGAAAAATCAGCTTCCACACATCCTTCAGATTTCTGCCAACGGTACATCGCGCGAACTCCGTCAGCGTAGGCGTCGATGAGGGAGCACCAAACCGAGTTATGAAGTAGGCAATGAAGGTTGTGCCGTTGCTTGCCAACCACCGCCACTGAGACTGAACTTTGTGACAGCCTCAGTGCTTCATACAGTTCCGCAACCAGATGAGGGTATAAATGCGGAGTGTCACAACTGCATATCATCGCGTACTCATGGGCGTCTTGTTTATGTAGATGAGTAAGGCACGCTGCCACGCCCGCTAACGGGCCATTGTAATCACTAGAGGCATCAGGAATCACGTTGTGCCCCAGTGCTCGATAGGTTTCGATATTACGGTTGGCCGATATAGTAATTGAATCTACTTGTGGACTGAGCCGCTCGAGAGTGTGTGTGACGAGCTCTTTGCCTTTGAATAGTTGCAAGCCTTTGTCGGCGTTGTTCATTCTAGCCCCCTGTCCGCCGGCAAGTACAATTCCTGCTATTTTGTGCTTCATTAAATCGATGTCTCTTTATTCTTAATTTACGCATTCGTATTCATAAGGTTTGTCACCCAAGATTACTCTATATTTTGCGGTTGTATCACCAATTGACGGGAGTAAGAACAATAATGAAAACGTATTTTATTTCAAGCCTGCTTTGTCTGGTTTGCGTTGCCTTTGGCAACCCTCTTTACGCTGCGACGTACTCTGTATCATCGCCTAATGGGCAGTTGAAAGTCCAGATTAAGGATGATGAGGGGTTGTTGCGTTACAGTGTGAGTCTCGGATCCGAGCAAGTGATTGATTCGAGCGTGCTGGGACTGCGTTTTGCTGACGTACACGGTTTTGACGCGGATATGAAAGTTGTCTCGACCGAGGAATCAAGCCGTAACAATCAATGGGAGCAACCTTGGGGCGAGAGGCGAGTTGTCGTCGATAATCATAGTGAGTTGCGGTTAACGGTTGAACGCAACAGTCCTAAGCAAACCTTGGACTTGGTTTTTAGAGTGTTTAATGATGGCTTGGGGTTTCGCTACGAAGTTCCCAAGCAAGACGGATTGGCTGAGATAGCGATTACCGAGGAAATCACTGAGTTCAATATGGACGAAAACGCCACGGCGTGGTGGATTCCGGCTCGTAAATGGAATCGGTATGAGTATTTGTATCAAAAAACCACCGTAAATGAAATGGAAATGGTTCACACGCCTGTGACGATGAAGTTGAGTAATGGAGTGCACGTAAGTTTGCACGAAGCGGCATTAGTAAACTATTCTGGCATGTCGATAGAACACCGACGGGGTAATAACTTGGTTGCCAATCTAGCGCCACGACCAGATGGTAGTTTGGTTAGATTAAGCACGCCGTTTAAGACTCCCTGGAGAACGATTCAGGTTTCTGAAAAAGCCGTTGGATTGGTTAATTCTGATTTGATCCTAAACCTAAACGAACCAAATAAACTCGGAGACGTATCTTGGTTTAAGCCTGGTAAATACATTGGTATATGGTGGCAACAACACATCAAAGATCGGACATGGGGCAATGATGGTATTCACGCGGCCACAACTCAAGCCACGATTGATATGATGGATTTTGCTGCAAAGTATAACTTCGACGGGGTGCTCGTTGAGGGTTGGAACATTGGGTGGGACGGAGATTGGTATAACAATGGTGATGTCTTTAGCTTTACCGAAACTTACGATGATTTTGACATCGCAAAAGTATCGGAATATGGACGTAAGGTTGGTGTACGACTAATCGGTCATCATGAAACGTCGGGTAATTTAACGAATTATGAAAATCAAATTGACGCTGGGTTTGATTTGTACGAACAACACGATGTTGCCATTGTAAAGACCGGTTATGTGGCCGACGGTGGAAAGTTAAAACGCATCGATGAAAATGGAATCACGCGTTATGAGTACCACGACGGGCAATACAATGTTGATCATCATATTCGCGTTCTAGAGAAAGCCGCAACGCGAAAAATTTCGATCAATGCGCATGAACCCGTTAAGGACACTGGCCTGCGCCGTACCTACCCAAACTGGGTAAGTCGAGAAGGCGCTCGTGGACAGGAGTTTAATGCTTGGGCGGTACCGCCAAACGGTCCTAACCATGTGTCAAATTTGGTATTTACGCGTATGTTGTCCGGCCCCATGGATTACACAGCGGGTGCGTTTGACCTGAGGCCCAGCGAGCGTCCGCCTGTGACCAAGGAAATGGGGCGGCATGATCTTAGGTCTCGCATCGAGCATACGTTAGCCAAAGAACTGTCTCTTTATGTGACGATCTATTCGCCTATACAAATGGCCATGGATTTACCAGAAAACTATGAGGCCAATTTGGCTGCGTTTCAGTTTATTCGAGACGTACCGGCAGACTGGGAACAGTCGATAGCGCTTGATGGCGAGGTCGGTGAATATATGACTATTGTTCGTCAGGATCGTAACTCTTCGGATTGGTTTTTAGGGGGACACACCAATGAAACACCCAGAACAATAAAGGCAGACTTGGCGTTTCTAGGGGAGGGCGATTGGGAGGCTCAAATCTACCGAGACGGAGCAAAAGCAGACTATGATACAAACCCGTATGACATGATTATTGAGAAAAGGGTGGTAAACAGGTCGCAAACCCTTAGTTTCGAGTTAGGTCGAAGCGGGGGAGTGGCGGTTCGCTTTGTAAAAAAATAGGTCACACTTTTTGATCTAGTGTTTGAATGCCAAGCAAACCGTGGTTATGCGTCTAACCATAATTGCGGTTTGCTCATTTTGCTGCTTTGGAATTTAATTGATGATTGGCCAAAACAGACTTTGTTTAGGGTGTGTCAGTTCAGAAAACTGATTCCCACTTTTGCTTCCCCAATCCCAGAGTGAATTTTCAGTCATGCTGTTAGGCTGCGTCAAAGGTTGGCGTTGTCTGGCGACCTTTTGTAACCAACACACGACGTGATGTGCACCGACTAGGGTTATAAAGCTTGCTCCGATTAACAGAAGGAACGACAGCAGTTGACTTGCTTTGACCTGCTCTATATTCCGCTCGATATCAATACTGAATAGGCTGCCAAATAAGGCGTATTGTCTGACCGGAGCTTTCAGCGCTGAGGCCACCGCAGGCGACTTATCCATACCGCCTTCGACCAAGTTCTTACTGGCGCTTAGAAGGCCTGAGAGTGCGTTCCATGCGCCGTCCGAGATATCTTTTGGTGAGGTCATGGGTGACTGTAGCTGCGCTCGCTGGAATTTTTTTGCCTGAGACCGAGACTCTTGATCAATGCTCATTGACATTGAGCTTATGGTTTTGCCTGTGGCGTTGCCTGTTGGCAAGAAAATTTGGCCAAACGTGTTAACGGTTCTTGCAATCGATAGTGAATCAAGCCGTATCATGTCAAATTTTGTGATTACCACGGCCATCAGTAGTCCGAGAGCGAAGCATGCAGAATTTGCTCCAATAGTCTTGATCTTAGTTTTCATTTTTGCCCTCCAACTCGTCAGTAAATTAGTTTGTTTAAAGTGCCATCCATGGCATCCATCTCCATCCACCCATTCTCGATGTGTTCCTAACCGATCCGACTGCTTGACTCAAAACAATCAGACAAGAATCCATTTGAATCCAAGTGGTGCTAAAGCACTTGCATCGGCGAGAACCGGCGTGATTCGATGAAGTTATAGTGCTAGATTGCATCGTAAAAATATATTACGACCTATTACACGTAACTCTTGCATCCTCGCCTAAAGGTGATAGCTTACTAGGGTGTCGGGGGAGACACAGATAAAGGGGTAGTTTTTCTAACTTGTACTTGAATTTAAAAAACGGAGAAATATATGACGAATGCGGTTATTAAATCGGTGTTGCTGTTGACTGACGATGGTAGTGGGCAGACTCCCCAAGTATTGCTCGCCAGAGGACATCAGCAATCTAATGACCCTATTTATTATCAAGGGGAAATGACTTATGCGGGTGTCGACATTGACACGTTGGATGCGGACTTTGCGTGCGATGCAGAGCCAGGAAGTACCATTGTTGTGGATATTGTACTGTCAAACAGTGACAATGTTTATACAGGCTACGCGACGCCAACCGTTGATGGAAACCCGGAAGACCCCAATGGGTTTACGTGTGTAAGACAAAGCTATGAAGGAAATAGTTTGACACTTACTTTTCTGCCGCCAAAGCCTGGTCAAACAACCGGATACACGAAAATGTTCTTTCACACTTCATGGGGAATAATTGACCCTGATGAAGAAACCGAAAGAGAACCAAACTAATTACTCACAGAGAGAAGCGGTTTCAGGCGAAGTCATTTCGACAAACAGGGCGCTGCTGCAAAGTGGTTTAAACCACGGCAGGCTGAACCATATTTTACCCGTCCCTAAATCTAGCGCTTCTTCAACGGCAACGATGGCCGCAATGTCATCGTTCGCCAAGGTATAAACAAGCGCAGCGGAGTATTTAAGGTTCGCCAGATTAGGGTATTTTTTATTTGCCGCATTTAGAGTTTTAATGGCTCCCATAAAATCACCGGTATGAGCAAGTGCCTGAGGCCTGTGCTTGAAGTCGGAGGCTTTGACCGGCTGACTGGTTAAATCAATAACTTTTTGGTATAAGCTTTGTGCTAGCGCTGTTTGCCCACTTAGATGATAGGCATCGGCCAAGTTGAGTATATAGCCTGTTTTAGAAGGTGACAGAGTTCTTGACCTCGTAATAAAGCCAATAGCTTTGTCGTATTCTCCATTAAGCATGTGCGCTAACCCTAAATTTGAGTAAGTCCTGCTATTTGGGTTTAACTTGATTACTGAGCTATAGCGCTGAATGGCACTGTCCAGATCGCCCCTTTTCATGGAAATGGAACCCTTTAGATCCTGAGCAAAGGAGTGTTCTGGGTACAAAGAAAGGGCATTGTTGAGCGCCTGCTCAGCCGCCTCGTAATTGCCAAAGGAGTACTCCGAATGCGCTAAATTATAAAAAGCTCTCGCAGAGGGTCTCAGTGTGACGTTCTTTTTGTCCAGTTCAAGTAATCGATCTGGCTGGTTTCCATAAAAGGCGAGGTCAGTCTCTAAGTTTATCAGCGTGGCGTCATCTGAAATCACTTGTTGAGCCAGTTCAAATAATTGTTTCGCTTCGTCGGGTTTTTCTTGCAGCAATTTTAGAGAAATTTTGGCATTAAGTATCTGGGGGTCATGGTTCAGGTTCCTCGGTACTTGAGCTAAAATTCTTTCGAGTATTTCTAAGGGTGCGTCGGATTGGGTTCTTGAGTGAAGAACCTCTGTTACTCGGCTCGCAAGACTGTAGGCCGGGGTAAAAAAAGGCTGTTTCGTTACTAGGCCCTCCAGCGTACTTAAGTGCGCTAGGGTGCTGCTTTTACCATTGTCACTCGACAGAAACACATCTAAATACTGCCGGTAATTTTCTTCTGAAACGGCTTTGTTGGAACGTTGAGATTTAAGGCTTGGGTACAGGTTTGATATTTCGTCAGCTACGCTGCTTCTGATACCCGTCATAAATTGAACCGCCATAGGCCAACTTTTTTGCTCGGTGACGGCCATTTTTAGGCCGCTAAACTTGCGAAGCCTGATGTCGCATTTGCTTATGCTACACATTGCCTTGATTTTGACTATGGAGTCGAGACCTGTGGCTTTAGCTCGCTTTAGATAGTTACCCTCAATGCTTTGAAACTCTTTGCTTGGGATAAGACTCGTTCCGGTCAAAGACAATAGCGCTTGCTCAGCCGATTCGATAAATACGCTTTCCATCAGCGGCAAAATCTCAGAATTAAAGTCATCACTGGTTTCAATTTCTATCTTATCCAAAGCCACGTAGTGAACCCCTACCTCAGGTGTTAGATAGTGGTCGTAGAATTTAAGCAGACCCAATCCGACGGCAAAACCTAATCCGATCAAAAATAGATTCTTTCGCAGACTCCCTTTTTTACGTTCCTGACTCATTTCAGGCTTTGTATCGCCGGAGACTTTTTGGGTAGGTATCTCAACCGTCGAGTTGTCAGTGGCGTACCGCTTCACAGAGTTCAGCTCACTTCGAATTAACTCTGCGGCTTCTTCAGCGTTGTACAAGCGTTCTTCAGGGTTTTTACTGACGAGATTCGAAATCAATTCGACCAAGCGTGGCCCAAGCTCAGCTTGAGCACTGTCCGTCATCGATATGGGGTCATTGATTATTCGTTGCAATAAGGCAATCTTGTTGTGTGTGTCTCCAAAGGGGTGCTCGCCAATCAGGCTTTGATAAATGAGGATTGCGAATGAGAATAAATCGGTGCGGCTGTCTACCGCTCCGCCCGTGGCTTGCTCGGGGGACAGGGAAAAATAACTTCCACTTATATTGCCCACTTTTGTGAATTTGTCATCATCAAGGTAGTCGTCGAGTTTTACCTTAGCGATACCAAAATCTGCAATTTTAGCTGTGTTGTCGGAACTGACAAGTATGTTTTCGGCCTTTAAATCACAGTGCGCGATGCCCTTAGTGTGGGCCATTGAAAGGCCTTCCGCGATCTCGGCCAACCATTTCAATTTAGTGGCTTTGTCTGGGCTTTGTTTTAGTCTTTGAGTAAGAGTTTGGCCGCCCACGTATTCAATTACCAAGCCCAGCGTGTCGTCTTGTTCAACGACGTCGTAGAGTTGAACGATATTTGAGTGATTAAGCTGCGCCAATAGCTTTGCTTCGCTTCTAAGGTGGTCAACAAGCCTAGTGCCTGACGATTCAAGTGTGCTTACGCACTTGATGGCAACGTCTCTGGTGAGTTGAGTATCGTTGGCTAAATAAACCACGCTCATGCCGCCCCGCCCGAGTTCGTGCAGCAGCTTATACCGACCTAAAGATTCAATCTCACTCAGTTGCTTGACCATATATCGGGGGTGACTAGGTCTCTCTTACGCCTTCTTTAAAAATTTCAAAACGTTCTAAGCCGACTCTCAATGCCCCGCGACGTCTTTCTATGAATTTAGAGTGTCCTGACGTGCCTGGAAGCGCTTCGGCTAACTGCTTTCTAGCTCGAAATATCTGTATGTTGATATGCGCTTCTTCCAGTCCTAACTCTTTCATTAAGAGCTGGCTGTCTAGCCAGCCGGCACCGTCTGGTTGCGACAAGCGGTGGCGTAGTAAATGCACTAACAGGTAATGATGCGAGCGTTCGCCTAGGTCCAGTTCATCATTCGCTGTGATCAACGTCAGCGAAGTGCTCTCTTCATCTTGGCTTAAGTCGAATCTAAACATCGCCTCGTTAATAGAGGCTTGATTTACCGCAAATTCAGTGGTGGCCATGTCTTCTGACACAAGAAAGAAACGCCAATGGCTGCCACCAATGTTAAGAATATCACCGTGATCAAACGGGCCTTTTTCGACCCCTTCGTGAACTTCCTCTGAAAACCATTGCTGTCGGTCTGGACAAAGGTAAAGTGCTAATTCTGGGGACTCTTCATTTGGTAGTAAGGTGCTGTCATTGATGTCAATTACGTCAGTCGCTGCTTTTTCACTGATCAGCATCGATTTAGGCGGTTTCAAATCCACTAACTTTAATAGTGCTTCGCCTACACAGCCAAAATCAATGACGTCGCCCTCGCTTAAAACAACAGGCTTTTGCGCTGGAATGATTTTGTTGTTTAGTTTGAGCCCATTACGGGATACGTCTTTGAGAAGCCAGTTAGGTGCTCGCCATTCGATGACGGCGTGTAACTTGGATATATACCCATAGTGAAGAATGGTATCCACAACGTCAGAACGTCGTCCAAACGTATGATAATCACGCAAATAGTCCAATCGCGTAGAACTTGGAGTTGTAAACTCAAATAATGCCACGGTTTCTTCTTCGGGTTATCTAAGCACGCATTTTTCTAATTATGTGCTTTCGGGCAAGCGTAGGGTACAAACTCTATGAGTCAGGTATAAAGAGCCTGCGGAGATACTAAGGACAATCGCTATTATCTTAAACTACACTGAACAGTAGCCTATTTCTGTTGTCATTCTAGTATTTCGACTTCACAACCAGTACCCAACTTACCAGTGGTTAGTTAGCCTGTTTAGGATAAATAGAAATTGCCTAATTGACCAGCACCAATCGAGTTTGAACCGAAAAAATTACCATGCTTGGTGCAAGAGTAAGAAATATTAAGCCCTAATTGTCATTTCGAATCAGAAAAAAGGCCAATAGTGAACCTTTCTCGCATTTGAGACCCCTTCAATTTTGCTGCTTCTAGGGCTTGTTGTTCAAGTGCAGCGTGCATTACTTCCAGAATATTAGAAAAGTGTCTCTGCATCGCTGTTCTGGCGCCATCAGCATCCCCTTCAACGATGGTATTTAATATAACAAGGTGTTCATCTATCCGTTTGGCGCCTTGCTTATCACACACCGAAGTGTGCGCTTCCTTGATGTGCTCTAGGTTTTCCTGCAGTTCCCAAAGTGCGTGTATTTGATTTGCGAGCACTCGATTGTGTGTCGCGCGTGCAATAACTTCATGGAATTTACGATCAGCGTCTGCGGAGGCGGGTGTATTGTCAATGCCAGCCTTTTTTAGGTTTTCAAATGCCGCTTGCAATTCCACTTTTTCACTTGGGGTTATCATCTTAGCAGCAAGCGCAGCGGATTCTCCCTCTAACAGTACTCTCGCTTCGATTACCTCAAACGGGCTTACTTCATTGTTAATACCAGCGTTGAGGTCGGTGCTCTTTTTCACGTAGACGCCAGCTCCGGCTTTCACTGTCACCTTGTTGGTCGCTTCCAATGCAATGATGGCCTCACGGATCGTTGGGCGACTTACTCCGAAATGCTCAGATAGTTCACGTTCGGTGGGTAGGCGACTACCTGGTGCAAACTCTCCGCTGAGAATTTGACTGGAGATTTGATCGTATATTTGTCGATACAGACGAGGTTGTGATGACATGGCTCTTTCTCAGATCAATATTGTAAGGCGTTAAAATCAGTTGGTCTTTCGAAGCTAGGTGCACTCACCACGAAGTTGGTAACGCGAGAACTCTTCGACCATCAAATAAATTACGGTGCGGGCATAACTTTACTAAATTGTCAGACCAATCTCAAATGTTTCTGTGCATTACTTATTCGGTTGTCAATTTCATCAAGAGTGTCATTTTTCCTAGGTTTTCGTGCTCTTTAAGCGACGTCTGTTGACCTACCGTCTTGGTTTTATTCGGTTTTTACACGCATTTAAATGGATGTCGTGTTGGTAATAATAATTATTTTTATTGGTATTACAACATTTTTTAATATTGGTATTACAAAAAGGTTGACAATAATTCTTTGCTTTGTTGTAATTTGCGTTCATTGAACGTGATGTTTTGTTCGACTGACTAATAATAATGAAAACGTGTAAGTAGCCAGTTGGTGTCTTGCAATGATTGAGGAGGAGTTATCAGCAAGAGTAGATTCTTTGGCTACGGCGGGCTTGTTTGAGTGCACTTTGATGCCTAGCTTTCAGGCAATGTAAGAGAGCCTAGCTCGATGAGCTCTCAGAATTTTACTCGCGACACCTCGAGTCGCATTCGGTACACCGATGACAATAAGGTCCTAGAGTCGCGGTTCAGTTATAGGGTGAACGATAAAGTAAGGCTTTCATTCGAGGGGCTAATTTACTCGATGAGGTTAGACGAGACTTTCGTGGTGTAGTCAGCAATGTAGCGCAAGTGTTTTCTTGTTGGGCACGCTACTTTTTCGGTATTCAGGCGAAGCTTTAATCACCTCTGGTTATTAGTTGTTGGCCGAGTCGAGGTGGTGTTTTTAGATGCCTTGACTCTGCGTATTTTTGGTTAAGTCGAATGACTGGCGCTATTAATTGGTACTAAAGGTAAGAACGATCTACGTTAAAAATAGGCATTTAAATTTTATGAATAACCATACTTTGAAATATGTAAAACATCTGCGCGCTGGACTGATTCTCGTCGCAGCCGCGCTAGCATCTTCTGTCTCTTGGTCGAAGGAATATAGGGTGGATACGCAAGAAGAGTATGCCCATGCATCGAAATCATTGAAGGCTGGTGATCAAATAGTTTTGAGCAATGGTGTTTGGAAGGATTTCGAAATTGTTTTTACTGGGGTAGGTACTAAAGAGGCTCCGATTACGTTGAAGGCTGAGACGAAGGGCAAAGTAATCATCTCGGGAGAGTCAAATCTAAAGCTTGCCGGCGAGCACCTTGTTGTTTCTGGGCTTGTCTTTAAGGATGGGTACACCCCCACGAGCTCAGTTATTGAGTTTCGAACGGATAAATCAACGTTGGCCAATCATTCTAGAGTAACGGAAACGGTGATCTCCTATTTTAATAACCCTGAGCGCTTTGAGAATGATTATTGGGTGGCAATGTATGGAAAACATAATCGCTTTGATCACAACCATTTAGAAGGTAAGAGCAATAAGGGTGTAACCATGGCTGTTCGTTTGAACACCATCGATAGCCAAGAAAATTATCACCGTATCGATCACAACTACTTTGGGCCGAGACCTATCCTGGGTTCCAACGGAGGCGAAACATTGAGGATTGGGACTAGTCATTACTCTTTGACAAACTCCCATACCTTGGTCGAGAACAACTATTTTGATCGTTGCGATGGCGAGCTGGAAATTATTTCAAATAAGTCTGGCTTCAATAAGTTTGTCGGAAACGTATTTTTTGAGTCTCGCGGTACCATGACGTTGCGGCATGGAAACGACAATTTGATGGAAAGAAATGTGTTCTTAGGTAATGGTGTAGACCATACTGGCGGCCTTCGTTTAATCAATAAGCGCCAGGTCATTCGAAATAACTATCTTGAAGGCTTGTCAGGCTATCGCTTTGGCGGTGCGTTGGTGGTGATGAACGGCGTACCTAACTCTCCTATCAACCGATACCATCAAGTTGAAGACTCGATTATCGAAAACAATACGCTTGTTAACGTAGATCATATTCAGTTAGCGGCGGGCAGCGATACTGAGCGCTCAGCCAAACCGATCACGAGCAGTTTTAAGAATAACCTCATCTATAATGTCGATAAGCGTGACACGTTTACAGTTTATGACGATGTCAGTGGAATTGAATTTAGCGGGAATGTGCTCAATGACGTTGAAAAGCCGGAGCTAACTCGAGGGTTTACTAGTGAGCCCATTCGTTTGTCTCGAAACGAGCATGGTCTGATGGTGCTGATCGATGATAAATTCTCAGATGTGGGTGCAAACGGTAATCTCAAGCCGATTCTCAAAGGAGATACTGGTGTCAAGTGGTACCCTAAAAGCGAACGTCGTTCAAAGTTTGCGTTCGGTCAGTCACGGACGGTGCAGCCAGGGTCGGATACCT
This sequence comes from Arenicella sp. 4NH20-0111, assembly GCF_040366405.1. Taxonomy (NCBI): domain Bacteria; kingdom Pseudomonadati; phylum Pseudomonadota; class Gammaproteobacteria; order Arenicellales; family Arenicellaceae; genus Arenicella; species Arenicella sp. 4NH20-0111. The sequence continues at coordinate 284,403 of NZ_BAABWF010000005.1, forward strand.
TAACGTCTGCCGTCGCAAGCGCTAAAAACGGTGACGTGTTACTTCTATCCGACGGCGATTACTCTGTATCAAAAGTGATTTCCCTCAATAGCGGCCTCGTTATTAAAGGTGGGGGTAAAGAGCGTGTCACTATTACGTTCGAACGCGGTGCACTGTTTGAAATCCAACAAGGAGGAAGCCTTAAATTATCAGGGCTTACGATCAGTGGTGAAGACGCTCCTGACAGCTCGGGCAATACCGTTGTTCGGACTCCTAGGAGGTCAATGCTGGGAAATTATGACTTGATTGTTGACGAGGTGAAGGTTGAAAAATTGGACGTCAATCATTCATTTAACTTTCTAACAGTCTCGAAAGGTACCTTCGCTGATCGAATTGAAATTAAAGGGTCTGAATTTTCAAACGTCACTGGTGCAATATTGAAGTTAGATCAGGAAAACGACGACTTTGGAATCTACAACGCAGAATATGTCGTAGTCGAAGGTTCCACCTTTGAGTCCATTGGCGGAGCCGTTGTTGACCTCTATCGAGGTGGCACTGATGAAAGTACCTTTGGCCCTCATCTTACGTTGCGAACGTCAAAGCTCAGTAACGTTGGGATGGACAAGCGTAATAAGATCAAAAGCTCAATTCGGGTGCACGGCGTTCAGTTTTCTGATATCTCGAATAACTCGTTCGAGTCATCAGCTCCCATTTCAGTGGCACACACGGTTGCAGAGCCAATAACCACGATTTCCGATAACCGCTTTATTAGCACCAAAGAGCCACACTTGGTCGAACTAAATAGCGGCAATGCGCCTACGGCAAAAGTATTTGCCAATACCGTTAAATAGTTGTCTCAATTATGAATATTACACGCCTAGCAATCACGTTGTTTCTGTTGTCGTTTTTTTCGCTTACCTGTTTTGCAAAAAATGAAGAAAACCCGAGGTTAATTCTAACCATCGATGACGCGGCGATAATTCGCAGTGGCTTGAATGAATCGCCAACGTTCATGGCCTCATTTAGTCATTTGAAACGCAAGGTGGATGCCACGATGGCGGCGCCCATTGATGTTCCTATTCCGTTGCACGCCGGGGGAGGGTACACGCATGAACAACATAAGCGTAATAACAATACGATTTATGAAGCTGGATTGTTGTATCAACTGACTTCGGATCGCAAGTATTTTGATCACGCGAGAGCTTTATTGCTTGCCTATGCCGATCTGTATCCGACGTTGGGGGAGCATCCTAACAAAAAGGAGCAGTCGCCCGGAAGGCTGTTTTGGCAGAGTCTTAATGAAGCCGTGTGGTTGGTGTATTCGATTCAAGGGTACGATGCAATCCTAAGCAGTTTAAGTGATCAAGACCGCGAGCGAATAGAAGAGGGCCTGCTCAGGCCGATGACGAACTTTCTATCTAAAGAGTCGCCCCAAACATTCAATAAAATTCATAATCATGGTACGTGGGCGGTCGCGGCAGTTGGAATGACTGGCTATGTCCTTAATGACCTTGAGATGGTTGAGCAATCCTTGATGGGGTTGGATAAGTCTGGTGACTTTGGGTTTCTAAAGCAGATTGATAAATTGTTCTCGCCTGATGGCTATTACACTGAAGGCCCATATTATCAGCGTTACGCATTAATGCCTTTTGTTCTTTTTGCCCGCGCGATTGAAAATAATGAGCCTGAGCGAAAGATCTTTGAACATCGAAATGGATTATTGTTGAAAGCGATCTATGCGACGGTTCAACTAAGCTATAACAAACTGTTCTTTCCCATCAATGATGCGATTAAAGATAAAAGTATTGAGACTACCGAGTTAGTTAATGGTATTTCAATCGCTTACGGTTTAACAAACGACCCGGCGTTGCTGGACATTGCGACACTGCAAGGCAGGGTTAGTATCTCAGGTGATGGCTATCGATTGGCCAAAGGCATCGATGATGGCCTAATACAGCCGTTTCCATACAGATCTATGCACTTCAAGGATGGAGAAAATGGTGATCAGGGCGCGTTAACCATTTTTCGATCGGGCCTTGAACACGACCATCAGGCGCTGGTGCTAAAGAATACATCGCAAGGTTTAGGGCATGGGCACTTTGATCGCCTAAATTGGCTGTACTTCGACAACGGAGAGGAAATAGTCAGCGATTATGGAGCCGCTCGATTTCTCAATATTGAGTCGAAATATGGTGGGCACTACCTGCCTGAAAACAATCTGTACGCTAAGCAAACCATCGCTCATAACACCTTGGTTGTTGATCAACAGAGCCAGTATCTTGGAAAGTGGCGCTTAGGGCAGAAATACGCACCAGAGATAGTGTTTGTTGAGCAAAAAGCAAGTCATGAGGCGACGTCTGCGATTGTCGATAGCGCCTATGATGGTGTTGTTATGCAGCGAACCATGGCTTTGGTGTCGCACCCTAGCTTAAGTAAGTCTCTGGTACTGGATCTACTAAAAGTAAGCAGTGACAGTGACCATCAATATGATTTGCCAATTCATTTTCAAGGTCATATTACCAATGTGGTCGCGGATCTTGAGGCCAGTGTTGAGAGTCGTTCGCCGCTTGGTAAGGCAAATGGTTATCAGTTTTTGTGGAAAGAGGCTAAGGCGACCCCAAACAAAAAGTTGCCTCAAGTTACTTGGATAAATTCTGGTCGTTTCTACACAGCTTCCTTCGCGCATTCTAATTTCAGTTCAAGTGAAAACGGAGAGATGTTGTTCACGCGGATCGGGGCCAATGATCCTGATTTCAATTTGCGGTCTGAACAAGCGGTGATTCAACGTGTGAGCGCCAGAGATCACACCTTCTTGTCGATACTTGAAACGCACGGTGAATATAACCCAATACTGGAATATACGAATGAAAGTGCGAGTAACGTTGCCTCGTTGGTACTGATTGAGAAAAGGTCCGCTGATGTTGTTCTCGTCGAACTTAAAAATGGCAAAAACATAGCAATCGCCATTGGAAAGTCTGGTGCTGGAAACCACAAAATCACTGTCGCTAATCAGTCATTCTCATGGTCTGGTTGGGTAGGAGTTTTCGACTATTAACGAGGAAATGAAAATGAGCAACATTGAATTAAAGACACACAGTGAAAGCTTCATTCTTGGTTCTGAGCAAGAGATCGAACAAGTTGATGAAGGCATTAAGAGGCAGATGTTGGGCTTTGATGGCCAGCTAATGATTGCCAAAGTTTGGTTTGAGGCCGGTGCGATTGGGTATGCGCATAAACACTTCCATTCTCAGGTTAGCTACGTAGAGAGCGGTGAATTTGAGGTTACGGTTGACGGGGTTGTGAAGCTTCTAAAAGCCGGCGACTCTTTCTACATCGCGCCTAACAAGATGCATGGCGCTTTGTGTAAAAAAACAGGTGTGTTGTTGGATGTGTTTAGCCCCGCAAGGCAAGACTTCTTAGAAAAATAATAACGAATATACGGTAGACGGAGATAAGCATGAAGTTAAAGAATTTACGTTGGTGGGTCATTGGTTTGGTTGCCCTGGCAACGATCATAAACTACATCGACCGGCAAACCTTGAGCGTGCTATGGCCATTTATGGGAAAAGAAATTTACCCAGATAAGAGTGCGGCAGAATTAAAAGAAGTGTACGGAATTATCAGTATCGTCTTCCTATTTTCCTATGCTTTCGGGCAGGCCATCTTTGGCAAAATATTCGACTGGATAGGCACGAGGTTGGGCTTTGTTCTTTCAATTGGCGTTTGGTCAATTGCGACAGCATTACATGCTTTCGCTCAAGGCATACTGACCTTTAGCTTGTTTCGTTCGATTTTAGGGATTTCTGAGGCTGGTAACTGGCCGGGTGCAGCAAAAGCGAACGCCGAATGGTTTCCGACAAAAGAGAGAGCATTGGCTCAAGGCATTTTTAATTCGGGTGCTGCGATCGGCGGCATTGTATCAATACCGTTGATCGCGTATCTGGCCATATTTTTTAGCTGGAAGGCGATCTTTGTCATTGTCGGTCTGACGGGTTTGTTGTGGCTGATCCCGTGGTTGATATTGGTGAAGGCCCCACCACAAAAGCATCCTTGGATCACGGCTGAAGAGAGAGAGTACATATTAAGTGGTCAAAAGAACCAAGACCTTGATCGTGATGGCGAATTTGATGATGGTTACACGCCGACGACCGGTCAGATGTTGTCTCATAAACAGAGTTGGGGCGTCATCATTGCCACAGCGGCAATTGATCCGATTTGGTGGTTGTTCATAGTTTGGATACCGACATATCTAGTTGACGTTTACAACATGGACGTTAAAGGCTTAGCGATCTATGGCTGGGTGCCTTACGTTGGGGCAATGCTCGGCGCCTGGTTTGGGGGCTTGTTGGCTCAGAATCGGCTAAAGAGTGGCTGGTCTGTCGATAAGACTCGAAAACTTGTGATTTCACTCGGGTGCCTAATTATGTTGCCCACGTTGCTTATGTTGTCAAACCCTGGCAGTCCCGTGGCCGCTGTGTTGATCATGGCCACGATCCTTTTTGGTTTTCAGACTGCCATCGGCAATGTGCAAACCTTACCGAGTGATTTGTTGGGTGGAAAAAGTGTCGGGTCGTTGGCTGGGTTTGCTGGCATGGCTGCAAAGTTAGCTGCTGGCGCGTTGATCTATTCCGTTCCATCGCTAACCTCTGATGGCAACTATACGGTTGTGTTCATCATCGGCGCAGCGTTGGCAATTATAGCGATGGCGAGTATTTGGTTGTTGTGCCCAAAAATTGAGCCATTAAAACCGCATTAGGTCGGTAGTTTGAAATTATGGGTGTACAACGCAGTAAGAATGGAAAGAGCTCTGTTGTGCGCTCTTAGGTATTGGTCGGTGAAACAGTCCACGATTTGTGTGTGAAGCAGTAGTGGGTCAATCGGCTGTTTGAAATTAGTTAAAGCTCCGTAATGGTTAGGAAAAAGTATGAAATTTGAAAATAAAGTTGCTGTTGTCAGTGGCGGTACTCGCGATATTGGAAAGGCTGTTGTTTTGAAGCTGGCTTCCGAAGGAGCCAAAGTCGTTATCAATTATTGCAATAATGAAGACAATGCTAAGGCCACTCAGAATGAAGTCCAGGCCTTGGGTGGTGAATCAATCATTGTGCGTGGTGACATGTCGGTGAAGTCTGATGTTGAGGCTTTGGTAGCTAAAACCGTCGAAGCCTTTGGTGGGGTTGATGTACTGGTTAATGTTGCTGGTGGGTTGGTGGCCAGAAAGACGATCGTTGAAATGGACGAGGACTTTTTTGATCATGTGATGCGCTTAAACGTCAATAGCACCTTCTTATTGACCAAGTATTGTGTGCCGCATATGAAGTCTGGGAGCACAATTGTCAACCTTGCGTCATTGGCCGGAAGGGATGGCGGTGGGCCCGGTGCTTCTGCGTACGCTACCTCAAAAGGCGCGGTAATTACGTTTACTCGATCAATGGCTAAAGAACTTGGGCCACAAGGCATCCGTGTGAACTCTTTATGTCCTGGTGTCATTAGCACTACTTTTCATGACACGTTTAGTAAAGACGAAGTTCGTAAAAATATTGCTAACGCAACACCTTTAAGACGAGAAGGTAAGTCTGAAGAAGTGGCTGATGCGGTTAGTTATCTTGCGAGCGGAGACTCTTCGTTCATTACTGGCGAAAATATTGATATTAATGGTGGGCTCGCTTTTTTCTAAGCAACTCCTGAATGAGGTAACGGCGTTAACGTTATCGGCTCGGCAGATAATCTGTCTGTCGAGCAATGAGTGAATATGAAGGTTAGATCGTGACGAAACGTAGTTCTATAGCCGTGTTAGGCGAATGTATGCTCGAGTTGAGCGCTTCCTCAGAACAGTCTCGAGGGTCAAACATACCCTGTCAGTTATCATTTGGAGGCGACTCTCTCAATACGAGTGTTTACTTAGCGAGACTTCGTGCGCAAGTAAGCTATTTCAGTGCGTTAGGGGACGATAGTTTAAGTCGTTGGATGGTGCAGCAATGGGCTGATGAGGGCGTTAATTGTGAGAACGTTGTTTTTCAAAAAGAGTCAGTGCCGGGAATGTACCTCATTGAGTTGGATTCATCTGGAGAACGAAGTTTTAAGTATTGGAGAAAAAATTCACCCGCATCTCAATGGCTTAATGATGCGCCGGTTCGTCAGCGAGTGTTTAAGCGTATGCATGAGTACGGTTATATCTATCTGTCGGGAATAAGTTTGGCAATTCTTCCTCACGCTACCCAAGCTCATGTCATTGACTTCTTAAAGCAATACCGTGAATCTGGAGGACAGGTTGTGTTTGATGGCAACTACCGAGCTAACTTATGGCCTAACCGTCAATCAGCGGTTGCGGCCTTTGATCTGGCTTATGGAAACTGCGACATTGCCTTGTCGACCTTAGACGATGAGATGGCCGTTTACGAGGATAAAAGCGCTAATGATGTTCTAACGCGTCTTAAATCAAGCGGGGTCTCCATCGCGGTTGTTAAGATGGGGGAAAATGGTTGTCACTACTCTTCGGATGGGCGAATTGAAGAAGTGCCTGCTCAGAAAGTAGGGGTGGTAGATACAACGTCAGCCGGAGATTCGTTCAATGCGGGGTTCTTGGCATCCTACGTCGAAGGAGCTAAATTGCAGGCGTGTTGTGAAGAAGGACACCGTTTAGCGGCAAAAGTTATTCAGCACAAGGGCGCGATTATCCCACTTGAAAGTATGCGATAGATAGTGCTTCGGGTGGGAGGCCAGATGAATACGTCGGCCTTGGGTTTGTTTTCCCCCTAATATTGTCGTCGAAACGTGTAATTTCACCTAAAAACTATGAAATACAAGTGTTTAGTAATATGATACCAGTCATATGAGCTGAACTGGCTATCCATAATGGTGCCTGTTCGCTAGACCACCCACCCATATCTCCTTCAAGAAAACGGTGGCTTTCGGCGAGGTTTATTGTAATTGGTAAACCTCGCCATTTTCACGACCTGATGTTCATCCTAACTGTCGAGTATGGTCCTCGTTAATCCGGCTATCTCATAGCTTTAACAAGTCTTCGTTATGCGTATGTACGCCCATACCAATTTCTTTGGCGATGTTGATAATCTCAAAATAGAGAGGGTGTGAATAGCGCTTTCTATTCGCAGTTATTTCAAGTTGGAAGCGTAATCCTTTAATCGGGTAGCCGATGTGAGGAATACATCGCTGGGGGGAGCTGTGTCTGTAAGAATGGCCGCCGAACAGCTGTAGAGGAAATGAAACCGATTAATCAAGAATTGGCTAGGGCTTGGCTGGGCGGCAACGGCAAGTTGATTTAGACGTTTCCGTAGGATGGCAAAAACGTTTTGAAATTATATAAGCCCCAGGAAAGTTCTGGGGCCAAGGCTTATTCTGTGTCGTTAAAGCTGAACGATATTCTCAGCCTGGGGGCCTTTGTCGCCTTCTTTGATTTCGAATTCGACCTTAGATCCTTCTACTAATGTTTTGAAGCCGCTGCTCGCTATCGCGCTGTAGTGAGCAAAGACGTCTGGACCAGATTCTTGTTCTATAAAGCCAAAGCCCTTCGTTTCATTGAACCATTTTACGGTTCCGGTAAGTGTTGCCATCGTGGTGTTTCCTGTTTAATGCATTAAGTGGATATTAGAGCTTTTGATCAATATGCAAATTCGCTCATCGGTAATACGTGAAATTAGCGAAGTTTAAGTTAAACCGAATTACTAATGCCACCGATTGAAAACAGGTTGGCATGGAACCAGTTGGGCCTAAATTCGAGCGCACTTTCAAGTATCGCTATTATAAGAAAAAATGGGCGGCAATAAAACTCGACGCCTTAATAAGTCATACAATATGTAAGTTAACGTTATCTGTGATAAATCATTCAGATTGGGTATGGGGGGAGGCTATTCGACTAATACGCCACGATAGTAACGGGCTTTTTTGATCGACTTCAAAGGCTGTTTAATGTTTGATATTCCCCGTTGATCGGTGTTTTTATCTAAGGGTGGTATTCTCGCCGAACACAATTTTTTCCCCCATGTCTCGCCAGCTCGTTCCAAGAAAACTTCGATAAGTCGTTGGTTCGCTTCGTTGTCAATTGATAAATACACCTCGATCAAGTCGTCGCATAAATTTGCATTTGATATCTTCAAAGGCGAACGCAGTTCAAAAGGAAGGTTTCTCTTGATTTCAAAAAAAAGATTAACCATGTATCTGTCTATATTCATAGTGTGTAGGGGATACATTCAGTGAATTAATTACCAAGCAAAGTGTATGCCAAATGTTCTGAAAAACGAGTGAGAGCCTTAGTAGGTTGATGTAGGAAAGGGCACAGCGACATTTTGGTATCGATCTGTTGGCTATAAACCCCGGGGTTCATGCACCAAATTTGCGCAATCAATAAATCAAAGAACACAGTTGGTGCTTGCAACCCGTTGTTCAGAAACGCTTGCTGCGAATTCTGAGTTACTTATGCAGACAGCTTGCTTTGCCAGTGGTTGCCAGCGCGTGCCAAGAATTCTTCAATTTGAGATCGAATGGCAGGGCAGCGGGACTGCTGGTATATCTCTACAAGATTGACACCAAGTTGCGGTGAAGCCAATTTCATTTGGTCTTGCATTTCGAATGGGACTTGGCGCTTCAGATCGAAAAATAGTGTTACCATTGGGCGGTCTATGTGCATCATAGGGAGTCAACTTCGTTGTCAGTTGTCAAAAGGATTTAGGCCAAAATGAGCAGCATTCGGCTGTTCGGTATTGACTATTGTCACGGTGTCTTAAGGGTAATCCTTGAATATTACGATAGGGTGACCACATACTGCGTGTTGCAATTTGGCTTCAAATTCGCAACTCATTGATATAAAAGACTATTGTGTTGTTTGATGTTCGCTTTATATCTGCTTGGTGATCTATGAGGTGCGATTTTCTTTAGAACATGGATTTTGTTTGAAAAAATGAATGAAAATACATAAAAAATTTCCATCTTAGGCTTAGACCTATCATGCAACTTAAGGTAGAATCGCGCACCAGTCGGTGGTGGGTCTGTGATCCAGCACCTTTTTTAGTTTTTTAGATGCATCTAAATTTTGCCCAAACTTAATAAAGGAAGGGCGCAGAACGTAACAACTCACCATTGAGAGATCGACATGGCTGACCTATCGAAATACAGAAATATTGGTATCTTCGCGCACGTTGACGCGGGGAAAACGACTACCACTGAGCGTATCTTGAGCCTAACAGGCAAGATTCACAAAATCGGTGAGGTACACGACGGTGAAGCCACTACCGACTTCATGGAGCAAGAACAAGAGCGTGGTATCACTATTCAGTCTGCGGCGACAAGCTGTGAATGGGCTGGCCATCGCATGAACATCATTGACACGCCCGGACACGTTGACTTCACCGTAGAAGTATACCGTTCTCTGAAAGTGCTCGATGGTGGTGTTGGCGTATTCTGTGGTTCTGGCGGTGTTGAGCCTCAATCAGAAACTAACTGGCGCTATGCGAACGAGTCTAAAGTAGCTCGCGTTATTTTCGTTAATAAGCTTGATCGTATGGGCGCTGATTTCTACCGCGTAGTAGATCAAGTTGAGAACGTATTAGCCGCTAACCCGCTAGTCATGGTGCTGCCAATAGGTATCGAAGACGATTTCGTTGGTGTTGTCGATCTTCTAGAGCGTAAGTCTTACGTTTGGGATGATTCAGGTGATCCAACTAAGTATGAAGTTGGTGAAGTACCAGCTGACATGGTTGATAAAGTTGAAGAATATCGTGAGAAGTTGATCGAAACAGCGGTTGAGGCTGACGATGACATCATGGAAATGTACTTAGAAGGTGAAGAGCCAACTATGGAGCAAATCAAGGCGTGTATCCGTAAAGGTACTAACGAATTGACGTTCTTCCCAACCTATTGTGGCTCAGCATTCAAAAACAAAGGCGTTCAATTGGTATTGAACGCGGTAGTTGATTATCTACCAAGCCCAACTGAAGTACCTGCACAACCTATCGTTAATGAAGAAGGCGAAGAAACAGGTCGTCTAGCGACGGTTTCTGAAGACGAAACGTTCAAAGCACTGGCGTTCAAAATTATGGACGACCGCTTTGGCGCATTGACCTTTGTGCGTATTTACTCTGGTGTGCTTAATAAAGGTGACACTATTTTGAACTCGTTCACAGGTAAAACTGAGCGCGTAGGCCGTATGGTCGAAATGCACGCTGATGATCGTATTGAATTAGATCGTGCACAAGCGGGTGACATCATCGCGATTGTGGGTATGAAGAACGTTCAAACTGGTCATACTTTGTGTGACCAAAAAGACGTAGTCACTCTTGAGCCAATGGTTTTCCCAGATCCTGTAATCTCAATGGCTGTGTTCCCTAAAGACAAAGCAGCTACTGAGAAAATGGGTATTGCTCTCGGTAAAATGGTTGCTGAAGATCCTTCTTTCATTGTTGAAACTGATCAAGAGTCAGGGGAAACAATTTTGAAAGGAATGGGTGAGCTTCACTTAGATATTAAAGTTGATATCTTGAAACGTACTCACGGTGTTGAGTGTGAAGTCGGTGCTCCTCAAGTAGCTTACCGCGAGTCAATCACTCAGCGTATTGAAGACAGTTACACCCACAAGAAGCAGTCTGGTGGTTCTGGTCAGTTCGGTAAGATTGATTACATCATCGAACCAAACGAGCCTGGTGCTGGTTTCGAATTCGAATCTAAAGTGACTGGTGGTAACGTACCACGTGAATTCTGGCCTGCGGTTGAGAAGGGCTTTGCTGGTTCAATGGAAAAAGGCGTATTAGCTGGATTCCCTACCGAAGACGTTAAAGTTACATTGATTGATGGTGGTTTTCACGCGGTTGACTCCTCTGCTGTTGCTTTTGAAATTGCAGCAAAAGGTGCTTATAGACAGTCTTTGCCTAAGGCTGGAGCGCAGATTATTGAGCCTATTATGGGCGTGGACGTGTTTTCACCTGAGGACAACGTAGGTGATGTGATTGGTGACTTGAATCGTCGTCGTGGCATGATGAAGTCGCAAGACCTTACGCCAACCGGCGTCCGCATTAAAGCTGATGTGCCACTTTCAGAGATGTTTGGTTACATTGGTGATCTTCGCACTATGACCTCGGGTCGAGGGCAGTTCTCGATGGAGTTCTCACACTACATGCCATGTCCTCGTAACGTGGCTGAGGACGTGATTGCTGAGCAAAAGGAAAAAGACGCTGCTAAGTAGTCTTTTATCAAGAGCTTGAGAATGTGATGTAACAATTGCATTCCAACATTAAATAGGAAGCCCCGCTATATCCTGGCGGGGCTTTTTTTTGTCCAATAGATATTGGTGGATTATTGAAGTTCGCCTAAATTGGTTGCGATGAAAGTGATAAAAAAGGCAAATATAGAAATTAACGGCGAGAAAATGTGTGTTCTAGAAGTTAAATTATCTTTTTTATCAAATATTTTCAATTTTCGCTTGCATAAATTGAAATAAATGATAAAAATGATATTTAAATAATTCATACATACAATTTTTTCATTGAATGAAAAATCAAGACACAAAGGAATATTACACAACGATAGAAACGTCGAAACTGTTGGGAGTTTCCGTACGCACGGTTCAGTTGTGGGTTGAAAACGGGGCGCTTGAGGCTTGGAAAACAGCCGGCGGACACCGTAGAATAGTAGCTAAGTCAGTTCAAGATCATATTGAAGGTCGAGAGCCGACTGACGCCACCCCCAATAATAAAAAACGGGTTCTTGTAGTAGAGGATAATCCAACCGTGGCTAAGTTTTACCAAGCCGCGATCGACTCTTGGAGCCAGCCCATAGAGGTTGTCACAAAGCAAGATGGGTTCGAAGGATTATTAGATATTGGACAATCACCACCAGATCTTTTGATTTCAGATATTTACATGCCTGGAATGGATGGGTTGCAAATGATCCGGTCACTGTATAAGTCGCAACAATTAACGAGCGATAAGATTATTATTATCAGTGGGCTTTCTAGTGAGAGTATTGCGGAACGTGGAGGAATACCCACAGACGTTGCTTTTTTTAGTAAGCCGGTGAACGTCGAAGAGTTAAAAAGTGCGATATTCGATCGTTTAGATATGAGTTAAGTACGTAACCCTAATTGCGGAGTTGATAATGAAAGGAATTATATTGTCGGAGTTTGTGGAGTTTTTAGAGTCCAGTTTGGGGCCAGATCAGGCTCAAATTGTGATTGATAAAAGTGGGGTTGGGTCTGGTGGGGCGTATTCTAGGGTAGGGCACTATGACTATCAGGAGTTGATTCAATTATTAACGCATGCTGCCGCAGAATCGGAAATTGAGGCATCTGAGTTAGTGAACAAATTTTCGCAGCATTTGTTTATGGTGTTTAGGCGCGATTACAGTGTGTTCTTTGAGGGAGTCGATTCGGCTGCTCACATGCTAAGTCAGATAGACAACCACATCCACGTCGAGGTTAAAAAGCTCTATCCAGATGCTGAACTTCCGAAATTCGAATACACCAACACAGGAGAAAGTCTTGTATTAGATTACAGTTCTCCTAGGCCGTTGGCCGCTGTCGCGAAAGCTTTGGTGATGGCCTGCATTCAATATTTCGGCGATAAAGAGAAATTAGTTTCCAGTGAAATATCAGAGGACCAATGTTCTGCTAAATTCGTGATAGCGGTTTCTTCAAATTAAGCGGCATATGATGTCTTGGGGAGCGTGAGGTCGTATGACATTAGACTTGGAAACACAATTAAAGTTAGCTGATTCTAGAACCAAGCGGTTAAAGGCGGCGAGAGATGAAGCCGAGCGTTTGTTAGAACAAAAATCAAGAGAATTGTATGCCGCTAACTCAGAACTGGAATCTATACAGCGTGGTTTAGAGGACGATATTAAGCTTGCCACCCATGAACTGAGCGTCAGTAATCAGCGACTTCAAAAGGCGTTGGACGAGCGCTCCACGTTCATAGGTCAAATGAGTCACGAAGTTCGGACCCCTCTTAATGCCATCGTGGGGTTGTCTGAGATATTGCTAACAACGGATTTGCAGGAAACTCAGCTCGACTATGTGGATACAATGAGCAGTGCAGCTCGAGCTTTAATTGTGCTGTTAAACGATATGCTGGATATCACAAAGATAGAAGCTGGGAAGTTGGAGATTCACCTCGAACCCGTGGAGACCAAACGGATTCATCAAAACATCATATCTATGTTTAAAATCGAAGCTGAGTCAAAGGGGCTGAGCCTCGAAATGAACTTAGATAGCGATATGCCCAATTACATTCGACTGGATAAGGGGCGTTACAAACAAATCGTTAATAATTTAGTATCAAACGCCCTGAAAAATACTCACGAAGGGGTAATTAAACTGTATGTTTCGTACCGTAGGAACGCGGTTTCAGAGGGCATAGGCATGTTATCCGTTCAAGTGATCGATACTGGCGTTGGTATTCCTGAGGACCAATTGAAGAAAATTTTCAACGCTTACGAACAACTCGGTTCGCCGGATAAAGGCGTTGGTTTGGGTTTGGCAATTTGCAGCCAGTTATGTTCTTTAATGCAAGGTAGCATAAGCTGCGAAAGTATCGTTGGGGAAGGCAGTGTCTTCGAATTTTCATTGCCAGCTGAAGAAGTTAACGACGCTATCATTGAACCGGCTTCCAATGGATCTGAGGTTCAATCAGAATCGGCTAAAATAAGCATTTTGGTGGCTGAAGATAATCCAACAAATCAAAAGGTACTCAGCGCTCAGCTGGCTCAACTGGGGTTGACAGCTGAGATAGTTGACAATGGGTTGTTAGCCATAGAAAAGCTTCAAAGCCAATCTTATGACTTGGTGTTACTGGATATTTTAATGCCAGTAATGGACGGCGAAGAAACGTTGAAAACCATTCGTCAATCTGATGATCGAATCGCAGGACATTATTGTGTCGCGTTGACTGCGTCCAGCTATCAAGATCAGAGGAACCGATTGTTGGGATTAGGCTTCGATGGATTTCTTTCCAAACCACTTGGTTTGACTGAATTAGCCGATGCGTTGGAGAAAGTTCCGGCGTCTCGCGTTAAGATAGAGAGCAGCTCGATCACAGGGGAAATGCAAACGATTGACATTGCTTTGTTTGACCCTTCCTATTTTAAGGCCCAGTTTGGTGACGCTTGGGAAATGGTTTTTGCGGAAATTGCACCGACCTTTTTGGAGCATTCTAGAAAGCACTTAAAGCAGCTTAAAGCGGCAATATCCGACAACAAGGTCGATCATATCAACAAAATTAGCCACTCTATTAAGGGGGGCGCGGCCAGTATGGGGCAGACCAGTCTGGCGGAAAAACTTGCTGAGCTGGAGGCAAATTCTGACTCACCGCTCGCTCACGATTGGATAGAGAGCATCGAGGCCGAATGGTCAGAAGTTGAGTCTCAACTTCAAATCGAGTTAGATAGGATTCATCAGGGTTGATGGCGTGTTGGGTCGTGTGCGTGAATATTGGAAGCAACGTACAAAAGCAATAGCAGAGAATAGATTTCTGGCTAATCTGGGTTGGCTCGGAGCGAGTGAAGTACTCGTGAGAGTGACACGATTACTCACCGCAATCGTGCTTGCGAGAGTTCTCGATCCATTAGCATTCGGTATCGCGGCTCTGGTACTGACGGTGAATGAGTTAATTAGAGTCTTTAGCCGAAATGGTATAGGCGCAAAAATAGTTCAATGTGAAGACGAAAAATTGGATCAAGTTTGCAATACGGCATACCGCTTGAATATGGTGTTTTGTTCGTCGTTGTTTTTTATCCAAGTTTTAATCGCTTACCCCATAGCTGACTGGTATAACACCCCAGCCTTGGTTCCCATGTTACAAGTCTTATCTTTTACCTACCTTTTGATGCCGTATGGGATGGTACAGGCAGCTCTGGTTCAAAGGCAGCAGCGCCTTAAAGCCGTTGCGATGATTGACGGTGGGCAGGTAGCAGTGGACAATATTCTAACGGCCATGCTTGCATTGTTAGGACTTGGCGCCTGGGCCATTGTGTTGCCTAAATTTTTGACGACACCCATTTGGCTGTTTGGTTACAGACGTGCATATAGATGGAAGCCCTCGGGGCAATTACTTTCTTTTGAGTTGTGGCGAGAGGTTCTGGAATTTGGGCGCTACTATTTAAGCATAGAGGTATTAAAAACAGCTCGTTTAAATTTGGATAACATGATTGTCGGTCGCCTATTGGGCATGGAAGCGCTTGGTCTATATTACTTTGCTCGAAATGCTGGACTGGGTTTCAGTTTAACCTTAATCAAAGCGGTAAACTCGGCGCTCTACCCAAATCTATGCGAGGTGAATTCCGATATGGTGGCGCTAAAAGCGCGGTTCCAGAGTAATCTCAAAAAGATCTGTTTGATTGTGGTTCCCTTATTATCAGCACAAGCCGGGCTGGCGTTTTTCTATGTTCCGATCGTGTTTGGTACGCACTGGTCCCATGCTATTCCAATATTGGCCTTACTCTGTTTATCAGCCATCCCTCGAGCTCTTGCGGAAAGTGCCTCTGCACTTATGTTGGCAACGAATGGTATTAAGCAGGACTTCCGGTGGAATATGGGGTTTAGTATGCTTTTTATCTCTGCCGTTGCAATCGCGGCTCATTTTAATTTAATGGCTGTGGCACTAAGTGTGTTGTTGGTTTACACGGTGACGAATCCGCTGTACCTCGTTTACGTATGGCGAGTTACTTTTAAATCACACTCTTCAGTTAATGGCGTAATCGATAAGAAGGAGAACTCAGATCATGAATGCTGAAAAAATTAAGGAACCTGTTGTGACTGTTGTCATGCCGGTCTACAACGTCGAGGCCTACGTTGAATTAGCGGTTGATTCAGTGCTATCTCAAACCTTCCTTGAATTCGAGCTTTTGATAATTGATGACGCTAGCCCAGATGGATCGATCGCTCTCATTCGGAGTAGGTTCTCAGACCCAAGAATCCGTATTATTTCTCAAGAAAACAGAGGTCTAGCCGGGGCTCGAAACACCGGTATCAGAGAAGCTCGTGGAAAATATATCGCCTTTTTGGACTCTGATGATTTTTGGCATAAAGACAAACTGAAAAAGCACCTTATCTGCTTTAACAAGTCCCCGAATACCGGAGTGACGTTTAGCGCTTCTATGTTCGTTAACGAGCAGAGCGAGCCCTTGCACCGGATACAGACGCCCTACATTAAGCATGGATACACAGCCAGGAATGTTTTTTGTCGTAATCCGATCGGAAATGGTTCAGCGCCTGTGATTGAAAAATCAATACTTGAGCGAATAGCAGTAGAGGGACGAAATAAGAACGGCGAACGGCAAAGTTATGCGCAATATTTCGATGAAGAGTTAAGGCAGTCTGAAGATATTGATTGCTGGACCCGCATCGCCGTTTCAACTGCCACAGAGTTTTCATTGATTGATGTGCCACTAACATATTATCGTGTCAATGAAGCTGGTCTATCAGCGGATGTGGACACTCAGTATCAAACTTGGTTAGCATTTGTCGAAAAGCTCGAGGCCATAGATCCTGACTTTGTGAAAGAGCATGGTAGTGCTGCAAAAGCGTTCCAGTGTCGATACCTTGCTAGACGTTGCCTCTCTCAGGCTAAAGGACGAAGTGCATTAAAGTGGTGTTTTGCTGCTTTGAGACACAATCCGATCGCTCTTATGGAAGAGAGTGCGAGGACTCTGACTACATTCAGTGCAAGTGTTCTGTTTGCTTTCTTGCCTGTCGCTTGGCAAAAGAAAATGCTAAGTTCTATGTTGTAGAAGCGTTTGAATATTTTGTCTGATCAAATCGTTGAACACCGTGGTGTCGCGCGCAATACGTTGTGACTTCTTAGACAAATTCTTTATTTTCTATTGTACTTTACCCACGTACTTTTACTCGGAAAGCCCAATATAACCACTTTAACGGCCGAGCCTTAGATCTCGCGTCGTTTAAGTGTCTTTGCGCTGCCTGTGTATTACCTGAATATAGATTTCGTCGGACTAAATCTAGGAGGTGCCCAGCGATGTATTTTTTGACCGAGGGTTCTTTCTGTGAATGAATGTGTCCCTGGTCGAGCAAAGTTTGTATCCTTTTGGAATACGGCATTTCACTAGCCACTTCATGAGTTTGCATTAGCGAGCCACTGGTACAGCAGTAGTAGTTTGCATGGGGTGCGGGGCTGTAAGCGATGTCGTGTCTTAGTGCAATTTGGCAATAGAGTGACTGATCTTCCCCCATGTTTTCCCCAATCGGAAACCCACCGACTTCCCAAAAAATGGATCTTCTAACACAAATGCTAGATGCGCAGAACGGAAGGTCTCCAGTAGCAGCAACCAGAAAGAAGTCAGGCAGAATATGGCATTCTTTCTTGGAACTCAGATTGGCCACTTTCGCTGCCTTTACGTTGTGATCTTCTTCATACACAAAGTTATAGCTGGTGCAAAATAGAGCGCTTGTTGGAAAGCGCGAAATCAATTTATCAATCTCTGATAGAAAGGTCGGTTCATAGGTATCGTCTGCATCCAAAAAGGCGACATAAAGGCTTTGTGCGTGCTTAACGCCTCTATTACGTGCCGATGAAACACCTGCGTTTTCTTGTTTGATTAATGAGATTGATCGTCCCTTCAGCGTCTCGATGATCTGCTCAACCTCAGCTGAAGAGTTGTCCGACGAACCATCGTCAACAATAATAATTTCAATGTCGTCGGGGTTTACCTCGACTTGGTGCAATACCGAGTTGATAGCGCGTTTGATGCTGTCTTGTTTGTTGAATAGTGGAATTACAATCGAGATTTTCATATGGTTTTGTCGAACTCTGCCGATTTCAGTTTATGGTATAGGCTAAATCAAAGAGAGCGTTGGCGGCATTCTTGTATTCGAGTCGCGACGCGTTCGACGTCTGACGCAAAGTATTGATCGAGTAAATTTTTAGTAGATAGGTCGATTTGATGGCGCCGACCTTGCAGTATGTTCCAGTTTCGTAGCTTGCTCCAAAGCTTATGGCGCAGCTGCGCTGGCATAAACAGCTTCAGTGGCAAGACCAGTGCTTGTCGCACTGGGTGTTTAGAATTTAACATCTTATGAAACCAACCAAACTTGGGGTTTCCAGAGGCATTCAACCGATTGTTTTTTTCACTTATTCTGTGGGGGGGTACGTCAAGAAAGTCACAAATTTGGTTTATCAGCTCTTGTGGATCGGTCCTAAGTTGTTGGTAATCCGCGATATAGACATTATTTTTACCAAAGGATGAGATATACGAATCGATATTGTCAGCTATCAGGCCTTGCCTGCAGTAGTTAAATCCGTATTCAACTCCGCTTACACTCCGCGTAGTACCAGCGAGTTCTTGTTTGATAGCCTGTTCTAGGGAGTCTTCCTCTAATCCTTCTCTAATTTGATGGCCCCAGAGAGATAAGGCACGCTCAGTGGGATTACGAACTAAAGCTATGATTTTGCAGTTCGGTAGTTCGGCGTGAATGTTGTCGGGTATGTCAGGAAAGTATAGGTAGGCAGTAGATGCTTCACCGAGAGCCGGTTCTTGTTGCCCTTCAAACAATCGGTAGTAAGCATCTCTATCAGATAGTACATCGAAGTTGAATGCGTGATTTTTGGCAAAATAATGTGGTTCCTTAAAGTCCGGGAGGAAAATATCTGGATTAGCTTTCAAATAGCTATATAGACTCGTCGTTCCGGATTTGGCCGCACCGACGATGATAAAGTTTGGTTTTATCTCTGTAGTCGTGGTCATCTTGATTTAGCTCATTGTATTGTTAACTGTATTGTCTTAACTACTTACCGCTTACTCTTCTTACTGGTTTAGTGCAGAAGTTTCGACTGCCTGTAATTGGTGATGAAAATTCATTTTCAGTGGCTGATCTGGAATCGTTCGATGTAGATTTTTGACAACCTTTTCTACTATTTACTTTCTGATTTCAGCCTAAAATGCCCTAATAAATTGGCCTCATGTGTGTCCGTATCGTTTATTGAATTTTTAATCCCAATACCTATTAGGAGCCAAGCAGGCCAGGTCATGTAAGCTAAAGCTTCAATGTTTTCGCTGAGAGAAAAGAAGCCCAAAATCAAACACATACCAAGTGCGAGGCGCGAGCTTACTTGGTATTGGGCTTTAATTATCAGGATGAAAAATGTCATAACAAAAGGGATCAGGAAGCCCAGAAAGCCTAACATCCCTTTTACAAAAAGAAGACCGTACCAATTGTGGTGTGACCCTATCGGCATAAATTCGACGAGGTGAGTTCCAGTTTCAACCACACCGTGACCAAACCAATAGGCTTCTGATTGCCAACGGTGGACTGCAATATTGGCCAAACTTTCTCTAACTCTAGTGGAATCTGCTCTACTGGCTTTTATATCGTTGATAGTGCTCGATATGAGCTCAAAAATTGGATCGAAGAATATTCCT
This sequence comes from Arenicella sp. 4NH20-0111, assembly GCF_040366405.1. NCBI lineage: Bacteria > Pseudomonadati > Pseudomonadota > Gammaproteobacteria > Arenicellales > Arenicellaceae > Arenicella > Arenicella sp. 4NH20-0111. The sequence continues at coordinate 303,756 of NZ_BAABWF010000005.1, forward strand.
ATTGCTAGTACACCGACGGCTGCTAAAATTAAGAACCACGTTCGAGTAAGCCTCGAAAGACACCAGACTGAAGTCGGTACCAAAATTAGGACAATTAGTCCCATTCTTGATGCCGCAAGGACAATCATTAGCGAATTACCAATCAGGCCGACCGATCGCCAAAATGTGTTCTTCTCAAACCACGCACAAAGGAAGTAAATATTAGCAACAAAGCCGACAGCTGGTGCCCACGGGGCAAAGAAGCGCCATCTAGGGCGGCCGTTAAACGGGTCTACCTCATAAAGTCTTATAGTAAAGAATTCAGGGCCAGAGCCACCAAGTATTTTTAATGGAGATACATAGAGGGTTTCTGGAAGGCTTAGGATGTAAGCGGCGATTAGAGCTGGGCTGACCAAGATGGCGATCAGTCCAACAAGGCATGCTGCTCTGCAGATCACCTGATATCGGATTTTCAAAGAGTACCCTAAAACTATAAAAATACTAAGCAGAGCCCAACCTTTGGCCCAGCCTATGGTCGATTTTACGATTTTTCCAAACCCGAGATTAAAGTCTATATGAGCTATTATTAAGCTAGCTTCAAGAATTAAGGCGCTTAAACACCATAAGATGATTAACCAGCGGGTGCTTTTTGTGCTGAACTTTTCGCCAGACAATCGTCTTGCGATTAACATGGCAAACAGACTCCACCCTACTACCGGAGCGACTAAGTAGAGGGCACCTAGCATATAGAAGAGGAATGTAAACGTTATCGAAGAAGCAAAGATAACTTCATCTTGAGAACGTTCCTTAAACTCTCGCCACCGTTGATTCTTAATCGTATTAATCAAATCATTGATCATTCAACCCTCTCTGTGTGACTTCGGTGGTCGACTTGATTGAAGGCGTTTGATCTGGAGCATTAAATAGGGAAACTGTAATGTCATCCACTTTATGGTTTGATCTCAACGTGTTGAATATCAGAGCCAGTGCGAGAAATCCAAATGCCATAAATAGCGCAACGATCATTAGTTTCGCCTGCAAACGGTCGCGTTTTATTGTGCCGCCTGGCTGTGTCAAAAGTTGAGTTAGAGGATAGGTTGCATAAATATCGAGCCTACTCGTATCCAGCTTAGCCAGGGCGGAGCTAAAAATAGCTTCCGCAATTTGATGATTTCTATTTAGATCACTCAAACGGGCCGCTTCGGTTGCGTGTTCCCGAATTCGTGCTGCGTAATCACCACGTTGCTCGATTAGTTTGGAAGCTTCTGCTCTTAGACCGTTGAGTTCAGAAATGTCTTGATTAGTAAACTTTAGCGTTTCTCCGGTCTCCTTGGATAGCAGCCCGTAGAGTTGAGGGCGTTTTATGGACCCGAGGTTTGGGATCGATATTAGGTTATTTGCAAGGCTGCTCCTGATTCCTGCAATCTCCTTGTCAAGTTGTATGCGGATAGGATTCTGCTTGCCGTAGATTTTCTGCTGGCTTGCTTGTGTTGACAGCTTTTCGGATAAAATATTCATCAGGCTTTGCGTAGTAGGGTTTGCCTGAATGAGTAGGAAGGCCTCCGCTTGTTGGGGTGTCAGACCTAGTTGGTTTAACTTGGACTGAAGTTTCGCCTCCAATGAGGCAATTCTGACTTCTGTATCACTCTGCTTAGTTCTCAGTTCCTCTGAATCGTTTAACCAGGTTTGGAACTGTTCGTCGGATACGATGTTGCTGTTACTTTGATATTCTAAAATTGCTTCCCTAGCTTTTCTTAGACGACCTTTAGCTTCTGAAAGGTTTCCTTCAACCCCTTTGTAATTCCGTTCTATTTCATTTTTTCTCAAACGATCTAAAATATCCTGGAAAGTATTATTGTAAAGAGAGGCTCGATTTCTTAGCTCCTCTTCTGAACTGCCTTTAAGGGTAAATTCCATTGCTGGAGTTTGATCAATTAACTTAATTCGGGGCTTCGTAAATGCGTCTGATGCAACGCCAAAACGGCTTGCCGCTTGTTCGATCACAGCATCGCTGAGCGCGATCTCTCTGTATGTGTTTTTGGGACTAATTGAAACACTGCCGTAGGCATTTTTGCCGCTGCTCCTTGCTTCGCCTAAGTTGTCTAGATTTATTGTAGATGCCCGTTCTGTCCCTGGTAGAAGCAATACCCATGAGGTCTTGAATTTTGGTTTTTCGTATTTGAAATAACAAACAGAGGCAATGACAGTGAAGATAAATAGAACGGCTATCTTGAAGCGTGCCTGCCAAGCAGCAATAATAAATTCGCGAAGAAAAAGTGACCAGTTCACAGTATCCCTCCAAGAATAACGGGTCCAAATAACTCACCGATACCTCTAGCGACATCACGAATGTTGGTGAACTTAGAGTCATAACATGCCACTCCATCATTTGGCATTAAATAAGGATTAACTGAATAGTCCGAACTTCCCGCTAGTAGTTGATTTATGGATCGACGAATTACGATTTGCTCTTTTGCCCCGTAATGACGTGTGATTAGTAGGATGCTACGTGACGCATTAGCTTGGTGGGTGCCTCCTACACAGTTGGCGGAAACGGCCGCATCCAATAGGCTTGAGCCATACGGCAATCTGGTTGCGTCAGCGCCTATAGCTGATTGAGCATTGCTTAACGCAGGGGCGGTTAAGTTCGACATTTGAACTCTCATCCCGGGAGGGGTGATCTGAGACGGTCTAATAAGGCTTGTATCTTCGGCACCGTTTGACATTACGAAAATCTGGTCACCGTGCACAAGATTGGGTGTGGCACCATAGCCCGCTCCCGAGATGAGCTGTTCAAGGTTTGCTGAAAAATACCGCCCCTGTCTTTTTATAATGACTCGAAACAGATCCGCATCGGGCCTGATACCTCCGGCTGCGCTAATTGCAGCAACCAGATCCCTTCCTGAGGCATACGTTCCGGCTTCATGCTGAATGACCTCAGAGGCTTTCAACGCCGGTTTGCTGTTGATGGTTACTCGACCCTGATTGAATACAGCGCCATAAACAGACACATCAATGCTGGACATGTGAACAAGGCTGAGTTCTACAAAAACGTTATCAGTTGCAAACCATTCAGAATCATATAGACGCTTTTGAATTTCCTTTATCAGCTGGCTTCGTGTTTTGTGGAGAGCGACAACACTTTGGCTGAAAGGAAGCTCAAGTTCGCCTTGACTGTTTATCGTATAGAGTCCGTCAAATTCAGGCATCGACTGAATTTTAAGCTTGAGTAAATCTCCGCGAGAGAAGAACTGCTGCTGAAGTATGTTAACACTGTGCGCTTCATCATCCATCAGTTCGATTTTTCCAATCACTGATGCATCTAAATTTGTGGCATGAACTAAGCGAAGGAAATGATTCTCAGCTCCGGCTTGCTGGCTATCTAGGTTTTTGGGTGTGACTGCGCAAGCGCCCAACATAAATACGATGTTCAAGAATAAAATCTTTCTCAGGTATACGGGTGAACACATATTGCAAGACCGAACGTTATTGGTGATGTCCACAAATTTATCATTTTTATCATTAAAGTCAATGTTTGAATGTTGATAATTCGATGTTATTTCAACTTTGTTATCACTTTTACAATATTTCCAATCGACTTTTCGTCTAGCTATGATGTGAATATGATAATTTTTGATCTCCATTAACGCTATTAATTGATAAAAGTGAAAATTATTGTTGACATAATGAAATAAATGATAATAATGATAATGCATAAGTTCAGTATTGAGAAGCGAAATGAAATCAGCAGCCGTTTTAACATCACCCGCCTATATCGAGATGCTATTTAAGTATGAGGTCGGCGTTAGATATTTGAGATGCGCTGCTTGTTTGCTAGCTTGTTCTAAATATGCCGCACACAATGATGAAAGCAGACTTAAACATTGGATACATCAAGTTAAACGAGGCGGTTGGTAGGGCGAGGCTTTTGAGTTTGACTCTTTCCATCAATCTTGATTCAGAGCTGAGATTATTTTTCGAGCGGTTGGTAGGCGAGCAACCACAATCGCTTAATGAAGTCCGGGGGGACATGTCGTTGGTTGGTCCGCGTCCACCATTTGTCGAAGAAGCAGTGCTACCTAATGGATTTGACCGAGTCTGTTGGGGGGCGTTACCAAGGTTAACTTGGCTTCGGCAGGTGCGTGGGCGATCGGACGTTTCGGCTCTAACGCCAATTGTTGGAAAACTAAAGCCAGTCTGTAGGGACGCTCCAAAGCAGTCTATGGTTTGGGTGATTCGATATCGAAAGCGTGTGCAGGCACGAAAGATGCTCGCGACGAGTATTGAAAAGAAAACTTGTTTTACAACAGCGACTCGCGTTGATGCGGCGAGTGCTGAGATAGATGTAGAGGCGTATAACAATGATCGTTATAGAGCGAATGAATTTGAGAAAATTTCCGCAGTCCGGGGGGGCATGTCGTTGGTGAGGCAGCGACCACCATTTGCTGAAGAGTCACGCGGTGTAGAAATCGTAACGTGTCCATTATGGATGCGTTAAATTGCACCGTGTGTCTTCGGCAAGTGTGTGGTTGCTTGGGTATGTGCGTTAACTGGCGGCGTTGTATCAATGGGCGATTTTGATCGCTGCCATTTTCTTTGTTACGAGAGAGTGATCCCTTTGCAGGACACCAGTTGTGCGGGCTCATTTAGGAGGGTTTGGGATGAAAGAGAACACTATCGCAATTGATATTATAGATAGTCCGACGGAACATCTTCGGCCTACCGCGATAATTTTAGCGGATGGGTTAGTGAGTCAGGAGCTGGAGGAAATTTTTGGCCCAGTGGAGGCAGCATCGCTGGTGATAGCGGGCAGGTCTGTAATTGAGCATGTGTTATTAGAATTACAAGAGTTGCATTTCAAACAATGTATCGTGCTGGCGGGTAATAATGCGACCGAAATACTTAATATGGTAGGCAATGATGGCCGATGGGGAATGCCCGTAAATGTGATGGCCTTTTCATGTTCCACCGAGCAAATTTTGCGTGACTTCAAACCTCTGAGTGAGCCAAATGGACTCTTGGTTGTTGAGGCAGATTCATTGCGAAGTTTTTGTGTGAAAGAGTTCCTGGAAAAAGCCGAGAGCAGCGAGTGTCAACTCTTGGAAGTGCATGATGGCGTCGGGTTTGCTGGAATAACCTTATTGAAGCCTTCAGAAGCCGACATAGTGTTAGCGCCAACGCCCATCACAATAGAATCAATCATGGTCAATGCACTAGAGACTGCACGAGAATTTCACCAGGCAAATTTTGACCTTATTGCTGGAATGTTTGGTGGATTAGAGCCCAGCGTGGTTTTTAATCGAAAGTGTGGGCGCCGTCAACACTGGTCGTCGCGAGATGCCCCTACGGTCTTGGGAGACTGGTCTGATGTAATGATTGAAAAACACTGCCGTGTCGGGCGTCAAGTTTTGCTTAAATCCGTGATTTTAAATCATGGAGTACAAATTGAAGATCAAGTTCAATTGGATAATACGGTCGTTATGCCCAATTCAGTCGTGTCGGAGAAGAGGTTTTTAAGTGATTCGATTGTTCATCAAGGAGCTGTATTTCAGTTGTGATCAACGTCTTTCTACTTTTTAAGAAAGCTGATGCCCAAAATAGTAACCACGATCCCGACTAGGTGGTAGACGGTAAAATTCTCGTTCAAGATTGTTACCGCAAATATTGACGTAAAGCCTGGGCCAATTGTTGCCAAGATGCCGGTCTTCTCTGAACCAATTCGAGCTACCGCGGCGGTTGTCAGAAAAGTGGGGATAACAGTGCAGAAGATTGCGATAATGAAGATCCAAAATAAGGCTGTATTATTGACGTTTGGTGATGTGATCGGCGCTACGACAGCGTAGTGGCTTAAGATCCCGATGCTGGCACTAATAAGTGCGATGGAAGTAAATAATCGACTGCCCATCTCTTCAATTAATGGCTTGCCAAACAGTAGGTAGAACGAAAAGCAAGCTGCACAAACTAAGATAATTAACGAGCCTTTTATGACATCGGGCCCAAAGGTGCGCAGATCGTGCCCAAAGATAATCAGGACGCCTAGGTACGTAATTACTAAGGAAAGGGCGATTCGTGCGTCGATTTTGGTTTTAAAGAATAAGGCGCCAAAGATCACGACAAACGTAGGGTAAACATAGAGGACCATTCGGCCGAGCTGTGCCGTGACGTACTGCAAGCCAACGAGATCAAGGTAGCTAGCGAAGTAATATCCGAACCAACCGACTATGGATGCTTGGCCTATGTTTTTGATTGTCAGTCGGCGCCGTAACGTGGGGTCTCTTAGAAGAAAATAGAGTATCAACGCGTAGATTGGCAGAGAAAATAACATTCTGAACCCAATCAGGGTGAGTGGGTCGGTCCCCTGTGCGTAAACCAGTTTTACAAACACCGGGCGGATGGCAAATAAAGCCGCTGATCCAAAGGCAAATAGGAGGCCAATTGTATTGGTGGAAAGTGTGGGGCTCTTGCTCATAGTGTTTGTTAGTCCGGTTAACGGGCGAAGAATGCGGGATATTGGAACATATGCCAAGTAGATTTACGAACCACTTGCAAAGTTGGTGTAAAAAGTGCTTGCTTTGTGTGGTGGTGGGCTATCTAAATGAGGCAAAAACGGCTATTATCCCGTCACTTCTGGGCCGCCCTAATGGGTGTTTCAGCTCCTTGGAGAATTCTCTCCAAATCAAGCTCTAGTGTATCAATCAAAGGTAAGTTAAATGAATGTTCATGAGTATCAGGGTAAAGAAATCCTGAGGAAATACGGAGTGGTTACCCCGCGTGGTATTCCCGCTTTCTCTGTAGATGAAGCAGTGGCTGCGGCCAAAGAACTCGGTGGCAATGTTTGGGTAGTGAAAGCTCAAATACACGCCGGTGGTCGAGGTAAGGGTGGCGGCGTCAAAGTTGCAACCAGCATGGATGAAGTGCGTGAATACGCTGACGCAATCTTGGGAATGCAGTTGGTAACGCATCAAACTGGGCCTGAAGGAAAGCAAGTGAACCGCCTTTATATTGAAGAAGGTGCTGACATTGCCGACGAATTGTACGTTGGTGCATTGGTTGATCGTGAAACTCAAAAAGTAGTGTTAATGTGCTCATCTGAAGGTGGTATGGACATTGAGACTGTTGCTGAAGAAACACCAGAAAAAATTCTAAAGATCTTTGTTGATCCAACGGAAGGCCTTGATCGTGCTGAAGCGGAAGATGTTTGCGGAAAAATGGGTATGCCTTCAGAGTCGATCAGCGAAGGAGCTGACTTTTTGGCGGGGCTTTATGAGGCGTTCGTTAAGTCAGATGCTTCTTTGGCGGAAATCAATCCGCTCATCGTTACTGGCGACAAGCGTGTAATAGCTTTGGACGCTAAGTTCAATATTGATTCGAATGCGTTGTACCGCCAGGCAGAGATCGTCGAATATCGTGATCTGTCTGAAGAAGACAGTAACGAAATTGAAGCATCTAAGTGGGGCTTGTCGTACATTTCTCTTGACGGAAATATTGGCTGTTTGGTGAATGGTGCTGGTTTAGCGATGGCCACAATGGACATCATTCAGCTTTACGGTGCTGAGCCTGCTAACTTCTTGGATGTTGGTGGTGGTGCTACCAAAGAACAAGTTACGGAAGCGTTTAAGATCATGCTGGCCAACCCGAAAGTAGAGGGAATTTTGGTTAATATCTTTGGCGGCATCATGCAGTGTGATGTTATCGCGGGTGGTATTGTGGCAGCAGCTCAAGAGGTCGGCCTAAGTGTTCCTCTAGTGGTTCGCCTAGAAGGTACCAACGTTGAGCAAGGGCGTAAGATTCTTGATGAGTCAGATGTGAAACTACAAACGGCCAGTACAATGGCTGATGCAGCTGAAAAAATTGCGGCTGCTGTTAAAGGTTAAGGGCGGGTCAGGAGATAAATTATGTCTATTTTAATTAATAAAGATACACGCATTGTTACTCAAGGTATCACCGGAAACACTGGTGAGTTCCATACAACTCAATGTTTGGAATACGCTTACGGCCGGGACTGTTTTGTGGCAGGCGTAACGCCTGGCAAAGAAGGTCAAAGTGTACAGGGCGTTCCAGTGTATAACACTGTCAAGGATGCTAAAGAGCAACATGGCGTAAACGCTTCTGTAATATATGTGCCGCCGCGCTTTGCTGCTGCAGCCATTGATGAAGCAGTGGATGCCGAGCTCGATTTAGTGATTTGTATTACTGAAGGTATTCCTGTTGCGGATATGATTAAAACCAGAGATCGTATGCGTAAGATGAACAGTAAGACTGTATTGGTTGGGCCTAACTGCCCTGGTGTGATCACGCCTGAAGAGGTTAAGATTGGTATCATGCCTGGATACATTCATAAGAAAGGCGGCATCGGTGTTGTTTCTCGATCAGGCACTTTAACGTATGAGGCTGTGCACCAGTTGACTCAGATGGGTATGGGGCAATCTTCTTGTGTTGGTATTGGTGGCGATCCGGTTAACGGAATGAAACACATCGATGTAATGAAGATGTTTAATGATGATCCTGAGACTGAAGCCGTTGTAATGTGTGGCGAAATCGGGGGCACTGATGAAGAAGAGTGTGCCGCTTGGATCAAGGAAAATATGACTAAGCCAGTTGTTGGCTTTATTGCTGGGGTCACAGCGCCTCCTGGAAAGCGTATGGGTCATGCTGGCGCCATTATTTCAGGTGGGCAGGGCACAGCTCAATCTAAAATTGATGCTTTGAAGGATGCTGGCGTTCATGTAACGGTGAACCCGTCTGAAATGGGGTCAACATTGCAGTCGGCTTTGAGCTAGTTCTCTCTTGTTTTAAAAAAAAGCCGAGTCGATTTGTTCGACTCGGCTTTTTTATTGCTTTTTTTTGGTCAATCAGTATCTGAGGGCAAGATTCAGGGGTGTAATGTGAGCGGTGTGAATGTTTAATACTAAGTCATTTTTCGAGAAAGCCTGTATTTCATCAATTTTCCCAGCGTTGACGGGTTGCGGGCAGGCCCTGCACAACTACAATTATCACGAGTTCGACTCGCCGTTAATGGGGTATGAGACGATCTATGTCGCCAGAACGAATGTAATTATCGGCCCAGATGAGCGCAATAGAAATCGAGTTGTGTCCGGTGTCGAGAAAGGAGTGGCCGCACTGGCGGCCATTGCTACAAGTGGAGGGGTTTTATTGCCGCCAGTGCAATTAACGAAAAATCCAATATATCCAGGGAGAGGAAAATTCTCAAATCATCGTTTTGAACTTCTTATTGGCAGGGGGGGGCTTGTCGCCGGTCAAAGAATTTTCTGAAAGAGGGGAGCCTGTTGCGTTTGACGTTGAGCTGGAGAGTCGCGATTTACAGCTTGTAGCCGCGAACTTTTTTCAATATGGCCATGTCAGCAGGTATTTAGACAACATTGGTGTTTTGAGTCCGAAAGGCCTTTTCATCGATGGCTATACGTCGGTAATTGCCATTGGTTACCAGCATGGTGATAAAGGGTTTGGGTTGAGAGTGATCGGCCTTGAACATGCTGAGGTGCAATATTGTAGAGGCTTAGCCAATAGGGGGCTGAAGCAGTCTCAGATTTCGAAGTTGGTAGCTGAGCGCTCTCAAAAGGTCACGTTGAAAGGAGGGAGCGAACCATACTCTTTAGCCTATACTTTCGCTTGCAATACGGTTATGTGGGCTAAACCCTTGAATGAACAGGTTTCACGTAAACTTGCGTACCGCTTTCATACTAAAGGGAGTGACGTTTCGCGTTTGTGGGATAAAGTGCGGGTTTCGAACCCTGATATTGATGATAAAAACACCTATAGTGCTTACAGTGAGCCACCGTTATTATTAAAAGTGGCAGATAGTTTGCGTTCTGAGTGAATATTCATGAGGCGAAACTACACTCGATTCAGGGCAGTCAGTTAGGAAAGCCAGTGAAGCAAGTGTAGTTCTTATAGTCGCTTCGAATTAGCGATATTGCGACAATTCTTTTCTGGCTACTTGCATGCGATGAACTGCGTCAGGGCCATCTGCAAAGCGCAACGTTCTCATCTGAGCGTACATTTCAGCTAACGGCGTGTCCTGAGAGATGCCAGTCCCACCAAACATTTGAATGGCTTCATCTATCACTTTTAGAGCCATATTGGGAGCAACCACTTTAATTTGAGAAATCCACGGAGCGGCAGCAGATGGGTCGCCCTGATCCATCATCCAGGCGGCTTTCAGGCATAGTAATCGTGCTTGTTCGATTCCAATCCGGCAGTCAGCAATGATGTCGTAGTTGCCGCCTAATTTTGCCAGCGGTTTGCCAAAGGCCGTTCGACTCATTGATCGTTTACACATTAATTCTAGTGCTCGCTCAGCTTGCCCAATTGCTCGCATACAATGGTGTATTCGGCCTGGCCCTAATCGACCTTGGCTCACTTCAAAGCCCCGACCTTCGCCGAGCAAGAGTGCCGACTTCGGAATGCGGACATTATCAAACTTAATATGCATGTGCCCGTGAGGGGCGTCATCATGCCCAAACACGGTCATGGCGCGTAATATCTCAATGCCGGGTGTGTCGGCCGCCATTGCAAACATGGAATGACGGGCGTGACGAGGGGCTTCGTCGCCAGCAGTCTTTGCCATCAATATATACACTTCGCAGCGCTTATCTCCAGCGCCTGACGACCAATATTTTTCGCCGTTTAATACGTATTCATCTCCCTCTAACACGGCGCTGAAATTTAGATTGGTCGCGTCTGATGAGGCGACATCAGGTTCAGTCATTAAATACGCAGAGCGGATTTTGCTTTCGAGCAGAGGCTTTAGCCACTTTTCTTTATGCTCTTCTGTTCCATACCTCTCAAGCACTTCCATATTTCCAGTGTCAGGGGCTGAGCAGTTGAAGACTTGAGGGCCAAGCACACACCATCCCATTTGCTCGGCTAGGTGGGCATATTCCACGGTCGTTAGGCCATAGCCATTATCCGAATCAGTTAGCCAAAAGTTCCATAGCCCTTGATCTTTAGCTTTCGCTTGAAGGGATTCTAGAATCTCTACTTGACGAGGATTCATATCCCAACGATCGGCACCGTCCTTGCCAATTTGTTGATGAAACTCCACGTCAGCATCGAGGACTTCTTCGCGCATCAATTTGGTAACTTTGCTCAAGATTGGCTGCAAGCGTTCAGTTACGCCTAAATTCATCGTCATCGGGTGCTCCGTCTATAATTTGTTTGGTTTAGCTGTTTTAAAGTGTAAGGCATAACGGCGAGCGATGAATCGAAGACTTTTCACAGTAGAGATTTAGTATTGTTCATTGCATCGCTAGTAAGGCGGAGGAATTTAACTAGTCTTCTCGGGCGTTAGAGGCAGATAACACTGACAGACGAATTTTTAAGCTTTACTGGGAAACAAAGTGCCTCGTTGCTGGGGTTTTGTATTGCTTGTAAATAGGTTGTTAAATCCACTCGACCATTGCTCCGTTGCCTAAGGTTTTGATAAGCGATGTGTTTGCCGTTGTTGCTGATCAGGTAGTCTCGAACATCTTCATCAGTAGATAGTTGTTGATTAACTTTGTTGGTTCCTGTTTTGTGGCTTGGAGTAGAAAATAGCTCGAAGGTGTTGTTTGTCTGTCTATCCGCCAGGTAGGCGATGTGCTCCCCGTTTTCACTCAATTGATAATTTCGAATTTCGCCGTCAGAAATGAGAGGACCACCGACAAAGACAAGTGGACCACCAGAGGGAGACACCTTGTAAAGAGCGAAATTGTTAGGCTTGGTAAATGCATCACTTAAAAAGAACACTCCCAGTCCGTCGGCGCTGAGGCGAGCAGAGTGAATAGAGCTGGTCTTGATTAGTTCCAGCTCTCCATTTTCTGAAAGAGAGGAGGCTTTGATGCGCTCCTCATTTCCTGTGGTCGTGGCTCTGAATGTGCTGAAAATTAACAGTTCATTGTCGGTGACGCCGATCGGGCGCGCAGTGAAGCCATTGTTTTCATCACCGCTGAATAGGGTTTTTTCAATGGCACCGTTGGCAGTGACGCTAATTAATTTGTCACCGAAATCATTACTAATGAATGGTGTTTCTACTTCTGAGGTTCTTACCACTATGTAGTCAGTGTTAGTGGAGGTCAAAAAAGACATGTGATTGGTGATGAGAGGGGGCGCTGTCTGATAGATGAGCTTGCTTATGCCGCCGTCTATGGGTACGGAATAAATCGCTTGGCGATAATGCTGGCCCTTGGGTTGAATCTGGTATGCAATCAGTGCTTGATTAGCCATGAAATCGTATTGAAGTATGCCCTCACTTGGCCGGGTTGTGCCTTCATCTGTACTGCAATTAACGAGTGAGTCGGTCCCAATTTCAATGGGAAGGTTCAGCTTCTTAGGCTCGGTGTTTCGGTCGATAGGAACTGAGTAGAGATTGAATTCATCGATAACGGCGGCATTGGCTTGATAGATCACTGTACTGCCGTCGGAGCTTATTTTAAATTTAGAGCTATAGCCGCAAGCACTCCCGACGTTTCCGTTGGCGATTAAATCTTGATTTAATCGAACGACAGCGTGAGGAGCGTTAAGTTGCACGCTATATAGTTCGGATTGATGAGTGGTGTCGTGATTCGCTAAAAATACGACAGATCTACTATCTGGGCCAATTTCGAAGTCTGAAACACTGTTGTTTGTGAGGCCAATGAAGGTAAGGCGTCTTGATGCCGAAGAGCCATCCACCGGTGCGGCGTAAAGTTCGAGGTTCTCAAATGGGGTTGCACTATTGGGTGAAGCGGCAAAGACCACCCATTCGCTGTCATTGCTTATCTTTAGAGTTAACGAGTCATCCGTAAACGTTGAATGTACCATTGAGGCATCGAACAGCGTGTTGACGTTCCCTGTTGAAATAGAAGCAGATTGCAATTCACCCGTTCGTTGATTAATGAACACATACCACTCATTATTATTTGAAAATGCTGAAGATCGTGTCAGTGTTGGTGTGATTTTTGAATTTGTATTTTCGTATAGTTCAATTCCGTTACTCAGAGGCTGAGAGTAGCTCGGAGCCATTAGCGTTGAAAATAACGCAATGGCGAGGGCGAAAAAGAAATAGTGACCAGAATAGCGTATGTAAGAGTTGATAAATAACGTGTCGTCTTTATTAGATAGCATAGGAATTGGTAGGGTTTATGTGAAGGTGCGATACTCAGCATTTCGAAGCAGAGGCACGATACTTATTCTCAAAACTACAGTGATTTTAACGTTTGTGTGATGGTTCCATGTTTTACTTTTTAAAAAAACGGTCATCTGACCTTAGTCGCAGCCAAGGCCGATCTGCATCTGTGTATGAAGTTATATCATGAAAAAGATTAAGCAAGGCGGCTTTAGTCGTCGACTTAGCCTAGGCGTCGCTGGGGCCAGAGGAGGATTGGGGTTGTTGCAAGCAAGGGCAAGCGGACTTCTTCTTTCTAAAGATAAGCAGCAATTGCACAACGACCTGGCACTCGAAAAGGAGGCTCGAAGGTTTGTTCAACATCTAGGTGAACTCAAGGGAGCCTACGTAAAGATCGGGCAAATGTTGGCGTTGTATGGAGAGCATATTTTACCAGCACCAGTGACAGACGCCTTGCATACATTGGAGTCTGCCACCAACCCTTTGGACTGGTCTGTGATAGAGCCAGCAATAATGGCAGAGCTCGGGGTTGATAATCTTTCTGATTTCGTAATTGATCCAAAGGCCATGGCTGCCGCATCGCTTTCACAGGTGCATAAGGCATCGCGTGACGGGAACGCAAGTCATTGCTTTAAAATCCAATACCCTGGTATTGCTGATGCCATTGAAGATGATTTCAAAAATGTCATGCAAATGTTGAGCTTAGCGCGGTGGGTGAAGTCTGGAAAGCAGCTTGAGGTCCTGGCCTTAGAATTGAAAACGTACTTGCTCAGAGAAGTAGACTATAGGCACGAATTAAACACAGCGGAGAAGGTAAGGGGGCTTCTTAAAGCCGATCAACGCTACGTGGTTCCGCAGTTTTTTCCTCAGCACTGCAGTGATAAGCTTCTTGTTATGGAGCTGGTTGATGGTGAGGATGTACTGTCCGACCGTGTTCAATCTTTAAGTCAGCAACGGCGTGATAGTCTGGCTGAATGCATGCTGGAGCTTTTTTTCAAGGAAATATTTGAATGGGGCTTAATGCAAACTGACCCCAATTTTGGTAACTATCGCATTCAAGTCGGCGCTGAGGTGGATAAATTGGTGTTGTTAGATTTTGGTGCTGTACATCCGTTGCCCACGACGTTCACCGATCCATTGAATAGAACAATTCTGTCGGCTCAAGTTGTTGATACGCAGAGGGTGATCGAGGGGCTGATTGAGCTTAATTGTTTAAGAGAATCAGACTCAGACACAGTTAAAGAGTCTTTTGCTGATTTTTGTTGTTACATTCTAGAACCCTTTCGAGAATCATATCGGGGGGGGGGCGACTACGCACTGAGTGATGGTCGGTATGACTGGCGCGCCTCAAAGTTGCTCAAAAGAGCGGGCAAGATTGGGTCTAAGGGGATGGTGGTCAAGGGGTTTGCTGTTCCACCGTCGGAATTTATGCTGATGGTAAGAAAGCTGACCGGAGTGTTTACCTTTGTGTCGGCACTGGGAGCGAAAACTAAGTCAGCCCATATCTTAAGTAAATACAGGCGATAGTATTGCTCATCTGGAGTGATCTGTTTTAGGAAAAACAAGTACCAGCGGGCGACGTTTTTCTTAATAAATTGGAGAGATCT